>DAISWO010000016.1:0-2358 GCA_036826295.1 Candidatus Saccharimonadota bacterium | reverse complement strand
GGATAGGCTCGCTGCTAAAAGCTGAGCCGGCTACTATCGCAATTCATCTGCGTACAAGAAAAGAGATGTCTAAGGTGCCAGCTCATTGGGAAGCCCTGCCAGAAATTGTGAAATTTATCAATGAAAACACAACACCACAAACTCGCCCGCTAATTATTGGAAACGGTGATATTCTAATATAGAGGAAGCGAAGAAAATGGTAGATGAAACAGGATGCGACGGAGTAATGCTTGGCCGCGCCATCTTTGGCAATCCATGGTTATTTGCCAATGCACATTCTACCAAACTTTTAACTCCCCCATCTTTAGAAGAACGGCTTACTGTTTTATTAGAGCACACTAAGCTTTACGAACAATACTTTTCCGGCACAAAAGCTTTCGATATTATGAAGCGTCACTTTAAAGCGTATGTCGCTGGCTTCGACGGTGCTGCAGATATTCGCGCTCAATTATACGAGACAAAAAACTCCCACGACGTCGAAACAGTCGTGAGAGATTTTCTAAAAAAGAGTGGTTACAATATCTAAAAGCACATATTATACTTAGGAATTCGAACCCCCGGAATTAGAATCACCGGAAGAACCATTCCCATTAGAGTCCCCATTTGAGTCACTACCTTTTTTAGCATCATCGTTTTCTTCTAAAAACATATTATTTCCTTTCGTTATTTATTATTCTACAAAAATATTATAAGTTCTGAATATGAATTATAAATAAAAACTCATTAATGCTGGATTCAACCCTCTAACGCAAAATATTAACTATTGAGTAGCGGTAAAAATACCTCGTCAGGCTTGGCATAAGCTAGTACTTTCCTAGGCCTGTCATTAATGAGATCCTGCACATGCATGATCTCTTTTTTTGTGACCTTGTTGAAGTCAATTCCCTTAGGGAAGAACTGCCGAAGTAACCCGTTGGTATTTTCATTAGTCCCTCTTTGCCAAGGTGAGTGAGGATCACAGAAGTAAACCTGTACTTTAGTATCTTTAGTAAATAGTTTGTGCTGTGCCATCTCACTGCCTCTGTCGTAAGTCAAACTTCTTTTTAACCCCCGAGGAATGTTTTTGATTGCCTTGGCAAACTCAATGCGAACTATTTCTGCGTCGTGACTTTTTAGTGGTACTAGCAGTGTGTACCTAGTAGTTCTTTCAACCAATGTTTCTAAGGAAGAATTACTCACCTTGCTGCCCATCATAAGATCTCCCTCCCAGTGTCCTGGTATTGTCCGGCTTTCAGTCTCTTTTGGCCTTTCATGTATGGAAATAGCGTCCTGTATGGCTCCGCGCCTTGCATGGGGCAGTTTCCTGTTATGCCTCAGTGTTCTTTCGTGCCTTAGGGACTTAATTAATTCTTTTCGGAAAGATCCTCTGGCTAGACAGTAAATATATGTATATATGGATTCATGGGATATGTGCATAGTCATATCTTCAGGGTAACTGGATTTAAGTCTTTCAGCAATGGTTTTTGGTGACCATTTCTTTTTCACTAGCTTCTTTAACACATATTCCAAGAGTTTTGGATTACTATCCATCTTTTTGACCTGTTTCGATTGTCTTCTCGTACCCTCTGCTTTCTTTTGGGCTAGTGCTGCTCTGTAAGTTCTTTTGTACTTGCAATTACCTTTTACCTCACGACTAACCGTGGACACGGGCCGATCAAGATTGTGAGCAATATGGCTGAAAGTCCACCCAGCAGCTAATCATCTGGATATTTCCTCTCTGTCAGCGAAATTCAAGCGTTTGTAGTTATTCATACTTAAACTTTAAACCTTTCTAGGGTTTTGCGTTAGTGGTTTGATGTCAGGAGTACAGAACTTGACTTATATAATATAATGTGGCAATATATTCAGTCATGGCAAAAAGCTATGCATACTAAAAAACGGAGGATTTTTCATGAGTAAATACGTATCTGATTATGATCGGAAAACCGGTGGCTTCAACGTCACTTGGATCCTTGTTATTTTGTTATTCGCAATCCTTGGTATAGTCATCTATTTTGCCTCAACTGGTAAATTTTCGGCTGACAAAAACCAACAAAGCGTGACGACTGATAACACTACGACAATTAGCAGCACGGGATTAAGTAGTGCGAGCAATACTACGAATGTGCGAAAAGGACAGTTGCCGCAGGAGCCATCACTCGATCAGTCTAAAAAGGTAATAATGGGCGTTGCTCAATTGGCACCGTCTGGTCTCTATAAATATGTCTTCGAGACTGATGGTGTTAATCATCGGCTCGTTGATAAAAAGCTCCAGAAGGAGCTAATAAACGAAGGATTTTTTCCGTCCGCGGAAGATCTTAATAAGGGGCTTAAATCATATATTGACGAGATGTTCAATAAGAGCGGTGTAACTAATAA
>DAISWO010000015.1:1210-4100 GCA_036826295.1 Candidatus Saccharimonadota bacterium | reverse complement strand
AAAGAATATGGATATGTATGTACAAAACCTAGCGTCTCAATTAGTGCATGCGCTTGGTGGTCCACAAAAAAGTGCTCCACATGCCTTAAAAATTGACGGATCATTCTTAGGCGAAGGAGCTGAAAAATTAAAATTTGTATATAACGTTACACAGTACGATGACTTGCTAGGCTACTATGGCCCAGTAGAACATGAGGAGACGGATGCTTGCGAAACAACTGTAACAAATCTTCGAGCGGTAATGCTAGATTGTTTCAACGATGACTACTTCAATACACTGGGAGATAGTATTAGGGATGATAATTATCTAAGTGATCATTGGAATATAGCAAACAGTCGATTCATTGAGAAAGTCCCCAATAATACTCCCTGATTTTACAAAAAAGCTAAGTTGAATTAAATAACGAGCCTTAATAAATACAGGGCTCGTTATTCTTTTGTGTCATTACAGAAAATAACTACTTAATAAAATTCACCTCTTATTTCTAAGAGGTGAATTTGGATTTGAATGGTGGTTAGACTATTTTTATTGCTCTTTTAGCTCACCGCCGTGAACAGCTACAGCCCAGATGACTAGTACGTCAATTGTTATGATCAATAGTGACCATACTGGGTAGACTGGAACGAAGGCCATGTTTGCAACGGCACTAGACATTGCGACTAAAATCACAAGTGTCCGCCCAAATAGCTTGCCTTGCATTAGCGATCCAGCAGCCACTAGTGCTAAAAAGCCACCAAGGATGTGAATCCAACCCCATTGGCTGTAATCAAACACCCATAGACTGCTTGGCGTAGCAAGATATACATCCTGCTGAAATAACGCTACAAAGCCTGTTATTATATGGAATACTCCCGCCAGCATCATCATCAGACTGGCAAAGCCAATCCAACCCATCCAACCACTTACTTCGCTGTTATTTTTGGCCATGATAGAACCTCCTCGATTAGTTTATACCTCTATTATACTCTTTACAGTCAATCAATAGTTGATTGTTTCACTATTGATCTTTGTAGCATTGATGGCGATTAAAAACATTAGAACAGCAATTATTATAAAGGCTACGTGGTCGGCTAATATTACCAGCCCCACTCCAACGCCAATCTTTGCTACCGTACTCCCAATCAAGCTAGACGTTCCATAGATTGGGTAGGTCTTTTCTTCTTCTAACTTTGATACTTGATCAAAAAAGAATAGGTCTATGATTGGCTCGAGAAAACTAAGCGCAAATGAGCCCAAGAACAATGCAAAAAGTGAAATACTAAATATCGGGCTGGCGAATGCTATTAAACAAACAAAACCCAAAAAGAGGTAACTTAGTATAAAAACAGTCCTGTAGCTTACTCTAGACAATATATCTACAGTTTTAAATTCAAATAAGAACAGTGGAAGTTGTGATATGCCGATGAACAAGCCGACACTAGCCGCACTATAATTATTCCTGATCATAAAAATAGGGATGAATGTCCAAATGAATCCCCACCACAAGGTAATACCCATTCTTTGGAAGTAGGCGACTCTAAGCATCGGTTTGCTAAGATAGAACTTGAGGTTTTCGGCAAGATTATCGTCGATTATTTCTCGTCTCTTAATCGCGGTTTTAAAAGGCAAAATAACAACGAATATCCCACTAAGAACGCACAAAGCCCCAGCAAGAATAAAAAGCCCATGTACACCGGCATAATTTAGCATTAGGCCGCCTAGAAGTGGACCGATGAACCAACTTAAGTTAATTAGTGAGCCCATCATACCGCTGTCGCGGGCAAACTCACGTTTAGTCCTAGTAGAATCTTTAAACAAAATACTCAATGAATATAAGTTAATGGTGATACTTAGGTTTGAGGCAAAGATAAAGAATAATGCTAAGGTTGGGCTGTTTGAATAACTGAATAGAATAAATGACAAACCAGTTAATATCGAGCTCAAGATATTTAATCTTAGTTGATTAAACTTTTCAAAGATAGGAGGCAACAACAGGGATATTACTGCGATTATCAGTGATATCGTACCTACAAATATCCCAATTGAGGAGTCTTGCATCCCTAGCTGTACTAGATATAGCGGTACACCAACAGTTGTTGCGGCTAGCCCTAGCGTGAATAGCATTCTAGTTAGTACAATTTCGTGGGTTGGTTTTAAGTGTGGCAGGGATTTTCCGTGATAGGGCATTAGTAGAAGTATAATGCTATGCTTACCAAACTAAAAATTTAGTCAAAAGATTGAATGAATAGCAACATCAATATAGCTCGTTACCAGCTTACTTTGAAGCTCGATTCTAAATAGCCAACTTCATTCCAGTACTCATATTCTGGACCTGGCGGGTCAGTCAAAACTGTATTTGCCTCAGGTTTGCAAGCTACATCAAACCCCTCGCCGACTAGTCTTGCTGACAGTTCGGTGTTGATTTGATGCAAGATTGACCTGTCGAAGTTTACATCCCGCGCCACAGGTTCATCCCTGAATGTGCAGTGCGAGGTTGTCCAGCCACGCATCGCATCTTGAAATATGCGTTGGGTTAATCTCGCGTGTCTGGCCTCGATCTCGGCTTCAACGCTTAGGTCTAAATTAATTAGATCTCGCTCTGTTTTTGTGAGCTCATCAGTTTTAGCTATCGCAGCTAACGATGAAGCTCTGGTTAGTAATGGTGTTGATCTGTCCATGGCTGAACCTAATTCTGAAATTGAGTTATTTTTTTCCATAAAAAGTATCCTTTCTTATGACGGTTATTTAATTGGTGTGTTTGTTTGGGGAGGGGGTGGCAATTTTTGGTGTGCTCGGCTTTCACTGAGGAACAGCCGCACATTAAAAATACGCTCACAAGTAACCATATAATAACAAATAAACTACAACATGTCAAGTATATTTATGTATATTAGTACTGGTAAGATATTA
>DAISWO010000015.1:0-1110 GCA_036826295.1 Candidatus Saccharimonadota bacterium | reverse complement strand
AAAGTAGTTATTCTACGGAATTTTGCTGAATACTGCCCTCAGTATCTAGGCACTCCGGTTCGACATTTTTACTGATGTTATATTTTTCAAGAGCAGTGCAAAAAGGGTTTTCGTTTCCGTTGCTGTACTCGACAGGTTCAATCAGCATCCATTTCTCAGCGCGTTTAATCGCAACTATTGATGATGACAAATCGTCTGAGCAACCATATTTCATCCTCGCGTAATTGCCCTCAACTGTTTGAACGGCAAACAGCGCCACGCCCTCAGGACTTCCTTCACCTTGATACCCAAGACAGTCATCTTTTCCATTTTTTAACAGGAAGTTTTTCAGATCACTTGGGATCTTTACTGTTTCATCGACCGACCAGACTCTGACGTCTTTTTGGCCAGAATTGATTAACATTGTTAGCAACGCACCTAAAAATAACCCAATCAATAGAGCCAAGACAAATATTAGAGTGCTGTTAGACTTTTTAGAATTCTTTTTTGTGGTTTTCATTTGAAAATTCTCCTTTACATAAGCATAGCCGTCTTGGGAAACTTTGACAATAAATAACTCTTTAAAAAACTGTGAGTCAATTTTGTGGTCGCGTTCCCTCAGACTAGAGGTCCATTTTATCGCGAGCTAAGCTAACTGAACTTGTTACATGCTGACGTTGGCTAAAAACGACCTGTATAGAACCTGTCCGAAAACGGTTACGAATATGCAAAAGAGAGCGATCACTAGACCACTGATTACGGTCTTTGTAGTGCTGTTATTTTTTTGCCTAAGTCTCGGTAAAGCTAATGTAAGCACTAAAGCAATGACTGAAAAAGTTACCGTTAGTCGTATCGAGTTGTTTAGTAATGAGTCTACCATTATATTGGCTTCATCCGGGTTTTTTAACTCGTTACCTTGTCCAGATAGAAGAGCGAAGTTTGTAGCTACGGAAACAAGATGCGCCCAGTAAAGTACTGCAGCCCCAACACTCGAAAGTAATGCAATTCTTTGAACGGCGAATACGGAATTAAAAACAAGATTACCCCTATTGTTAGCGGAAGATTTTTTTGTTGCCATTGATACCCTTTCTTAAATATATATAAAACTTATTTTACATATTAACGCTTATG
>DAISWO010000014.1:0-5503 GCA_036826295.1 Candidatus Saccharimonadota bacterium | reverse complement strand
TCAACTAGTCCGATTGATTCTAGCGGAACAACTTTACCGAGCTCATACAATACTGGCCGGCGAAAAGTACCACCACCAGTAGCGGATGGCGATTTCACGTGCTATCATTAGCGCATGAAACACAAAGAGCAAGGGATTATTTCGCAAAGGCAGGCCTTGGCAATCACCACAGTTGGCGCAATTATTTTTGCTCTCTGGTTCTTACGTGGCTATTTTTCTATGTTTGTCATTGCCGGTACACTCGCGTACTTATTCTATCCAGTTTATACACGACTCTGCCAAAAAATGAACCGGGGGTCTGCGGCCGCACTTACATTAGTTATTAGTTTTCTTTGTATTCTCATACCCCTTGGTATCACACTTTTACTGGCAGGTTTACAGCTCGGGAGCATCGCCAATACAATAGCGCCTTTCTTTTCTAACCTTGATACAAGCGATTTATTTAAAGAGCTTATAAACAGTGTCAACAACCTTCTTGGTGCACTTCCTTTTGAAGTAACGCCACTAACCGCGCAATCCATTACCGATTCGTTGAAGAATATTATTTTAACGCTTGGGAGTAGTTTGCTAAGTAGTTTGACCGGTATGTTTGGTTCTTTTGTTGGTGCATTTAGTTCATTCATAATCTTCTTATTTGTTTTTATCTCTTTACTCAAGAACGGCCCTTCATTGCTACAGCTATTTCGAGATATTAATCCACTCGGTAAAGAGCTCTCTAATCTATACCTAAAGCAAGTTGGTGCAATGGTTCGTGGCACTGTACAGGGTCAATTCGCGATTGCTGCTGTGCAAGGTGTACTTGGAGCAATTACATTCGCGATTGTTGGTTTTGGTGATTTATTTTTTGTAATATTCACCGTCTTTACACTACTTTCAGTGATTCCACTCGGAGCCGGAATACTAGCCCTCCCTTTTGGGGTTGCTATGATATTGTTCGGTAACTTCTGGGGCGGAGTTATAGTAATTGCCGAACACTTGTTGATTAACACTAATGTCGACAACATTCTTCGACCAATTTTAGTGCCTAAAAGTGCCCGGCTTGATCCTGCATTGATGCTTGTCTCTGTTTTTGCCGGCATTGGTTTATTTGGATTTTTAGGAATCATTATTGGACCAACCTTGATGATTTTGATCGTAACTACCGTCCGTGCCTATGCCAAGTACGCACAGACAATCCAACAGACAGTTGAGAAATAAGAGAAGGAGAACACATGGACCGTAAAAGAATAACAACATTAGTATCAGGCGGCGTATTTATAGTACTTGGGCTACTCCTGCTCGGAACATTAGTAGATTTATTCGAAAGCAGTTCGGTGTATGGTTGGGTAATTCCTATTGTGCTAGTTTTTAGCGGTATAACAACCTTACAAGAAAATTCTAAGTACAAGACAAATGTTGGATACGGATTAGTTGCCATCGGTGCAATCACTATTTTAGTTAGGCTAGATATCATCCGCGGGGATCTCATAAATGGATTGCTCGGTGCAGTGATGCTTGTTGCTGGTAGTGCAATAATTGCACGCCGTGACGGTCAGAATGAAATTGAAAAAAGCTAGTACGGACTAAATAAGGTTAGATGCTACAATAATAGCCATGAGTGAACGCTACGAAATACCAAAAAGTTACATACCGGCTGAAATCCAAACTGCAACAGTTGGGTTGGTTGCGTTTTTTTTATTTATTACTGCAAGTCAGATTGTTCGTGCAGTTGATAGTCTAATTCCAGCCGACACAAGCTCTCTTTCACTGATAATCCGTATTTCTGCGCTAGTAATAGCTGTGCTTGCGGTGATGGCGACCTGGGTAAATAACACCAGGCGACATTATTATATTGAAGCCAATTCTTTAATCATTGAAAATTCAGGTGTGTCAGGAAGAAAAGCGCAAGAAATCATTACACCCAAGCACGCACCGCGGATCGAGCTTACTAGTTCATTCTTTGGTAATCACTTTGGATATGGAGATATTGTAATCACCGTAGATTCATATTCAGACAAAAGTAGACATGAACTAAAAAATATTCTTGACCCAGAAGCCGTAGTTAAAGAGCTGCGGGCTCGTTTGTAGACGTAACACATACATCTACTAGCCTGCTTGATTCCACCTACTCAATTATAACTTTGCTTGCGCAATATTAGATGGTGAAACAATGACCCCGATGCTTATAACAGCTGACGCCTTCAGCGGCTATAAAGAAGTGAAAGTAAAAGTTGATACATTGCTATATTACAAATCAAGAAAGGGGCTTAGCATTAGCTGGGACTACAGGTCCGACTTGCTTACTCTCCACCAACTCCTCTCTTGGTGAGAGCTGTCCATCATCTCGTTTCAGGATTAGACAATCAGATGGTGAAGCATCAACGCTAGCCTATTGGCTACTTACACCAATCCACTTGCTTATTGTATATTGTTGCGGGCATTGACCAGTCGATAAAAAGCTTCGCTTGATAATATTTTAGAATAGGTGATTTAGCGGTTGGCTCATCCGCTTGCGTTACGCAGACATCTTTGCCTTCCGTATGTTTAATCCTTTCTAGGACTATGCTCGCCTGTTGTCGATGCTGCACCATAACTGCACCAATATCTGCTGTAATGACACTTGTTAGTAGTATTACAGGTATTGCCAAAAGAAATAGGGTCTTTTTCTTGATATCAGCAAGTATGACTAGACGGTTGACAGTAAAAAGCACACTGACTATCACACATATGTATGCAGGAAGCAGTATGCGTGTCATTTTGGAAGCAGGCACGTCAATTTGTGAAACGGCTAGAATGTGAACTATAAAAAACAGTAAAGCTATTGCGGAAAACCCGATTCCGGCAATCGGTTCCTTATGCTTTGGGATGAGCTTCTTACGAGCAATAACATACTCAACAAGTACAACTAATAACATCATTAGAAGTGCGGAGGCAGCTAACTGAAAATTATGCGCCATATTACCTACTAGCGCTGCCCCAGTCGCAAGAGGAGTACTAATAAGACTTTTAATAGAAACGTAACTGCTGTTGTAGCCATGTGTATACGATGAAAAGCCTGGTCCAATCACGTACACTACAAACATGGCAACCAACATACCTGCCACCGCAAATATCTGCCATGAATGGAGTATTTTATTAAAGTTGAAAGTACGCCTTTGAGCCAGTCTATCGTAAGAATTTACTAAACCGGCAGTAATAATAAATGTTGCGGGTGTCACGTTCGACGAGAAAGCAAAGAGGAATCCGATTACAAGCATCATAAATTTGGTTATTGGTCGAGGAGATAAATATTTGCCACGTAATTGTCGCACAAACGGCAACAAGAATAGCAAAGAGAGTAATGTTATCAACAAATAATTATGTATGTGTGAAAAGCTGGTGATTAACGATCTGCTGTAGTCGGACAGGAAAAGAGCTAGGAATGATATACCAAAAAGCAAAGCATCTCTAATTTCAAGCCGAGGACGCCTATCTAATACAATGACGCCCATTACGTAAAATATACCTGCAGCTAAAGTGACATCTACCAAACGAAAAATTGTATCTATGCCAAACTTGAATGTGTAATCAAAAAAATTAATGACTAGCCATGCATACATGTCACTCAACCGAGCACTCCAGTGAAATGCATTTATGGCGTCATTTATTATTGAAACGGGTCGTCCTGCACCTTGGAAAATATCCTCGCTACTGACCACTTGAAGGAAATATACAATTGCAAAAAATAGAATAGGCAGCGCGAATAGCGCCACTATAGTGAGTACCGATATATACTTCTTTAGTCTCATTGGGGCCATTATAGCAGAGATGTTTTTCGAACTATATGACTTGAAGCGAGAGTTTAGATAAACATGCTTGTGATACAATATGCGCAAGTGAAAAAGATTAGTGTACTCATTCCAGCTTATAATGAAAAGGAAATAATTCGAGCTTTATATGAACGCCTAGACAAACTATCTCATGATGTAAAAAGTTACAAATTCGAGTTCTTATTCATCAATGATGGGAGTAAAGATAATACTCTAGAAATCATAAAGGATCTTGCCGCAAAAGATTCTCGTATAACCTACATAAGCCTTTCCAGGAACTTTGGTAAAGAAATAGCTATGATCGCAGGTCTTGATCATGTAAAAAGTGACGCCGCTATTATCATGGATGCCGATTTACAAGACCCTCCTGAACTCATTCCAAAGATGATTGGCTTCTGGGAGGAAGGATATGATGATGTTTATGCACGCAGATCTAGTCGTGCTGGAGAATCTTTTATAAAACAGGTGACTTCCAAATTATTTTACAAGTTATTACAAAGTTCAACCAACATACCAATTCAGGTTGATACTGGCGATTTTCGACTGCTTAACAAGAAATGTGTCGATGCCCTGAAACAATTTAGGGAATCAGAGCGCTACACGAAAGGAATGTTTAGTTGGATTGGCTACAAGAAGAAAGAAGTTTTGTTTGATCGTGACTCGAGATTCGCAGGTAAGACAAAATGGAATTACTTAAAACTGATTAATCATGCAATTGATGGCGTAACCTCGTTTACTACAGCACCTCTACGCACCGCCTCGGTTTTTGGGTTTCTGATATCACTCATAGCTTTTGTTTATATATTCTACCTGCTTATTCGTCCGTTGTTCGGCGTTTCTACGGGTTCCGGGTATTCATCCTTGATGGCTGTTATTCTTTTCCTGGGTGGTGTTCAGCTTATAAGTTTAGGTGTAATAGGCGAATATATTGGACGAATATTTAATGAAACGAAAGGTAGACCATTGTATTTTGTTGACGAATATAAACAAAGCGGCCACTGAGACTAGGAGCGAAAAGATTCGCTTTGGTGCGGTTGGTGTCATTAATACTCTAATAGATTTTAGTTTACTTTTTACACTAAAATATTTCGGTTTTCCGATTATTGCAGCAAACACAATCTCGACGGCAATTGCTTTTGTCGCAAGTTTTACACTAAATAAGAAGGTCGTGTTTAGAGTGCATAATAGTAATATCAAGCAAGAAATTGCGTTATTCATTATCGTGACTCTATTTGGACTGTGGGTGTTACAACCCATTGTTTTTATCATTATCAGGGGACTTATGTCACCTAACTATTCCTCAAGTTATCTTGCTCTTCTGGTTAGCAAAATTTGTGCAACTTGCGTAACAATGGTGTGGAACTACATTACATATTCTCGAATAGTTTTTCGGACTTCAAATAAGCTTTAGGGAGAACTATGGGTAGTTAGGCTCAATCAAATCATATGGTAGCGCTTGTCAAGCTACATGAATGTTGTCCAAGATTAAAGCCACGCGTCTAAAGGTTAGCTCGAGCGACATTTTTAAAAATTTGGAGCTAGACTTCGTGTGACCTTGATTAACTAAAGTCTAATCACTTAAGACAAAAACGAGGTTCTTTAAGAGGCATTATTACCTCTTTATTTGCCTTTGTCCTCTGTAAAAAGTGTCATTTTAGTCTGGCGGAGAGAGCGGGATTCGAACCCGCGATACCCTTGCGAGCATACACGCTTTC
>DAISWO010000013.1:2114-5851 GCA_036826295.1 Candidatus Saccharimonadota bacterium | reverse complement strand
AGGTTAAAGAATTATCAGGTGGTCAACGTCAACGGTTTAGCATTGCTGCAGCACTGGTCAATAAACCAAAGGTATTGTTCCTTGACGAGCCAACAACAGGGCTTGATCCTCAGGCCCGCCGTAATTTGTGGGAACTAGTAGAATCAATAAAAAAACGTGATATTACAGTAATTATTACCACTCATTACATGGAAGAAGCCGAACGTTTATGTGATCGTGTTGCTATTATGGACAACGGCAAAATTATTGCGCTTGATTCCCCAGCTAATCTAGTCCAACAGTTACTCAAACGCGGATTCAAAAAGGCTCAGAAAGTTGAACAAGCTGATCTAGAGGATGTCTTTATTGATTTAACTGGCAAGGACCTAAGGGAATGATGAGGCATATAAAAACCACACTATCTCTGGCAAAATTCTTCACTATTCGTTATTTCAGAGATAAAGTAGCGCTATTTTTTACCTTCGTCTTTCCGATTATGTTTTTGGTAATCTTTGGCTTTATATTCGGGGGCGAGAATACTCCTAGTTTCAACGTTGCTCTGATTAACAATTCTGACACGACATTTAGCAAGCAATTTGTCGAGCAAGCCAAAAATAGTGAAGTGTTTAAAATAACCGAGACAACTGATTTTGAGACGGCCAAATTAGAGATTGAGCGCGGTGAAAAGGATGCGATTATTGAGTTGCCGGCTAATTTTGGCCAGCTGAATGCGCAGGAGCAACCTACTGGCACAGTCATTACATATAACGACCAGAGTGATGAGCAACTTAACGCTACCCTGAAAACTGTTATGCAAGGTACCGTAGATGGTATTAATGCATCAATCGTTAAGACTGAGGCGCCGATAAAATTAGAAGCAAAATCATTGCAGACGGCCAATTTATCTAGATTTGATTATTTAATTGCGGGGATTATTGGCTTCTCTCTGTTGTCACTTGGTATTTTTAGCATGAGTGAGGGCTTTACTGGCGACAAAAAGAATGGTTCCCTGCGCCGGATGGAGGTCGCACCGTTAAGGCCTTGGAACATAATCATAGCTACTGGTATTAACAGGGTTATTGTTGGACTTGTATCTGTAGCTGCCTTGTTCGTGGTTGCTATCACAATATTTGATTTTCAGATGAGAGGTGACTATCTGTCGTTTATTCTGTTTACAATTATCAGTACTTTTTGTTTGTTTGGATTCGGAATGGCCATCGCTGGTTGGGCGAAAGATGGTAATCAATCGGCGCCAATCGCCAATCTCGTAACCTTTCCGATGATGTTTTTGTCGGGAGTTTTCTTTCCGGTGTTCTTGATGCCACAGTGGCTACAGAATATCTCAGCATTCATTCCACTCACACCGATTGTCGATGGGCTGAGAATGATATTAACAGAGGGTAAAACCATAATTGAGTTAGGCCCACAGTTAGCCGTTATTGGCGCATGGACATTGATTATCTACATTATTGCCTTCCGCGTCTTTCGATGGGAATAGATTGACAAATAAACATAAAAGGTATATAATAAATCCATGCATACAATACGAGCAGACTGTAGTAATTTAGATTGTGGTGAGCTTGAACTACCTGATAATGGTTTTACTTTGTATTTCCCTGAAGAGCCCGCAAGTTTAGAGGTAAAAGGACAACTAGAATTTAAATGTCCAATATGCAATGTGGTGGTAGTAAAACAAGTTAGTACGAAAGTTCTGGATAAATTAGCTTGTGGCGATAACACAGTATTTGATTTTAATGACTTTAAAGAATCTCTTGATCCCTATATATTTAACGATTCAGAATAGAGCTTGACTGATTTAGCGATTTTAATTTGAATAGGTAAGACATTGTAATATGTATAAAAATATGATACAATAATATTATGAATTACGAAATATCTAAAGATGGTGCCTTTTACACTACACCAGAAGGTGATGTTGAGCCCGCGCATGAGGGTGTAAACGCTCCCTTGCCAACTCCACGTGGTGGTATGCCACACTATAGAGCTGATATAGCGGGTCTTCCAGTAGATTTGCGAAATGATGAAAAAGAGCCTCAAGTTGAGGCCCAGGGTGAACCGACCGTACCTGAGTGGAAGCTAGACGAACACACAAGAGAAGTTGGTCGAATGGGCGTAGTGGGTGCTAAGGAAGCCTTACGACGGGCTGGAATGAATTGATGGTAACTGAGCGAGAATCGCAAGTTAACTTTGCGCGGGTCACTGACCCAGCTTTTTGGGAGTTAGATAGAGCCGATTATGAAGGCGTAACTGCTCGTATGATAGAGCGCGCCGACCCTTTGTCGCTTCGGTCGAGTTTAGTTAATGTGCCATTAGATCACGGTTCTGGACTGTCATACGAACAAGATTCTGGTGATAGAGTCAGTGTTGGAATGACCCCAGATGACTACACGCTAATCCATCGTTCTTTTGATCCTAAATATGCTAGTAAGTATGCCAGCAACAGAACAAGAGTGGCGCGTGCGCGAAGTCTAGATGATGAAGGTAACGAATTACCACCAAAACCATTAACTCAAGAGGATATAGATGCGGCACATAGAGCTGGAAATCATATTATTGAATCTGGTTTGAACCAAATGTCTCGATATGTATCTGGTAGGTTAATGCCAGAGATTGTTCGTATAGAACAAGTTTCAGAATATGCAGATAATCCTGGACGCCGTAGAAAAAGTGAAGAGGGAATGCGTGAGCAAGTTGGCTGGGTCAGAGAGAATGTGTTTGGCGGTATGCTTTCTGTAATTGGGATCGGTAGAGAGTGGACTGAAGCTAAGGCTGAAAACGCACTAAAGACTATCGAGTGGAGATTATTTTTTGACAAAGAAGATAACCGGCACTATGAGTATTGGCGCAATATGCTAGATCTAGGTGACATGTGGTGGGGAGAAAGAATCAACGTTTTTGAAGATCGTATAGGTAGACTGCAAGGGTTCCTTCAAACCAATGGCGAATAATATTTGGAATGATCTTAAAAAGCCGATTTTTGTGTTGGCACCAATGGATGATGTAACGGATACAGTTTTTCGTCAGGTTATCGCAGATTGTGCACCACCAGATTTATATTTTACGGAATTCGTGAATGTTGATGGCTTGCAGAGCGTAGGTAGGGAAAAGCTGATGCACAAATTGCGATACACCGCCAAAGAAAAGCCGATAATCGCCCAAGTTTGGGGCAAAAATTCTGATAATTATTACAAAACCACTAAAGATTTAATCAAGATGGGCTTCGATGGTGTTGATATCAATATGGGTTGTCCAGTTAAAGCAGTCGTCAAGGATGGCTGTTGTGTGGCGTTAGTGGACAATCGAATTCTAGCCAGCGAGATTATTAAAGCTACTCAAAAAGCAGCTGAGGGTAAAATACCGGTAAGTGTAAAAACGAGGATCGGCAACAAAACTACTGATATGAGCTGGATAGAGTTTTTGTTGACACACAATTTGGACGCGCTGACTGTCCATGGCCGAACAGGCAAGCAGATGTCAAAGGTGCCGGCTGACTGGCATAAAATAGGGGAGGCTAGGGAACTGCGCGATCGACTCTCGCCTGCTACTAAAATTATTGGCAACGGTGATGTGATGTCGCGTGCCGATGGTCTAAAGTTGGCTGACAAATATAAATTGGATGGGATTATGATCGGTCGCGGGATCTTTCATGATCCGTTTGTTTTTGCCAATTCGCTGTCCAGCGAATCACCATGGGGAAATTATTCAAAAGCTCAGAAGATAGAGCTATATAAAAAACA
>DAISWO010000013.1:0-2014 GCA_036826295.1 Candidatus Saccharimonadota bacterium | reverse complement strand
TAGAGAAACTATAGTTCTGTACAATGGTTGGTATGAGCCAGAAGTTGAGACAAGTTAGTTTATTATTTTTACGAGACGATAAATATATTTGGTTGGCAATGAAAAAACGAGGGTTCGGCGAAGGAAAATGGAACGGAGTTGGTGGCAAACCCGATCCGGATGAACTCATCGAGGAAACTGCGGTACGAGAATGTAGTGAGGAAGTTTTAGTCACACCTCACGATCTTGAACACGTTGCTACACTGGACTTTTTATTCCCACCCGAAAAGTCAGCCCTAGGTTGGGATCAGCAAGTCGTCGTTTATTTTTCAGACCGATGGGACGGAGAGCCGACCGAGACTGAAGAGATGGCACCAAAGAAATTCTCTGTTGATAACCTTCCGTACGATAATATGTGGGATGACGATAAAATATGGTTACCGAAAGTAATCGGCGGCATGTTCGTGACTGCTGAGTTTCATTTTGATGATACGAGTAAGATTATTGATTATAAAATTAAGGAACGACCTCGAAAATAATTCAGCAGTATTTGCCGCCCCATTCGGCCATGCTTTCTAGAATCTTACGGAGCTCTCTACCCTTTTTAGTCAGCTGATAACGATACCGTGGTGGGTGGGCACAATATTTGCAGCGCTCTAATACGTCGTCCGTCTCAAGTTGTTTTAGCCTTTGGCTTAGGGTACGAGGACTGATGCCAGTCAGTGATATTTCTAGTTCGCTAAAAGTTTTGGGTTGGTCTGATACGTCACGCAAGATTAGGGCAGTCCATTTATCGCCTAAAATGTCTAATGTCGTCTGGATACAACCAGGTTTTTTCTCTATCGATAATTTCATAACCAGTATTATACAAAAAAGACTTTACAAAGTATAGCCAGTAACTATACAATGTAAAGCCAGTGAGGTGTTCTTCTGGGATGTGTTTATTAATCGCGCTATGTCGGATAGTGATATCGCGAAGATAGATCAACTATTTTGTCAAAACTAATGCATGACAATATTTCGATCAGCAATTTTTTGATACTATTGCCATTAGCGTTTTTAATGTATAATTGACAGCGAATAAGAGGTGATTTAAGAGAAAAATGAATAAAAAAATATTAAGTTTGTTGAGTTTGGCGTTATTGGTAGGATTTAATTTAATAAACCCAGTAATTATTCATGCTGCTGTTGTTAATGAAGTCATGACACCACCAGCAAGCTGGGGGACGCCAACAGGACCAGTATTGACAATAATTGATGCAGGTGGCGAGGCCTCGAGCTTAACCCAAACAGATACAACCGTAGCACTTCGCAACGCACCTAACCTAAGTTTTAACCCCGGGCTTGACGCATTGATCTTAGCTGGAGGGACAGACGACACGGTTCACGAAGCTGGAGCATTTGCGATTAGTTCTGACGAAACTACGTGTCCTGACGATACACCGGTTGCCATTACTGTTGGCCCTTCTGTCTCTACGATTGTCGATATGACAGGTACAATACCGAATCCTTCTCATAATAACTCGTCTCACGCTCTTTTCGATTTATCTGGGCCCTCTTCTCCATATCTATCTGTAAGCGACAACAGTAATATCGGCGATGTTTTTAATCATCCGGGAGGGTCTTATGCTACAACTTTTGGAAATCTAGATAACATGTATATGATTGCAAATGTCGAAGTAGTTGAATCGGCAATTTCTAATGCTCCAAGTGGATCTGAGGCAAGTACGTCAGAATCAATCCCATCAATCACTCTAACTTATGATGATGCTGGTTGCCCTCCGGTCGCTCCGAGTGTGTCTAATGACGAGGTGGAAACAACAATAGTGTCGCCAGACACGGCATCTGGCGAGGTGGTCGTTGCGGGATCTAGTTACGGAGCATCAGACGCTAACGGTGACGATCTGACATATAGTATTACTGACGGTAATGATGAGGGTTATTTCGCAATTGATTCTGATAGTGGAGATATATCTACCACCAGAGCAAACGTGCCAATTGGGACATATACAATGACTGTGCTTGTCGACGACGG
>DAISWO010000012.1:0-8206 GCA_036826295.1 Candidatus Saccharimonadota bacterium | reverse complement strand
CGAAGCCGAAGCCCTTAGAACGTTGAGTTTCACGATCGGTAATAACACGAGCTGAAGCGACCGTACCATGAACAGCAAAAATCTGTTCAAGTTCTTCACTAGTAGTGCTGAATGGTAGGCCACCTACGAATAATCGATATGCCATTATGTGTATGTATCCTTTGTTTATAACTTTTGCAGTTCGACCATGTAACGTAACTTTGGTACCGAGATTAACAAACGATCCATACACGTACTGACTGCGTAAGTGTATTATAGCTTAAAAGTATGAAATAAACAAAAGAAAGTTATTACCAGAACTGATTGGATTGGTTTACAGTATACTATTATTGACTAAAATAGAATTGTATGATACAATCACCGTATATAGGAGTATTCACCACATGCTAGTGCAAGACTTAAAGCATATATCACAAATTGACGAAGAAATCACTCAACTGCAGGTGCAGCTAATAGAGCTTTTTAATAAACGTTCATCAATTCTAGTTAAAGATCCAAACCAAAAACCGCAAGATTCGGCTAGCTTTGAGCTATATAATAAGTTATTTGGCATCTGGTCAAAGTACGGTATTGTTTTACCTGATTATGCAAAGCTTTCTAAAAAGCTAGAAAAAGCTCTGAAGTTAAAAAAAGACTGGTCTGACCAAAATCTACTACTTCAAAACAAAATGGAAGTTCTAATTGTTCCTCCGCTGGCAAAAACAGGGCTACCGGTAAAACCCGCACTTCGTCAGAAACAGCGCCTACTAGCTGGCAGTGATGTTGTTGACGCCGCGGTTACTATACCTAGAGGCTTAAATACCTGGAGAGTTCTACTTGTCTATACTGCGCCTAGTGGCATACATATGGGCACGGAAAAAGAATTTTTTGCGAACAAAGCTTATTTAATTGATGAAGTTGATACGAGAGCACTTGGTATGCAGGAATACGCAGCGCTAACACTGCAGCTTTCTCAGCCGATAGATACCTCTACTTGGACTTCGCTACTAAAGCCAGCAAAAAAGGCAACTGATAAAGGTCAAATTATCTATGTCGGTTGTCGACATTCTCGGTATCGTTTTGACGTAAATGATATGTATGGTGCTTTCGAAGATGACAGATTCCGTCCAGCCGTAGAGGTCAAATCGTGAAGCAACAAAAGTTAATACAAGATATTATTCCAGCTATCAAAAAGCAGGCAAAAATCAAATCAGCTCCGAAGACTCAGTTTTTTGATCTACTTATGATTAAAGCTACAAAATTAGGTCAAAAAGTTACTACACGTGGTACCAAAAGACTACAGAGACAGAGCAGGTCAGACATTAAGCAACCCGAGTTAATAGCTGATGTCTTTAGTGTTGATAAAAATTCCGACAGCTAAAAGAAGCTAGCTGGACACTCTTTCGCAGGCCACACGCACGGTATCAGACCAGGTAGGGAATGCATGTATTGTACTTGCTACTTGGCTAGCTTTTAGGTTGTTTTGTATAGCAAGAGCAATCTCATGAATCATTTCACCGGCGCTAGGGCTTGCTATGGTCGCACTAAGAATAACCTCAGTTTTAGAGCTGACAATAACTTTAACAAAACCATCACTTTCATCGGCTGTATTGGCTCGTCCGATTACGTTTATAGGCACAATGACTTTTTTGATACTGATTTGTTTTGCTTTTAGCTCCGCTTCAGTCAAGCCAACTGATGCAATCTCTGGATTAGTAAATATGCAGCGAGGTACGGCTTTGTATTGGGCTGCTATTCTTCTGCGTGGCTGCAAAATATTATTGATGGCAATCTTACTCTGGTATATTGCCATGTGAGTAAATTGGTATGGTCCGACACAGTCTCCAGCAGCAAATATGTTTTCGGTAGTTGTTTGCATGTAGCCATTAGTCACAATTAGGTTGGCATTAGTTTTGACCCCGGCATTTTCAAGCCCGATATCTAGGGTAGCTTTTTTACCCGTGGCTATTAAAATTTCATCAACGGTTATTCTGACTAAACTTCCAGATTTCATGTTTTTTACGATTAGTCTTTTTTTACCTCCAAATATTTCTACCTTTTCTACACGTGTGCTTGTATGCACGGAAACTGAGTATTCTGATTCAAATCTTTCTTTTTGAAATTCTCCAGCTTCCCGATCTTCTTTTTTTAGTAGTCTACTACCGGTTTCGATTAAATAAACTTTTGTACCAAATATTGCAAAAAGCTGCGCAAACTCACAGCCGACTGCGCCACCGCCAATTATAACCAAGCTTTTGGGTGGGCGATTTAAATCTACAGCGTCTTCGTAGGTTAAGTATTTAGACTTGTCCAAGCCATCAATACGAGGGACTACAGTTTTAGAACCAGTTGCTATCAAAAAGAATTTAGCACTAAAACGGGCTCGACCGACGGTAATAGTATTTTTATCTAAAAAGTGAGCGCTGCCGTGAATTAAATTAATACCTTCATTCGTGTACATTTTTTCGCCAAGATTGGCTCCAGTTCGTTCAACAGCTAGTTGCTTCCACGCTTTTACGCCAGGGTAGTTGTAGCTAATGGCCGAGCCTCTTATTCCAAATCTAGCTCCATTTTTTGCAGTTTCATAAACCATAGCTGCTTCAAGCAGGGCCTTGGTTGGAACGCATGCAGTATTTGGACAATCGCCACCGACTCGGCCGGCTTCGATTATGGCAACACTTAGGCCAGCTTTTTTCGCCTGATGTGCAGCAACGCCACCACCGGCTCCACTGCCAATTATTATCAAATCGTAATCATATTTTTTATTTTTACTCATATCGGCCTTTCTGCTTAAACTACTTCATCAATATTTACATAAACATAGGCCGCCGAAGGGTTGTACTTGAATAGACCGGCGCCAGCTACTCTTCTTATGTCTGCCGATGTAACCTCTTCTTTATGGTCTAGCCATTTTTCAACGTGATTACAAACCATCTCTGCGCTGAGTTCAGATGCACCTATTAAATCCATGCTGCTAAGGCAGCTAGCCTTAATGCTAGAGTGCAGCTTTTCACGTTGGTAGTGTTCGGTGTGCTTGGCTTTTTTTATGATTCTTTTATTCATTTAGTTTACCCTAAGTCTATTGTACCCTTTATGCTTAAAATTAATATCCAAGCCAAAGATATGCACAATACTGAGTAGCTTAGGCGCATGATTTGTTTATTAGATACAAACCAGTTTTTTACAGTACTTATTTTAGTTTTATTGGCCACGTGCATCGTAATAACAAGTAGTGGAATAATATAAATCAGGTTATATATTAGAGTTAGTTGACGTAATGATAGCTCAGACTCAAGATTAAATGCAATCACCATGGTTGTAAAACCGACTATTGTAAATGGTAGAGCAATTATTGCTGATATAGCCCCAGCCCAAATTAGCCCAAGCAATCTATTCTTCTGGTTAAATATTGCTTTGGCTTTTTTGTTGAAATTACTAGTAAAAATAATGCCAACTTTGGGGTTGCTCCAGAAATATTGTTTTAACTGAACTAGTCCAAATCCGGTGGCAAAAACTGCAACGATCCAGGAAAGAAGGTTGTATGAGCCCACAGCTAGATTGTTTGCAAGATAGACACAAAAGCAACTTACGGCAAGGTTGATGCTAAAGTAGGCAACTATAAAAATCAAAATTAGGGAATATCTAAATTGTGTTTTTTTACTACCTAGTAGATAGGTTAAAACTAGAATGAAAAGGCCAAGCGAATAGGGGTTGAGTGCGCTAACTAAAGAAGTCAGTAATAGAAGCGTAAGATTTACCGAGTTCATTAAAACTTAACCTCCGCCTCGGCAGAAAAATCCTTTTTTGCTGAGTGGGGCGAAATTATTCCCAAAAGTTTATATAAGTTAGTCTTCATAGATGTACAATATTAGTTTTTAGTCATATTTAGTGTAACATAAGTACTATAGTGAACAGCAATAAAAAACAGTGGTATAAGCTTACTTCCGACCAGGTTATTAAAAGCTTAAAAAGCGACATTTTTGGGCTTAGCAAACAAGAAGCAAAATCTAGGCTAAAGCAGGACGGTCCAAATATTCTGCCTGAAGGCGCCAGGATTTCGCCGTTTACTATATTTAAAAATCAGTTTAAAGACGTACTTATCGGGGTACTAATAGCGGCGGCCACGGTTTCCATGGTTCTTAGCTTGATACAAGAAAAACGAGCCAGTACCGAGGCATTTTTAATTTACATAATTGTAGTGGCAATAGCTATTGTCGGCTTTTTAAATGAATATCGTGCTGAAAAAACATTAGCATCGCTTAGAAATTTACTTTCTTTTACGGCTAAGGTAAGAAGATCTGGAAAGATTATTGAAATTGATTCATCAGAGCTAGTAGTGGGCGATATAATTTTAATAGAAGAAGGCCAGAAGATACCCGCGGACATCAGGCTTATAAAGGGGGAGCAACTTAGTATTAACGAATCTAGCCTAACTGGTGAATCAACAGTTTCCGACAAGAGTACTGAAATAATTCCACATAATTCGGCACTTGGTGATCAGAAGAATATGATTTTCAGCGGTACATATGTTGCCAGTGGCACCGGCGAAGGTGTGGTGATTGCAATCGGTAGTGATACCCAAATTGGAAAAATCGCCACCATGGTTGAAGGAATTGAAGCGGAACTTACTCCGATGCAGCGGAAGTTAAATGATTTAGGCAAAAAACTAGGTATCGTGGTTTCGTTACTTTGCGTGGTCGTATTTTTTGTAGTTTTGGTATTTGATAAAGAACTAACTGGCGGTACGGCCTCAAAGCTAGTGTTTGCGTTTACTGCCGCTGTGGCGCTGGCGGTTGCGGCTATTCCTGAAGGATTAGCCTTTGTAGTTAGAATATCTTTAGCTCTGGGTGCGCGACGTATGGCTAAAAAGAATGCACTAGTTCGTAAGCTTTCGGCCGTTGAGGCACTAGGTAGCACCGATATAATTTGTTCTGATAAAACCGGCACATTAACAAAGGGTGAAATGACAGTTACTAATCTTTGGGTAGATGCAAAAAAATATAATATTACCGGTGAAGGCTATTCAATTGAAGGCGAACTGCTTAGTAGTGAAGGCAAGAAGATACCTTCAACCGATAGCATAAATTTATTGATGACACTTGGGGTTTTGGCCAATAATTCAAATCTAAAAGAGGGTGTTATAATTGGTGACCCAACCGAAGGCTGCTTATTGGTTAGTGCTCATAAAATTTCATTAGATTATAACGATCTACAAACTCAGATGCCTCGGCTCAAAGAGTTCCCGTTCAATTCTGAGCGCAAAATGATGTCGACTATCCATCAGGACGGTAATGAAAAACTTGTTGCTGTAAAAGGTGCGCCTGATCAGGTTCTGGCTCGCTGCTCGAGTATTTTAATTGACGGCAAAATAATACCGTTAAACGACACAAGAAGAAAAGCGGTTTTAGCTCAAAATGCAGATTACGGTAAATCAGCACTTCGAGTTTTAGCGTTTGCTACAAAAAATATTAAAACTATTCCAGCTACTAACAAGGCTGTAGAAAATGATTTAGTTTTTGTTGGACTTCAGGCTATGATTGATCCTCCACGTGCTGAAGTAGCCGAGGTAATTAAGAGAGTGCAGCACGATGCCGGTATGAGGGTAATTATGATTACAGGTGATCATATTGAAACCGCTAAGGCGATAGCCGCTCAGCTTGGCATTGAAGGCGATGCAATTTCTGGCGTAGAGCTAGATGAACTCTCTCAAGAGGAGTTCGAAGCGCATGTTGAACAAACCAGTATTTATGCCAGAGTTAATCCAGAGCATAAAATAAGAATAGTCCAGGCTTTAAAAAAATTAGGTCACCAGGTGGCTATGACTGGAGATGGTGTCAATGATGCTCCAGCTATTAAAGCCGCCAATATAGGCATTGCTATGGGTATCACAGGCACCGACGTAACTAAACAGGCGGCAGATTTGATTCTTTTGGATGATCAGTTCTTAACTATCATTGCTGCAATCGAAGAAGGTCGGGGCATATACGATAACATCAGAAAGTTTGTAAACTTTCTACTTTCTGCAAATATTGCCGAGGTTCTTACGATTCTGGCCGGAATAATATTCTTTAAAAAACTACTGCTTTCACCATCTCAAATTCTGTTCATAAACATAGTTACTGATGGCCTTCCGGCTATTGCACTAGGGTCCGATCCGGCCGCAAAAAATATAATGAAGAATCTGCCAGCAAAGTATCAGCGGGCAATTATTAACTTCAGAACCTGGGTAGAGATATTTGTTTTCGGCATCTTGATGACAGGCGCTCTGCTACTTCTGTATAACAACGCTAGTCCATACACATCAGCTGCCGTGGTCTTTACTGGAATGGTAATTTTTGAAATGGTCCGACTGGTTGATATCAGAACCGATTACGAGATTAAGTGGCTCTCAAACCCTTTATTAACCATCTCTATATTTATTTCAATCGCTCTACAGATAGCCGTTCTGCACATCCCCGCTCTTGCCAAACTATTTGAAGTTAACCCACTAGCCTTAAACCAGTGGTTCTATATTGCAGGGCTTTCTATAACACTCTATGCCTGCATGAAATTGCTCAATAAACCATTTAAAAGATTCGGTAAAGAAAACTAACTGACTAGTGTAAGTAGTATGCTCACCGATACTTTACCAATACCCCATGTTGTCATCCCCGACTCGATCGGGGATCCAGTCAATTACTAAATTATCAGTCAAGTCTCGCCTGGTTGACTGACAAGACAGATAGGCGAGAATGACAGAAGCGAAGTTAGTTCAGAACAATATACTTGACAAATAATAAAGCTTATGCTAATATTTAAGAGTTGTTAACAAACAACAAAAACAATTAACAAAAGGAGCGAAGTCACATGGCCGAGCCCAAAAAAATTACTGTTACATATATTGCCACGTGCAATACGCCTACAGTAAAAATATATAGGTCTGCTAATAAGTTTTAACCTAAAGGTTGAATGATTAGTAGAAACTATAGGATGTGCTAGTTCGACTAGCGCAACAGATGAAAATCTGTTACTATAAAGATCGCATTTTAAGCAATTAATTTGCGATCTTTTAGGTAAAAGAGCTTCTAAAAGTTTATAAATATTGTCAGTACACCCATTAAGCTTACTAGTCGTTGTTCCAAACCAGTTTAAGAAACAAAGCGTAAGCGGCTTTCTTAAACTGAAAGGAAGAAGCGACCAGAAGTTGAAGCAACAACATACTTGATTTGTTGTCGCGCAAACTGAACGTCGATTCTGACGCGGCAGCGTAGCTCAGTTGGTTAGAGCGCAGGACTCATAAGCCTGAGGTCACTGGTTCAATTCCAGTCGCTGCTACCACGATAGGATCCCACAACAGTGGGATTTTTTCGTGGAAATCAACCAACCTGCTCGAGGTGGCCCATTTATAAGGGTCACCTTGTTATAATAATTATATGTCAAAAGTAATTATTGTTGATGAGCACGATCAAGTTATTGGTTTGAAAGAACGAGACGAAATAACGAAAAATGATATTTATCGGGTTTCGGTTTTGTGGATTGAAAACTTGAAAGGAGAAATACTTTTAACTCAACGCAAATCTGATAAAAAAGTTGATCCTGGCTGTTGGAGTCCGGCAGTAGCCGGTACTAATGAGGCCACAGAGACGTATCGATCTAATATATACAAAGAGGCGGAAGAAGAGCTAGGTCTGATGGGCTTTTCATTCCATGAACTACCAAAGATTTCTCCAAATATACACTGTAATTATTTCATAATGCCATACTTTTTGAATGCTGACTTAGACCTAGAAAAAGATATTGTTCTCCAGGATTCTGAGGTCGAAGCAGCCGCTTGGTTTGATCCAGATGCTTTAGGGGTAGATATAAAGCTTAACCCAAGTAAGTACGTTAAAAGTGCACCATACTGGGAAAGCTGGAATATACTAAAAACTAGTTTATAAATAGCACCGAATTGATCAAGCTTATTTTATAAGTATAAGGCCACATGTTGAGCCCAGTCGATGCTATCATTTTCTTAACTCTGTAAGTAAAAGAGGTTTTTTCATTTCCTTTGTAGTGGACTTTTCTTGGGTATAAAATTGCTAACAGTAATGCGTCGTTAAGAAGGGCTAAACACCTTTGGACTGGGTATCTTAGCTCTTGCAACCTCACTAACTTGAGAAGGGTTTTATTGGGTGTATACTGAGGTTTAGTTATGGATAAAAAAGTAATATTGTTGGTTAGTGGCGTAGGGGGAATAGTTGGTGGT
>DAISWO010000011.1:0-8764 GCA_036826295.1 Candidatus Saccharimonadota bacterium | reverse complement strand
GGTGCTTCAAAGTTAACCACAGCTAATTCGTCAACGTAGGATATATTTTTTTGTAGTCCTCTTTTCGAAGAAATCAGTTGGATTACTCCCCCAACAAAACTATTTTGCACGACGATCTCACCCTTTATCCAAGGCTCCTTTATCTCTAGTATTCTGGATACGTCTGGGAGCTCGGAGGCTGATTTGATATCAAATTCTTCTCCACTACTAAGCACTACCTTGTAGTCCGTCGATGGATTAGTAACGATTAGCTCTAGGTCGTATTCGCGCTCGAGTCTCTCTTTGACGATATCCATATGAAGTAATCCCAAAAAACCAACCCTCAGGCCAAAACCTAGAACTGGCGAATTCTCTGGCTCATATCTTAGCGCCGAGTCAGACAGGGCTAGCTTCTCAATGGCATCTTTTAGATCACTATAATCTTCGTTGCTTGTAGGGAAGAATCCCGCATAAACAAACGGTAAAACTTCTTTATAGCCTGGCAGGGGGTCTATTGATGGATGGTCCTTTAGCGTGACGGTATCACCAACTTTTGCTTGTTGAGTACTTTTTAAGTTGGTGACAATAAAACCAATCTCTCCTGTATTTATTGATTTATCTGACGACATGTCTGGGCTAAGATGTCCGACGTCAAGCGCAATCCCGTTAGCTTCAGCAGCCACCATTCGTATCTCGTTATTTTTTTCAATCTTGCCGTCCACAACTCGAACGTACAGAATAACCCCTCGGTACTCATCGTAATAACTGTCGAATATTAGGGCTCTGGTATCATTATCCTCTTGACCATTTGGTGGAGGAACGTCAGATACAATTTTCTTTAGAACTTGGTCAACTCCTTCACCTGTTTTTGCAGATATCTTGATGATTTCATCTTCGCTGCACCCTAGCAGCGATATTACTTCTGCACTAACCCGCTCGACGTCACTTGCGGGCAAATCGATCTTATTTAACACAGGGATTATTTTTAAGTCTTGCTCTAGTGCCAAATATACGTTGGCAAGTGTCTGTGCCTGTATTCCTTGGCTAGCATCGACAACTAATAATGCGCCTTCGCAAGCCTGCAAGCTTCGAGAAACTTCATAACTAAAGTCTACGTGCCCTGGGGTATCAATAAGATTAAGCTCGCAGTCCTCGAATTTCATTCGAACCGGTTGAAGCTTTATTGTTATGCCCTTTTCGCGCTCTAGATCCATGCGATCTAGTAGCTGAGCTTTCATATTCCGTTTTTCGATTGTCCCAGTCAATTCAAGCAATCTATCGGCAAGCGTGCTTTTGCCGTGATCAATATGTGCAATAATGCAAAAATTCCTGATTCGCTCTTGTCTCATGTGAATGCCATTATAACAGAGAAGGCTTTACGGTTGTTACCAATCAATTTTGACGGGTTTGAAAACAATCTTTTTTATCCGATTTGTTACAACCTTTGACTCTTCGATATTAAATAGAGATGACATAAAAATGTATACGCCAAAAGTTACTAGGCTAATCGCAACTAGCTTGGTGCCAAGAGTAATAAAACCAATGTCTGATGCGTTAAGAGGCAAGAACGAAATTGCAATATACGTTGCTACAACCGCGAAACCTGAAACTGACATAATGCGGGTTAAATCGCCCAAGAAGTTCAGAGTAAAAATCTTTTTGTCCCTAATCAGCATTAATATGACTAAAATGAATACCTCGGCCGCAGCCGCAATGCTTTGTGCTATGGCTAGACCTGCTACGCCGTAAGAATTCCTGTTAGACAATTTCCAGGCCAAGAATATATTCAGTGCAATTATAAATACCGAAACAAGTAGTGGAGTTACCGAATCTTTATTAGCGTAAAAATACCGAGAAATTATCTGATATATAGTCCTAAAGAATATCGCCCCGCACAAAAATCCTAAGATAAGTGCAATTTGATTAGCATCATCGGGCTTGGCATAAATAATACGCGCTAAATATCCCCGCGCAAAGAACGACACAATAATAACCGGCATCAGAATCCAAATCATGGCTCGTAGCACATCGATAAAATCTTTACGGAACAAATCTGGCCGACCCATAGACAAGCGTTCAGTTAGTTTTGGATATGCCGCTGTCGAGATAGCTGTACCAATTAGCATTATTGGCGTCGTATGAATAACGTACGCGTTTTCGTAATATGTGATATTTCCGGAACCTAGTCTGTTGGCAAAATTTGTCTCTGCGATTGAGTTAATTGCGTCGATACCCTGATCGATTGATCTAGCCGGTAACTGCCTTAATACTCCCCGAAACGCGGCATTCTCCCATCTAATCATCGTTTCATATCTAAACTTGGTTCCCCACATACCAGCCAGTGCAACACCTAGTTGTAGTACTGCTCCAGCAACCGCACCTACACCCAATCCAACAATCCCGACATTATTTCTAAACAAAAATATGCTGGCGATAATCGCAATGCTGTAAAAAAGTGGCGCCACAGCATAGAAAAAGAACCGCCCGATAGTTTGTTGAACGCTCATCAATATACCCGATATAGTAAACATTAATGGGTTAAGTGCTACCAGACGCATAATTGTTACTGCATTACTCAGCTGTTCTGGCTCCAGATTTGGACCGACTAGCGTACTGATCAATTGTTCAGCAAATACAAAAATTAATAACCCAACCACAAACATAAAGATCATAAGCAAGTTCAACAAGCTAGATGATATCTGCCAAGCGCCTTTTTTGTCACCTTTCTCTAATTTATCGGACAGGTACGGGATAAAGGCTACGCCAAGCGCACCGGCTGCAATAGTCATGAAAAAGAAGTCAGGTATTTTAAAGGCTGCAAAGTAAGCATCGGTACTTTGCAAACCAGTAGCCGGAAAGTTGGCATTAATAAGCTTTACTTTCAAAAAACCAAGTACTTGCCCGAGCAGTGAAATAGAAATAAGGAGTGTGGCTGCACCACCTATAGACATACTCTTGCTGGCGCGTTTCAAAAAGCGGTTCATTTAACGCTTATTATAGGGTGTATATCTGTTTTTTGAAACGGCTAAATCAATACAATGTAGCAGATTTTGGCATTACACTGCCTTTTAATATCTCTAGCACTTCCTCGGCTTCGACTGTCTCTTTTTTAAGTAAGATATCTTTTAGTTTTTCTAGTCCAGCTTTGTTGGCTTTGAGTACTTCACGAGCACGATCAGCGGCTTCAGTAATTAATTTTTCTACTTCATCATCAATCAACTTGGCAGTCTCTTCAGAATACTGACGTTCGTGCATGAGTTTGTCCATCATAATGCCCTCATCGACATGGAATACTTGATTACGCAGTCGTCCGCTACCCATTCCCTGATTAATGATCATATCTCTGGCAAGCTCAGCGGCGCTAGGCAAGTCAGAGCCAGCTCCGGTCGTAACGTGTTCTTTGCCATATATCAATTCTTCTGCAATTCGACCGCCCAACATTCTAGCCAAAGCGTCTTTGAATTCGACAATACTGTGATAACTCTTGTCTTCAGGCGGGATTGACCACGTAACACCACCGGTATTTCCACGGGAGATAATCGTCACTTTGTGGATCGGATCACTATCTGGTAAGACGTGCCCAACTACTGCGTGCCCGCCTTCGTGATAGGCAGATAATTCTTTTTCTTTGTCGCTCATAACCTTGCTCTTGCGCTCTGGTCCAATAGCAACTTTTTCAAACGCCGCAGTTACATCGGCTTGTTTGATAATTTTTCGATTTTCGCGAGCCGCGATAATCGCAGCTTCATTTACTATGTTGCCAAGGTCTGCACCTGATGATCCGGCAGTTTTAGCAGCTAGCGCATCAAGATTAACATGGGAGTCTAGTGGTTTTTTCTCAAAATGGACTTCTAGGATGGCTTTTCGGGCTTTACGATCCGGAAGGTCAATCTTTACGCGTCTATCAAAGCGTCCCGGTCGAAGTAGTGCTGGATCAAGGACATCAGCTCTGTTTGTGGCTGCTAAAACAATGACATTCTGGCCTTGTTCAAAACCGTCCATTTCTACAAGAATTTGGTTTAAGGTTTGTTCGCGCTCATCATGGCCACCACCCATGCCGCTACCGCGTTTGCGCCCAACGGCATCAATCTCATCGATGAAGATAATACATGGTGCATTTTTCTTAGCCTTTGCAAAAAGATCACGCACCCTTGATGCGCCAACTCCTACAAACATCTCCACAAATTCTGATCCAGAAATACTAAAGAAAGGTACCCCAGCCTCACCGGCCACCGCGCGAGCCAACATTGTTTTTCCCGTACCTGGTGGGCCAACTAATAAAACACCTTGTGGGATTCGTGCCCCGAGTCCAATAAACTTTTTAGGATGCTTTAAAAAATCTACGACTTCTTCTAGGTCTTGTTTGGCTTCTTCTGTCCCGGCGATATTCTTAAACGTAACTTTGTCTTTTTCGTTACCGTACAACCGCGCCTTGCTTTTACCAAAACTCATTGCCTGATTACCCTGTCCCTGCGCGCTCTTAAGCATAAAGAACAACACGCCAGTTATGATAATTACAGGGAGTAGGGATACTCCGATATTGGTCCATGTTGCATTAGAATCTGCTGGCTTTATCTCTAGCTCAACTTTTGACGTATCTAGTCCTTGCTCACTAAGTGAAGATCCTGATTCTTTCCTCGATTCCTCGGTTGGATCACTGTCGCCTTTTTTTGTTATTACTAGCTCGTCGCCAGTAACTACAATCTTTTGAATCTCACCATTATTTGCCCTAGTGACAACACCGCTGAAAGGCACAGAAGTAAGTTCACTTGGTTTGTTTAGAGATGCATAGATTATTAATCCAATCAGAATTACGATTATTACAAAGCCAATATTTTTTAAGCCACGCTTGTTATTGTAGCTATTCCCACCTGGACGCTGTTTCATCTTTTTATCCATACAAGCAATTATTATACCTATAATCCAGGATATTTATAGGTGTGAGTTTATCTTTTGATTATTCCCAAAAACTTTTTGCCGACCCTGACCTGAGTTTTGCCGTAAATATCGATTGTTTTACCGACGGGTAAAGTACTAGCGCCACGGACAATTCGATCAATCGTCTTTTTATCGAATTCTGCTAATCCATTCTTTCGCAGCCAACTTGCCACAACTTCACAACTTATTGAATAAGGCAGGTTTAGTAGTGTTAATTTTTCCAGACTTTTTTCGCCTCCCATTATTGCCGTTATTAACTCGTCCACCTCATCATTGATTGGTTGATGTGATTTGTATAGCTGTACTATCTGCTCTTTTTTATCATCACCCATCTTTGGTAGCAGAACATGCCTGATCCAGTTGCGTGTATATTTTGTGTCTAGGTTGGTTGAATCCTCAACCCAAGTGAGTTTATTGTCTCTAGCGTATTCAGTGATTTCTTTCTTAGTGACGTTTAGCAGTGGGCGGAGAACCTGTTTTTGATTTGATAAAGCTGTAACGCCTTTTCGTCCCGTTCCGCGAAGGATATTAAAAATAACCGTTTCCACCACATCGTCTTGATGATGAGCAGTAATAATAGCCTTGGCTCCCTCACCCATCAAGATCTCAAACAAAAAATCATATCTAGCTTTTCTCGCTTCGTCCTCGCTAACATCACTGCCAAGCTTACCTTTCCCCAAGATAATCTTCAGACCATATTTTTTCGCCAACTTAGTTACAAAATCCGCGTCATTTGCCGACTCTTGACGTATCCCATGATCAAAGTGCGCAACAACTAAATCTAGATTTTTGTTTTTTGATAACAAATCGAGTAATACTACCGAATCCACACCACCGGACACGGCTACGATATATTTTCCTGGTATTACACTGATTTTCATTACAGATATGGTATCAGACTTCTACAGATAAGACACAAGCCCCCAGAAAGGTAATATGGTCGTCAATATTTGCATACCTAGAACTTCCATCATGTTCCCAGGACAATTGAGCGTCCGTAAAACAAACAATCTGCCTACTATCATGATCCTCTGTAACCAGATAAGAAGTTTTTAATGTAGGGTGATTCAAAGCGATATATTCTTTGCCTGCTAGATCAAAAAACATAGGAATTTCTTCTTCGCTACCGGCCCATAACAGTCTTTCTTGCATTGTTTGTGACACCCTTTTCACGACAGTAGACAAATCTCTTGGCACTAGCGATGCCTCTCGCATGTGCTCCATCCATTTTTTTCCAAATTCATAATACGGCCTATACCTATTATTCAATTCTCCTCTGTTGCTCAGAATTGTTTGTTCCTTGAGTGCGTACAAACATAATTGTAAATTGAGATATGGATAAGTTTTTCTCAATAATGACCCTTCGTGCTGGAGTCTGGGATATTGGGCGACTAAATGGGCGACTTGCTTGTGTTCTTCTGTCGACAAAAAAATACCGCCTTCGTGTGGCGGTTCGCGGAACTCCTGGCTGGCCGTCATTTATCCAGACGAGTCCTGTAGCGTATCGAATCTAAGGTCTCTAATAAACTGAGTCTAGCCAAATTTCCAAAACCAATTCTATAATACTGTCCTGGTCTATCTTCCCGAAAAAGATGTTTAAGGTGTGGGGATTCGCCCTCATTATCCTGTGCCAAATCTTCAGCAAATTGTATCCGCAGGTCTAAAACTGGATTATATCTAGTTATATTAGTGGTTAACATACGGCCTTTTCCGGTGCTTGATTTTACGTCAGTAATTCGTTCAGTCGGCAATCTTAATAACCCAGTTTGTTCTTGATCTCGGTCTACTCCAAATTCTTCATACAGTTTCCATAATCCTCGACCTAAAGCGAATGGTTTTTTAGTCTCAATCTCTACCGCGCCTTTTTGCGCAACAGATATAGTATCCACAATTTCTTCGAGGCCTGAAACCAAAGTCCCAACAGCATCGTAACTGAGATCTCTCTGTCCGTTTAAGGTCTCAGTGGCTACAACTACTTCTTGACGCACAATGTCTAAAGCCGATAGGTCAAAATAACGCAGTGTGCTGTATTGCATATATTCGCTAGGCTCGTGAACCTGATCTAATAAAAAAACATCTCCTTCCGGAGATGTGTATATTTCAGCTGGAGTCATTGCCATACTGAGATTCTATTGTAACAACTAACTTATGCTTTTGCAAAATTTATTTTGATGTCGGTGGTTGGAATTCTTCATCAATCAAAAATCCTTCATAGCACTGCCTAAAGGTAGAGCGACGAAGGATGGTGTCGGTGGTTGGAATTGAACCAACGACCTCAGGCTTATGAGTCCTGCGCTCTAACCAACTGAGCTACACCGACATGGTTACCGACAGGGGTAAATATATCATATCTTAGCTTGTGTTACTAGATTACATCTTAGATTGAATGCCATACTTTCTACATCAGCAGAGAAAGTATGCAAAGATGCCGTGCCGACTGTTTATTCGTGATAAGCCTACCGGTCAAACACCACAACAGCCTGTGGAATGCAAGCACCCCGAATAGTTCTTTTAGAGTAATTATTCGGGGTAGTCCTCGGCTAACTAGTTGTAGTGTTGACGTAGTCTTTCAGAAAAAACAGAGGCAGTTCTATGAGTAATACTTACTAATTACTGGCCAATGGCCAGAAATTGATGAGTAAATTATCGCTTTGTTTCCAAGCTCTGAAAGACAGAAATAATATTACTTTATTTTGGTTTTAAAGCTGTGATTATGTTGTAACGAAAATCTCTTTTGTATCTCCAGATCGTTACAGCTGCCGTTGCATTCACAAATCTCTTCTCTTTACCCACTAATTTAATGAGTTGATATGGAATTATAGCTAGTTGGTAGAATCGTTTGAACATCGGAAGTACGTGTTCGGTAATATCTTGGACTTTTATTTTTTCATATCCCGCTTTACGAAGTTTTTCTGGAAAAGTGTCGTGTATAAATTTTGGCAGACTGTGCATAGCCGAGCCCTCATTCATCACTGTGAACATTCGTTTTTCTTCATCAAACATATCTTCTTGAGCGGGCATAGTATATTCAAACAGGACTAATTTACCTCCAGGCTTCAATACTCGTCGAAATTCTAAAAGCGCTGATTTATAGTCAGGGGCGTGAACTAAAGTTTCCAGGGTATAAACTCCATCAAAATGATTATCAGGATAAGGTAATTTTGTATAATCACCTACTGAAAAATTTACTCGCTTCCGTATGTCATTACTAAATAAACGTTTATTCGCATGTTTAATATTAAAATCAAGTAGATCTACGCCCTCTACTTTAATATTATATTTTTCTGCAAGTCGAATAGCCGTGGTACCTTCGCCACATCCAGCATCAAGCACCATGCTATCTTTGCTTAAATCCAAAGTTTTGGCTAGCTTATCAATCATATTATTCATCGCTACCTTCATCGAAATCTGCATATCATTCACAGGATAGAATCCGAAGTGCTTTGTCCCCCCAAGCAATAATTTATATCCTAGTAATGACTCTTTTGAATGGTAGTAATCAATAATTTGTTTAGTTGGTTTGTCCATCTATTCAATCTTATCATTCTAATCTATGCAAAACCCAAAATATCAACTGAATTAATACACCTATACCGCTTTTGTTACGAATCTAGGTAAATAATTAATGAGTATTACCTTACAGGACTGCCTCTGTTTTTCCTGAAGGACTACGTCAACACTACAACAAAAGAGCCGAGGACTGTTTGAAGGTACTAAATATGCCACCAAGGCATACTTAGTACCAAGTTCCACAGGCTGTTGTGGTGTTTGACTGGTAGTCTTATCAAGAACAAACAGTCGGCATGGCACTTTTGTCATACTTTTCTTGCTACTGAGAAAAGTATGA
>DAISWO010000010.1:0-9758 GCA_036826295.1 Candidatus Saccharimonadota bacterium | reverse complement strand
AGGGGCATTGGCGCAGTTGGCTAGCGCGCTTCCATGGCATGGAAGAGGTCAAGGGTTCGAATCCCTTATGCTCCACCAGATTACTCCATGCCGCCACTGTAAAATCCGTTGCTATATAGACTCTCTATATTCTTACCTGTATCTAAGAAATAAATATAAAACTGCGTTGATCCACCAGGGATAATTTGAGCATATGTGGTATTCGGGACCTCATTAAGATCGTCCTTCGGATCAACCTGAACGGGCATCACTACTACTCCGTTTTTATCCGCATATCCTAGCCCCCCAGAATCGGCAGTCTGCACTGATTTTGTATTATTTTTAGCTTCAACTTTTACCACACGAACTTTTGCAGGCTTATATATAACGCTGGAAGAAGTGTTGTTGATGTTAGCCTTGTCATCATAAATACCTATGTTTTTAACTTCCTGAGAAACAATTGTGTATGTCGGTGCATATTTCGAAGGATCTTCTTGCTTGTTATTCAAATTATAATAATCATCCCTCACCGCATACAAATCTCGACGGATTGCTTTAAGATCGTTTAAAATATAGGCAAATAGCCCAATTACTACTACGACGAATAACACCATTAGATTACGTTTGCTGAAAATTCGCTTCAATATATTTTTCATTGGTAGTCCTTTTTGTTTATTTCTTATTCTTTAAAATTATATGCTCGTCTTTTTAAATGAGCAAATTGTATACATAACATCTTTGATAGCATTTCCTAATTAAGTACAAATCTTAGCCAACCAGAAGTCGATTTAACTGACTTTCTGTCAGAGTCTCAACTTGATAAACTCTAGCTTTCTGAAGTTTACTGGCACCAACATTTTTTCCGACTACTAAATAATCGGTATCTTTACCGACACTTGATTGAAATGTACCGCCTAGTGTCCGTATCTTCTCGGCAGCCAAATCTCGGCTAGTCGATTCAAGCGTTCCCGTGATAGCGAATCTTTTACCTGCCAATTTGCCTTTTTTTCGTGAAGAGTAATGTGGCTTAACTTCAAGCGATTCAAGCTTTTTTAACAAATTATTGTTATCAGGATCAGCGAACCACGCTACTACTGATTCGGCCACAATTTCGCCAATATTATCTACGGCTAATAACTTGTCAATCGACGCTTCGCGAAGTTTTTGTAGTGATCCAAACTCTTCACATAAATCAATCGCTGTCTGTTGACCAACATGACGTATACCTAAACCAAACAAAAACCGCTCCAGACTTGGTTTTTTAGAGTTATTAACTGCCGAGACTAGATTCTTGGCGGATAGCTCTGCAAAGCGATCTAGTTTTTCTAGATCGCTTTGTTTGAGTCTATAAATGTCTGCGATGTCGCTAACTAAGCCTGCGTCAACGAGCGCATCGACATTTTTCTCCCCCAGCGTGTCGATATCTAATGCGCCTTTGCTGGCGTAATGGGCTACTCCTCGCTTTAGAATAATCGGACCATTCAATCCTTTAGCACGATATACAACCTCACCTTTTGATCTTTCAAAATCTAGTTCTGGATATTGACGCTTTAATTCTGCTTCAAAATCTATTTTTTTAGCATTTTTGGGTCGCAATTTCGTAATCACTGATTCAATTTGGGGAATAATATCGCCAGCCTTATAGATAACCACCGTGTCGCCAATTCTTACGTCTTTTCTGGAAATTTCATCGGCGTTATGAAGACTAGCGTGCTTAACCGTAGAACCAGCGACAACTACCGGATTAAAAACAGCCACAGGTGTCGCCGCACCCGTCCTGCCTATACTAATTACAATATCCTTTACGACAGTAGTAGCCTGCTCAGCGGGATATTTGTAGGCAACTGCACCCCGAGGATTTTTCCCCACAACACCAAGTTCTTTATACAACTTTCGATCGTTAACCTTTATGACAATTCCATCCGTAATGTAAGGTAGATTGTGTCTTTCTGTTTCCCATTTATCGATGTAGTTCATAACGTCATCAATGTCACTAAATACTTCAGCTTCTGGGCTGCGTGTGATTCCTAAAGACGTCATGGCTTGATAGGCAAACATATTTGTTTTTACTTCATTTTCCTCATCCCTCATCAAATCATATCCAAGAAATTGCAAAGGCCTCTCAGCGACAAGCTGAGGATCAAGTTGCCTAATAGTTCCGGCACTCAAATTTCTAGGATTTGCAAAAATTGGCAAGCCTTCGGTCTCTCTAATGTTATTAAGTTTTTCAAAATCTTTTTTATACATAACAATTTCGCCGCGAATTTCTGTTCTGCCAGATAAAAACTGCTGATTATCAGTACTTTGTCGTAGCCGTTTTGGTACATTTTTTATTGTGCGGACGTTCTCGGTGACATCTTCACCAATCCTAGTATCACCTCTGGTTATCGCTTGTCTATACACGCCATCGACATATATCAGTGCACAGGCCAAGCCGTCTTTCTTGCTGTCACAAAAAAACTCGTGTCGCTTACCCGGCAGTAATTTATCTATCCTTTTAATCCAGGCTTCAACATCAGATCGAGAGAAAACATCGTTAAGAGATATCATCGGCCGAGAGTGTTCAACTTTGCTAAATTTGTCTAAAGGCGAGCTATGCAATCTGCTTGTCGGACTGTCTGATCGCACCAATTCTGGATGTTGTTTTTCAAGGGTTTTCAGCTCATTAATCAAGCCATCGTATACTGCATCATCTATACTTGGATTGTCTAGCACGTAGTATTCGTACGAATACTCTTGTAGCTGACTGACTAACTTATCGATCCGCTCTTTAGGATCATCGGCTATCATAATAACTTTCGATACAAACTATAAATATATGCGTGAACAAAAGGCAAGATTAACAAAGTTAATATAAAGAACACAATCTCAGCAAAACGGGGCAATAAAGCTATCATTGGCAGAATAATTAGCCCAAATATTAGCATTACAAATATTGGCAAAGCAATGATCTTTCTCATAACGGTCCATCTCCGGTATCTTACTAAGTCTCTTGCAGATCGCAGAGCTTTTATTGGAGTCATGCGTGGCAGAGTCACGATGTAAAGTGCGAATATCGACGAGGCAATCATATACAACGATAATAGGCATAGTAGAACAAGCATAATTAGCCATAGGGCTTTTTCTAGAGTAGAGACCGCCAACCCATTATTTACTACCGTAGAATACAGGCTACTACCAATACTTAATGGCAATAGCTGTAGACCGATAACTATCAGGACAAGAATAAACGGAATAATTGGGGCCATACCCTCGTATAACGAACGCTTGGCACTTAATTTTTCTTTGCTATCCGAATATATGTGTCTGAGCCCATAAATTAATGCTAAGCTAAAAACTATGGCTAAAATAATTTGGTACATACCCTGACTATCTCCATCTGGTCCACTGCTACCGACTAGCACACCAAACAGAGCAATATCACTAGCCAGTCCACCACCTTGTCCTAGAATTGTTTGATATGTTTGTTTTAACCCAACAACATCTACCGAGGCCCCAGCGCTTCGGATGAAAATAAAAGAAAAAATCGCGTTTATGAAAGTAATTATCCCAAAGAATTTTTTGTTAGATTTTAGCGTATTAAAGGTTTTTTTTAACAAATCCCAAGATGAAGGTAATTTTGGCTGATTACTTTTTATGCGCTTTTGCAACCGAAAAGATTTGTATCCCGGCTGATGAAGTTTTCGTACTGTTTTTTTGTTTTTAGTTGCCATTTTATTGTCTGCCCCCCATTTCATTTAGCCTCTTAATTCTATCGTCAATCGGTGGATGTGTACTAAACAGATTCGATAATCCACCTTTTTTTAGAGGGTTAGCAAAGAATAGATGTGCGGTTGATTTATTCTGTGCCCTAAGAGTTGTGCCACCAGCCTTGAGTTTCTCAAGCGCACTCGCTAAGCCTTCGGGATACCGAGTAGTTAATGCGCCAGTTGCATCTGCTAAATACTCCCGTTTCCTAGAGATTGAGAGCTGTATCAACATCGCCGCAATCGGGGCCAGTACCGCAATGAGTATTCCAATCAAGAAAAAAGCTTGATTGTCTTCATCGGTGTCCCTAAACCAAACTGACCTTATCATAATATCTGAAATTATCGCCACCACAGCCACAAGCGCAAAAACAATCATCGACACCCGAATGTCATAGTTTTTTACATGGCCAAGCTCGTGGGCCATTACACCTTCTAACTCCTGATCGTCAAGAACCTCAAGTAAGCCAGTCGTAACCGCAACCGAAGAGTGCTCAGGATCACGGCCAGTAGCAAAAGCATTTAAGGCCTTATCATCTATCACGTAGATTTTTGGAGTAGGCAACCCATCTGTAATCGCTAGATTCTCTACAATCCTAAATAGCCGAGGGTTATCTTTTTTTGAAATTTCCCTTGCTTTATTTAGCCCTAATGCCATCTTTGAACTATTGAAATAACTAATTAATACATAGACCAAAGCCCCGATTAGAACATAATAAGTCAGGTACTGGTTATTAAAAAATTGTCCAAAAATCCAGCCAAGCACAGACACTAATATGATAAACATGAACATCATAAAAACAGTTTTTCGCTTGTTGGCGGATATCTCTGAATACATTGTTATTCGCGCTTATTTTTCGTCAAAACTTACATCAGTAGGCTTGTCAATTTTAGCTTTTTCGCTATCATCAACTTCAAAAAACTCTCTCGACTTAAAGCCTAGCATTCCACCAAGAATACTAGTTGGAAAAACCTGTAACTTTGTGTTGAAATCACGGACAGATCCATTGTAAAAACGTCGTGATGCCTGGATCTTGTCTTCTGTGTCAGTCAGTTCGTCCTGTAACCCTTGGAAGTTCTGGTTAGCCTTTAGGTCGGGATACGCCTCGGCAACAGCGAACAAACTCTTTAGAGCCTCCTGAAAGCCACCTTCCGCAGCGGCAGTATCCGCTGGACCTTTAGCCGACATAACATCACTTCTGGCTTTGGTTACTTGCTCAAATACACCTTTCTCGTGTTTTGCATAACCTTTGACCGTCTTTACCAAATTAGGTATTAGATCAGCCCGTCTTTTAAGCTGAACGGTAATGTCGCTCCAAGCCTCATCTACACGAATCTTAGACCGAATCAGTCCGTTATATATCAATACTCCAACGATTAGTACTAGCGCAATAATCCCTAAAACAATAAACATTTTCACCTCCAATATTAGTACTTATATTGTAGCACTTTGGCTACGAAAAATGGTCAATAATCTTGGTGGGCAGGGCGGGACTTGAACCCGCACGTCTTTTGGACATTCGATTTTAAGTCGAACGCGTATACCAATTCCGCCACCTGCCCTGATCTTCGCCAAGCATTTCTACTTGGAGGTGCGTACGGGTACCGCCCCCGTCTAACAGGTTTTGCAGACCTGTGCCTAACTTCTCGGCCAACGCACCACGCGATCGCACTACCTAGTATTCTATCAAATAACTGTGTTGGCCTTTAGACTTTTTTATTAACCATGTACAAACAAAAGCTTGTAGGCCTCAATAAAGCCCCACACTGCCAAGAAAATAAAGGCTATCGATCCGACAAATGACACTATCGGATTTTTTACAGTTCTGATTGTACGTTTTGGTGAGATATACAAAAAAATATTAAGTATCATATGTCCTAACATCACACCGATACCGAAACCAAACACATTCACAATATTAAATAACGGTACATATCCAGCAAAATCATCCAGACCCAGAATAAACGGAACAGTAAATGATATTGCAAGCAAGCCTAATAACGTATTTTTGGTAACCGCCTTTAGTGAATGCGACGGTACGACCCTAGATAAAAACGGTTCTACAATCTTATTCCACGACTCGAGTATCCACTTCAACTTTTCAACAATAATTCTAAATATTTTAGGATAAGAGGTGTTCTGTGTGTCGATATAACTGACCCCGTCCTGCGCTAACCTCATTAGCACCAGCCCAGCAAGTAACACCATGAGTCCTAGAAGCCAATCAATCTCTTTGAAAAACGCCCAAATCAACAGAATAAGCATGGTACCCAGTGCATTACCCATGGCCGTACCAATTTCAATGCCAATCCTGCCCTTCATACCTGGGTTTTTATCCATCATCCGCCCAATATAAATAGCGAAATCAATCGATGTTTTTAAATACACAGTTAAGCCAACGAGAATATCAGAAAATCTTACCGTTGTTGAGATTGGCTCAGAGATAAACATATTAAGCACCACAACCTCCAGCCACAGCAACAAAATCATAATAAAGCATACGATAAAGGTTAGCGACAAAGGAATCGCCTGCTGGATTACTTTTTCCCTGCTGAGACTAATCTTTTGTTTTTTGATTTTCATCAATACATATTAGCAAAAAGATTCGTCTAGATGTCAGGTCAGATAACAATGCCGATTAGATTTATCAAGATATTAGTTAGACAGGTCGGGCGCCCCAGATACTGACTGGTGTACCTACAGGAGAATTATTCCAGAGCTTTTTGGCGTCAGCGTGGGTGACGTTTATACATCCATGGCTACCTGCTGTACTAAATGTGGATTCGTGAATTGCTTGACCGCCGTAAAAGAACATCGCATATGGCATCGGGGATCCAAAAATCGATGATATATGATCGATATTTTTGTAATAGATTCGATGATTACCCACTTTTGTTGGTTCTGACTGACTGAGTCTCGGATCACCAGATCGCATTCTGACCGCAGTATATGTTCGCACTCCATTTTTTGATAACCATAGTTTTTGGTTACGAAGGTCTGCACAGATTCTAGTACCTCTTGGAGGTGTATTGCCTCGCATAATACCCCATGTTTGCGGACCCACAATTCCATCAACGTTAATATTCTTCGTACATTGATACGACTTAATAGCGTTACAGGTTGCGGGACCAAGTACACCATCCTGTGCAACCCCAACTTTGGCTTGGACTTGACGAACTGTTACTCCGCTTACAGCAATCCGACAGTTACCGCTTTCAGCAGTAACGGCCGAAACGCTAGAAGACGGAATAAAAATTGAGCTAAATAAAACCACAGTTATCGCTGATAACGACAAGATTCTCCTATAAAGCCTTTTAATCATATTTATATAGTACTACATTTTGCTCATCTAGTCAATCGTTGGATGAATCTCTATCCAAAACGCATCAGCCCAGTTTTTGTAACTTAGATTGTTGGGATGAAATAAATCAGGCGCAAATCCAAAAATACTTCGATTCTCTGTCGTTTGTTTTTGCAAGTCAACAAAAACAAGTTTTGGATAGTTCTTTAGTTCTTCTTCTATGACTTTGCTAGCCAGCTTGGCATTATTAGTACTGCCCGGCCTACTGTTAAATAGTGGCATATTGGATACGAATGTTCCGTCTGGTAGTGTCTGCAATACTTTTCTGAACTCATCTCTGAATTTCTTTGAGTCGTAACTTGCGACATCATTAGCGCCAATTTCAATAGTCACGATATCAGCCCGTTTCTTTTTAACTAAAGGCGCTTGATTTTGCAAGTAATCGCTCATTTTTGCACCAGTTTTACTGATATTGGTGATTTTTACTGATTTACCGGTTTTTTCCGCAATCCTGTTTGCTATCACGCCGACATAACCCTTCATAGGGCTACTGGCACCAATACCCTGTGCCGCAGAATCACCAAGCGCCAGATAAGTAATCTCCCCACCTTCTTTAGCTTTCGACTCCCAAAAAGCCTTGTAACGCCCTACACTGCTCGCTAGCCAAACAAGTGCTAAAACTTCCGTGATTACTATTACTCCAAATACCAATAAAATCATCTTTAAATACTTCTTTCCACGCTTATGCTTTCTTTTCACTCTGTACAGCATAGCACCGATAGTTAATCCCATAGGACCAATATCGCTATTGTATGCAAATATGCGTTTTTTTAACAAATAATATTTTTCATTATAAAAAGAGACGAGTTTTAATCGTCTCTTTAATAAGCCACGTTCTTTAAATGTTAGTAAGACTTTTTCGCGCCGGCTTCTACTTCTTTTTCAGCATTTTCTTTAGACATCATCGCACAAACAGTTGTTCCACATTTTTCGTGCTTCCCTTTAGCCATGAATCCGCCTTTAGCAGTTTGTACAATTTCTGGTGCTGACAATTCAACGCCTTTTTCCTTACATTTAACGCAGTATCCTGTAGCCATGTCTATCTCTCCTTTTTAATTATTAACTTAATTTATTATAAATGGTTATCGAGTATATTCCTAAAGGCTTATTTCAAAGCCTTGCAAAGATTGACGATAATCTCTTGGTCAGAGTCTGAGCTTGTGTCAAAAAGGCTGACATATTGTTTGATCTTAGTTGCATCATAGAATTGGTACGGACAGACTGCATGGCGATATTTGTCTGATGTTTTCACGATTTCATTATCCTTGAACCTAGAATCAGTCGTTAAAACTGTCTCCGGACCATCCAAATCTAGCACACCAAAGTCAAACCGTGCGGTTCCTGATTGGTTAGAGTAGCCAACCAAATCACCAGCTTTTACTTTTACCTGCTTCACCTTAGCTGATCGTGTATCGTTCTGCGGTTTGGGCGGAAAAGCCTTCTTGATATTATCCGGCACATCGACTAGATGGTCGAGCCAGTAATTTATATCGCAACCGTTACTAAATGACAATAGGTATTGCACTTTCGAAACAGGATTCTCGCCCATCGTCTCATAATAATTTGCACCCCCAGTTAGTGTAGAATCCATAGGAGCGTAGATAGGAGATTTTTGCGTTACCTCAACGAAGGAGTGTGTCTTGATATTGTTACCACCGATCACGCGAATTGGGTTCTGAATCAGAGAAATAGCAGACAGCTCCGTAATATCTTTAGTGAATAGACCAGGCCCTGTTTCTGCACATTCAACCTGCTCTTGTAAATTTTCTGAAGGGTTTGGTTGGGTCTGTTGCAAGTTCTCTGCAACGTCTTTATTTTTATCAGCCCTAAATACTTGCCAGCCTGCAAACCCTACAACACCAATAACAACAACGATAATTAACACAATTGTATGGGAGAATCCAAATTGATTCTTATTCATGAACTAATATTATAGTAGCTCGTGAGATAGAACAATAAGCATTAGTAATTTGGAGCGGGCGAGGGGATGTTCTGTCAATAAGTTAAAAACCTTTGGTTTTTACTCGCCGACCCGGCTCACGGTCTCGCAAAATTGCTCGACATCACTCCGCCTGTTAGAGTCCTACGAAACTGAAACAATTCAGTTTCTTTCACTGCAAAAAGAAAACCCCAGCAAAACTGGGGCATTCTTTTGGACTAGCAGTTTAACTACGGGACTTTTTATTCTTCATAAAAATATAAAGAAGTTGTGCCACTAAGAATGGGAGTAGAATTAACGATGTAAAAATGACATACTCAGAAACTCTTGGGACAAACTCACAAGGTCCAACACTATCATTTACAGCACACTCAGGATGAGCACCATTGAAAAAGAAGAATTCAGCAACTAAAGATATAGCAATTATCGCGACAAAATAAATGGATACTGTTTTAATATATCGTTTCATAAATTCTTGATGGTGCGGGTGAGGGGACCTCTAGTCACGTTCCGCGACCCCGCAGCATCGCGGTTAGCAGCACAGCTGCACCGGATGGCTGCCTTGCGAACAGCCACAGGCTGTTCTCACCCTGGCCTCTTTTGGCAGGCGTTAGAACCACATCATACCAATCAAAAAACGCCCCATCGGGACGTTCTTTGATTGGTGCGGGTGAGGGGACTCTAACCCCTGGCCTCGTCCTTGGCAAGGACGCGCTCTAAACAACTGAGCTA
>DAISWO010000009.1:0-10736 GCA_036826295.1 Candidatus Saccharimonadota bacterium | reverse complement strand
GACTCTAACCCCTGGCCTCGTCCTTGGCAAGGACGCGCTCTAAACAACTGAGCTACACCCGCGCGTCAGAATCGACGGTCAGCTTACACGAAACCAATAATAATTGCTTTCGTTCCTACTTCTAGTCGCTTCTTCCTTTTAGTTTTTCAAACAGAAGATTCGAATGAATCGACTTCTTGGTTTAAAAAACTAGTTAAGACAAGCGACATTTGCATAGTCTACTTTCCAAATTCGGGAATCCTCTCTCGAATTTGGTGAAACACCAATTCGGATTATTTGGCCATTCTCCTCTTCGAGTCGAATGGTGGCTCCGCACAGACTCGAACTGTGGACACAAGGCTCTTCAAGCCTCTGCTCTACCAACTGAGCTACAGAGCCGAAATGGTGGGCGGTACAGGACTCGAACCTGTGACCCCCTCGGTGTAAACGAGGTGCTCTAGCCAACTGAGCTAACCGCCCGAACTTGAACAATTATACCTGTTATTAACGATCATGCCAATCTGGTGCGCGAGAGAGGACTCGAACCTCCACACCTTTCGGCACTAGTCCCTCAGACTAGCGTGTCTACCATTCCACCACTCGCGCGTCGATAACAGATGTATTCTACGTTTTTCTTCACCTATCCGCAACAACCGCCATTTTTTACTTCCGTTTTTTTGATTTTTTGGTTATTCGTCTTTTTTTGTGGCGTTTTACTATATGACGGATTACATACAAAGCTACAACTATCCAAATGATATTTAAAACCATATTGGTATAGGCATCTTTTTGAATCGAGTAATACAGCAGTAAAATTGCGCCTATCAGGTTAAAATATTCATATCTGTAAGACTTGCCGTTCCAGTTGCCTAACGAGACCTCTACAAACGCAATCAAATAGAAACAGCCACCAATTATCCCAATTATTTCAACATTAGACATATCAAGGCCTATCTACCCGGTAGATGGTCGTACAGATGATCCATAGAATATTCATTGCGAAGTAACGGCTTGATATCGTCAATCGTAACGTTCATTTTTACCCCTGGATTTAAAATATTATGTGGGTCAAAAATAGTTTTTATTTTGTTAAATACCTCATACACTTCTTCGCCGTACAGCTTTTTTAGATATGGTGCACGCAGGCGACCGTCATTGTGCTCCCCACTAGTACTACCACCAAGAGAGATAACTAGACTGTAATAATCTTCGATGATTTTAAATACTTTTTGTCTATCGCCTACTTGAGACAAATCTAAGAATGGTTGCATGTGCAAGTTTGCATTTCCGGCGTGGCCCCAAATTGCAATTTTGAGATTATTTTTTTCGAATATTTCGTAAACCCCAGCCAAATATTCGCTGAATTTATCAACTGGGACTATGCCATCCTCAACAATAGGTAGCGCCTTTGCGTTTCCCTCTGTCTGGGTGATAACCGAGGCGGCACTGTGGCGTATTTTCCAAAGTTCTTCCTTAGCGTGTTCATCCCGCTCTACGACAAACTCAGCTCCCTGTTTTTTCAAGATTTTTTGGATTTTTTTGCTCATTTTTGACTGCGTTCGCTCACTTTGGTTATCAAGCTCGATCAGTAAAATCAATTTCGGGAACGGCTTATCGACAATACCTTTTAAATACGTTGGGTTGTGCCCGTCAATGAAGTTAAGCAAATTATCATCAACTACTTCGATAGCACTAGGAATTTCAGGCATTTTGCGCATTTGTAGTACTGCTTCACTGGCCGATTGGACATCTGAGAAGTTAGCCACTATTAAGGTTGTTTTTGGGTTATAAGGCTCAGTGGAAATAATCGCTTCGCTGACAACCCCCAACGTTCCCTGAGAGCCAACAATCAACGGAGTTAAGTCGAAGGATCCGTTCTTTAGTTTTACATTATCAATAGCGTAGCCCGCTGAATTCTTTGTTACTTCTTTATCGATAGTTGATATAGCGTCAGAATTTTCTTCAATTAACGTATCGACTGCTCGATATATCTCACCCTCAAAAGTCGACAATCCCATTTTTTTGTTCAGCTCTCGTTTACTTAGTCTTCTAGTCTCTATCACTTCTCCGTTAGCTAAAACTACACGCAGTCCTTTTACGTAATTGCGGGTATTGCCGTATTTTATAGTCTTTTCGCCTGAAGCATTATTCGCCACCGCGCCACCTAAAGTAGAGAACTCGATAGAACTAGGATACGGCGGCAAAAATCGACCATGCGTATGAAGTGTTTGTTGTAGTTTTGAGTAAACTAGGCCGGGCTCGACAATCACATCTCCACTCTTGCCGTCAAACTCGATAATCTTATTCATGTGTGTTGGAAATACTAGGATAATCCCCTGTCCTATTGCTGCCCCGCCTTGATCACTGCCACGGCCTCGCGCGGTTATCGGGAGTGTTCTTCCTCTTTCGGCAAGCTGCCAGGAGAATCTCGTTGTCTTTCTTACATCATTTTCATTACGAGGATAAACTATAATTGATGGCATTACTTCAAAAACCCCACCGTCAGTAGAAAAATACTTCCTAGCCTCTTCTGTAAAAATAACCTCTCCCGATAGGTGCTCTTGCAGATAATGCGCAATTTTACTCAAAATTTATTCCCCCTCAGTAACCATTAGAACTTCTTTTTATTAATATATCATATATATGACTGGATGATTAAGGTTTGTTTACTAATTCTTGTCTTATTGCCCAAGCTTCGACGTTCGAAAAACGATCGGTTGATGTTGGAATCATCCCATGGTGAAAATTAAACACCTGTCGATTAGTTCGGTAAAGTAATCTTGGTTGATATAAAGCTATTGCTGGAGCGTCAGTGGAATATTCTGTTAGCATCGGTTGATATTTAATCACTCGGACGCGCGGATCAGTTCGACTACGTCCACCTTCTAGCGCCTGATCTACTATTTCTGATTTATATTCAGAAAAATTAAGTCGACTACTTGAAGTAGCGTCCGCCTGGGAACTATGCCAATAAGCATATACATCCGGGTCGTTACCTAGGGATATTCCATACAACAAAATATCATAGTTGTGGAATGCAATAACTGATTGCAGATCTTCATCGCTCTGCAGAATAACATCCAGCCTTACGCCGATCTTTTTCCATTGATTTTGTAATTCCTCAGCGACAACCTGATAATCCGGAATATCCTTAGAGTACAATCTAAAGTTCAATTCTTTGCCCGCTTTAACCCTTACACCTTCATTATTCCGTTTTTTCCACCCGGCTTTATCGAGCAGTTTATTGGCTGCTTTTAGATCGTATTCTCTTTGGGTAATTTTTGGGTTATAGCCAATATGGTTTTTAAGAATGATATTATCAGACTTAACGACCGGATAACCCAGTCGTTCAATCGCCGCATTCGTGTCAGTTGCATGTACCATGGCTTGCCTGACCTTTTCATCTTTTAGGATATCGTTAGAGTTTTTTAAAAAAACCGACACTTGGGCCATTAACGGCAAGTTAAACTCTTGGGATGAATCATTCGTAGTTTTTCCTTCGTCTACTTTATCTATCCCTACTACCGCAGTTAACTCATTACCCTTGTAGCTATTTAGTAGGTCGTCATTATTGTGAAAAGATCTGATTATAAATTTTTCGATCAGTGGCGGACCTTTGTAGTAACCTGCGTTTCGGGCTAGTCCAATTTGTTCTTGACGATTTTCAGGTTTGTCGCCAGTAACTTCTATGGTTTTCCACTTAAACGGACCAGATCCGACTGGGCTAGATGTATTAAATGCCACTGACCGGAGTCGCGATGGCGGAATATTATTTAGTAGGTGTTCTGGTATCAGCCCAGTTGTTAGGCTCTGTGGGAAGGAAGATAGACTATGAGGCAGAGTTATCAAGACTTCATAATCTCCCTTTGCGGTAATTTTTACTTTTTGCCAAATCGAACGTAGCGGAGATTGAGCATCGGCGTTCTGGATCGTGTTAAAAGTAAATATCACATCCTTGGATGTTAGCTTATGCCCATCATGCCAATAGACATCGTCGCGTAACTTTAAAGTATATTTTGTTGCACTTTTGTCGGCCTTCATAGATTTCGCGACATCTCCAACCAGCTCGTTATCTCTATCAAACTGCATGAGACTAGAAAAAACGAGTTTTGATACTGTTTTATCTACAGGAGAAGACGCATAAATTGGGTTAGCATTAGTGAATCTACCAGCTTGACCTTCTACGTATGTACCGCCAGCCACTGGGACCAAATCTTGATAAAAGCCAGACAAAGCACGACTTTGAATGATCACTCCTGTGCCTAGTAGCGCCAATAGCAATATCCATCCGACGACGAAACGCCTTACTGAAAAAAACTTGTTTAATCGTCTGAAAAAGAGTTTATCGAGATTTTTTTCAACGTTTTTCGAAGCTACTTCTACGCTACTTTTTCTGCGTTTTATGTTTCTTCGAAAACGTAACCGTGATGCACGATTTACCATAAACTTGTTTTAACCTTTCAGGTAATAATGATGTTCAGAAGAATCGATGCGGCAAACAAAAATGCAAAAATAACTGTTAGCTGAAAAATAGTTTTGTCTGATCCTCTGCGGACTGTATTCACTTCACCCCCGCCACCCATTCCTGCACCCAAACTAGCGCCTCTAGTCTGTACAAGAATCAAAATAATCATTATCGCTGCACTTATCAAAGTTACGTAATTTAATAAACTCATTCCTTCTCCTCTAGTATAGTTGTCACTAACCAGTTTACCAGACCAATGATGATTCCGGCTATTAATGCAGTCCCAAAATTATCAACATCTAACTTCGAATAGAAGTGGCTAGCTAGCAAAATCATCAGGGCATTTATGACAATCATAAAAAGCCCCAGACTAAAGAGTATTGCTGGCAAAGAGAATAACACTACAATCGGTTTAATTAGTGTATTCACTAACGCTAGGACCAATCCCGCTCCAATAATCACTGAAATATCACCCTGATTAGTAATCCTGCCGTCAGCTAACACTTCCGATGCAATCCATAGACCGACACCACAAACAAACCATCTAACTAAAAATCTGCCAATAAAACTATTCATATATTATCTGTTTATTGTAGTTCACTTACTAATACTGGGCAAGTTAACGCTTAAGTTTTTAATGCCTGTTTTTGTTATTACGACGTTATCTTCTATGCGGACCCCGATACCCTCTTCAACGATTAGAATACTAGGCTCGACAGCAATTACCATGTTAGGTTCAAAGGTGGATTCGTATCTATCGCCCGTATCGTGTGTATCAAGACCTAAAAAGTGTGACACAGCATGCGGAAAACATCGTCGTATCTGCTCTCGAGTCTCAGATTTGATCATACCTAACGCCCTCAAAACATTTCCCATCTTTTTCTCGACGGCAAGCTCATAGTCTCTGAATGATAATCCGGGTTTTAGGATACTAAAGGCAAACTCTTGAACTTCTCGCACAGCGTGCATAACATCTAGCTGTCTTTTTGAAGGTGAGCCGAGCGAAAAAGTCCTTGCGATATCAGCTGCATAATTTTCAACTTCTGCCCCAAAGTCAACCAGTACTAGTGCGCCAGACTCTAACTTGGAGTTATTAGCAAAATGATGAATTGTCGTAGCGTTTTTACCGCCCGCAACAATCGGTGGGAAGGCATGGCCAGTCGCCCCCCTACTTCTGATTCCCTCGGTTAGCGCGGCCTCGATTTGGTATTCGTGATTAAACTGATGTACTTCTTTCAAGACATCATTCAATGACTCGATCGATATGTCTATGGCCTGTTGAATCATCTTTAGCTCGAGCGGTTGCTTGATAACCCGTAAACCTGAAAAGAGCGGCCTGAGATCCTCGAATTCGAATTGACCGAGTGACTCAACTTTGTCTTTAAGCACTTGTCTGGCCGGGTTCGTGTAAAAGCCGTATATTTCGACATAAGGTTTTGGTGGCTCCAATATTGCCACTTTTTTGGATGCTTTTACTTGGTTTGATAGTTTTTCCCAGCCCTTAGCCCAATCTAGCACATCTGTGATTCCAGATTTTTTCACCATTTTTTTATGATCGATTAGTCCATCCATAATATTCTGCACATTACTCCGCTGTGGCATTATTAGATATTCTTCACCATTGTTTATAACTAACAGTACGTCAGGCTCATCTAACCCAGTGGCGTACCAAAAATTACTATCCTGTCTAAATGGATATGTAACGTCAGAATTTCGTTGTAACGTACTGTTTGCGGAAATTATCAACAACTTACTCTTAGTTAATTCACACAATCTTTGTCGGTTATTTATAAAAAATTCTGGTTTCATTTCAATTCTGCTGATCCTCATTGGTTTTGATGTATTTTGTAAGTATAACGGCTTTTGTTTTGCCAACCACTTTTTCTAAATCAATCTGACTTGCAAGAATAATTTGTTTGGTAGATCCGTAGTGTCTTAACAATTTCTTGCGAGTGGACGGCCCTATACCGGGGATGCTATCTAAGATGCTGGCCGTCTGTCTTTGTCGTTTTAATACAGTGTGGTAGCTAACCGCAAATCTGTGCGATTCGTCTCTTATGCGTTGCAACAACTTTACGGCATTCGAGCTCTTTTCGAGCTCAACTTTAGTAAACTCACCTGTTCTTGTAACATATGCTGACTTTGGAGGTTTCAATTTGTCGAATTCGCCCGTTTTAATAACGATCTCCTCTTCGCGCTTGGCTAGTCCAATCATCGGTATTTTGGAAAATCCCAGATTATCACGAGCATTACTCGCCGCACTCAATTGACCTTTACCGCCATCAATTAAAAACAAGTCTGGTTTTCCCCATTTTTTTATATTAGTCGCCGACAAACGTCGATTTATTACTTCATTCATATGGGCAAAATCATCATTCCCTGGACGCACCATCTTGAACTTACGATACTCTGTTTTGTCGGGTATGCCATTGCTAAACACCACCATACTAGCCACCGTATCAGTACCACTCATATGACTAATATCATAGCCTTCAATACGTTTTGGCGCTTTTTCAAGACCGAGTAGTCCAGCCAACTCGCTCAAACCTTGGTCTTTACTGATATCCATAAACTCTTGACGACTAAACACTATGCTTTTCTTTAGTCCTTTTAAAGCAAACAGCTGATTTCGCAACCGTGATGCCAACTCAAAATCGTGGTTTTTGGCAGCTCGCTTCATATCAAGCTCAATCTCATTGACTATAGAAACGCGATTACCCTTAATATAACTAATTAGTTGTCGGAGGTTTTTTAGGTAATCTTCTAAACTCGTTTTTCCCTCCTCCAGCCCTGGGCAAAGTCCAATTTGATACATCAAACAAGCCCGTTTTGGTATTGCCCCAGTGTGGGTTGAGTATGGAAAAGCCTTGCGAAGTTGTTTTAGTGCTGTCCTGATCAGTAGCGCATTAAAGTATGGCCCGAAGTACTCTGCTCCATCATCAAGAGGCCGACGCGTCACGGTTACGGTCGGATGATCACTTTTAATATCTATCCTGATATAACTAGTACTCTTGTCGTCACGAAGTAGGATATTAAATTTCGGTTGATAACGACGCACCAATTCTGCCTCTAAAAATAGCGCATCAATCTCGGTCTCGACGGTTATATAATCCAAGTCCGCTATTTCTTTAACCAGCGCAGTGGTCTTTGGAACAAACGGTCGGCTTTTTTGAAAATACTGACGCACACGGTTTTTTATTACCGCGGCTTTACCGACATAAATAATCTGACCCGATTTATCCTTATACAGATAAACACCGGGCGTTTTTGGCAAATCTTTTAGCTTCTTCTCGATACTATGCATATATATATTGTATAGGTTACAGGTGACGGGTATCGTTTTTATATTAACGATTTCCGGAACGGTGCAGGTTTCCCCGGTGCTAAACCATCATCGGTAAACTGAAAAGTCTCGTGAGGGCCATCTTCATTATCGCGCGCCCCTTCCCAGTTAATGTTAAAGTTCTTTCCCTTGTGCTCTTTAATAAAAGCACCCCTAACGCTGGCTCTTCCGATCGGTGCTACCGTAACTCTATCGTCTATCCTTGCTCGAAGATCTTCTTCGGTTGTATCAAAAACTATAGCCAGCCGTTCTAACCCTGCATTAAATAGAGTATTCTGGAATAAATTCGCCATTGGAGTTCGTTTTAAAACATCATCTAGACTGATATCTCGTAATCTACGCTCATCAGTCACTTCTCCTCCGAACTTCGCGTCCATTTTCTTATGTACAACTGAACGTAAACGCCAATCCACGAGTTTTCTGATTCTTGCATCGTCAGACTCGAGCGCCCACTGCCACTCATCGAAAGCAACAACTGACTCTTCCCCAAGTTTATCTTCTTGCAAGTCCCCTCGCTTAAATGCTTCTATAACTTTCTCGAATAAAGCCCACTCCATATCTTTAGCTTTAATTGTCTTGTAACTTTTTAGTGTCACTCGTCTTTCTGGATCGCTATTAATGGCTCTGAGTGCAGCGCGAAGATTAATAGGTATATATTGTGAAAGTTCTTTTGCTTGATCAGGTTGAGATTCGCAATAAGACAATACGATGTCAAATGTTGCATTTCTTAACCACGTAGCCCAAGGAGAAAACAAAGAATCGTTACCTGTAATATGAAGGCGACGCCACCTCGTTTTATTGTCTAACGGCTCATCCCGCAAGTTTATTAAAGGCTTACTTGAGGAGGTAGTCCCAAGGTCAGTAAGATCACTTATATGTGGACCTTTTTGAGAAAGAGTGAATACTCCTTGACGCCTAACGCATCCTGCCCCAAAAAGTATTGTCCCACCAATCATATGCGCTAGTTGCGGCGCAAGACCGTCTTGCGTCATGCATAATTCTCTCTTAACACGAAGATTAATGTGATGTCCTGCGCTTTGCATGCTTCCATCGCTCACTCTCCTGAATACTCTTAAGTCGCTTTCTTGATCTTCGCCTAAAGACTCATCGATTTGTGCTCGCAAATTATTGGCAGCCGCTCTAACTACTTCAATTCCTGCAAACTCAGAGATTGTACTCTCTAGAGCCCCATAGGTTTCGGGAGAACAGTACTCAGGATGCGAACCATGATCTAAGTAGAATCGAGCACCATTCGACAAGTACTCTTTGCGTGTACCGAGTCTATCAATACCTGCAGGCAAACTGGATCCTTTTGCAAGATTCGTTGCTGCGATATCCGCATGTACCATCGTAGAACTAACCGAATACTCTGCTTCGCTTCCCATTAATCTCATCACATTATTATACAACGTTATTGTATATATTTATACTTCTTGCTTTAAGTATTGTGCTTGGGTCAACCAGAGTATGAGCACTGTTATTTGGCGCCGTCTCTGGTTTTTTTGAAATCTTCTAGACCCAGTTTAAATAAATCCAGGTAATCTAGCCTCAAATCCCTAAGTCCGACTGCTCGCTCAGCATCTTCTATCGCTTCTTTGCCTTCTGGATTAGAAGTTACTAAGATTATATTTTCTTCAGAATCTCTAATGACCTTGCTACCTTCGACTCTCGCTTCCCTTTCCAGCGGATCGGCAATCTCTGAGTAAGTTTCGTAACTTCCTGTCGGTCTTTGTGAAAATACAGCGTGATCTTGCTCGTCGATTTGATGTAGAGATATTAATAACTTCGGTAGCTTCGTGTGAAATGTAAGATGTTGCAGGCTGCCTGTGATGTTTACTTCACAAAGGTCAATTGTGCTCCCGCCATCAAATATTTCTCCATGCGTAGACCTTTGTACTACGGTCGACCCCTTTGATAATACTGTTGCAAAACTACTTGAAATCTCATCCAAAATATCTTCGCCTAACAACGCCCCCGTCTTTATTGATTTTACAGCAGCAAATATAGTTCTGATCAATCCAGTATCTTCTGCTGATCCAAACTTAGCATCTTCACATAATGGCTCTAATTCTGTCCATCTCTCCAGTAATCCGCTTGGTTCCGCATAATTTTCATCGTCTAATGTGTCGATATTAATCGAGAAGAATGGCCCGTGACCACAATCAAATATGCTACGCCGTTCTTCTTCAGGTGTCTCCGGTGCTTCTGTATCCGTTAGAAAAATCCACCTTCCTCTGTTGAAGTGTCGTTCCGTTCCTCCGACAATTGCACTTGTTCTAATGTTCATCAACACACTCGAATTTAAAGGTGCTCGATATTCTATCAAAACTTGTTGACGACTTTCCCTATCAAGTTCAGTACGACCTAGCTGAGCGATATTCTCTGCCCTATCTAATAATTCTTGAGCCGCGCCCATAGTTCAATCCGTTACTTTCGCCGATTTTTTCGCCTTTAAGCACTCTGCGCACAAGGTTTTCTTTTTGCATTTATTACACATCAGCACTAGTCGATTGCAGGATACTTTTGCGCAGTTTTCGTAATTGCTGGTTTTACCGTGGCAATGCGTACACTCGCCAATATCAACAGACTTGTCCGAAAATCGATGCGTCATCCGATCGTCAAAGATATGGAGTGCACCTTCCCATAGTCCTTCGTCGCCGTATTTTTCGCCATATTTCACTACCCCGCCGTCCATTTGATACACATCTTTAAAACCCCTGTTTTTCATGAGCGTTGTCAAGATTTCACAACGCACTCCTCCGGTGCAGTAAGTCACTACCGGCTTATCCTTGATATCGTTATATTTATCACTGGATATTTCCTTTACGAAATCATGAGTTGTTTTCGTGTCAGGTACAACAGCGTTTTTAAACCGCCCCACTGCCGCCTCGTAAGCATTACGCCCGTCAAAGAAAACCACCTCATCACCTCGCTCTTCGATTAGTTTGT
>DAISWO010000008.1:10725-15044 GCA_036826295.1 Candidatus Saccharimonadota bacterium | reverse complement strand
AACTTCTTCAGTCTCTTAAGTGATTTCATATGTATTTTCCTGTTTATTTTTATAATTTTGGTTTTTTATAATTGATAGATACCTAATACTAATACTCTAAAATAAGCATATGCGCAACTAAAAGCTGTGGATAAGTTATTCTTAAGCTTCGGATTATTGATCGTGATCCAGTTTTATTTCTATTGTTGGGCTTATTTGAGGATTTTGCGCGCTAACTGGAGGTGTGATGTCACTTATTGGTTGGGGGACAACTGGACGAGGTTGCATAGCAGTCGGGTTTACTGATGGTTGGACTATAGCCGGATTAGGGTTAGGCATGATACTTGGTGTCGGTAAATATACTTGTGGATTATTGATTGTAGGTAATTCTTGAGGGACGAGCGGTGGAGGTGCAGGGCTATTTATTGGTGCGTTAGTATTGTCGGATTCGACTGCACTATTTACGAGATTTTGTTGCTGGGGTTGAAAGTCAGCTGATTGAGCAGGACTCGGTGATACTGGTGCTGGCTGGGCTACAGGCTGGGCTGGAATATTCGGGTCTGAACTTGGCGTGGTTGTTTGCTGTAATTGTTTACCTTTTTTACGATGTAATATCATGACAACGATTGTTACCAGTATTAAGATTAGCAGAATAACTATCGACAAAACTATTGCTAAGCTAACTGGATTAGACACACTAAATAATTTTTCGTTAGTTATTACTTTTATCGGGCTAGAATCACTCTTATCCTCACCGCTAGCAATTTTTGCGTCAGCAACTGAAATGAAACTTTTCGCTAAATAGTTAGCTGGATATTTTTCTAGAGTTTGGCTAAACAGTTCCTTTGATTGAGAGTAATGTCCACTGCTAAATTCTGTAATTGCTTTATCCCAAACCCCATCAACTTCGCTTTCGGTATCAAGGGTAACTTTATTTTTAGTTACTAGCGCCGTAAAATCAGCGACGTCCCGCATAACACCAGTACCAGCAAATTTTGATATACCCGCCTCTGGATCACCTTTACCTGAAGCATAAGTCGTTATACCAACTACCTGAGCATTTACATCAAAAACCGGCCCGCCACTATTGCCTTGAGCTGTAGGTATAGTCGTTACACCGAGTAGGCGAGTTGACTTGGTCGATTCTTGAACGATTTGCTCAACTAGCCCTTGAGTCGCCGAAGGGATAGTCCTCGCTTCTTTAGTCTCCAGCCCCCCATCAACAAATCCAGGAAAACCAATGGAAGTGGCTACATCGCCAGGTTTTACTGAACTGATCGAACCAATCGAGGCTACAGGGAAAGACGCGCCTTCCATTTTTAACAGCGCTACGTCTGAGGTTTTTGATTTAGTAATATCTGTTTCACCTTGATCGGGCGAATATTGATCGAAGTCAAAGTCTGTAAGCTCGGCGCTAACGACTTTATCGCTGTACACAAATTCGGAAGCGGTTTTTAAATCCTTGAGTTTTATAGGCTCATCAGATAATTGAATAGCTAGTTTGGTATTCTCTTTGGTAACCTTCAGGTTCTTCTTTGGGATTTGGTATGCCAAATCTAAAATCGTATATATTGCCTCTTCGTCGCCTGCCTGAACTCCTTTAATAAGGGTATTAAGCCCGGTGGCAGATATTATCTTAGAATCTACTAGGTACTGTAGATATTGCTGGAAAGGCTTTGTATTTTTGGCTTGTACATTAATGGCCAGATATTGTTGTAAGGCTGGTACAAAACCATGCTTTACGACATGTCCGTTCGTACTAATATAACCATCTTCGGAAACAATCGTTCCGGTGCCTACCGATGCAGAACACGCGTCCTTAACACTTAGGCCAACCTTACCTCCAGCTAATAGCAGTTGAAAGTCCTTGCAATCAACAGCTCCAACTCTTACCACCGATGGTTGATTCTTTGCCACAACCTCTAGGGCAGTTGCTCCTGATAGTTCGTCTGGTACATTCACGCTATCATCAACAGGGTCGTCACCGGCTGTCGTCGCGCCAAAGCCCGAAAATGGGATGATATTGAATGCGCTGAATATTGAAGTCCTAGCGCCGAGTACACCGGCTTCAGGATCAGGCTTGCTGTACTTAGTATCCGCGATTACTTTTTCAAATAATGCGAGAGTTTGGCTTGAAGTAAACTCATAGTAGGTAAGTTTTATGACGTAAGGCCGACCATTTTGAATTGTCACATAGTTGACTTGCCCTCCATCAGGCGATCCGACGGGTTCACTTTTCTGGTAGCTATATTGTTTGGAGGCTTTGTAGACAATCTTTGTATATTCTGTCTCACCGATTTTCACTTGTTTGGTTGATGATTTTTTATAACTAATTTTGTCGGTCGACTTTGGGGCAAAAAACTTAGTCGCAAGCTCTATTTCTGACAACGAATCGCCAAACTCTGCCTTCCTTTTAGCAAAGAAATCCTTCACTGTACTCGAACTTACGTACATATTAGTACTACGCACATCAAAATCGTCAGCTAAAGCATTGGCTGTTTGTGTTTCTGGTTCTATGAAGTTCAAAAATAGTGGGCTGTATTTATCTTTTTTATTCCATAAGTCTTCACCTGTTACAAAATCTAACTTTTTATCTTCAGCGATTATCCAGCCTTGGCCTTCAAAGATTTTTTTATTGTAGGTGGTAGAAAATCCAAGGGTCGAATTTACCGTCACATCATAAGAGCTCTGGGGCTGAACATTAAGCACTTCTTGCAAGGCCTTGTTAGTATCTTCGCTAGATTGTTTATTGCTGGCTTGCGAGAAATATAATCCTAGCATTAGTGCAACCACTAACGCTACGAGAATAACTATTAGTATCTTTAGCTTCTTGGTTTTTTTGGCATGAGTTGCATGATCAATATAAGTATTGTCATTACTAACAGTAGTCTTCTTTCCCCTTTTGAAACCCATAGCTTTATCTAGATTGTAGCATAAGCATGATATGATTATTGAATACATATTAGAGAAAGGATTCCTTAATGCAACCCAACGACCCGAACCAATTTACAGACCCGAACCAAACACCAATTCCTCCACCTCCTCAACCACTACAGCCCCAACAACCAATAGCTTCACCAAACCCAGATCCCCTTGATCAGACTGAGCAATATCCAGCAAACCAACCAGCACCAATCATGCCCGACATGAATACACAAAATGTCACACCCACACCAGTAGAGGTGCCCGTACAACCAAGTGTTCCGCCTCCGCAACCTGCACAAACCCCGACACCTCTACCTGTCGCCCAAACACCGATGCAAGACGCTACTGCAAATACATTTGATACGCCCCCAAGCCCTGTACCCATGCCCGCCTCCCCACCTCAACCGTTACAGCCCCAAGACCCAATGCCGCAAGCTCCTAAAAAAAGCCTGCCTGTTAAAAAATTGTTGTTAGTTCTCGGGGCTCTTTTAGTTGTCGGGCTTATTGCAGTTCTAGCTATTTTTATTGTCGGCAAACTTGGTTCTGACGTGCCGAAATATTCAGAAACCAAATCTATTGAATTAGCAGGCTTCTCTACAGATGAAAATTCTGGGATGAGTTTTGAGATTCCAAAAGAAATGGAAGAAACAATTAAAACTGACTTATCGGCAACCTATGTTCATAAAGATAATTCGAAAGAAAGTAATACTCAAGCGGCGCTGGGTGGTATCAATGCTTCTATAAATACGGTCTCTTACACTGCGGACGTTACTGATGCGCAAAAAAAAGAGGTTGCTGATAAATTCAAGAGCGATTCCTTTGACTCAGATGCATCAGAATTCTTTGATTCAGAAATGAAAAACATAAAGATTGGCAATAAAACTGTTTCGGATGACAACAGCCTAATGCGAGCTGAAGTAAGTTTGGACATGCGATCAATAAAAGATAATGAGACCGTACCAGCTAAGGGCGTAATCATATTAAGTATAGTGGGCAAACGAGCGTATTCATTCTTATACTTCTTTACAAATGAAGTTTTTGACAACAACACAGATCTTATTAGGAAGATGGAAGAAAGCGTAAAGTTCGGGGTATAGCTAGCTAGTGTTGACCAAAAGCTCTATTACCAGCCTCCGCCACCGCCTCCGCCACCGCCTCCACCAGAAAATCCACCACCACCAGAGAATCCACTAGATCCAGAACTACTTGGTGGGCTGAACGACGATGCGCTTGCGGAAGAAAAACTATTGAGTGAAGATGCTAAATAGACGGCGTTAAAATTGTTTACGTTGCCGTGATACCAATCAGGTGGTTGATCATAAATATCCTGAAACTCCTTGGCCCAATCTTTTTCTAGACCAAATAATATTGCGTAAGGCAGGAGGTTCTCGAACAGCTTAATTTTAGACTTTTTA
>DAISWO010000008.1:0-10625 GCA_036826295.1 Candidatus Saccharimonadota bacterium | reverse complement strand
ACTCGATTACCGACACTACCGGTAGAACCAAATATCATAATAATAATTGCTTTTAGTTGGGCTGACTTCGGATATTCTTTTTTAACCAGCTCGATCTCATACTCTGTTTTACTACCAATTAACTTATCTTTCTTTATTTCATACAGAGTAATATATTTGGTCGTTGCTAGCTCAATTATTCCTGCCGTTATTGCCTTGGGTGTCATCCTCTCGTTTAAAACGACATCCGAGATAACCACATCCATATTTTTTGGGGCGATGTATTCAGGAATGACAATCCCTTTGCCCTTAGGGTCCCTTCCCCGCTTTCTCCATTTACTAATCACAATGACTAATGTGAGCAAGATTGGCAGTACAGCCGATAACACAATAATTATCATGATTACCAAGCCGATTAGAGCAGCCATCTTATCCGGCTCAAAAGTGCCTTTGGGAAATCCTAAAACAAAAGTTAGAGTTTCATATGGGCTGAGACCATTAGCTGTAACAGTAACTAATTCCCCATTTTTGTCTTTTTTTGTCTTTATGTCGCATAGACTTTCTTTAACACCATAGCCTCCGGTAAAACATTTTTGCAAATCCGGTTCTACGACCCCAACACTGCTTGGGATATGGACTTTTGCTGTAACTTTTCCTACTGGTTGAGCCCACTCATTACCGTTAACATCCCAATAGAACTCATCATGACTATCTTCAAAACTAATAAAATTCGATATTTTATAGCTGATAATGTATGTAGTTTGTCCATGAACATAACGATTAGCGTTTCCGATTTTTAATATTGTATTATCGTTACTCTCGCTAACAGAATACTCATGCGGAGTGCCATTTTCGTTTAATATCGATTGAACTTTCAGATTTAGAGTTTTGTTCTTGTACTCGTTAGGGATCGCTCGAATAATCCCATGGTTTTGGTCATATTCAGGGAAAGTAGCAACAATTTTTTCTACTACCCGCATCGAGGCAACGTTTTTATCAGATTTTTCAATATAATAATCCGTTACGAAGGTATCTATTTTAAAATTGTTAACATTTTGAGCCTCAACGACTCCAGCTGAACCAAAGTTCATTAAGAATAAAATACTAACAAATGAGAAGATGAGTTTTTTCATAGTTTTATATATTATCTCACAGTTCAGAAATGGTTGTGGATAACTAACTATGTGCTGAGTATTTTAATTTCAACTTTTGTTAGTAAACAGCTTATCATTATATAAATGCGCTATAAAAAAAATAGACTTTTAAATTCTGGCATATTTGGATTAGTTGTGTTTTTTATATTTTCGGTATTCTTGTTGCATTTCATTAGTATCGATAACGTCAACGCATCAGAACAACAGTATTGTGACGAAGATATAACGGCATACTATGATGCCAGATTAGTTGTCAGCCCAGACGAATACGATGTTTACGTAAAACTAGGTAAGCGAGGGCAAGCAACAAAAGTCCAATTACTAATTGAAGATGATACGAACTGCAAAACAATAGGGAAAGTTCAAGCTAATGGCGAAACATATAAAAAAATTGGAACATGGAAGTTAAACGCACGGCAAGAGCCAAGATTTATTTTAGCGGCAGATATTTTCGACTCAATGCCAGATGCAAACCGCCCCGAAGTACTGCTGGTCTCAAAATCTAATCCTGTATGTATTCCTGATAAAAAATGCTCCACAAAGATAGGCGACGAAAAAGGCTATGTCGTCCCAATCCATACATCTTTAGCGGTAAATGATCTTGTCGTAAAAAACGTAACTGATCCAAAAAATGACCAAATAACGAAGGTTGATTATTATGCTAACAATAGGTATCTATACACAACACCCAAAGTTGAAGATTTTAACACTAAGTTAGTGCCTGGCGGAAACCAAACACTTTCAAAAGTAATTAGCTATAGATCTGGGCAAAAAGTAGTCATCGATAATCAAGTTTATATTAGCTTTACGAAAGATTTTAGTAACTTACTGTTCAGAATATTCAATAGTAATAAAACATGGCTTAAAATAGTTGGTTCGATACTGTTATTTGCAGTCTTAATAAGTATAATACTGGCCATTTTTCGTATCTTTAGACGAAGACGACAATGGAAAATTAACCACGGTATACTACAGGAACAGTCTATTGTTATACCCGACGATCCCGACGTACAGCAACAACCAATTATGGTCAATCAACCGATTCAAACTTCTGATAATCAGGTCAATGAATCGATTGAAAGGATTCTTCGCCTTGCTCTTCCGATTGTTGGTGTTATTGCCTTCGTTTTATTCTCAATGATTGTAATTGATAACTATTTTGTTGAAATATTTAGAGTAGATGGCGTTAGTATGGAAAAAACTCTTTACACCGATGATAGACTGGCAGTGAATAAATCTCCGAGCACATGGGCAAATATTAATGGTCAAAAATATCTTCCTAGACGAGGTGAAGTAATCATTTTTACCAAACCAGCAAACATCCTTTCGGATGAACAAGAAAAGATCCAATATGTCGTAAAGCGAGTAATCGGTTTACCTGGAGAACGAGTATTCATTAACGGCGGGACAATAACAATATATAATGCAGAGTCGCCAAAAGGTTTTAACCCTGACAAAGGTAACTACTGGGAAAAAACCTATATTAAAGGCGATGAGAATAACTTGGACATAACACTAGCAGAAAACGAAATATTCGTAAGTGGGGATAATCGTCCCGAATCCCTAGATTCTAGAACGAACGGACCGATAGATATACAGTATATAATCGGCCGCGTCGATGCACGAGTTTTACCATTCAAGAACAGGCAAAAACTTTAGCTATCAATTAGTTTGTTCTGGGAATCTCGAAAGAAAAAACTAACCCATGCTTCAATATTCTTTTGATATTTTGGTTTGTTAACTTTTTTTACCGTATCTTGATCACTTTTTATCTTGCTTGAATTTTTCATAGCTACTTCTTTTGGGACTACCAATAATTTTTCTCCAGGAGCCCCCAACCCAAATTGACGACGTGCAGAAAGTTCAACAAATTGATCGGTTTCTAGGTATAGATTATTCAGTTTTTGATTATCATTCTCTAGCTGTGCAATCTCAACCTCTTGCTCTAATCGTGATATTTGTTTTTGTAACAAGTAGTTTTTTTGTATAGCTTTTACACTACTCCAACTAACCAGCAACATCAGGATTACAAAAAAAGTCTGCCCTAGAATTCGAATATCTGATAACGACTTGAAATATTCAGATAGTTTTATTTTTATTTTATCTTGCATGTACGTTTTTCTATTATATATCTAAACCGAAAATCTGGTATACTTTTCTCTGTTAGTGTTGTTTGTCTTAACTAGTTTTTCAAACTAAAGAGGTGGCTCTGCCAGCTCGACTGTTTGGAAAACTAAGAGGAAGAAACGACCAGAAGGTGGAACAGGATAAATATCTTATTTATTCTGTGTAAGCTGAACGTCGGTTCTAACGAGGGGATGTAGCTCAGGGGTTAGAGCAGTCGGCTCAATTAACAATTTGGCTAAGTCTAAACCAGGATTATGTACTTCCGCATGGCAGTTGTGGCAAAGAAGAATACACTTTGCAACTTCTTCAATGATAGGGTCAATCTTGCGGTTTGAGAGAGAACGAACATCCAGCTGAAATTCTTTTCCGCCCAAATGGTGAAATGCCAGACCGGAAAGGTTAGCTGAATATCCGCATTGAGAACATTTATTGCCAAGCTTATTTACAAAAAACAGCTTGCGTTCAATACCTCGTTTTTTTTGCGCTGAATAGGACTGGTGAACTGAATTTTTGCACTTTACTGAGCAAAATAATGTTTGCTTTCCGATCAGAGTTTTATCACAAACCTTGCAGTTAGACCTTTTCTTCATAACGGTAGTATATCCTAGATATGCCAATAATTACAGGGCTGCTTACACGGGAAACTGGTAAGTATAGCTTGTCAAATTCGGGGAAACCTTCTAGTTAAATAACTATGGCAATCCCGAGCCAAGCCCATCTAAACGATGGGAAGGTGTAGAGACTGAACGGCAAGCATCCATAAAGTATGGATGAAGAGACAGTCCGGACCACAAATTCGAAAGAAGCAACGAAAGTTGTAGCGGTGCGCATAACTGATTGGTCGTAGGTTCAAATCCTACCATCCCCACCATCCTTCGTCGCTCTACTCATTGTAGAGCTATGAAGGATTTTTGAATTTCGTAGGGTTTGAACCGATAGGCGAAAACAGTCGGGGACTGTTTGAGTTTTACTTGCTTGACTGAGCGAGATGCTTTAGCTCTCGAGCGAACATATATTTCAAATCCTACCATCCCCACCAATAAAAGTGCCCAACCTCGTGTTGGGTATTTTTATTGTGAATGCAGAGTTTTGGTTCTACGACCAAATTGGTCGGAGGTGAGACATGCCGGTGGCATGTCGCAAGGGAATAAACTCTTGGAAACTTGTTTTCAAAGATGTTTTTCCGGGGTCGCCAGTGGTGACCAAATCCTACCTGTCCGTCATGTCTGAAAGACAGGTGATTCGTACCCAACACGCTTATGCACATTGCTTTATTTCTTACCTCAATGTACTATCGAGGTAAGAAATGTAATCTAAGGAATAATATCTCATGAAAAAACTAAATCAAAGCGGTTTCGGAACCATTGAAGCAGTAATAGTCGTAGTAGTCGTAGCTCTTATTGGCGCTGCTGGCTGGTACGTAGTAAGCATGAAAAATAAAGAAACAGATACTACAACTGAGAAAAGCGCAGCAGTGGAAACACCTAGCGATGGGTGTACAGCACCAGCAAAAGAAATTCACTCAAGAGAAGATACATTTAGCTTATGTATACCGGGGGGTTGGGAACTATTCTCTACCACCGATCCCGAATCGTTTATCGTTGACACACCATTTGCAGTTGATGGCACAAAAGAAGCTGTAGTAAAAGAAGAAAATATCGGCGGCAGTGACGGATCACGCGACCAATTCATAGTATTTGTAGCCGAAGAAAACTATCAGGGCTGGACCGATGATAGTGCTAAAAAATCAACCTTTGTCTTGAACGACGGCACAGAGGGCACAGCCTATTCTATGAAGCACACCAACGTAAGTGCTGACGATGGTCTGGGGCCAGTTGAAGACGAACAAGACTATGAGTATCTGTTCGAGAAAAACGGCAAGTTCATTCACGCTGTCTATACGGTCTTACCTGGAACTACTAACGAAGTGGAAACGGTTGAATCAGTCCTGAAAACGCTTGATATCAAATAATAACTGGGTTCAAGGCTCTTTATCTGACTCTTTTCTAGTACCGCCAGTTATTTTGCAGTTTTGCTAAAAAACTTTCGCTTTATGATCACTGCTGAGCCGCCTGCTATTAGCGCGCCAGCCAGTACATATGCGCCGTATTGGTTCATTCCAGTAGCCGACAGTGCATCTGATACAGCGCTAGAAATACTATCTATTACAGAGTCCGTTGAATCTTGATCCAAACCTGGGCCATTAGCATCTACGATTACATTGTCATTGCCGGTATCGTCGCCTGCTTCGCCGTCAGTCAACGTAAATGATGCTGTTGCTGTGGCTTCACCCCCGATATCCTCTGTACTGGTGATAAACTGCTCAGCTGTATACCAACTAGTCGTGGAAGAGTCGCCAGGCGTGGTCGGGCCAAACTTTCGATAAACCTGAGTCGTAAACTCTTCCTCTCCGTGCCAGAAAATTGTACCGTCTACGCTATCTTCACATGGGATAGTAAATTCTACTAATGTTAGCGGGTAGATAAAGTCAGGATCAGATTCAGATAGCTCACTTTCAAGCTTTGATGCAAAGTCATCTATCTGGTCACACTCACCAGCAGAATCTAGTTCTAATGTAATATAGTCATCATCTTCAGCATCTAGTATTGTAGCGACATTACCTTGCTCACCATCTAGTGTTCCATCATCGTTGCCATCACCACCGTTAGGGCCAGCGTCCTCGATGGAATCAGCTACGCCATCACCGTCATTATCGGTAGGCTGGATAACGGATTGGTCATTTAAGAAAGCACTAAATTCTGACGTAGAACCAAAGCCGTCGCCACTAGCATCTTTTTTAGTTGTTGTAGCTGTAATGTCATATGTTCCTGTATCGATAACACCTGGTTCTAAAGTGATGGTTGCAGTCTGATTATTGCCTGATGCGGCGACGTCTGTAGACCCGAGATATATCTGACCCTCACCATTACCAGACGCATCCCCTGTATCGTTCGCAAAGAACTCTACACGGTAGCCATCAGCATTCACGGGCACATCAAGATCAAATTGCACCTCTAATTCGCCATCAGAGGCCGTGGTGCTGTCGATACTTGGAAAGTTCATAAATTCGTTTGTGCCAGCATCACCATCTCCGCCATCATTCGGATACGGCACGGCAGTATCTGGTTGGAAATCACCAGTAGAATCATTTGCTAAGCGAATACCTGTTGTGTTGTTCTGCTCAACCTCGTTACCTACGATTGAAACATTCGATGCAAAGCTCAAGCCCAAGCCAGTAAAAGAGAATACAGAAATACCGTGGCCATTTGCCCCGCTACTACCGGCAACTTTGTTGCCTTCCCCGCTATTGGAACCCCCGATAAGCAAATTAGAGAAGTCACCGATAACTTGAATACCCGAGGAGGCATTTCCAAAGCCACCACCAACTACGCCATTTATGTTCGTCCCTACGTAATTGCCTTGTATACTTCCGCCGCTGTTTCCTTGACCAAAACTGAGTACTGCTATGCCGACACCGCCGAAATTTCCACCGGCAACGCCCGCTGCGACCACATTACGCTCTGATGATGTATTGCCGCCCACTGTAATATTACTTGCTGCTACCTCAATACCAAAACTAGTATTGCCGATTGCTGTTAAGCCATCTGCGCTGGTTCCCACAAGGTTGCCTTGTACTACGGATCCGGCACCCTCCAGATAAATTCCGCCTCCAGTATTCCCAGATACTACGTTGCCCGCCCCTGTAGCAGTGCCACCAACAGTAGAATTTGCAGCTTTTGGGCGAATTCCAGCCCCAGTATTCCCGAGACCTGACGTTCCCGCGGCGTTCAGCCCAACATAATTACCTTGTATCGTGGGACTGGTCGCGGAAGTAGTTAGATTAATCCCTTCTGCGCCATTGCCAGAGACAACATTGCGCGCTCCACTTGTCGTTCCACCGATGATAATGTCGGTAGAGCCAGCAATTATTCCGTCGTCACTATTGCCCAGATCTGTTGTCCCTGTTGCGTCTGTGCCAATATAATTACCACGAATTATGGTGTCGCCAGTTCCATTTGCCAAATATATGCCGTCACTATCATTGCCAGATATAACATTGCGCTCACCACTAGTTAACCCGCCAATATAAGCCACACTAGAATCAGCGTCCATTAACGATATTCCATTAATACCATTGCCCAGATCGGCCTCTCCATCAACATCAACACCAATATAATTGCCTTTTATATCGCCTACGCTACTATCGTCAAGACTAATCCCCGCATCATCATTACCGGATATAACGTTGCGCTCATGTGTACTATCCCCACCAATAACCATATTCGCCCCTGCTTGGTATAAATTTATCCCGTTGTAATTATTCGGAATTGCAGTATCGCCAGTTGCGTCAGTACCTATACAGTTACCGCTAATTGTAGTAGTGCCAGCATCAGCATAAGAGCTAATTCCCCCGTAGCCTTCATTGCCAGAGATTAGGTTGCGATCGGCAGCGGTCGTGCCACCAATTAATGTGTCGCCAGTGCTACCTATTTCCACACCAGCGTCGCCATTGCCCAGGTCGACTAGACCCTCGTCATCAAGACCAAGAATATTCCCAGCAACCACCGTACCATCCACAGCCCCTATATTGACTCCATCATTTGCAAATCTATTGATTGCCAGCCCTCTGACCGTTACATTATTTGCAGAAATTGTTATTCCCGATGTTGCCCCAGCATTTTGTCCATCAATTTCAATTAAAATTGTTCCAACAAAACAGGCGCTATAATCACCTGAATTTTCGACAGCGCCAGTCTGACTATACCCATTAATCGTTACATTATCAGCAGTTATGCTAGGTAATGCGGAAAGGGGTTGGATTGTATAGTCAGGGCCTACTATATCAAATTCTATGGTATCTTCGTTAGAACCGGCAATACACTCGCCGTCACTTATACCAGATTCAATATTATCATTAGCCGCAGTTATGGCTTCGCGCAAGGTACATTCGCCATCATCATCCATATCATCGGCGATAGAATTTACAGTAATCGTTTCTGAACCATCAGAGTATGCTTCACTGTATTCACTGGTAGAGCCGAACCCACTAGATAGACCACCGTCAATCTCTGTTGCTGTCATTTTGGTCGCCGAATAACCATCACCTGTAATGGTATTACTAAAACTTTCTGATCCAGACCCAGTATGCGAAATATTTTGACTGTCAATGAGGGTTTTGCCGCTATCGCTAAAGGTTTCTATCCGATAATCACCTGCCGGAACATCAAGTGTATATTCAACCTCAGTATTTCCTCCAGATTCTGCATAAGTTGACCATTCTGGGAAGTTCAATAAATCATTAGGTCCACTGTCGGCATCATTAGCATCATTAGCAGTAGAGCCATCGTCAGCTAAGTCAATATTCGGAGGTGTATTACCATACAGGCTGTTGCCAATTATCGAGTTAGTAAGACTTCCACTATCAGAAACCACAACCCCGGAGTTGTCGTTGTACTTTATAAGGTTCGCGTCATCTGCACTCGTGCCGCCGACTAGTGTTGAATCGGCACCTGTAGAAATGATGACACCTACGGCACCGTTTCCTAAATCACCACTCCCAGCAGAATTCGATCCAATGTAGTTACCTTGTACAGTATTTTCATCTGCATTCTCACCGTATACACCAACCCCGTTACTGGTGTTCCCAGATATTACGTTGCGTTCTCCAGTAGTAGTGCCACCTACAACGTTAGATGGCGAAATATCAATGTTAACTCCGTCACTGCTGTTGCCGATAGCTGCGTCTCCCGAAGCATTGGTGCCAATGTAGTTACCACTTACAGTATTGTTAGTAGTAGACGAACCATGTATCGAGATTCCAGAGGCACCATTACCTGATATAATATTGCGCTCATCCGATGTATCGCCACCTATAGTGCTCAAATTAGAACCGCCGGAAATGCGCAGTCCGTGGCCCGCGTTACCTAGGTCTGCATCACCAGCAGCGTTCACTCCAATGTAGTTACCACTTACTACGCTACTCGCTACGTCAACAGTCATGTGAACACCGTTCCCGTCATTGCCAGATATAACATTGCGCTCGCCTGACGTATCACCGCCAATCACTGTCAAATCAACATTTATAGCAACATATATACCGTCCTGAGTGTTGCCTTTGGCTACTACACCAGTTGCATCAGTCCCAATATAGTTGCCTTGAATTGTGGTTGAGTCTGACCCATTGTCTTCTATATCTATACCACTACCGTCATTGCCAGATATAACATTGCGCTCGCCTGACGTATCACCGCCTATAGTGTTATTAGGCGCCCCGTCTGCAATTTGTATTCCATGAGTGCCATTTCCTAAATCTGTCGTACCGTCACTACCTAAGCCAATAAAGTTACCCGTTGCAGTATTGCCCGAAGAACCACTGATAATCGAGATGCCGTGGGCGGAGTTTCCAGAAATCACATTACGAGCTCCCGCAGTTGAGCCACCGATGATATTACTGTCGGAGTTTGATATTGTGACTCCACCTTGACCATTATAGACACCGGCCGAACCTGCGGCGTTTGTCCCAATATGATTACCTTGCACTGTATTTGCGCCGCCAGTACCCGCTAGGTACACTCCTACCCCACCGTTACCAGAAATGACGTTCCCCTCACCAACTCCATCACCACCGATCGTGTTGCCAGTTGAGCCCTCTGACGAGGCTACACCTTGCTGAGAATTACCGATTCTTGTTGTTCCATCTGCCCCAACGCCTATGAAATTACCTTGCACATAATTACCGGTTGTTTGCGCGGATCCATAAAATAGTACCCCTGTGTTACCGTTGCCCGATATGACATTTCGTTTTGCAGCTGTTGAGCCACCGATAATATTACCCGTAGAACTACCGCCAATTCTAACACCATGCGAGCTACCGCCGTCGGCCGCATTACCAGTTGAGCTTGTACCGATATAGTTACCCTCTAATGACACGTTATCCACGTCTGTTAAATAGAATGTCTCGTACGGAATATCATTAACAATTAGCCCCTTAATAACCGTGTCATCAGCTTGGCTACCATTAATATCAAAGCCATAGATACCAGATTCTCCTCCTGCATCAATCTCGACAGTTAATGTTCCGTTCATAGGATCGGGAAAATCAGCCGTATTCACAACAGCGTCAGTCTGGGTGTAGCCATCAATCGTAACAGTTCTGGTGATTGATGGTAGGCCAGATGTTATATGGATAGTCTTCAGCCCAGATCCAGAAATATCAAATTCTATTAAATCTCCGGCCCCGCTACCGGCGGCACATTCACCACCCGCAGCACCAGATACAGTATCAGTGTTTGATGCTACTATCGCTTCTCGCAAAGTACATGCGCCATCGTTCGCCTGATTATCAGCTGTGGAGTTAACCGTTAT
>DAISWO010000007.1:0-31652 GCA_036826295.1 Candidatus Saccharimonadota bacterium | reverse complement strand
TACAAAAAAATATATCCTACGTTGACGAATTAGCTGTGGTTAACTTTGAAGCACCACTTGCTAATCTATTAACAGATTTTTACGATCAATTAAAGAGCGTAACTAGTGGCTATGGTTCGTTTAACTACGAGTTGGACGATTATCGCGTTGAAGATTTGGTTAGGGTAGATTTTTATGTGGCAGGCGAGATTGTAGAATCGTTATCTGTCATGACGCATAGATCTGAGGCCGTTAATTTTGGTAGAGAAATTGTGGGTAAGTTAAAAGAAGTAATCCCGCGCCAGCAGTTCAAGGTAAGTTTGCAGGCGGCAATTGGCGGAAGCTTTATTGCTCGTGAAGATATAAGTGCCTACCGAAAAGATGTTACAACCGGCCTGTATGGTGGTGATGTCTCGCGAAAGAAAAAACAACTAGCCAAGCAAAAAAAGGGTAAAGCTAGGATGAAAAAATTCGGTAATGTTGAAATTCCGCCCGAAGCATTTACAGTGATGCTCAAACGAGATTAAGTTTTCGAAAAAATCAAAACTGACTCAAGTATATTCTTAAATATTGCTTCCTCTGATTTTGATCCGTCAACCTTGATCAATAAGTTACTATTCTCGTAATATTGGATGACCGGAATTGTCTTTTCTCTAAATTCTTTTAATCTTGTGGCGAGAGTCCCATGGGCATCGTCTGCTCGCCTGCCCCTGTCGCCAAGCTTTTGAGCTATCTCCCAGCGCTCGCTAACATCATCTTCGTCGATATTCAGGTATATAACGGCTTTCAAGGGATGATTTGCTAACTCAAGAGCTTCCATGACGCCCTGCTCTTCGCCTTGCCATCTCCCAACAGAGCTCAAAATTATTGGTTTACCTTTCAAGTTTTCTTGGCTGAGATAGGGTAGGACAATATCTATGTAGGCTTGAGTGGGAATCAACTCACCTTTACCCATGATGTCTTTAATATTTTTTGGGATATTGCTCGCACGCAATATATCACCACCACCAATCAGTGGTGCATCAAAAAGCTGTGACAGTTTTTTACCTTGTGTGTCTTTTCCGGAAAAAGGTCTACCAAAAATATTAATCGAACCACTTCCCAGCCATTTTCTCAATTTGTCCAGAAGTAAATTATCTATTTGTTCCATAGATTGATTATAGTGCGTCTCTCTGTTTATGTGCAAATATTCTTTTATCAGTCTAAATGGCCTGGAATATCGTTTTTTGGTTGAGTGAGTCGTGCTTGTGCACGTAGGTTTGCTTCTGTGTCGCTAAAATCGGCATTGTTCATCCACCAGTGTATAGCGGATTCACCTAATTCGATTACTCTAAGTAAAAAACTAGCTAAAGGGCTACCGGATTCATTAGGTAATTGACGCTCCATCAAATATATTATACTACATAATGCATGATGTTGCCAATAGTTTGGAATAATACTCTCTGAAACATACTTGGCACTCTTGACCCATGTCAAGAACGCCAACCAAACATCATTGCTAGAATAGCCCAATAACAGCATATATCGCATCTATTTATTGTAGTCCAGCTACAAGGTAGCTACGGCTACCTTTTGCTCAGGGCTTCATAAATATCTACAATCTATACTATTCTGGACTACTCTATCAACGAGTTTGTTGGCACTCTTGACATGAGAGTGCCAGATTTGATACACTAGCACTTAACGGTGTTCGCTGCTAATAATCATCGTTAGCGAAAGCAACAAGTTGGTAGCGAGCCGGCCGTTATTGAACGGAGGCATATCTGAAGATACGTCGACGATCAAAACGGGTTGCGCAGCAGCAAATTGTTGATTGCAGCCGATTAATATTAGGAGTGAATACCGTAAGATGTTAAGTGCTAATTTATCACCAAGACAAGAGAAGATTTTAGCCTCTATCGTAGAGCAATATGCAGAGGTGGCTAGCCCTGTGGGTAGTAGTTTGTTATCCAAAGCCTTTAACGTGTCCTCTGCCACAATTAGGGCCGAAATGGCCGAGCTGGAAAAACTAGGCTTCATAAAACAACCACATACTAGTGCCGGTAGAATCCCGACGGATAAAGGATACAGACATTACGTTAATTTACTCCAAGAACAAGATCAGCCAACTACTAGTAAAAGGGCAGAACGAGCCTTGTCTGCAAGAGTCGACAACGCCGGAATGCCAAAACAAACAATCCGTAATGCAGTTGATACGCTAGTTGAATTAACAAGTAACTTAGGTATTGGGACAATAGGCGATCAGTTGTATATGAGCGGCCTTAGTAATTTGTTCGGCCAACCAGAATTTATTCAGCCAGGCCAGGTCCAAGAGGTTGCGAGGCTTTTGGACAATCTTCAGCCTTGGCTGAAAGAGACTGCGCCTAACGAGCCACTGAATGTTTATATCGGACGAGAAAACCCAATCGGTGGTAGTGCGGGATGTAGTCTAATTATTAGTAGATTCAGAAGCCCTTATTCTGATCATAGCTATGTCGGTGTGCTTGGCCCAACACGGCAAAGTTACCGCGGAGTAATCTCATTAGTCAGACAAACTGGCGAAGCATTAGAGGAGGCGTTGTATGTCTAGTAAGCCAAAAGCTAAGAGCGAAAAGCTGAGTGTAACTGAATTACAGCAAAAAATTGGTGAATTAACTGAGGCATTGCAGCGTGAACGCGCAGATTCTTTGAACATCAGGCGTCGTCATGATGAGCAGATTGCTAGTCTTAAAGATTTAGTTAAGGTTGGGGTTGTCGAGGATTTACTTCCCGTAATCGATAATTTTGAACGAGCGTTAAAACACGTTCCAACCTCAGCTAATAGCTCAGAGCTTAAAGCTGGTAGCCAGGATTCTGCAAAAATTGAAGACTGGATAAAAGGTGTTGTTGGCACGAAGGCTCAGTTCGATAAAGTATTGGCTACATTGGGTGTTGAAAAGATAAAGACTGTCGGAGAACAATTTGACCCTAATCTACATGAAGCGGTTGGCGTTGAAGGGGATGAGAATGAATTATCAGCAGGTACAGAGATGGTGAGTGAAGAGTTACAATCTGGTTATAAGCTAAATGATGTAATTATTCGTCATGCAATGGTAAAAGTTAAAAAGGTAAACCTTAAAGGAGGTAAATAACATGGGAAAAATAATAGGAATAGATCTAGGAACAACAAACAGTGCAATGGCAGTTATGCAATCTGGCAAGCCGGAGATTATAGCTAATACTGAAGGCAACCGCACCACCCCATCAGTCGTAGCGATTAACAAAAATGGCGAGCGACTTGTTGGGCAAGTAGCCAATCGACAACGAGTGACTAACCCGACAAATACAATTTTTGGCATAAAGCGGCTAATTGGACGAAAGTTTGATAGTAAAGAGGTCCAGCGTGATATCGAACTCATGCCTTACGAGATAGAAAAGAGTGGAAATGGCGTCAAAGTAAAGATGTCAGACAAACAATATAGTCCAGAAGAAGTTAGTGCCATGATCTTAGGCAAGCTGAAAGCCGACGCTGAGAAATTCTTAGGCGAACCAGTTACTGAGGCTGTCATTACCGTACCTGCATATTTTGATGATTCTCAGCGGCAAGCTACCAAAGATGCCGGTAAAATTGCCGGACTTGAAGTCAAACGAATCATAAACGAACCAACTGCGGCAGCTCTTGCTTATGGGTTAGACAAGGGCAAAGAAGAAAAAATCGCAGTATTTGACCTAGGTGGTGGTACTTTTGACGTATCTATCTTGCAGTTAGGCGATGGTGTCTTTGAAGTACTATCGACTAACGGCGATACACATCTTGGCGGTGAAGACTTTGACCTAAAGATTGTTAATCACTTTGTTGATGAGTTTAAAAAAGAGACTGGTGTTGATGTAAAGACTGATAAAGCAGCAATGCAACGCTTGAAAGAAGAGGCTGAGAAAGCCAAGAAAGAACTATCAACTACAGAAGTCGCTGATATCAATCTGCCGTTTTTGACTGCTGATGCTGAAGGTCCAAAGCACTTTGAATATAAGTTAACTCGTGCAAAACTTGTTGACCTAGTCCAAGACTACATCGATAAAACTGCCGAGCCATGCAAGAAAGCCCTAAAGGATGCCAAGCTAGAAGCCAAAGACATTAACGAGGTAATCTTAGTCGGTGGAATGACAAGAATGCCATCTGTCATCGAGAAAGTTAAAGAAATATTTGGTAAAGAGCCAAAAAAAGGTGTTAATCCAGATGAGGTTGTGGCAGTAGGTGCAGCAATTCAAGGTGGGGTACTTCAGGGTGACGTTAAAGACGTATTGTTGCTAGACGTAACACCACTTTCGTTAGGTATCGAAACTCTCGGTGGTATAACTACAAAACTAATCGAGCGAAACACCACTATCCCATCAAGTAAGAGCGAGACATTCTCGACTGCGGCAGATAATCAGCCACAAGTAGAGATCCACGTTTTACAAGGCGAGCGTGAGATGGTAGCTGATAATAAATCGCTTGGTCGATTTGTGCTTGACGGTATTCCACCAGCACCTCGTGGTGTGCCACAAATTGAAGTGACCTTCAATATTGATGCTAACGGAATTCTAAATGTTAGCGCAAAGGACAAAGGTTCTGGCAAAGAACAGAGCATAACTATCCAAAACAGTGGCAATCTCGATAAAGAAGAAGTTGAAAAAGCCGCAAAAGAAGCTGAAGCACACGCCGATGAGGACAAGAAAAAGCGCGAAGCAATCGAAGTACGTAACCAACTAGATAGTGCAGTGTATCAGGCTGGAAAACTAAAGTCTGAAAGCAAAGATAAGCTGAGTGAAGAAGATGTAAAGAACATCGACAAGGCAGTTGAAGAAGCCAAAAAAGTTTTGGCCGATGAAAAAGCCGATAAAGAAAAACTCGAAACAGCCGCTAAAGAGCTTAACGACAGAATAATGCCAATCGGCGCCAAGATGTACGAGGAGGCTTCTAAGAAAGAAGCCGACGAATCCTCCGAAGCTTCAGCGAAGGATGGAGAGCAGAAAAAGTCCGACAAAAAAGATGATGAACCCGTAGAAGGCGAAGTTATCGACGAAGACAAGAAAGAAAAATAGTGAGCAATAGTCCCGGTTTTCCACCAAGTGAACGGCGCCCATTATCTGAAGACGAACAAAGTTTATGGGATTCCTCGGTCCAATATCTAACGATTAACTACCAGGATCGTGATCCTATAGAACAGGCTGTAGACGATCATAGGCTCGGACATGCTTATGCGCTCCTTTGTTCTGATACGGAAGAAGGCCCTAAAAGAGGCACTGAATTGTTGGCACAAATTAGTAATGAGTACATTTTGTGGCCGGACGAGTTAGCCGCAGCTTTGGAGATATACCGTGATAGATTACACGGAGAAAGGCAACAATAATACAAGCGCCTTTGGAATATCGGACTTAGAAAAATAAACCCTCGTACCGGACACCACAAAGGGGGTACAATAAAACGATGAAAACATTACAAAACACATCAAAATTTCAAAAAATATGGGCTTGGGTGCTAAGCCTAGGGGGTATTGCTGGTATGGTCGCGATGACATGGCAGGCTAGTGAGCGTATTAGTATGTTAAAAAATCCGACTGTTCCACTTAGCTGTAACCTTAACCCAATAATCGATTGTGGAACAGTGCTTGGTAATAAACTCGCTGCATTATTTGGCTTCCCTAATGCATTCATTGGTATGATTGTTTTTGCTGGCTTAGCACTCAGCGGTATTTTTATGCTCAGCGGCACAAAAGCCAATAAAGCTTATAGAAATATCGTGATGATTCTAAGCACAGTTTTGCTAGGTTTTAGTGTTTGGTTCTTTAGTGTAAGCCTGTATATTATTTCGAAAATCTGCGTTTTTTGTTTGGTTGGCTGGGTAGTTAGTATACCGATTTTTGTCTACACATTTGCCAATTTCGCGAGTGGGTCCGACAGTAAATCCCTACAAAAAGCCGGAGCATTTTTCCAGAAAAATCATATTAATATAATTGTTGTCTCTTATGTGGTTATGGCTCTGATGTACTTTTTAAAATTTCAAGAATATTATTTTGGATAGGAAAATTTAATGGCCAAGCGTGATTATTATGAAGTCTTAGGAATTGGCAAATCAGCTAGCGCTGATGAGATAAAAAAGGCTTTTCGTCGCGCAGCAGTAGAACATCACCCCGATAAAGGCGGTGATGAGGCCAAGTTCAAAGAAGTAAACGAAGCATACGAAGTCTTAAAAGACCCAAGCAAACGCCAACGTTATGATCAATTCGGCCATGCTGGTGTCGGCGGTGCATCTGGTGGCGGTCCGGCTGGCGGTGGGTTCGGTGGATTTGGACAAGGTCAAGAAATGCATTTTGATTTTGGTGATATGGGACTGGGTGATATATTTGGTAGTTTTTTTGGTGGAGGTGGGCAGCGATCCGGTAACCAACGTCAACGACGAGGAAATGATATACAGACTAGCGTTGATCTTACTTTTGACCAAGCAGTATTTGGTACCGAGATTGATCTTAATATGAACATAGACGATACCTGTGAGCATTGTAAAGGCTCTACTGTCGAGCCGGGCTATGAGTTAAAAAATTGTCCAACGTGTAAGGGTACGGGCCAAGTAGTCCGAGTTACAAGGACAGTTTTTGGCAATATCCAGCAAGCGACAATCTGTAATGAATGTCGGGGCTCTGGAAAAATTCCTGAAAAAGTCTGTAGTGTTTGTCGGGGCAAAGGCATCAAGCAAAAACGCCAAGACGTAAAACTTAAAGTCCCGGCTGGTATAGACGACGGAGCGACGATTAGGTTACGTGAACACGGCGAAGCAGTCGCGAGAGGCGACAAGGGCGATCTATATGTTAATGTTCGCGTTAAGCCACATAAAAAGTTTACTAGAGAAGGCGATATTATACTTAGCGAAGAAACTATCGGAATGGTTGACGCAACGCTCGGTACGGAAATTGATGTAGACACTGTAGACGGTCCAATTACTATGAAAATCCCTGCGGGGACTCAAAGTGGTACTGATTTTAAGCTATCAGATCACGGTGTGCCCCATATTCGTTCAAAATCTCGTGGGCCACATATTGTTACGATTGTAGTTGATACTCCCAAAAAGCTAAACAAACACCAAAAACAATTGTTTGATGAGCTAAGAGAGACTGGGCTCTAGCTCTAATATTATACTGGCGATTAGCATAAAAAATCGTTAGAATATAATCTCATGCAGAAAAAAAAGGTTCAGTATGTTCATGGTGAAAAACATGTAAAAAAGGGCAATTGGCGTCGGAGATTAGCGTTAATTTTAGCGTTTGTTCTATTTGGTGTCGGCGTATATCTTTTGTTATTGACGCTATCTCCAAAAGCTCCTGTTCTGCCTTCAAAAATCGATTTAAATACACAAGACGACGCCGATGATCAGCGAGATCGTATTCAGATTGAAAGAATTAATTTGGAAGTTCCATTCTTTGCTGGGACCGACGCCAGTACATTAGAGAAGGGAGTTTGGTGGCGTTTTCCAGATCGTGGTAGTCCTACCATGGGCGGTAATTTTATTCTTAGTGCCCATCGATTTTTCTTGGGCTATACACCGCAAGGTACACGCGAGAAATCCCCATTTTACAGACTAAACGAAGTCCAACAAGGAGATAAAATTAGAGTATTCTATAAAGATAAATGGTACGAATACGAAGTAACCAAAAACTATGCAGTTGACCGTACAGCTGTAGAGATAGAAGATCAAACAGAAAAAGCAAAAATGACACTCTATACTTGTTCGTTAGCCGGTGAGGCAGATGGTCGGGTAGTAGTCGATGCTAAGCCGTTATTTGAAACATCAGGTTCTTCGGAAGAGGGTGGTTCGCCACTTCTTTAACCGGCCACCAAATCACTATATGCAACTACTTGGTTACCACCAGCTTTTTTAGCAGCGTAAAGGGCTAGATCCCCGCGCCTATATAATTCTTTAAATGGAGTATCTTCATCGAATAATGCAATACCAACACTCGTTGATATATCAACACCCCTAGAGTCAACCTCTTGGATTCCGTCAATAAGCTCGCATATGACTCTTCCACGTTCCAATGCGACTTCTTCTGAGGCACCATCTAGCATAATGAGTAATTCATCACCGCCAAATCTTGCTACAGGATCGTCATCACGTACAGAACTCAGGATAGCCACGATACCTTCAAGCAACTTATCGCCAACAGGATGGCCATGAGTATCATTTACAGTCTTAAACCTATCGATATCTAAAAAGAGCATACTTCCGTTGGGTGTTTGTCTATTGTTATATTGGTCTTCTAAGCCCTCGCGATTTAGTGCGTTAGTTAGCCTGTCGCGATAAAGCTTCTCTCTAATGTCGTCTATCTCCCCTCGTAGCAAAAAATCGGAAAATGAAACAATTGCATGATTATAGTTTGCATCCGCGATGGCTTGTTCAAGAGGATCATTAAATTCTGAACGCTTCAATGGTCCGTTAAAAAATTCTCTCTGTTGTTCCATAGTAGGAATAGATGACATATTTATATATATTAACACTAATAATAATATTAGTCAATATGTGTAATTGTATGAGCTTGTGGTTATAATGTATTCTAATAATGAAAAAAATTAAATATAACCAAGATGGGTTCATTCCGTTGATAATCTTTATGATTTCCGTACTTTTGTTTGCAATAATTTTTGTTTTTTTGCGTGTTTTACAATCAAGATAGATAATTACTATTTAGTAATTACTTTGACTTTTTTATTGACGAAATCTAGGTCTTTTTTGAATTGTTTTGGATCTGGATTGTGCAAGATAATAATGGCGCACATTTTGTACCCATCGCCGGCTTTGCCGACATAGTCGCCTAGTTTTTGCTTGGTCTTGAAATAGATTAGCGATGATAAATTATGAACTTCTTTTTCATGATCGATTCCAGAAAAGATTCCAGCTTTTTTAGGGAACAGTTCTAATACTGCTACTGGGCTGTGAGAAAGTACATTTATATTTGGTGATTTACCTAACTTTATATCTAATTGGATATCTAGTAAGTCAATATCGTTTGCTAATTTGTGCATTCGTTCGCGGTAACCACCATTTCGGGCTCCAATCTCGACAATACGCGGTCCTTTTTTTGTCATTATGATCTCGATATGTGCGGCAGAATTTTTCATTCCCAAGGCGTTGCAGCCAAGCTTTGCAGTCTGGATTACTGAAGCCTGTTGTTCTTGGTTGAGGTTTGTGGGCAAAATACGACTGTAGTGAAAATTATCATCATAACCGATGTCGTAGCCAGTCTGATAATCAACAATCTCCGGTAATATTGTCGGCTTACCTTGACTGTCGATAAAACCATCAACTGAGTGAATCGAACCTTCCATGAACTCTTCAATAATTATTTTCGGCTGTTGACGGGGTGCATGTTTTTCGTAGACTTTGTTTATTTGATTAGTCATAGAACGATAGTTTGTTTTTAGCTCGTGCTGGTTTGAGCACTTTAAGACCAGAAGGCTTTTTGCTAAGTTTGCAGGCTTTAAGATTAACGGGTAGCCGTATTTTTCTGCAAAAAGTAATGCTTCATCTATGTTAGATATATTTTTAAAGTCGGGGCTAATAGGGGTTTTACTTGTTAAGAATTTAGTGCGCATTAACTCTTTATCAGTACAGGCGCGAGCTGATTCAAGCGGTTGTGCAGGTAACCCAAGCATTTCGGCAATTTCACTGGCGACAACAATGTAATTTTCATAAATTGCGATGACACCATCAACTTCACTCTTTAGTTTTTGCACTTCTGCGTTTAGCTTTTCGGTGTTGGAAAAATCTACATTGATTTGATTTGGTCTTGATGCTTTGTTAATGTTTGAATCTTTAAGAAGTATCCAGTCGTCACCTCGATCCTCTATCGATTTAACGAGTGAGGAAAATGAGCGGCCAACAATAAGAAAAGTGTTTTTCATATTGACTTATTATATAAGAAGTGGTAGAATAATACAAGATTATTATTCATTAGTATTATACTACTTAAGGGATCATTAATATGGCAAAATCAAGTTTTAGAAAAATCGTCATTGGTCGGGCAGAATTACTTCACTTTACGGGGTATGATATTGCTGATATCCCGGCAAAGATTGATACAGGTGCATATCGATCAGCAGTACATGCCAGTAACATTATGTTGAAGAACAATAATAAAACGCTAAGTTTTAAATTGTTGGGTGGACACCCTGTTTGTGGAGCACTAGCTACTACTATTGAGACAGATAATTTTAACGAAGTTTGGATATCTAATTCTTTTGGACATCGAGAAAAAAGATACGAGGTTAAACTCCGTGTTAAATTAGGGCCTAAAGTATTTATCGCAACTTTTACACTCGCCGACAGATCCAAAAAAATATATCCAATACTACTTGGAAGAAAAATGTTAAGTGGAAGATTCTTGGTAGATACGTCAATTAGCGATATAAATAGGGTAGAATTAAAAAAGACATATAATATTGAATTCCCGAAAGACGAAGAAGAAGGGAGGCCAGAAGAATTATGAATATAGCAATTTTATCAAAAGGTCCAGGTAACTATTCGACCAAGCGGTTAAAAGAAGAGGCTAAAAAACGAGGTCATAATGTTCGCGTAATTGATTACGGTAAATGCTATGTGACAATCGAGCGTAGTATGCCGGTTGTAAAATTTGAGGGTGAAGATTTGAGTCATGTAGATGTGATTATCCCTAGAATTGCCGCGAGTTTGACAAAGTACGGTACTGCAATGGTGCGTCAATTTGAAATGCAGGGGATTCATTCGAGCGCTAGCTCTCTCGCGATCAATCGAACCAGAGATAAACTACGAGCTACCCAGATTTTAGCTCGTGCCGGTGTCGGTATCCCAAAGACTGTATTTGCCAGAGAGACAGCTGATCTGGAAGATGTTATCTCGCTAGCCGGCGGAGCGCCCTTAATAATTAAGATGGCTAGAGGCACACACGGGCGTGGAGTGGTGCTAGCAGAAACAAAGAAAGCTGCCGAGGCGGTAATGCAGGCTTTCTATGTTGGTGGAATTAACTTTCTAGTTCAGGAATATATCGACGAAGCTGACGGTAGCGATATTCGAGTACTGATAGTCGGCGGTAAAGTAATTGCTGGTGTGAAGCGTCAGAGTCTTGACGATGATTTTCGATCTAATTTGCATCAGGGAGGCGAAGCAGTTTCGGTTAAATTAACAGATGATGAACGAAAAACTGCGGTAAAAGCCGCGAGTGCTATGGGCTTACCTACTTGTGGTGTAGATATGGTGCGCTCTGATAGAGGCCCTCTTGTGCTAGAAGTAAATTCTAGTCCAGGGCTTTTTAGTGTAGAGTCAGTATCTGGAAAAAACGTTGCAGGAAAAATTATTGAATCTATAGAACAATCTGCGTCAAGGCGAAAACGAAAAGATCGTGTCGGCGCGTAAAAGGTCGTTATTCGTACTCTTCGGGGTAGGTCTAGTGATTATTGGCGCCTTATTATTCAATAGTACAAAATCTGGCACAAAAATCGGCTCAGAATATTATGAGCTTGAGCGAGTAAATACCCTCGAAAAATTACAACTCGGATTATCGGGGCGCGATAGTCTAGGGGATAATTCTGGTATGGTTTTTGTTTTTCCAGAAGTTAAAGACCAATGTATTTGGATGAAAGATATGAAGTTTGCTCTAGATATAATTTGGCTAAATGTCGATAAAAATATCGTTGCTATTGAAAAGGAAATCCGTCCAGAGACCTATCCTAAACAGTATTGTCATGGTCCGGCAAAATACGTTATTGAGCTCAACGCTGGCGATGTTAAATCAGCCAAGATTGAAGTAGGCCAAAGCGTCAATCTCAACCAGCCATAAGCATGATATGATATTGCCATGCTTCCATACGTTATAGTCGGCGGATTACTCGCCGTTCCAGTACTGCTAGGATTCCTTATGCGGGTTAGTGCTCCACACATTTTCTTTAGTGTGATGGCTGGTGAGTTGTTGGCTCGGTATTTTGGCGAGAAGGCAATTCTTGAGGCTGAAAAAGCTTTCCGAAACCCATACACTACCCATTACGCAGAACTCGCCATTCTAACAATACCTGTGGTGCTCACTGCTTTAATTCTTAAAGGTACGATATCAATCGGCAAGAACATTCTAAACATTGTACCGCTAGTTATAACTGGTCTGGTGTACGCATCTTTTGCATTGCCATTGTTGCCATCTGATGTTCAGTCGACGATTTCCTCAAACCCACTGGGCCAAGAGTTGCTCAATACTAGTAGTACGATTATTGGTGCAGTGGTTGTGATTCAGCTAGTTGCGTTGTGGGTTTTAAACCGTGGTGAAAAATCAAAAAAAAGACGTAAAAAAGATTAATACCCAATACCTATAAAGAACTATTGTAGATTGACTTTTCTGTATTAATAGTGTATAATCAATATATGAATATGATGAGTACTACAAAAGGCAATGCCTTGCCAGACTTGATGTGTGATAGGCGCCCGGACTGGCTCGAGGACAGAATAGACAGACTAGCGCCGATAGCGGACGACTTTCCTGGATATACACATCTCGGCATAAAAAGTGTTTATGATTTTAGAGTCCTATTACAGGGGCGAACCGATTCTGACAAGTTAGCTCGAGATTTATCCGATGAACATCAAAGGGCTCTGAAGATACTTGATATCGGCGCCGGGTTTGGGCAGGTTGGAGACCGACTTCAGAGGATAGGACACGATGTACACGCAATATCTGGACACGATTACCTAACGGCTCATGGAGTGAGTGAAGGACGTCGAATGTCGGGCGGTTCGTATTTTGTGGGTGACGCCAATAGAATGCTATCTATGGATGGTCTATATGATGAGTACGATCTGATTTTAAGTAAATGGTGTTTTAATCATCTAGTCGATCCAGTGGGCACATTAGAGCAGGTTGTTAACCGGCTTGCTTTAGGAGGTGTGATAGCAGTTTCGCAGTTTTTAACAGTAGATAATGATTGTTTGGTGAGGACTGATCAGCCATGGTCAGAAAATGACTATATTGAATATCCTCATTTTGTAGAAGGTTGTTTAAATGATGTAGGTTTTGATACTCGCCCACCTACTGGGATGTGTGCAGAAACAATGGATGGTCTGATTGTTGTCGCAAAAAAAGTTGAAGATGTTGGGCCAATTCGCTTTCCGCTACGTTATGAACAACATCCTGAAGTTATTAGGCCTGATATTGGCTATGCACCTTGGTCATATGCCTGGACTGATGAAAGATCTGCAGAACAACTTGATGTCACCGCTGACTTATTCGACCTTATATAAATAATCAAAAATAGTTTGGAAGGCTAGGGTTAGGGACTTGGTCACAGATCGGGCATTAATATGCTCCGGGCTTCCGACTGTTCGAAATGCCAACTGGCATTTCTCCCCCACGACACCCCAAGGCTTGTCGTAGATTTAAGTCCACAAAACACAAAATCCTCCATAGCTAATCTTTAAAAAGATTTGCGACGGAGGATGGAGGGTCCGGTGGGACTTGAACCCACGACACCCTGCTTAAAAGGCAGGTGCTCTAACCAGCTGAGCTACGGACCCGGATATAAAGGCTAGTCTACAGTTGCGACTATATCTTATTTGTAAAAGAACTGTTTTGGGTTAGAGCACAGGTGCTTATTAATTATTGACGGCAAGTTATGTTTGCCTATGCAGCTGACCTGTCCGTCCTGTCGGTCAGACAGGCGGGGCTACGGACCCGGATTTGGCTTGCACCAAAATGGTGTAAAACAGAGTGAATTATCTCTGTTTTAGAGGTAAAAGTCAACCTCTAATGCTCTAGACGTGCTATTCTGCAGATAATAATTATTGGCATGAAAAGAACAACTTTCGCCACCATTTTATTCATTTTGTTACTACTAGGACTAGGTTTTTCTAGAACTGGTGTTGGTTTGCATTATTCTTGGGTATTGTTGGTTGGAATAATCTTTGGCTTACTTTTTATTATTACAAAAAACAAAATTGCTATACTGATTGGTTTAGTAATCTGTTGTTTTTTACTAGGTTGGCTCCGTGGTGCAGATTATTTTCAGAAGTTATCGATTTACGACGACTTGGCAGGTGAACAAATTACAGTTGAAGCTACGGCATTACAAGATGCTGTTTATGATGACAAAGGACTGCTTAGTTTTCCGGTTGGCAGTATATTTGTGTCGAGTCCGCAACGAACAGAGCTTGTTGGAGAGCTTGACATTGCAGGCCGTGGAACTCCGGTAGTTTACAAAGGCGATAAGCTGATCATTACAGGCAAGCTGTATAAAAAACGCGGTGCCCAACAAGGCGGTATCAGCTTTGCGAACCTAAAAGTCATCGAGAAAAGTAATTCATCAATCGATAAATTACGCCGGGAATTTGCGGCAGGAATGCAAAACGCATTGCCAGAGCCTTTAGCCTCATTCGGATTAGGCCTTCTAATCGGGCAGAGGAATACTCTGAGCCAAGAACTAACTGACTTACTAATTGCTGTTGGGCTAGTACATATTATTGCAGTGTCCGGATATAACTTAACAGTCATTATCCATGCGTCAGAAAAGGCTTTTTCAAAACGATCAAGATACCAATCTCTGGTATTCTCGCTAGGCCTTATTGTGCTGTTTTTATTATTAACTGGTAATAGCCCATCGATTGTTCGGGCCGGTATTGTTAGCACGCTAAGTTTGTTAGCTTGGTATTTTGGGCGCCGATTTAAGCCTGTATTACTAATATGCCTCGTCGCAGGGTTGACGGCTTACGCTAATCCTCTGTATCTGTGGACCAATATTGGATGGTACCTTTCCTTCCTAGCATTCTTCGGAATACTAGTCTTAGCACCGCTACTACATAGGCGATTCGTAAAAAAAGAAAATCAAAATAAGCTCGTGCAGACAGTACTGCTAGAGACGTTTTCTGCACAACTATTAACTTTGCCTTTAATCTTGTACATATTTGGCCGATTATCGGTTGTTAGTATTGTTGCTAATGCGCTAGTTGTGCCATTGGTGCCAGTTGCAATGCTACTAAGCCTTTTTGCTGGAATTAGTGGTATGACAGGGTTCATCTTCGGAGGGATTGTTGCTTTGCCAGCTGAAGTAATTTTGCGATACATGCTGTCGATTTCTGCAGTGCTGAGCAGAGTTCCTGGTGCTTACGTAAAAGTTAGTATAAATCTAGTTCAGATGCTAATACTGTACGTCTTTATAATTGGTTTTGTGATTATTCTACAGATTAAGGCTAAGTCTGAGCATGATATAATTAGGCTAGATAAATAGTAGTCAATCGTTGGAGGATTATAGTGTCAGGACATAGTAAATGGTCAACCATCAAAAGACAAAAAGGCGCTAAAGATGCTGCTCGTGGCGCTGTGTTTACAAAACTAGGTAACATGATTGCCATCGCTGCACGTAGTGGCGCTGATCCTGATATGAACTTTACGCTCAGACTGGCGATTGATAAAGCCAAGGCAGCCAATATGCCGAACGCTAATATTCAACGCTCAATTGACCGAGGTAGTGGTAAGCTGGGTGGTGCTCAAATCCAAGAAGTACTGTATGAAGGGTATGGACCGGGCGGGGTGGCAATTTTAGTTGAGTGCGCAACCGATAATATTAATCGAACGTACCCTGAAGTCAGACTGGCTTTTACTAAACATGGTGGGAATATTGCTGAAAAGGGCGCGGTCGCTTTTCAGTTTGATCATAAGGGCGTAATACGCATTAAAGGAACGAGCGAAGATCTATTGTTGCAAGTACTTGATGCAGGCGCAGAAGATGCCGAAGAAGAGGATGGCGATACGGTCGTCTATACAGCATTGAAAGACCTCGCCAAAGTCCGTGAGAACTTACAAAACCAAAATATCGAAATTCTAGAAGCAGGACTATCGTATATTCCAAATAACTCGGTTGAAATTAACGATGAATCGACACAAGGCAAGGTAATCAGGCTAATGGAAGCTCTTGAAGACATCGAAGAAGTCACCGAAACTCATACCAACTTCGATTTAGCATAAGCTTGACAAGCATTGTTAATGGGTTGACAATATTTTTAGTTAACCAAGATAAATCAAAAATGAAAATATTTTTAAGTCGAGTAATAATGCTGACAATTTTGTCATTGTTGAGTGTTCCATTTTTACCCGCGAAGGCCTTGACTGAAAGGATGTTGATTACCGAGGTTAAACTAGGTGGTGCTATCACTGGTCAGCCAACACAATTTGTCGAACTCTTTAATGATGGCCCTAATCCGATAAACTTGGTTGGTTGGTCTTTAGACTACGCCAAAGTTGGCTCTACACTATTGTTATCAGATTGTAGTTCGCCTGATTGGGCTACAGTCGACCCTAGCTCAAATGTTAGAAAGGATAGTTTAACTGGAGTTGTTCAACCAAGGGGAAGGGTAGTTTTTGAAACTAGTCTTAATGATAATGTCGGCGGATCATTAAGGCTGAAGCAAATTACAGCAGACCAATCTGCTGCTACAGTCCAAGATTTAGTTGGTTGGGGTAGTGCTAGCTCGAATGCAAAATGTTTTGAAACCGCACAAACTATAATCCCCGTAAACGGGGATAGCATTAAGCGGGCCTTTAATAACGATGGCCATCCAATTGACACTGACAATAATGCCTTGGACTTTAGCTTAACCGGACAGACGCCACTTCCTGAGGTCGACCCTGCGCCGACTGGCGATAGCGATCCGGATCCATCGCCTGACCCCGATCCTCAAACAGAAACCTATCTACCAATAACGATTAGTGAGTTATTACCCAATCCTGCTAGTCCACAAACAGATAGCGAAGATGAGTTTGTGGAATTGTATAACCCAAATGATGTAGATGTAGATTTGCAAGGATATAAAATTCAAACGGGATTGGACTTTAATTATTCCTACACCTTGCCGACTGTACAAATTCGCGCAAAGTCTTTCTTAGCATTGAATTCATCACAAACTAACCTAACACTCAGTAATACTTCTAGCTCTGCTAGGGCATTAAACCCAGCTGGCGATGTAATGCATACTAGTGATTCATATAGCTCAATCGGCGAAGACGAAAGTTGGGCGCTTGTTGATGGGCGATGGGTAAAGACCGATAGAATTACGCCTGGTGAACCCAACCTTGGACCGACTCAGTTATTTATTGATACTGGCGGGAAGGGTGGTGTAACACCATGTCCGCCCGGAAAGTTCCGAAACCCCGAAACGAATCGCTGTAAGAATATTGTGGCATCATCTAGCCTACAACCATGTAATTCTAATCAGTACCGTAGTGTGGAAACTAATAGGTGTCGACTAAAAGACACCTCTTCTAGTAATTTACAGGCTTGTGCAAGTGATCAATTTAGGAACCCAGAGACTAACAGATGCAAGAAAATTGCAGTGTTATCTTCATCGTTAAAACCATGTGCTTCGGATCAATTTAGGAACCCTGAAACAAATAGATGTAAAAAAATTGAGGCAGGAAGCTTGCTTAAGCCTTGCGAAGAAGGTTCTGTCAGGAATAAAGACACTAATCGTTGCCGAAAAGTCGCAGGCGTAAACACTGCCGGAGGCTTAGAGAGTGTGGCTACAGCGACAGCAAATCCTGTCAGCAATAGCGCTTTGGTGATTGTAGGTGCTGGGCTATTAGGCTACGGAGTCTACGAATACAGATCAGAGTTTAAGAAATACTTGAATAAAATACGGAATAAATCCTAGAGTATTAATCGGTGGTTATCAACTGCTTAGCACTATTGTTTGATATTATCTAAGGAGATGAGAATATTAGGCATTGATCCAGGAACGGGAATTTTGGGATTTGGTGTTATTGATGTAGAGAAAAACTCCATGAGTCTAGTCGATGCGGGAGTTATAAAAACACCTGTTCACGAAGAAGACTCGGTTAGGCTAGAGACTATATTTGATGAGTTGAGCGAGATAATTAATGATTGCAGGCCGACAGTCATGGCGGTAGAAAAGTTGTTTTTTTCGCAAAACGTTACGACCGCGATGAGCGTAAGTCAAGCAAGGGGAGTTGTATTGTTGCTAGGAAAACAAAACAAAATGGAACTATACGAATATACTCCTCAACAAATAAAACAGGCGCTGACAGGATATGGTAAGGCTGAAAAAGCCCAGATTCAAGAGATGGTCCGAACCATACTAAAGCTAAAGAGTATACCAAAACCAGATGATGCTGCTGACGCCTTAGCGGCGGCTATCTGTTGTAGCATGAATATGCGATAATAGTCTTAAGTATGATATCTACATTGAGCGGCATAGTGAGTGAAAAGTTTACCGATTCTATAGTTGTAGATGTAAATGGGGTTGGTTATGGGCTGCTAGTAACTGTAGACGATTATGCAAAGTTAGCGCTGGATGAAAAAGCAAAACTGTATGTTTATGAGCATATCCGCGAAGCATCACATGACCTATTCGGATTTAGCAGAATCGAGACAAAACAGCTTTTTGAACAACTACTGAGTGTTAAGAATGTTGGTCCAAAGGTAGCATTGGCAGTATTAGACATAGGATCTGGGGATTATGTACGATCGGCAATTGCCGCCGGCGAAGTAAAGACACTTCAGACCGCCAAAGGCGTGGGTAAACGCGCTGCCGAGCAAATAGTTGTAGAACTACGTGATAAAGTTGGCATCGTGGCAGGGACGGGCGCTGACGACATAATAAATCGTGGCAGTGTAAATCAAAGCGATGAAGCCGTGCAGGCACTTGTTGCACTAGGCTACCAAGAAATAGATGCACAACTAGCACTGCAAAACATCGACAAAGACCTCTCGACTGAAGAGAGAATCAAACAAGCCCTGAAAGGCGTTCGATAATGGCAATTGAGCGGATAACACAACCAGATGAACCGGATAATAAAGACGAGCAAGAGCTCGAGGTCACACTGCGTCCGAAAGATTTTGCTAATTATATTGGCCAAGAGCGGATAAAGAAAAACCTACAATTATCTATTGATGCGGCAAAAAAACGCGGGGAACCGGTTGACCATGTGCTACTGTATGGGCCGCCAGGGCTCGGTAAAACAACTCTTGCGAGTGTCATTGCTAATGAAATGGGTGCGCAGATTAGAATCACTAGCGGGCCAGCAATTGAGCGGGCAGGGGATTTAGCAAGCCTACTGACGAATTTGCAAGACGGGGATATATTATTTATTGACGAGATACATAGACTGCATCGATCGGTCGAGGAAGTGCTTTATAGCGCGATGGAAGATTTCAAGCTAGATATTATGCTAGGCAAAGGGCCGAGCGCCAAGAGTCTACGCCTTGATTTGCCGAAGTTTACGATTATTGGTGCTACCACTAGGACTGGTGCATTAGCAGCGCCACTGCGCGACAGGTTTGGCATGATTCATAGACTAGAATTTTATACACCAGAGGAAATTGCCAAGATAATAAAGCGTTCCGCTGGAATACTAGGGGTTAAAATAGACGAACCTGCTGCTGTAGAACTAGCAAAGAGGGCGCGCCTGACGCCGCGTATTGCTAACAGGTTGCTGAAACGCGTTCGTGATTATGCTGACGTTAATGGTGACGGGATTATTGACAATCCACTAAGCCTTAAGGCGCTAGAGTTGCTTGAAATAGATGAGCTGGGTCTCGATCCGTCAGACAGAAGGCTACTACTTGCTGTAATCGATAATTATAATGGTGGTCCTGTGGGTCTTGAGACTTTAGCTGCATTAACTAGCGAAGAAAGAACCACTATCGAAGACTTTCATGAGCCATATTTAATGCAGATAGGATTACTAGAGAGAACTCCGAGAGGGCGAAAAACTACGCCGAAAGCTCATAAGCATCTCGGAAGAACCGTTAAACTATCTGATGATCAACAGAAACTGATATAATTGCTCTATCAGCTATGGAAGAAAGTACCGAACCAGATAAACAAGGCTTGAAACATCTATCGAGTTTTGGTCGACTTTATTTCAAATTAATTGAATTTGATCCAGACGAAAAGTTGTTACTAGAGATCAGAAAGCACCCTATTGGACTATCATTTATTTATATCATTGGTGGATTTATTGCTGTGACAATCTTTGCCGTCGTGACTGCATTAGCTTCTAGTGGATTTTTCTCAGAGATTGGATTAGAGGGTTACGAATCTATAGTCGTTTTTTTTGGTTTCTTGTTGTCGGTTTTTGTCATTGTAGTCAGCTACATTAATGGCTATCTTTATAAACATAATGTCATATTCATAACTAATGAGAAAATTGCTCAGGTTGTCAACATTTCACTATTTCACCGAAAAGTCTCCCAGCTTAGTATTGGCGACACCCAAGATGTTTCTGTAGCTCAAAAAACTTTTCTTGCACGAGCTTTTAACTACGGTACTTTGATTATTGAGACGGCGGGAGAACAGCAAAATTATACATTCAACTATGTCCCAAACCCTTTTGTTGCATCAAAAGTTATTATTAATGCACACGAAGAGAATCTAAAGCATTACGGAAACTAATCGTTTTTTACTCAGTAAACGGGTTTTGGCGAGCATTCTCAAACAAAGCCTTTACTTGAACATTGCTGTCCTCTAGTTGAGTTATTCGCCTGATCGCATCTTCATCTATCTTAGGAACATTAATGCTATTGAGCTTTTCTGCAATAATAATCTCGGAAGGTTCTTGTGTAACGTAGGAGCGGATCTGCCAAATAACTAGCCCATACATACCTAGAATTACGACTACAAATGCAAATCCAATATATGGTTTTATAGTTTCTCTTAGTTTGGACAATAATACTGGTATTTGTGAGTTATCTAATTTCATTGTGGCTTTACAAATATATTAATGGTTAAAGTAAATTGAAGATAGGGGCTATTGCCTACTGGGTCGATTCTTATTTGAGTAACTTGAGCGGTTCTACGGTTATTTTCTAGCAGTTTTAAGAATGTTATGAGTTGCGTGAATGTAGCCGTAGCTGCGTCGTCGGCCCCACCTTGAATAATGCTCATCTCTAACGAATATACTCCAGAAACGCCAGGTACCGGAACCGCTTGGGTCACTGGAGATTTAGCTACTGAGGTATTCTTTTCGTTGGCAGATTTTGGTGCGTCGGGATTTTGGTTCGCTTTTGGTGCACCAGATGCGCTACTGCCTAAGTCGGAAGCGGGGAAGGCAAAACTTTCAATTTCAATACCACTCTGACTCGCAATCTTTATAATCTCTCTAACTGCTTTTGCTTGATCTTTATCCTGAGGAACAACTGTTTTTGCGATCGTATCAAAATCTTTGTATTTCTCTAGGTCGTTTTTTGCTTTTGCTAGAGCTGTTTGTTGTTCATTTAGAATTCGATTTTTAATTTTTAGATCAAGTAAATCTCCGGCACTATTTTTTAACACAGAATTACCATATACAATTGACGCAAAGAAACCGACTACTAGAATAGAAAACAATCCGCACATCGCCCAGAATACTTTCTTACTGCTCATCTTTATTTGTCCTTGAACTATTAGTATCGGATTTTGAAATGAATAGATATGGACTATTATCCCCGAATAGAGCCCTCAAGTTTACAGTGCAAGGGTATCCAGACTCCGACGGATTTCCGCAGTTTATCGATAGTATATCTACTTCTTCAAACACTTTATTGTCTGGATCAGCTAAATTGACTTGGATCTGAGTTGCGGATTTATAGTCCTTCGCCTCAGCCGTTAGATCAATCCCACCTTCTACTTTTGAGATCTCTAAGTTAGACAAGACTGTGTCGGGAGGCATAGCGGCTCCGGCTTGTTTCAATAGTTTTGAGAATAAAATCGTATTTTCTAGTACTTTTTGGATTAAAGTTACGTTATTTGATAATTCTGTGATTTTTTGCTCGGTTTGAGCCAAGTCTTCTGATTCAAGGGTCTTTGTGATGCTCGCTATTTGATTATTATAGTCAGCTTGAGATGATTTTATGTATAAATTTCCGGCTGCAATTAGTCCAATGGCGATAAATATCGCAAGCAACATTAACATGCTCCATTTCAGTAGTAGAGTATTTTTTCGTGCGTAAATTATTTCGTTTTTTTGGTCCAAGGGCAGTAAATTGATCATGTGAATATTCCCCTTGGGTTAATCAGGCCTAAGCTAGCAGCTGTGATATACATTGACCTTTCGGCTCCATTTGGTTCTTTAATATGCTTGAAGACAATGTGGTTCCATGGATCGCACGCTCGGACAGGTATTCTTAAAGCGTTAATTAAATATTCGCTAAGACCCGGTACATTGGCTCCGCCACCAAACGTAACTACTTGTTCAATTTTTTTGGTTGATTCGCTACGTTCTTCATAATATCGAATCATCCTTTTTATTTCTTTTAGTGTTTGATTAAGGGTTGGAGTTACGGCGCTAATTATCTCAGACTGTTTTTTGCTAGCACCAAGGCCATACTTGACCTTAATTAAGTGAGCCTCGTCTTTCGTGACATGAAGTTTACTCGCTATCAGATTAGTGAAATCGTCCCCGCCCCCAGGTACGGTTCCTGTAACTGCCATATAATTATCGTAAACTGTAATGTCAGCTGATACTGATCCGAAATCTATTAACACAGACGGCACATTGTGTTGATCAGTGTAGCGGAACAGTCTGTCTGTGGAGCCGGTAGTTGTCTCCATGACAATAGCTTCTAACCCCAGCATTCTAGCGAGCTGCAAGTATGAGTCCACAATCTTTTTGGGCACCGCGACAGCGAGCACGTCGATATTCTTATCAGTTTTGCGAATAATCGTAAAGTCTAAGTACAGATCAGTGATTGGCACAGGTATGTACTGTTCGGCTTCTAGCTTTACGGCTTCAAACAGATCTTTTTTTTCAAGTTTTGGAAGATGCAATATTCTGCTAAATGTACGAGCGGCAGGCACAGAGAATGCTACTCTTTTAGTAGTTATCTCACCAACAAGATCTTTCTCGAATAATTGTTGTATTGCCTTGGCGACTGCTTCATGATCGACAATCATCCCTTTATTGATCGCTTCATCTTTGAACGTTGCTACGCCATATCCGACGACACGGTGAATATCATTGTGTTTCTCTAGCTGCATGACCTTAACACTGTTAAATCCAATGTCTAATCCGAATAACGGTTTGTCTTTGTAAAAATATGAGTTTTCCATAATTGTTTATTGAAGCATTAGCACTTACGATTAGTATACCAAAAAAATGTATATTTACAGAGTTGGGATTGTGCTGGCCGGGCAGATTGTTTCGGCTGGTTGTGAATATATATTCCATTTTGACCGAAGGTATTCTTCTATAGATTCAACGTCCCGACAGGCTAACGCATAGTCGTAAACAATAATCTCAGCAAAGTCTCCATGAGTGTACCTTTGACCACTACCTGGCATCGCTCCCGTTCTTCCGCCCCCAAAATACAATTGGTTAATGCTGTAAGTATAGGGTGGTGATGGAGCCATATTATTTTTCTCTGCACCTATCGCGCCATTAAGCTTAAGCATTGAGTTAGTTTTAGTGGAATCTACGGAGTCAAAATACGAAGATATGACGATCGGTTGATCTTCGCAACTGGAGCCACAAGTGAAAGAATTTTTGTATTGAGAAACATTCGAGGCGTATACATTACTGAAACCTGAGCTAGTTGAATTACGCATCAACGGGATAATGCTATGAACGCCATCAGTATCGTTATTATAGCTGTTGTGCATGCCGGTCACTATTCTTGAGTCGGTGTCTGATGCAGACAAATTCGGCTTAAGGACACCTAGGACAGTCATTTCTCTTTTTGAATTAAGCGCTGGATTTAGGGTGCTTAGTAAATTGCCTCCGGCAAACCTAACAACCGACTTATTATTAATTTGATTATCTACACGTGTTGGAGCAATGCCATGAGTGAATAATGCATTGTTGCCATAAATCGACTTATCGCTCCATTCTGAGATTGCCTCGTTGTTGTCTGCTTGTGTTGATCCTGTGTTTGATGTGTAGGTAACTGAGAGCATTAGCCCATCTTTCCTCGCTCTTCTTGTTCCGTTTCCGCTTGAGTGATTTATGCCGAATGCCAAGTTTCCATTAGACCAGTTAGAGTTATTGACCATTTCTTGCACTACATTCTTAACATCTACTCCTAATGTATTACCGGGTGGGAAGTTATTGGTCTGGAAGCTAATAGAGCTTGTTGTGTGGGTGTTTGGTGTAGTAATTGGCGTTCTTACTTGATTAGTGCCCGTACTTGTAAATAAGTCGAGATGAGGATCGCTAGAATTTTTATAAAGTCCATAAAGTATATGATTTACCGAACCGCTACTTCCGGCCGGTGTTCCTCCGGCAAATGATAGGGTTGCTGATGTTATTGTAGAGTTTTTCGGGATGGCAGTATTTTTGAAAATAATTCCGGTGTACATGCGCCGAGTTGAGTTATTGTTACAAATACTACTCGAAAATTCACCGACATCGCAGTTATGCATCTCTAGATCATTACTCTGCCATGATCCTGACGTTTGAGAGCCGTTATCCCGTCTCTCTTCTATCGTATCCCTTGAGGCGTCTGTAGCATTGCCGAACGTGGTCGTATAGTTAACAGTTTGAGTCGAGACATTAGATTTTTTTAGAGTTGAAGTATCGCTTGCATCAAGCCAAACCGTTGGATTAAAGTTGTCTGGAGTTTTGCATAAGGCAAAAGTTCGCACTATTTCTGATCTAATATCAAAAATATATTTTGCATTTGATGTGGTTTTTGGAAGATAAACACTCCCAGTTGCCTTGATCGTTTTTTCAAAGCCGTCTGCACTTGTGTCAAGTACCTCAGCCTTAATAGTTACTCTATATCTGTCATTTGTGATTAGGTCTGTCTCTGGTGTGCCGGTATATGCTCCACACAAGGAGCTATCGAATTGCTCTTGAGCGTAATCGATTGCTGATTTTGAAGCAGTTCTGGCTATTTGTATATAGGTCTGTTTGTATGCAAGGTTAAGGTTATTGTTTGATTGAATCAATGCCGCATAAGCAACAAAAGACATAATTAGTGTCAGTAAAATAATTGTAGGTAGCGCAAACCCGCTTTTGCTTTCAATTCTAAATTTTGTGACTAGTATTTGTAAGGGATTCTTTGTCATTGGTTAAGCCTTTTTAGGGATATACTTGAACTGCCAAATATATCGTCCGCGAATGCCCGATCTTTTAACTGTACATCAATCTTTATTAATTGGGCTTGCTCCGGCACGGCTACCTCTGTATTGTTTGCATCAAAATAGGAAATCTGAAAACTGTTGAGCTTGTCGGATAGCAAGATATCTTTAGGACACGTCGTAGAACTTTGATCTTCTGGGCAGGTTTGTTTATCGTAACTTGTGCCACATGTCGATATGTAATTTGGAGCTGTTAGTGTTCTCTTGTAGAGGTTGGTGCCACTAACAAATACCACGATATTGTTATACAAAAAACTATTATTGGATATATTTCCTGGCTCACAACCCTCTGTGTTTATATATACTGGCTGGCGGTCTGGGTCTCGGTTATTTTTCGTAAGGGCTGGGGTAGAAATTATCAATGTTTCTGGGCTTGTATTGTATTGCCACCCACCACTAGGGTCGTAAGTATCGGCGAGGCCAGAGTTTATGGTGCTCACAAACGCATTCGCAAAATAAATATCATCTTGAAGTGCTAGGGTAATGAGCTGAGCGTCAGTAGTTAGCCTGAGGCTGGCTCCTTCTTGAGTGAGTTGGCCGAAAAGGTTAAACAAGTAAGTCATCATGATGATTATCGTCATCATCATTAAGGGTGCGACCACAAGTACTTCAATTAGAGTAAAGCCTTTTTGCTTAGCTATTAATTTCATCGTCCGACCCCATTCTTTTGAACGTAGGTTACGTATGTTATCGTTTGTTTACTTCCGCCAGACCCAAATTCTACTTGGACTCCAATTTGCTTGAGAGTATTTGAGTTGGTGTTAACGTAGGCTTTTCCGACTCTTGGAGACTCAACCGTATCAGGTATCTCGTTACTAAAATCTTCAATCTCATCCCAGGTCCCATTTATTGAAGAATTAGGTAGACTTCCGAAGTCAGTATTCTCGTATTTCTGAAGTTTTTCAAAAGCAATAACATTAGATTTTTGAATATCTCGGGCTTTTTTATTGATATTTGAAATAGTATTAAAAGTTGTTATAAATGAACCAAAAACAAGTCCAATAATGATAATTGTTACAAGTAGTTCGACTGTAGCGAACCCATCTGATCTCCGGTTATTCATGCTCATGCTTATTAATACTTTATCACTTTTAGGCTTTGATAAAAAAACAGACCTAAGTTATTTAGGTCTGTTTTATCGAAATTGCTTACCTACTACTAGTTAAGGCTATTCTTTACGAATGTTCCTCCACCTTCATATGTTGCTGTTAGTGTGTATTTAGTACAATCTTTCGTACTGTTATCACAAGCAGTGTTGTCGTCTGCAAGTACAGCATAAGCGTATGAACCACTAGCTGGCGCAGCAACTAACGTTTCAACTGTTGGGTTTGAAGGGTCTGATAAAGCACCGCTATCTAAGCCTTTTAGTTCATCGTCCCTGAATGTAGCGTCGTTCATATCTGCTAGCGTTGGGTACACTCCGTTTTGACCGTAGTAGTACTCTAGTTGGCTGTGCAAAGCATTGATGTCAGCTTCTCTTGTTCTGTTTCGTGCATTTCTTTGAATACCACTGAAAGTAGTTATTACAAGTGTTGCTAATATACCGATTACGATTATCACAATCAATAGTTCTATGATTGTGAAACCGCCTTGTTTACGTTTTAGTGAAGTCATTTGGACCCACCCTCCTTATGATTATTTTTTATTATGTAGTAAGCGTAGGTCACATCGGATATTTAACCGATATTTTTCCTAACTAGACCTAATTATAAACATAAGCGACGTCTCGTCAAGCATTTTATGCTGAGTTATCCACTACTGACCACCAACGGTTTTGCTAAGTCCTGCAATCGGACCCATGACACTTGCTGCAATTATACCCACCACCGTTCCGAGTAAAATAATCATTATAGGCTCAATGATCGAAGCTAGACCATCGATGGCGGTTTCTACATCTTCCTCGTAAAAGTCAGCAACTTTGACTAATATCGTATCGATTTGTCCAGACTCTTCACCTACCGCGAGCATTTGAGCGACTATTGGCGGAAAGTGCTTACTCTTAGACAGAGGTTCGGATAGTTGCTTTCCGTTCTTAACCTCTTTGGCCGCGTTTTTTAGCTCATCCTCGATTACAAGATTGCCAATAGCGCCACCAGTGACTTCTAGTGCATCTAAAACTCCAACTCCAGATGACATTAGAGAAGCAAAAGTTCTAGCAAACCTAGCGATGGCTATTTTAATTACTACATTGCTTACCACCGGGGTTTTAAGCAGTAAACCATGAAATTGTTTTTTTCCTTTTGGAGAACGCACCCATTTTTTCAAAATAAATACAGAAACAACAACTATCACAACTATAAAGATTGCATTGTGTTGCATGAATCCGCTAATTGACAGCATAGCCTTTGTGTAAACAGGCAGAGAATCTTCACCACCGCCCAGGTCTTTAATAATTGCGCCAATTTTTGGGATAATAAAAATCATTATTCCAAAAAAAGCAAAAACAGTTACTGTTAAAATCACGACTGGGTAAGCCATTGCTGACTTTATTCGTTTTTTCATACTCGAATCACTCTCTATTTGGATAGCTAATCGCTTTAAAATCTCGTCCAATATTCCGCCAGCCTCACCAGCACGAACCATGTTTACGTATACATCGTTAAATACTCTTGGATATTTGGCGAATCCATCTGCTAGAGGAGTTCCGCCTTGTACATCTTTAGATATGCCCGCAATAACTTCCTTGAAGTACTTGTTTTTTGTCTGTTCTTTCAGGGTGTCGAGTGCGCGGTTAAGGGGGACTCCAGCGGAAACCATTGTCGATAGCTGTCTGTTGAATACCGCCAAGTCTTTTATTTTTACTTTTTTTGATTTGCCAAAATTCGTGAAGAACTTGGACCCCGAGCTTTGCTCTTTTATGACAAAAGGAGTTAAGCCTTGCTTACGCAAGCTAGATATTAATGCTTCTTTATTTGGGGATTCTCCCGAACCGTTTACGGTTTTTCCATCTTTAGTATTGGCGGTGTATTTAAATAAGGCCATATTTTTATCAGGTTTCTGTCGTAACGCGCAGTAATTCTTCGATCGAAGTTTGTGCACGGAGAGCCTTAATTAAGCCATCGAGTTGCATTGTAACCATGCCATCTTTAATTGCTTGTTGTTGCAGAGCGTCACTTGTTGCGCTGCCTACTATTTGTTTTTGAATCTCACCTGTAATTTCGAGTACTTCATAGATCCCCATTCGTCCCTTGTAACCAGTTCTGTTACAGCTATCACAACCTCCGTCATGGGCCTTCCATAATTTTAGAACTTTAGTCTCGCTAGTGCCAAGTTGCGAGGTGTCTTCTTTTCTAGTTTTACTAGTGTTAGTTTTGCCTTGTCCGGCCTCTAGTGCTTGTTTTTCTAGCTCGTTGATGTGCTTCATTACGCTAGGGTCGTCAGTGTGGAAAATGTTAGCAAGGTGTTTTTGTGCCGCCTCGTCGGGCTCATAAACTTCTCGACAATCAACACACAGACGTCTTACTAATCGTTGCCCAATAACTGCTCTCACAGTAGATGCGATTAAGAATGGTTCAACGTCCATATCTAGTAGCCTAGGCAAGCAAGTTGCAGCATTATTGGTATGGAGAGTCGAGAACACTAAATGCCCAGTAAGGGCAGCCTGGATTGCTAGGTTAGCGGTCTCTGTATCTCTAATCTCTCCGACCATGATGATATTTGGGTCTTGTCGTAGTAGCGCACGTAAGCCATTAACGAATGTCATACCAGCGATTGGGTTTACTTGCGTTTGGTTTGCACCTCCAATTCTATATTCGACCGGATCTTCAACTGTCGAGATATTTACCGATGGCTTACTGATTTTATTCAGCACACTAAATAAACTAGTGGATTTACCCGATCCTGTTGGGCCGGTTACTAGGATCATGCCGTATGGTTGAGTCATAGCACGATTGACGCAGTCTAAGGAATGTCCCCAGTAGCCTAAGTCTTCAAGCGTTAGGGCTTCGCTAGATTCGTTCAAGATTCGCATAACGACTTTTTCGCCATCCATGATTGGCAGGGTAGATACACGAAGGGCATAGACTTGACCGGAAACTGATATTTTGAATCGACCATCCTGTGGAGCACGATGTTCGTCAATTTTTAGGTTTGCGAGTATTTTTATGCGGGAAATTAGTGCGGCAATAACTTTTTTTGGCAACTTGTTTGCTTCTCGAAGTACGCCGTCAACCCTGTATCTAATTAGGACATGGTTTTCGCGAGGTTCGATATGGATATCACTAGCCCCAGCTTTAATGGCATACTCTATCAATAAATTAACAGTTTGTGCTACAGGAGAGTCTTCGGCTAGCTCGTCTTCACTAACTTCATCTTCTTTTTCTTTAGAATCGTCATCTTCTCCGTCAGAGATAACTTTTGTCAGTTCGCTACCGATGTTACCTTTGTATTGATCGATGGCTGACTGGATAGCAACCGAGGAGGCAACATACACTTTAAGGTTAGTCCCTAATTGTTTTTGTAAAAAGTTGACTGCCTGTATATCGTCAGGATCTTCCATCGCGAGAAGTTTGCTACCTTTTTCATCTACGTCGAAAACTACAGCGTTATATTGTTTGGCGATTCGCTCTGGTATCAATCTCAGAACTTCACGCTTTACCTCTTTCGGGTTAAGGTCGATAAACGGAACGTCGGCTTCTTTGGAGTAGAGTTTTACAAGGTCTTTCTCGCTAATCATGCCATTTTTTATAACGGCTGTTTGCAGATTAGACTTTTCTGCGACAGCTTCAGTACGAAGCTTATTCAGCTTTTCTTTGGTGGTTATTTTGGAATCGAGTAGTAATTTTTCAACTAGTGCATCTGATATTTTCATAGCTATTTCTAAATATTATATAAAATCCTGTTTAACATAACCATCTTTAGTTGATAAAACTTTTTGTCTCACCACAATTAATACAGTAACCTGGATGGCTAATAGGTTTTGACTGGTGCGATCTGCAAGATCCTTTGATGCAATAATATACCGAGCTATTCGAGTCCCAATTAGCTAGTGTATCGGCGGAGACGTACTCTTTTAAATATTTGCTAGCATTTTTTTTGCAGGTTGCTGTGTCGCCAGCGTTGCATAACCTAATACTGATTTGGTAGGTGTGATTCGGTCCATTATCATCAGGTGGCCAATTATCATAGTCGTATACGCTTCCTGGCCATGGCGCTTTTGGCCACTCGTCAATGTTCTCTTGTCCTTGGACGAATTCTTTTAAATCTGCCGGCACATCCCTAACTACGTCTGCTGGATAATCATTGTATTTAGAAACATAAAGATTGGCAGCATTACCCATGGCATTGAGCTCGGCAATAGCGCGAGTATAATATGCTTTTTGCTTGTAGCCTTGTCCAACTGTGGCGTATGCAATAGTGGCGAGAATTCCTAGAACCATTACCACCATCATGATTTCTACTAGTGTAAAACCATTATTTAGCTTTTGCATATATTTCATATTACTTATAGTGTACCACCGCTTATGCTTTATCGACCATGTGTTGTAATCGGTATATTCATCTCTATGTACGCATAAATATTTGCTATACTAGGTTTACGATAAAATTACAAAATTCTGGAGGGTATAAATTGTATGGCGAGCAAGGCTGATACTAAAAAAACTGAAGCAAAAGAAAACGAGAAGTCTGGTAAGGATAAAGCTCTAGGGCTAGCACTAGATCATATTGAAAAACAATTCGGCAAAGGTTCTATCATGAAACTGGGCGAGGGAACCAATGCTGACGTTGAATGTATCCCGACCGGCAGTATCTCACTCGACTTGGCGCTCGGTGGCGGTATACCAAAAGGCCGAATTATAGAGATTTACGGTCCTGAGAGCTCCGGAAAGACAACTCTTGCCTTGCACGTAATTGCCGAGGCTCAAAAAACTGGTGGTCGAGCCGCATTTATTGATGCTGAGCACGCCCTTGACCCAGCTTATGCCAAAAGACTAGGTGTTAAGACCGAGAATTTGCTGGTATCGCAACCCGATAATGGCGAACAAGCTTTAGAAATAGCTGAGACACTCGTTCGTTCAAACGCAGTTGATGTGATCGTGGTAGACTCTGTTGCCGCCTTAGTGCCTAGGGCCGAGATCGAAGGCGACATGGGCGATAGTCACATGGGGCTCCAAGCGCGACTAATGAGTCAGGCGCTACGGAAGTTAACAGGGGTAATTAATCGTTCGAACGCTACCGTAATCTTTATCAACCAAATTAGAATGAAGATTGGGGTAATGTTTGGCAATCCAGAGACTACTACTGGCGGGAACGCCTTGAAGTTTTATGCCAGCGTACGTATGGATATTCGGCGGATTGGACAGATTAAAAAAGGCGAAGAGATTATCGGAAACCGTACAAAAGTAAAAGTTGTGAAGAACAAGATTGCTCCGCCTTTTAGAATTGCAGAATTCGACATTATGTATAACCAAGGCATAAGCCGGTCGGGTGACATTCTAGATATGGCTACAGACAAGGAGATTGTAGAAAAAGCTGGCGCTTGGTTTAGCTATAAAGGTGAAAAAATCTCACAGGGCCGTGAAGCTGCTAAAAAATACTTAGAAGAAAATCCAAAAATCATGGAAGAAATTGCCAAAAAAGTCCGCGAGGCAAAAGTAGAGTA
>DAISWO010000006.1:2053-44765 GCA_036826295.1 Candidatus Saccharimonadota bacterium | reverse complement strand
TGTTCTGTTTTGTCATTTACGAGTCCCAGCCTTCTTTTTTAGCTAGTTCGTAGAGCGATGTTGGGTACATCGTGTTGCTACACTTCGCTAGTTTATTAAACCGAGTTTCTGCCTTGAATACTCTCTTCGTAGAGTTTGAGCTGTCAGATATAACGGGGTGTGTGCCCATCCAGTCTGTGGAATGGCTAAGTTTTGGAATAGTACGCCAGTAAGTGACCGAGAAGTGAACGATTGGGTTTTTCTCTCCCTTGTTGGCGCTTTTGTGGTAGCCTTCAATTTTGTTGTAGTGGAATATTGTCTCGCTCGCCCCATCAAGAGGAGTTCGTAAATATACGCCACCCATCCACACTACGCTTTCAGCAGTTCTTACTTGCTGTAGTGATGCACTATTAGTTTTGCCACCATAATATTTGCGCTTTAATCCTTTGTTCATTTTGAGATAAGCGTGTGTTGGCATGGTATTGTACCAAGCGCTTTCATCAGTTTTATAGGTAACATCGTAAAGTCGTTTTTGTACTTCTGCAATTGCGCGTTCTTTGTCTGTCCCCCCTTTATCGTACACGGTCATCTTTTTCCATCGTTCAGGAGTGAATCCGCTCGGTATAGCCGCTGCTTTGAATTTTACGCCTGTTTTCTTTTCGTAGTTCTCTACTATCTTTTTAGCTTCAGCGTAGGTATCAAATACTCCGAATCGTATTTGTTTTTTTGGATCACTGGACACTCGACAAGCCTTTACTTTCATACCTTTGTTGTCGTTAGCTACAGTTTTCATACCTTTGAAGCTAGCCGGCTGGGTCTTAATTCGTTCTTTACCTACGCACCATCTTACCCTGTTCTGATTGTCGTAATCGGACGTTGCTTCGGTGCCACATTTTTTCTCGATTGCACAATCGAATTTAAAAGTACTTCTTCTGTACATGTTTGATTCTGAGCGATTTAGGGTTGACATATCAGCCTTATCCCAGTCGTCTGCATTTTTCGCATAAGGGGCATTTTCAGGATAAGGTAGGCCAAGTTTCCAGACCCATAAATATTTTGATCCATAATCTTTCATGAAAGTGGCTTTGTTTTTTTTGTAGAATTCTTGTGCCTTGACAGAGGTTTGGGCGGCTATAGGGCAACCTTGTGCCTCAGCAGATTTAATGAATTCCTCGTTGGCGCCATTAGACGATCGCTTGTAAACGCTAAAACCGACAGCACCGATAACTACAACTATTAGTAATATAAAAAATGCTTCTATGTGAGAAAAGCCTTTGTTGTTTTGTTTTGTCATTTTTTGTTAACCTTTTTTATTTTTTACGCTTATGTTATGAATCTACACTAAAACTTCTCATGATGTCAAGCGTGAAGGGAATCGACAAATCTTGATACTATTAAACTATGCTAAAAATCACAGATATAAAGCAGCAAGTGAAACGGCAGGATAGGTATTCGATTTTTATTGATGATAAATATTCCTTTTCTTTATCAGAGAACGAATTGATGAAGTCAGGGATTAGACTGAATAGGGAATATACAACCACCGAACTAGAACAGTTAAAACAGACGGCAGTTTTAGATAAAGCTTATATGCGTAGTCTAGATATGTTGTCGAGGCGAGCGCGTAGTGAGTGGGAGCTACGAGATTATTTAAGACGTAAAGACAATGAGTCCGAGATCATTGATCAAATAATAACAAGGTTAAAAAGACTGCAGTATATTGATGATTATATTTTTGCAAAGGCGTGGGTGGATAATCGAAGATTGCTCAAAGCCACGAGTAAGCGGAAGTTATCACAGGAATTAAAACAAAAACGAGTTGAACAATCTGTTATTGATGGGGTGCTGGCGGATGATGAAACCGATGAGCTAGCCGTTATTCGTGAACTTATTGCAAAAAAACGTACCCAAAGTCGCTATCAGGATGACCAAAAACTAATTGCGTATTTGTTACGTCAAGGCTTTAGCTATAGTGATGTCAAAGAAGCTATGAAACTAGGCTAGGCGGGCGCCGCTTCTTGTTGAACAGCTTGATTAGAGACGGTCACGCTACCCCGTTCATTAGCTTCTTTTACAGTAATTCTTTTATGGGTAATTTCGATAATCTGAGACCGATCGACAATTAGACTTCCGCCACTAAAGCTTTTTACTATTGATTGTTCGACATAGATTTTTTGGATAAAAAACCCCGTCTTTTCAAAAGCATAGTCTGTGACTTTGCCTAGTCGTTTTTTGTCTTCGGTGTATACGGGTTTTCCGATTAGTTCAAAGTTAATATCTAGAATCGGCTTTAGACGAATTAAGTCACTGGGGTTAGAGATAGCGTCGTGATCATTGACGGCAAAACCTTGAGGCATAATATCGCGGATATCTTGAGCTAGTAAAATACCATCTGTTTTACGGTTCATATCACTGGCATGCCACCCTTCAATCTTGAGGTTGTTGGGGTTTACTATAATTGCAGTTACAGAGGCAACTGGCGCACTAGTGCGCAAGCTTAGTACAGGTTTGTTAAGTAATTGTTGCCCAAGAATCATATGCTTAACCAGTATACATCGCCCGCTGTAAGTTTTGAACCCGCATGCGTAATAAGGTAACATCTTTACAGATGAGCAACAGACAAACGCATAATATTACGGCTTCGAGTGCTGATGATACTGAAAAGTTGGGCGAAAAAATTGGCCAACAGTTGCAAGGCGGTGAAGTAATTGAACTAAATAGCGACTTGGGCGGCGGGAAGACAACCTTTGTTAGGGGATTAGCGCGCGGGGCGGGCTCAGAAGACGGCGTATCTAGCCCGACGTTTACGATAAAAAATGTTTACAGTGCACCGCGATTTGAGATTTGGCATTTTGATTTTTATCGTCTGGACGAAGCCGGAATGGTTGGATTTGAATTAGAGGATGCTCTCGGCGATAAAAAAGTCGTAACTGTTATCGAATGGGCCAAAGATGCGGGCAAACAATTACCGCCTGAAAGATTAATAATTAAGTTTGTACCAAGTGTGGATGATTCCAGAAAACTTACTTTGATGTGCCCGAATAATTTAGGATATTTGGTAAAAGACTTATGATTCTTAGTCTCCGATCAGATAACCCCGATGCAGAGATTGCTATGTTTGATAGTGGTAAAAAGATTGATGAGATTATTTGGGTAGCTCATCGCGAGCTTGGAAATACTATTCATATAAAGATACGCGAATTACTAGAAAAACATAAACTTGAATTAAGGGATCTGACAGGAATAATTTGTTATAAAGGGCCCGGTAGCTTTACCGGTCTGCGCATAGGCTTAACAGTATTAAATACTATGGCTATCGAATTACAAATTCCGATAGTTGGTCAGACAGGACCAGACTGGCAGGCAGAATGTGTACGTCGCCTCGACGCTGGAGATAATGACGAATTAGTGATGCCAGAATATGGCCGAGATCCACACATAACACAGCAGAAAAAATAAGATTAGTAGGGTATCGAGCGGAGAAAATCGTCAGCAATATGTCCCATGTATTTTTCAACAGCCTCCACGGCCCGCGGGGAAAGTCTTTCGCGTAAAGTTTCGCCACGATGAGCATTATCGTCTGCGATAGCTTCACGTAATCTAGCGCTACCTTCTTCTCCTAAATCCCACATATCTTGCCATGTCGCATAATCGCACGGTAATTCGCAACTGTCTGGGGCTTTTACGTAACCAATCATTTTATATATAGTACCACGATTATTCGATTATTTATTGCTAGATTGGGCTCACTAGATTATCATTATATATAGGAATACAGACGACGTTTTGGACGTGTAATCCGTAAGTAATTTTTAGTAACAATTGAAAAATCTGGATATTTTAGCTGACTAAAGAAGTGATAGTGATCGTTGGCAAAAATCGCCAGAACAACAGGGAAGGATAGGGATATGGAACCAATTAGCATAGTTTTGGCTGTGGTTGGTATTGGCACTGGTTTTGGTGTTAGTACTTATGTTCAAAAACAAAAATCAGGAGCAGTAGAAGAAAAAACTAAAAAAGAGCTAGATAAAGCCAAAAAAGAGGCAGAGAGCCTAATATCTAAAGCAAAAACCGAAGCTCACGAAATCGCAGATACTGCGAGAAGAGAAGAACAATCGCGTCGTCGCGAAACAAAGGACGTCGAGAAAAGATTACTTGATCGTGAAGAATCTCTAGATAAAAAGCTCGACGAGATTGATAAACGAACCGAAAAAGTTAGAAAATCAGAAGAAGAAATCGAATCATTAAAAGATGAGATTAGGGATATTCGCAAAAAACAACAAGACAAATTAGAAAAAGTCGCCAAATTAACTAAAGCTGATGCAGCTGACAAGTTAATGAAAATGACCGAACGAGACATCAAAGAAGATCTGCTCAGCATGATTGCCAAGATGCAAAATGAAGCTAAAGACACCGCTGAGGATAAAGCGGCGTTTATTATAACTAGCGCTATGGAGCGGATGGCCAGCGAAGTAACCGCCGAACGCACTATTACTTCGATCAAATTAGAAGATGAGGAGATGAAAGGTCGAATTATCGGCAAGGAAGGCCGTAATATTCAGGCTTTGCAACGTGCAACAGGTGTGGACATTATGGTAGATGATACTCCCGGCTATGTAGTGCTATCGAGTTTTGACCCTGTGCGTCGTGAAGTTGCTCGGCAGACGTTAGAGGCGTTATTAAAGGATGGGCGATTCCACCCTGGACGAATAGAAGAAGCTGTCGAAAAAGCGCAAAAGAACGTTCAAAAAGACGTTATGCGCGCAGGCGAAGACGCGGCACGCGATGTTGGTATAGTTGGTATACCAAAAGAAGTCTTGCAGTTAATTGGTGAGCTAAAATACCGTACGTCTTATGGTCAGAATGTACTAAAGCATAGTACCGAGATGGCGCATATCGCTGGCGTAATTGCAGAAGAGTTAGGTGCAGACGTAAAGACTGCAAAATACGCTGCGCTGATCCATGATATGGGTAAGGCACTGACTCACAAGATAGAGGGCAAGCATCATCATATCAGTGGTGAAATGGCCAGAAAATATGGTGTACCAGAAGAAGTAGCCCATGCAGCCGAGGCTCACCATGACGACGTCGAAGCTACGACTACCGAAGCGTTGATTGTGCGCGTCGTGGATGCGATAAGTGCGTCTCGACCGGGTGCTCGTAACATTAGTGCCGAGAACTTCGTCGAGAGAATGAAAGACCTCGAGAACGTGGCTACAGGCTTTCCTGGTATTGAAAAGGCTTATGCGATTAGCGCAGGGCGAGAGATACGAGTGTTTGTTCGTCCAACAGATGTTGACGATCTAAATGCTATAAAGCTAGCACGTGATATCGCTAATAAAGTAGAGTCAACAATGCAGTATCCGGGTACGATTAAAGTGAATGTCATTCGTGAAACCCGCGCTGTCGAATTCGCTAAATAATTTGAGATGAAAAAGATATATTTTGTTAGACATGGAGAGACGGAGGCTAATGTTAACAATATTATTGCGGGTGGAGAGTACGAATCTCCTCTAACAAAGAATGGAAAATCTCAGGCACGAAAAGCTGGTCAAAAACTCAAACTCAAAAATATCGATTCTATTGTGTGCTCGCCGATGGAACGAACTATAGATACAGCCACAATCATAGCCAAAGAGATCGGGATAAGCCTGAAAGATATAATCATCGATGAAGCATTTGTCGAGGTATACAATGCATATTATTCAGGCAAATCATACGAAACCCTTCGAAGGCATATCGAAGAAGGCAGATTAGTAGATGACATTGAAAAGCCCGATAGCGTAAAGGCTCGGGTGCAAGAAGGAATGAATAGAATAAAAAAACTTCCTGGACAGAATATTGTGCTTGTTAGCCACGGCGCTACAGGGCGTATGGTAAGGGCAGTGATTAATAATATTCCTCATCATGATTTTATGGATCATGAAAAATTCGAAAACGCCGAGATTTACGAATTCGAGCTAGACTAGAATTCACTATCACATTAAGGTATAATTTCCTCTGTTTCGGGGTATGGCGCAGTTGGCTAGCGCGCGCGGTTTGGGACCGCGAGGTCGCAGGTGAGAAATGCCTTGAATGGCATTTCGCAAGGAAACCTTCTGATGACAACTTGTTGGCAATCATGAAGTTTCGGGGTCGCCGAAGGTGACCGAGTCCTATACAATTGATACTCGAACCTTTACATAAATATATTAATCGGGGTATGGCGCAGTTGGCTAGCGCGCGCGGTTTGGGACCGCGAGGTCGCAGGTTCGAGTCCTGCTACCCCGACCATCCTTCGTCGTTTCGCTTTGTAGCGAAACTATGAAGGATTTTTGTTTTAGTAGGACGAGAACCCTTGGGTCGTAAATAGCCTGATGGCTATTTACGTTTTACCTACTTGTATGTATGCGCGTTGGCTTCGCCAACTAGTCGCTAACAGAAAATGAACAGTCCTGCTGCCCTGACCATAAAGGAAATCGTCCGTTATTAATAATCCAGATCAGGGTTCTTTTAGTTTGTAAAGTACGTTTGGCCGGGGAGTATTGACGAATGTATCGTCATAGTGTATAGTATTCTGCATGAGTTTTTCATTTGACAGTGCCGAGTCTCAGCATATGCGAGAACAGCGTCTATTAGAGATGATGGATCATGTGTTATTTCCCAGCAATAATCCAACAGATTATTTTGACGACGACAGATTACTTACAAGAACTGTCGGTCAAGCAGTGAGTGAACTTGCCGCTGGGTTTGACGAGACAGCAGTTCCTTATGAGCTTGCTGAGGCTAGGCGTCTCGAAGGCGGAATAGATCTTGCTTTAAAAGAAAGACATGTCGCGACACTTATACAATATGCGTCTGGTAAAACTGCGTCAGGAATCGGGAGTTTAAAGAATAGTGGGATCAATACAGTTGCTGGACAAGAGTTTGACGAAAGTATGCCCCATACAGATGCATTTGGTTACAGCTGGTATCGCAGATACCAATTCGAGTTGGGTCGTGGCGCACTTTATCTATTTGCACCTTGGTTACAGCCCTGGTACCAAGGCGGTTCTCCATTTCCACGAGCATATGCTGTAGATGATGTAGATATGAGCAAGGCACAAGCAGTTGTTCTAGAGCTTTCTGTTGCATAGTTGTTCATCCAGTAGCCACTCCACTAGTTCAAGCCGCGTTCGTTAGGCGCGTATATGTATAATTGATTTATGGCGATAAAACCAAATTGTGATTATTGTGGAAACGAGTTAACAAAGTTTGGCGCGATATTACTGAGCCCTCCGGACGAAAAAAATCAGGTGATTAAATATCATGTGTGCGTGGATTGTTTTGAAAAAACCAAGCCAAACAAAGATTGACATCTGTAATATATCGTGCTATTGTTAAATTAAGTTGTTTTATATGAATCCGGGTTAGTTACAAAAAAGTACTCGATTTCGTTTATTTCAATCGAGTGATAATCAATAACTAACCAAAGGATTTTTTCTTTTATGTATACAAAACATGCGCGCCCAAATCAGAGGCGCAACTACAGTAATAATAATTTTAGTGGCGGCGGAAACCGAAATCGGTCATCAAATCGTGGTCCTCGCAAGCAATATATTGACCCAGCGAAGTTTGTTAAATCAGCTAAGCCAGTTAATCAAGTAGAGGTTGAACCAGAAAATCTGTTTGCCGATTTTGACCTAGATCAGGCTATTAAAGCTAATATCGAGCGTAAAAACTTTATTAAACCGTCACCGATTCAGGATCAGACTATAAAGCACGCACTACTAGGCAAAGATATTATCGGTATTGCTGATACCGGTACAGGTAAAACTGCAGCTTTCGCGCTACCTATTATTCAAAAGCTAATAACCGATCGAAATGCTTCAGCGATTGTGATTGCACCAACGCGTGAGCTAGCACAACAAATTGAAGTAGAATTTCATGATTTTGCCATTGGATTGAATGTGCGATCAGCCGTACTTATTGGCGGACAGCCAATGTACAAGCAAATTAGGCAACTATCTGCGCGACCAAGACTAATAATTGGTACGCCTGGACGAATCAAGGACCATATCGAGCGACGTAACATCAATCTTGCGAATATCAACATCCTAGTACTAGATGAAGTTGATCGAATGCTTGATATGGGATTCTTGCCTGATATTAGTGAGATCTTGGCGGGACTACCAAAACAACGTCAGTCATTCTTTTTCTCGGCTACTATTGATCGAAAGATTGACGGACTAATTAATGGATTTTTGATTGATCCTGTTAGAGTGTCGGTTAAAACTGGTAGTACTAGTGATAACGTTGCCCAAGATGTGATGCAGTATTCTAGCGATAAAGACAAAATCGACAAACTACACGACACGCTTATTCACGACAAAACTAAAAAGACTTTGATTTTCGAAGAGACGCGTCGTAGTGTCGATCGACTGAGTAAAGAACTAGTAATACGGGGCTTCAAAGCCGATATTATTCATGGCGGAAAGACACAAGGTCAGCGACAACGAGCACTTCGTAAGTTCAAAATGAACGAAACCGATATCTTAGTTGCAACGGATGTTGCTGCGCGAGGGATTGATATTGCAGATATCTCGCATGTAATTAATTATTCTTTGCCTCAGTCGTATGACGACTATATACATAGAATAGGAAGGGCTGGTCGAGCAGGCCAGACAGGACAGGCACTGACATTCGTAAAAAAATGAGCGATATAACAGCAGAAAATCATCTATCAGAGGATGAAATGCGAGAAATCTTATACGGAATGGAACAAAATAAAGACATGGTAACTGTATCGGCCTTTCGAGCTAATAGCGAGCTTTGGCCAGATAATCGAATCTCCTTTACTGACGCACACCTTGCCTACATCAAATCACATCCAGACCTTGACCCGAAGCATTATTTGTCTAATCTACGACTACGTTTAACAAAACGCTCATAGACTATTCTATAGTGCTACAATAGTGGTTATGATTCTTGGCCTCTTATCTCTCGTTGTTGTTTATTGTCTTATAAAATTGGCAGAAAAGCTTCGCCGAGACCATCATTTGCGTCCCGAAGTCACCAGGAAGTTTGTCCATATGACGGTCGGGACTTTCGTGGCCTTTTGGCCCTTTTTTATGCCTGATTGGTTGATCTATCTTGCATGTGTAGCGTTTGTGTTGGTGGTGCTGGCTTCGCGTTACTTAGGTTGGTTTAATTCTATACACGCAATTGAGCGTCGCACTTGGGGCGATATTTTATTCCCGATTGGCATTGCCGCGACTTTATTTTTCGCTAGCAGTGATTGGATCTTCGTTGTTGCTATGCTACACCTTGGTCTTGCAGATGGATTGGCGGCGTTAATCGGTGAAAAGTGGGGAAATAAGACGGTGTATAAAGTAGCGGGCTATAAAAAATCAATTGTCGGGAACATTGCATTCCTTGTAACTTCGATGATGATTTTATCAGTTTTAGTGTTTGTACTTGATGCAGGGTTTTCGCAACTAGGATTAGCTGGGATAATCTGGGTGCCGTTATTTGCCACATTTTTCGAAGCAATTTCAGTTAAAGGCTCGGACAATCTGGTCGTACCAATCATAATTGTATGGATGTTGAATATGCTGATGGTGGTCGGGTAGGCTATAATACAAATATGCATAACAAAATAAAGCAACATTTTGAAGATTATTTAGGCGAGTTTGTCTATGGTGGTATTGATGGCGCAGTAACAACTTTTGCCGTGGTAGCCGGTGCTACGGGCGCAGGGTTTGATACAAAGATTTTGCTAGTACTGGGCTTTTCTAATTTAATTGCTGATGGGTTTTCTATGAGTGTAGGTTCATATCTGTCTTCAAAATCCTCTCTTGAATTGATGGAGAAAAAAGGCCAATCTACGAAAGACGAGGCCTCGCCTGTTATAAATGGGCTAATGACATACTCGGCATTCATTCTCGTTGGTTTAGTACCACTGTTATCATATACTTTTGATTTGATTTTTAATCTGGAGAGTGCGAATTTGTTCCCGATTTCGATCGGACTTACTGGCCTGGCGTTTGTATTAATTGGACTGCTCAAAAGTAAAGTAGCCCATACTCCTGTTATTAGGGCAGTGATTGAGACGGGCATCCTTGGTGCGATCGCAGCAAGTCTAGCTTATGTATTGGGTGATTTGTTAGAACAAATCATCACAAACTAACGAATCTTCATTAATTAATGCGATAGCAGATGTGGGCTCTGTTATAATACGTTTATGTTTTTAATGCTTGGCTTTAAGTGGTGGTATTCTTTAGGTTGGAAATGGGCTTGGGAGCGTGCGGTAACCGCTAGAATCAAGTGGTGTCTCGAGATGTTCTCTGTTAGGGACCTGACCTTCTCACTTTTCGCTCCTTTCAAACAGACATATGCTGGCGGAGTTAGAGGCTCTCTAAGCGATCATTTTAGGGCATTTATTGACAGGAGCGTATCGCGGGTTATCGGCTTTTTAATCAGATCTATTCTGATTTTTACAGGATTGGTATGTGTGTTTTTCTCGTTAGTCAGCGGAGTATTGTTGCTTGCAGTTTGGGCATTGGTTCCAGTCGCACCATTAGTTGCTTTGGTTTTGATAGCTATGGGAGTCGGAAAATGAAGCCGACAATTATAAACACCAAGAGTAGTAGGGCGCAAAAAGCGCGGATTGCTATAAAGCTTGACGGTAGTTTTCTAAGGTCAATACTGTGGTTGATAGTCGGCTCCTCACTAGTTTGTTGGGGCGTGTTTGTGTTTGCCCAGCATAATATCTACGCGCATTTACTGCTTGGCGTAGCTGGTGCGATTACATTTGTGCTGTTGTGGTATTACGGTGAGCTTGCGGATCTTCGACCAGAGGCATCGTTGGAAAACTCTGAGGATATATCGCTTATATTAGACCGTAAAATCTTGGCATATATAATGGACGACAATTTATCGCCAAAACAGCTTGCTCAATTAGTTTCCTCGCGTACGGGGGGGCAGTTTTTTGCGGCGAGGTACGGAATAGGCCCAGAATTTTTAGTAAATTTGTCTAGCGATGATCCGACCAGTATGCCGATTGTATGGCAAATGGCTAAACAGCTGTCATCAAGAATCGGTAGTGATCAGATTAACTCAGTGTCAATAGTTGCGGCCTTAATATTTGCTATACCGGGGCACGACACATATTTAGCTGAATTAAATGTCAAAGCCGATGATGTCGCTCAGGGCGTGGCTTGGTACGCTCAGATTCAAAAGGTAATAAAACATCATACAGAGAATAAAAATGCAGGCGGTTTAGGTCGCGATATTGGGTTCGGGTGGACGCCGCTACTAAATACAATTGGTTTGAATGTTACTGAAAGTATATCTCGAGGTGGATTACTTCGTCGGGATGTTGAAGGTCATAAAGAATCTATCGATCAGCTTCTTCATGTTTTAAGCCAACCCGGTAAACCTAATGCGGTGTTGGTTGGGGAGCCAGGCGTTGGTAAGACAACCATCGCTTATGCTCTTGCCCAAAAATTAGTCGAAGAACAATCTGACGTACCAGAGGCATTAAGATACCATCAGATGATTGCGTTGGATGCAGCTAATCTGATAGCCAATGCTAAAGGCCGTGGAGAGATCGAACAGCTATTGATTCAAGTTTTTAATGAAGCGATCTCAGCAAAAAATATAATAATCTTTTTGGATGAGGCACAGCTTTTCTTACGCGATGGTACAGGTACTGTCAATCTATCGAGTATTTTACTGAAAGTATTAGAAGGCGGCGGGGTAACCATGGTGCTATCTCTCAGCGAGCAAGAGTGGTTAAAATTATCTCAAGAAAATGCCGGTCTAGCCCAGCTTATGAACCGCGTAGAAGTAACGCCCTTACTTCAACCTGATGTGTTACGAGTAATGGAAGACCAGACTTTGCTACTTGAGGCCGAGCATAAAGTTGTATATATGTACCAGTCTTTGCTGGAGGCGTACAAGTTAGCGGATAGATTTATTAGCGAGCAGGCTTTTCCGGGTAAGGCTATAAAGTTACTGGAAGCGGCGGCAGGCTTTAGCGAACAGCAATTATTCGTAACAGCAAAGTCCGTCCAGCAGGCGGTTGAAAAGTCTTTTAATGTGAAGGTGCAGACGGCGGATACAGCCCAAGAAAAAGACGTACTATTAAATCTTGAGGAAAAGATTCATGAAAGAATGATTAATCAGACTCGGGCGGTCCAATCTGTCAGCGATGCGCTCCGGCGAGCAAGAGCAGGGGTGAGAAACGAGAATAAACCAATCGGCACATTCTTATTCTTGGGACCTACTGGAGTTGGAAAAACTGAGCTTTCCAAGTCGTTAGCGTTTGTGTATTTTGGTGGTGATGAAAAAATGGTCAGGATTGATCTTAATGAGTATTCGCGTCCAAATGATACGTCTAGACTGCTAGCCGTGGGTGCAGAAGACCCTTATAGCTTATGCGCCCAGATATCAAAACAACCTTTTAGTGTGGTGTTACTAGACGAGATAGAAAAAGCTCATCCTAATGTTCTAAATCTACTACTTCAAATGTTGGACGAAGGAATACTTCGTGATGCGCAGAACAAACCTGTTAGTTTTAAGGATGCAATTATTATAGCGACGAGTAACGCCGGTGCTGACAAAATAAGGGCGCATATTGAGGCTGGTCAGGAGCTGGCAGATTTCGAAGAGCAGTTTATCAACGAACTTATCACCGCTAATATCTTCAAGCCAGAGTTCTTGAATCGTTTTGACGAGACCGTATTATTTAGGCCATTAAAACAAGAAGAACTAATGCAGGTTGTTGATCTGTTGATGATTGGGCTAAATAAAACGTTAGCCTCTAAGCAGGTCAGCGTCGTGCTCAGGCAAGACGCCAAAGTATTGCTAACAAAGACCGGTTACGACCCAAGACTTGGTGCACGGCCACTACGTCGTGTCGTGCAGAGGGCAGTAGAAAATCTAGTGGCTCAAGGAATGCTATCTGGTCAGCTTACGGCTGGTCAAACAATGCAGATTAATGGCGAACAAATAAAACAAGCGCTAGATAAGCGCTCATAGAGTTATTTTTGTTGTCGTTCCCTAACAGACTAAACCAAGCTTTAGCTGTTTAGGCTGTTAAAAGGAGAAGCTGTATAAGAACCATCCATATCTTCAGCGAATTAATTTCCTGAAGTTAAGGATGGGATTGGAGCAGGCTTCGACTTGGTGCGGGATACCGGAGTCGAACCGGTGTCCAAAGTTTGGAAAACTTTTATATTAACCGCTATACGAATCCCGCAAAGTGACAGAGGGATTATAGCAAATTACATCAATAACCGCATTAAAGAAATAGTTTTGTTATTTTGTAGCTACGCCCATGATTATCGTATTGTTGTCGCCGGCAAAAATCTTAGTTGTCTTTTTTGTAGTCACGTCGTAGTTAGTTAGTAGATAGTCACTAGTGTCTTCGCCTGATCCTGCTATCGCTGAGTCTGTGCCGATAAAAGGAGCGAAAAGTATGTTGTTATTTGCCGAGAACATCATAGTTGACTGTGAACCATCGTCAGACGTATAGACGCTCTCGTCATCTGTGTAATATATTGACGTGTTGCTTCCTGCGACAAACCCGACAAGGACGTCTCTGAATTTAGGTGTTCCGTTAGCGTTTTTCTCATTCTTTGAACCAACTGTAGCAATCTGTGTTTTATCGAGCGTCTTTAAGTCGTACTTATTGATAGTGAACGGACCAGTAAGAGCAATACCTAGTCCACCATCTGTTGAAGTGTCGATTATACCTTGTGCGGCAACAAGGGTCGAAAAGTCGTCTGATATCGCAAAAGACCTAGAACCATACACAGTATTTTTAAGGTTTGCTTCGATTGTCGTGTCTTTGTTAGTTTCTAGGTTGCGGATCTTTAAATCGACAAAATTGCCGTCACAGTTGTAACAGCCCTCCCAATAGACCATTTTGTTAGCTTTCTCGCTGTAGGCTTCTATAAAAACCCCAACTTTTTTAGAAGTGAATAAAACTTCTTTGTCACTTCCATCTAGATTTACGGCAGTAGCTTCGTTTCCTTCGGTAGTGTTAGCCTCTAGGAATCCGTAAACAATTTTACTTCCTTCTTTAGATATCTGGAGACTTGTTACTTGATCACCTAGAGTATTGCCTCCGTCTGTCTTTTCAAATTCCACAATCGGTGAGAACGTTCTGCCACCATCAGTACTGACGTTTATGCCGGTGTCCGTACTGTATGCAACTACGTTTTTCTGCACATCAAATTGGTTAAGTACCTCATTCTTTGATAATGTAGCAATTTTTGAACGCTCTCCACCTTCAGCCGGGCGCCAGTATAGTGTGTACGGGTCGGTGTCTTTCTCGTGGTAGGCATATACGACTGTGTCTGGTGTATTGGTGTTTTCTGGTACAACGACTTGTTGAGTCGGCTGTTGATTAACGTTGTTAGAATTAGTGTCTTTGTTCTTGACGAGGTAGTACCAAGCGGCAAAGCCAATCCCAGCCAAGAGAATTATAACAAGGAGTATTTTAAGTGCTTTTTTCCCACTGCCAGATTTCTTTTCAGATTTTTGCACAGAATTGTTATGAAGATCTTCTGAAACGTCGCCTGCCAATACGTCATCCTCTATCTCTGTTTCAGCGGAAATCATTTCCTTAGTGTCTGCATCAGGAGCTTCAGTCGGTTTTTGGTCTTCATTCATTACTTCTTCAAGAGTTTTGGTTTTGTCGAGGTCTGGCTCGCTTGACATATCGTTAGAACCGTCATTAATTTTAATGTTCCCCGATGATTTATCTTCGGATTTATCGCTTACATCTTTTGCCATGTTGCCCTCCCTAACGAGCATATGCTTATATATTGATTTAAGTATATTCGCTAAGTAGTATAATTTGCAACTTCTAATCTGTTATAATATCGAAGTTGTGCCCCGATAGCCCCGCCCGTCTGGCCGACAGGACGGACAGGTCAGTGGATTAGAGCAAGACGGTTCTAACGTCGAGGTCGTAGGCGAAAAATGCCGGGGGCATTTTGTAGAGTCGGAAACATAGCGCAAGTTATTGCCTAAGTTGAGACGGGGTCGCGAAATTTTTTGCATAAAAATATTTGTGACCGAATCCGTAATCGTACATTAATAATATAGAATAGTTTGTATGCCCCGATAGCTCAGTGGATTAGAGCAAGACGGTTCTAACGTCGAGGTCGTAGGTTCGAATCCTACTCGGGGTACCATCCTTCGTCGCTAATCCTTTGAACGGTTAGCTATGAAGGATTTTTTAATGTACGTCGTGCCTTGCTTATGCTTGCTGATTTAATTGTATATAACTACTATTAGATTATGACAGTTAGGGAAGAAGAATTTGGATCACCATTTTTTGGTACAGGTTTTGAAGATATTGGGGTAGAACTTGCAGATGCAGGACGTGAGCATAATCTTGCAACAGATAGGTTAGATACAATCGAGCAAAAAAGAAATGAAGCTGTCGCAGAAGCTGAGGCACCTTTCGTAGGTCTGCTAAGAGACATCCGAGCTGATCTTAGGGGCATAGAGGGTTTATTGAAGCCTGAAGTAATCGCAGAAAAAATTAAGGATTCTGACATAGATGGACTTTCATTAACCGCTTTAGACTTGATTTTACGAAGGGGTAACAGAGCGATAACAGATTTTTCGGAAGGTGTTATAGACATAGCACTTGGTACAAACGGTTTTAAAGGAGAACAGTCAGCAAGACACCTTGTAGAATTACGAGGATTTTGCGAGTTAGAACGAGATCTGCGGCAAGCTACTGATGATAATGACAAATTGCCGGTTGGCGTATTTAAGATTGGCTGGGAAGAGCATACTGATTCTCAGGCAGAATTCGAAGGGAGAGATTCTAGGACTGGAATATATGTTAAAGATATTGAGACTACTATTGGGCTTGCCTCGGCGGATGCTTTATCACTTGAACATCAGGATATATCACCAGAAGGTGTAGTTTTGCCAGTTTTTCAGGTGAGCTCAATAATGCTCGGACTACAAAAAGCTATTTTAATAAAAGGCTATTCTGACTGGGGTGAGAGAAAATCAGAACTAACATATATAGAGCAAACAGACATAGAATTACTAGCCGCAAGGGATTCGGTAGCTAGACATCATATTGATACTGCTATTAACTGGAGGCAAAGTGCGGATCGAAACTTTCCTTCAGTTGATTCAAAAAAACCTAATACTATTGAAAATAATAGATTCATTGTGTGGGGTGGAACTTTATCTAGCGTAATTAATAGATTGATGGAAGATGAATATGTGCCCAGGACTGCTAAGGCTAACCTAGCAGAAGCAAAAAATAGAATAGTTAACGTATAACTTTTCAAATTGTGTTGAATAGAATAATAGTTTTTGAGTATGAAAATGTTAAAAAAGATGATATAATATTACTATGTCAGAGAAGAATCCGACCCAAAGTAAAGAGAAGAGTAAATTTTGGAAATACTTCGCGTTAGGTTTTTTAGCTCTTATCGGTGCAGATGTTTTGCTAGACTGAACTAGATTTAAGAAGTAAAAAATGGTATCTTAACAGATGACTTAACTAGTCAGATTTGGTGCCTGTAGCTCAGCTGGTTAGAGCGCCGGTTTGTGGTACCGGAGGCCGTGGGTTCAAGTCCCATCAGGCACCCCATCCTTCGTCGCTCTGTTTTTTACAGAGCTATGAAGGATTTTTTATTCATGTATCGATACAGGTTTTAAATAACTAACCTGTGTTTGTAGAGCTAGTCTTGAGGCATCTCGAGCTGCGTATATTCCGAGGCTGGTAGCACTTTGATCTAATGGATCAAAAAGTTCTACAAAGCCAGATTCATTGAGTTCTTTTAGTAAGTCTTGCCTGCGGATTGCATAGAATTGCTCTCCGGCGTCTCTAGGGACAATAATAGGTTTAATCAATCTAGAAGTTCGCATGCTTAAGTTTTGTGGGAGTGCTTCGTTTACAGCCTGAACAACATGCCCTGTAAAATGGTCAAAGTAGGTATAGGAATCATCTTTTAGTAATAAATCGGGAATATCTTCGTCTAGAATATCGGTGTGTAGCCTAAGCGTAGCAAGGTCAGGATAATCTTCAATAGGTACAATAACTCCGTGGGGTACCTCATCGATCAATCTATCTATACCCCAGTCGTTTGCCAGCCTCTTACCGATTATGTCCTGTCCTTCTCGATGAGTTTCAAGTGCGTCGCAAACCAAATCTCTAGCTAAAGAGTTTAGTTCTTCGTCTGGTAAAAATTCAGCACCACGGTACAACATAATCTATAATTATAAAACAATAACTAAGAAAATCAATGATTATAATTCGTGTACGACTGAGATTTTTGCCCCAAGTGAGTTTAGACGTTCGGCTATATCCTCGTAACCGCGGTTAATCGTGTAGACATTACGAAGCATTGAAGTGCCTTCGGCCGCCAACATCCCGATTAGGAGTAAGCTTGCTGGTCGCAGTGCTGGTGGCGATACCACATCAGCATGGGTAAATTCTGTAGGGCCCGTGATATATACGCGATATGGGTCGGCGAGTTCAACATTAGCACCAATTTTGGTCATCTCCGTGTAGTAGATTGCCCGATTTTCGAACATCCAGTCGTGAATGAGTGTTCGGCCCTTGCATACTGAAGCGATAGGGACGAAGTAGGGGATACAATCAGGGTTAACGCCAGGCCACAAATTAGGATGGAGTTTGTCTTTTAGTGCTTTTAGGTCGCCATTATGTTTTTCGATCGTTAAATCTGCTAGATCAATAACATTATTCTCGGCTTTATATGGTTTTGACAGCTTGAATACTAAGCCCATTTTCTTAAGCTTTAGTAATTCAAGCCCGATCCAACGGTACGGCACTCTCTTTATTGTTAGTTTTGAATTAGTTGTGACGGCCGTGGAAATGAAAAACATTGCCTCGATAGGATCTTCGGTTGGTGTATAAGTAACATTCTTTTTTATACGTTTTACGCCTTGAATTTTTAGGCTAGTCGTGCCAAAACCCGAGATTATAACCCCTAGTTTTTGCAAAAACAAAGTTAAATCCTGAACCATATAATCGGCGCTAGCTGCTTGTATAGTTGTCTCGCTGGTCATGCCGGCTGCTGCCATTAAGGCATTATTAGTAACTGTGTTGCCTTGTTCGTATAGCACAAAATCTCCTGCAGGTTTTTTATTAACCGATACATCATATCTACCTGATAAGGATTTTATGGTAACTCCAAAATTTTCGAGTGCATACAGGTGTGGGGCAACAGATCTGCGACCTAACTTGCAACCGCCCGCGTAAGGTATCTTGAACTGAGAGAATTCATGCATCAAAACACCGAGTAGCATCAGTACGCTTCTAGTCTTCATAGCACTTTGTTTGTTAATCTTGTCCAGCTCTAGTTTGGCGGGACGACGAATCTCTAGATCGTTTTTATCGTTCCATTTGATCTTTACGCCGATACTTTCTAATACCTCAATGATTCTATTGACTTCTTCTATGCGAGGAAAGGATTTAAAACGCGTAACCCCATGATTGAGCAAGCTAGCACAAAGTAGGGCAACGGCGGCGTTTTTGCTTCGTTTTAAGGTGATTGATCCGCTGAGCTGTTGGCCACCCTCAACCCGCAAATTAATAGATTTATCACTAATTGTAATAAGGGACTTATTCAAAACTTCGCTTATGCGACCGAGCATATCGAGACTCATATTTTGGCGACCGTGTTCTATGCGATTAACGGCTGACTGGCTAGTTTTAAGTAGTTTTGCGAATTCCGCCTGAGTGAGCCCACGTTCTTGTCGTATCTGGTAAATTAAGAGACCAATCTTCTCGTTAGTGCTGTTCATGCACAAAAAAGTATATCATAAAGTGGATAATAATTATTGTATATCTTGAATGGCTTGAACGACAGTTTTGACAGATTTGTTTATCTCGTCAGATCCATCCACAGATACTGTTTTTATGCCCTCGCCTGCGAAAGAGACATAATCGTCATGGAATCGGTTGAAGGTGTCCTCTGACGGTCCATGTCCGCCAGCTTTTTTGCGCTCATTGATTCGTTGTTTGGCTGTTGGTCTGTCTATGTTTACTTCAACTAGTAACATGCCTAGTGTTTTGTCGTTGTCTTTAGCGTGATCTTTCAATCTGCCAACCATTTTTCGAAAAATTTCGAGATTCGTAAATGGTTGATTCCATATAATTAATTGGCTGTTTTCAATCCCTTTATAGGCTTTGTCTCTTAGGAACCTGTATGGGTGGAGTTGTTTGTCGACACCATCGGCCGATAAGGTGCTAGTGAACTGTAAGTATTCTTCACTCCTAAAGTTAATCGTGTCTGGATCGAGAACGATAGTGTTTTGCGAGTCCAGATCATCTACTAGCTTGCTAGTTAAGTGGCTTTTACCGCTACCCGGGAGTCCCCTCACGAAAATAATAACAGGATTAGTTTGTTGGCTCATCGTGATACTTATTGGTCCTTTCGTAGTTATTCTTTATAATATACAATAAGCATAAAGAAAGAGAAAAAAGTAAAAATATGTTCTCGTTAGATAATTTTACCCAAGAAGTCAGCGTAATTGTCGGACTGACATTGTTTTCATTTTTGATAGCAATTTTACTAACGCCTATTTACACCACTCTGGCATACAAACACAAGCTTTGGAAGCGTTCTCGCACACACTCTACTACTGGAGAGGCATTAAAAGTCATCAGCAGTATGCGTATAAAGCGACAGGTCCCATTGATGGCTGGACTGGTAATTATTCTAGCGGTGACCATAACTACTTTTTTGTTTAATCTTGATCGAGGTCAAACCTGGTTGCCTCTAGCGGCCTTGATTGGCGGTGGGGTCGTTGGTCTAATCGATGATGTCATCAATATTAAAGGTGGCGGTGGAAACGTGGCAGGCCTACGTCCGCTAATGAAGTTCTTGATGATTAGTGTTGTGGCAGCAGTGGCAGCATGGTTCTTCTATTACAAGCTCGGATATGACACCATCCACGTTCCATTTACTGGTGATGTTTTTATCGGCTGGCTTCTAATCCCGCTGTTTATGCTGGTAGTCGTTAGCACTAGTAATGCGGTTAATATCACGGATGGCATGGATGGACTGGCTGGAGGTATTTTAATAAGCTCTTTTGGCGCTTTTGGCATTATTGCTTCATTACAAGGTTTGTTTGCGATAGCTGGTTTCTGTTTTACCGTGACCGGAGCATTGCTAGCATATCTATGGTTTAATATCCCGCCAGCGAGGTTCTTTATGGGCGATGTTGGTTCGTTTGCGCTAGGAACATCTCTGGGTGTTGTGGCTATGTTGACCGATACGTTATTCTTACTTCCAATAATTGCTTTAATATTTGTAGCAGAGGCCGGATCTGTAGTGTTACAGGTTTTCTCAAAAAAGGTTTTCAAAAAGCGTATTTTTATTGCGTCACCGATTCATCATCATTTTGAAGCATTAGGTTGGCCTAAAACAAAAGTTACAATGAGATTTTGGGTTGTAGGTCAAGTAAGTGCGGCATTTGGCGTTGCGCTAGCGCTAATCGGCGGCTTTATCAAGCTTAACTGATATGTGACTTTTAGTATAAATATTGACCGACAGACTAAACAGAGAATCTGTATAGTACAATAGATCTATGATCTGATATCTAAATATGCATTGAGACAGAAGAAACATAACAGGAGAAGTTGTAATGAAAGATACAGAGATAAAAAAACTAATTGAAAAAGAAGTTAGACGACAAGCCGAAGGGCTAGAAATGATTCCGAGCGAAAACCACACCTCTGGTGATGTGCTAGAAGCGTTGGGATCGCGACTTACCGATAAATATTCAGAAGGTTATCCCGGCAAACGATATTATGGTGGATGTGAGAATGTTGATGCGGTAGAGAATATTGCACGAGATCGAGCTAAAAAACTATTTGGTGTAGATCACGCCAACGTACAGGCATATTCTGGTTCGCCAGCTAACCTCGCAGCCTATTTTGCGCTTCTCGATCCGGGCGACACCGTGATGGGCATGGCGCTGTATTTCGGTGGGCACATGACTCATGGTCTAAAGGTGAATTTTTCAGGCAAATGGTTTCGGTCGGTTCAGTATCAGACTGGAAAAGACGGCTATTTGGATTACGACGCCATGCAAGCCATGGCAGACAAAGAACAGCCAAAAATGATAGTTGTAGGCGCCACTGTTTACCCGAGAATTTTTGATTGGAAGAAACTTCGGGCTATTGCAGACTCTTGTGGCGCGTGGTTGCTGGCAGACATATCCCACATTGCCGGGTTAGTAGTAGCTGGCGCTCATCCATCACCAGCTGGAATTGCAGATGTAGTCATGACTACAACGCACAAGACTCTTCGTGGTCCTCGTGGGGCATTGTTATTATGCAACGGTAATCCGTCAAATCCACTTAAGGCAGTTGAACGAACTAAAGAAAATCTTCCAACGCTAATTGACCGCGCCATAATCCCGGGTCTTCAGGGTGGTCCGCACAATCATCAGACTGCAGCAATCGCAGTTGCGCTTCGTGAAGCTTCAAGCCCAGAGTTTAAAACTTATGGACATCAGATCGTGAAGAATGCCAAAAAACTTGCATCAGAGCTAACTAATTATGGATTTGATCTAGTTACTGGCGGTACGGATAATCATTTGATGCTGATAGACCTAACAAATAAAAAAGTGTTAGGTGCGCAGGCCGAGGATGCGCTTGGCAAAGCCGGTATTACTGTCAATAAAAACACTGTCCCATTTGATCCGCGACCACCATTTGACCCAAGTGGAATACGGCTTGGTACCCCCGCGTTAACAACTAGAGGCATGAAGGAGGGCGAGATGGTGCAAGTAGCTGAATGGATTAATCAGGCTATTTCAAATCATAAAGACGACAAAATACTGGCAAAGATCAATGCAGAAATAAAAGATTTTTGTAAAGATTTCCCACTTCCTAAGTAGGGTTTATATGAGTTCGGGTTCTTGTTCTAGAGTAATACCGTATTTTTGTTCTACGGCATCAACTATTTTTTGCTTGAAGTTAAGTACGTCATTTGTGCTGTGGGCGTTTTCGTTAATTATAACTAGGGCCTGCTTTGACCAAGTAGCCATACCTGTATCGTGATCATGATAATCTTTAAAGCCCGCGTGCTCTACTAACCAGCCTGCGGATAGTTTGATTTTGTCGTCATCAGTGGGCCATGACACAATGTCTGGAAATATATTCTTAAGATTTGCAAATTTAGCTTTGTCGATAATTGGGTTCGCAAAAAAAGATCCGTTATTAGCGACAATATCAGGGTCAGGGAGTTTTTTTGATCTTATGGATATTACCCCGCGACGGATGTTCTCGGGGGTAAATTCAGTAATTTTATTTTCATCAAAATACGCTTGGAGCGATGCGTAAAAGGGTGGTAGTGCGTTATTTTTAGATAGTTCTAGAGTAATCGCACTAATGATAAACCTACCTTTATCTGAGGTTTTGAATCTACTTGTTCTATAGCCTAGTTGGCAGTCACCTTTTGAAATCTCAACAAAACCCATTTTGTTTTTATCGTAGGCTCGAACCGATACGAGTACGTCACCAACTTCTTTGCCGTAGGCACCGACATTCTGTACGGGAGTTGCTCCTACTCGTCCAGGTATCCATGACAATTGTTCTATACCACTAAGATTTTTGTCTACGCTCCACTGAACCATTTCGTCCCAGTTTTCGCCACTTGCAAATTTTACTATTACCTTTTTGTCATCTACGGATACAATCTCGTGGCCTTTAATCCGGTTAAGTATCACCAGTCCGTCATAACCTTGATCTCGCCAAATAATGTTACTTCCACCACCGATAGCGATTGTTTTTTGTTTATTTTTATGCGCCCATTCTATTAGTTCTACTAGCTCAGTTTCTGACGTGACCTCGGCGAAATACTTTGCAGTTCCACCAACGCGCATTGTTGAATAGTCTTTAAGTGGGACATTTTCTTTTGGGTGCATAATACTATTATACTTGTTTTTATCTCAACTATTTTTTAAAATAATAACAGATGAGAGGCAATAATTTTCCGTACAAGAATTTTGGGCAGCAACTAAGGCAACTCCGGGAGCGTCAACACGAGAGTGTTGCAGAGGTTTCTGGGGCTGTTGAGATTGATGAGAATACACTACTAAGTATTGAGCGTGGAGAAAAATTGCCCAGTGAAGACATCCTGATGCTACTGGTTAGTCATCTTGGGGTAGGTGACAAAGAAGCCAAAAAGTTGTTCGAGCTAGCGGATGTTGGTCGTCAAAGTAGCGAATCGATTAGTTTTGACGAACAATTTATTAAACAGATGTTGATGATTATTCCTGTCGATAATCGAATTCTCTATAGCGATGGCACGAAGATCAATGTAAATAAAAACGGGGTCGTAATTAACTTTCAGCAATCAGGCGATAAGCAGACTTTTCCTATTGCGCGTATTGGAATGAGTAAAGAGCATGCCCGCAAATTTGCAAAAGTTTTAACAGAGACAATCGATAAATCAGAAAAACCTCCAAAGCAAAAATTACTAGGATCACCAAAAGAGACAACTGACAAGCAAAACGAACTCTAGTATGCTACAGTTGTGCTATTAATCCCTTATTTTCGTAGTGGTGCTCGAAATGTAAGCGTGCAGTAGTGCTTGTGTTTGTAGATATACTGTGAAATATTGAAACCAGAGCTAATTCATGAAAACTAAACACAAAGTCGCAAGAAATGCCCGAAAAACTAGATTTTCTGAGAACTTAGAGAAGATCAATCTCGTCCTAATTAGTTTAAGCCTAGTATTTTATCTATATACGTTTGGCTATGGACTGTACTCTATTCTCGCCCCAAGCCTAGGACGACAAGTGGGTTTAGAAGGTCTAATTGTAATTTTTACTGGCGGGGCTGCATTATTTTTTAACGTGTTACTTTTGATAGGTCTTGTTGTTCAGGTTGCTTATGATACAAAGAACCATAGACTAGCTAAAACGACCAAGAGATTATTAGTGGTTGCTATAATCTTGCCTTTCTTAGGGGCTGCACTCTTATTGGGTGAAAATTATTTGGCTATCAAGCAGGATAACTATATGGCTGCAAAGAACGAAAAGCTATTCAACGACGAGCATATCATGCTTAAAGACGGTAGGTTCCGATCAAAGGCAGATGACAAATTCTTAAAATCCTTCAAGCCAAATGTGTATCTACCAAAATGGGAAAATGAGAATGCCGTAAGTATTATAGGTAAAGATCTGGAATATTTTATAGAATACAACCCAAATAAAACGAGAAGTGGTGACTATGATTATGACAACAGCGATAACGAACATTATTATTTTTTGATAAAAGCGAATAATAGTAGTTTGAAAAAGTTTGTTAATCCTCCATATAATTGTGATATTGATGGGGTAATCCCCCCGAGCTCTCGACAACCGAGGTCAGTACCTTGCATTGAAATCGGAATGGCGATTAATGGTTCAGTAATATACGGACAAGATAATTGGATGGGTACTGAAAATGCTCACTATGCAGTAATTTTCTTTGACAATAAAAGTCCACACTTGATAAGACAAACCGGAGGTTCCGAAAAGATAAAAGGTGGGGAATTACAGCAGCTAATTGATTGGCAGAGAGATTTTAGAAAGTTTGATAAAAATGGTTTGTTGTTAGTAGATTAACCGTTTAGTACTAATCTGTTATAATTGCCCTGTTCATTTACTTTTTATGTGTTTAGTAGTTTTTATAACCGTAGCGCGTCGATTCTGACGTGCACCCGTAGCTCAGCGGATTAGAGCACTTGTCTTCGGAACAAGGGGTCGTAAGTTCGAATCTTACCGGGTGCACCATATAATTTGATGCAGAAGTACGTATTAATACATAATTTAAAACCAATAGTTAAAAATACCCAGTTTTCGATGTATGATTGGCCGTTACATTTAACCCTGTCACCTCGATTTGCCGTTGATATTGAACAAAAGGGATTTGACGCTGATTTAAGTAATCTAATTACGAAGCAAAAACCATTTAAGACTACCGTCAAGAATGATGAATATTTTGGGCTAGAGTCTAAAATTCATGTTTCTCTACTAGATTTAACTCCTCAACTTTTCGAATTACATAATGAATTACTAGATTTACTTGAATCTTATGGTGCAGTTTTCGACGAGCCAAATTACAGCCGCTCTGGCTACATACCGCACGTAACTGTTCAAAAATCAGGCAGAGTATTTGAAGGTGATATTATTAAGATTAATAGTTTAAGCCTTGTGGACATGTTTCCTGATGGTGACATTAAACAGCGCAAAGTCCTCAAGAATTACAAATTCAAAAATGATTAATACATAACTATTTGTTATATAATCAGACTAATTATTAAAAGGAATCATATGAAAAAGAACAATAAACAAAAAAGAAACAAAGATTACTTAAAGGCCGCATCAATAGTTGTTGCCTTCATCACGCTAGGCGTTACTTTATTTGCCTGGTGGAATAGCTATGATTTGCTGAATACGCTTGGTACAGTAGCCGTTGTTATTGGCATATCGCTGCTGCCGGCAGTATTCTTATTCTTGCTCGTTTTTTGGATAAAAATGTTAATAGATTCTGCTAGGCAAAAACGTTGGGTATGGTTTGTGGTTATTCTTTTGGGAGACGTTTTCTTCGCATACATCTATCTACTAGTAAAAAAGCCCCGCCTAAGTTGGAAGTCATTTAGGGCAGTCTCCTGGATTTCGCTCGCGTTATTTGTTTTGATGTGGATTGTTCAGATTTACGCAGGAATTTTTAGTCTGATTGACCCAATAGATTTAAGCAAGCTTGAGCCAACTGGACGTCAATTTGAGGCAAAAATTGTAACCAAAGACTTGGTTGGTTATCAGTATGATGGCAAGACCGTCTGCCGTGAAATGAAGATTGAAGAGGATAATCAATATTTTCTAGAGGTCTCGGGTGGTACAGTGAGCGCCTCTAGTGATGAGCCATTAAAGTTGAACTATCGTCTTTCGGCAGTAAGTGATTTGAGGACTGAAATTTCCGGTGGCTGGCAACACGTTCAAGAGTCGGAGCCAACTAAAACTCAATACATTGAAGTTGCAGAGCTGGTAGGCGGTCCATCAGAAGTAGATTCAGGATTGACTGGATGTGAATTAGAGTTGTGGTCTAGCAACTAATATAAGACATAGTTGTTTTGCTTTGTAACGATTTACGATGAATACGTTATTTTGCTCGATTTGTTGGGAATACTTTGCTTGGATCAAATACTCTTCTTGCCAGTCGCGTTAAAAATCTGCCTCTTTGCTTGTCTTTATCCGAAGATGAAGCGTCTACTGATTCTTCTACACTCTTTCTACTGGCTTGTTTTTCTGGGTGAAGCGCGCCATCGATAATGTCTCCAAATTCATCCATAACCTCTATTGTCTCAACTGGATGGCATCTGCTAAAACGGTCACTGTCTTTGATAGACCCCGCATCTGGATAAAGTTTGTAGAGTCTTTGGTCGCTAGGATCCATCCAATATTCCTCAACGTTAGTTTCACCGCTGCTAGATGGATTGTATCTGCGTTTTATGGATATTCCGCCACGATGTGGCCTGTCGTTCAAACCTCTGCGGTTCACTTCTACCTCAGCAGTTTTATGATCGTTTTGATCTAGAATCGGTGTTACCCAACTTTTTACAGTTTCGGCCCGCTCGTTCATGGTCGTACTATTCGGCTTTAAAAGCGCTTCATTTACGAGGTCTGCAACCCGTCTCACAGCTAATGCTGCCTGTTCTTTGTGGGTTGGTTGTAGGTCTGCTTGCTGGGGCTGGTCTTCCATTGTGCTCATATATAACCTTTCATTCTTATATCTTTGTTTTTTACGAATAGTTAATATATATCATGCTTATGTTAGTTTTGTCAATGTGGCATCAGGTATATATCTTATCTAGAAAGTGATATATTGGCCTATATGGATATAGAGAAATTAATCCGAAAGTACCTAGCGCAGTCATACATGATGAGTCTAGCCACAGTTAACGGCGATAAGCCATGGGTGGCGACAGTCTATTACGTCATGGACGAGGACATGAATCTATACTGGGCTAGCCCAGAAGACACAAATCACAGCCAGCATATTATTGAGAATCAAAATGTTGCGATAGCAATCCCGGTAGTGCATAAAAAATCACAACCAGTTGTTGGCATCCAAATTGAGGGTGTAGCAAATCAGGTGAAGGGCAGTGAGGATATCAAGCCAATCGCAGAAAAATATGCTGCGTCCTATGGGTTTAGCGAAAAGTGGGTAGAAAAATTCTCTCTTGATCAGACAAAACACAAACTCTATAAATTTTCCCCCAAAAAGTTCGTTCTATTTGACGACATAGATTTCCCCGATAATCCGCGGCAAACTTGGACTCCCTAGACTTGTGTTTACAAAACTAACCACCTCTGTTAAAATTACCATTCAGTTGTTGCTCTAAACTAGTTTTTCAAACCGTAGCGCGTCGATTCATTCGATTCTTCTGTTTGGAAAACTAAGAGGAGAAGCAAAGCATTAGGTTGAAACTTTTGCTGACAAGCAAAATGAAACAGATGCCATAGCTTTGACGAGGGCCAGTAGCCCCGCCTGTCTTTCCGACAGGAAGGCCAGGTCAGCTGCATAGGTGAATGTTCCATTCGCCGTAAAAATTATCAGCACCAGTGCTCTAGCCAAAACCAAGTAATACCTTCACAATTAGTTTAGCTTTTAAGCAAAGTTAAAAATCCGGGCCAGTAGCTCAGCTGGTTAGAGCACCTGCCTCTTAAGCAGGGTGTCGAGGGTTCAAGTCCCTCCTGGCCCTCCATCCTTCGTCGCTCTGCATTCCGCAGAGCTATGAAGGATTTAGTGTTTAGTAGGGGCTTGAATACTCGACACGCCAAAAAGGGTGTCGAGGGGGAGAACAGCCAGTGGCTGTTCGGACGGGAATAAACTCTTGAAAACTGGTTTTCAAAGATGTTTTTCCGGGGTCGCCAAAGGTGACCAAGTCCCCCCCCTGTCCGTCCTGGCTGACAGACAGGCGGGCTGGCCCTCCAAAGATATACAACAGATACGAGTTAGTTCCAAAGCAGACGCCTCTGTTTTTCCAGTGCTAATTCGTATCTGTTATTTAGTTCTAGTCTCTTTTGGTAATATAGTGTTATGAATAATTTTGAAGTATCTGGCAAAATAAAACGCTTTCCTGGAAAGTATGGCTGGTATTATGTTGAGCTTGATGAAGGGCTTAGCAAAGACCTGCGACCATTACTGGCAAATCTATGGCCAGCATTACTGAAGGCAGAGTTTAGGATTAATAAAACCATCTGGCAAAGCTCAATTATGCCAATCAAAAACGGACCTCTTTTTATAGCCCTTCCTGCAAAAATTCGCAAAGTTGAAGGCTTAGATGTTGGCGATAGTGTGACTATCAATATTGAGCTAAAGGTATAGTCTTTTTCCAGCTTGAATAATAGTTGCGATTGACAAGGCTAGAGACCACCAATACCGTTTATGTTCAAACATAGGTAAATGCCTCTGTTTTTTTGATACTATGAATGTATGGATAAAGTTGATTACAAAAAGCATTTTAAAGACTTTTATCACACAAAAATCGGTAAGCCCGTTGTAGTACAAGTTCCAAAGATGAACTTTATTATGATAGACGGCAAAGGCGACCCAAACACCAGTCAAGAATACATAGATGCTATTCAGGCCCTCTACCCAGTTGCATATACGATTAAATTTACTTGCAAGAATAAGTATGGAAAAGATTTTGGCGTCATGCCACTTGAAGGTTTGTGGTGGTCTGATAATATGGAAGATTTTATAACTGGTAATAAAAAGAACTGGCAGTGGACGGCGATGATCATGCAACCAGAGGCGGTTACAGAAGATATATTTAATGAAGCAGTTATACAAGTTAAGGAAAAGAAAAACCTAAGATCAATAGATAAAATACGCTATACGTCTTATGACGAAGGCCGATCTGCACAAGTAATGTATATGGGTCCTTATTCCGATGAAGGACCGACAATTCTTGAGTTACATAAATTCATCAAAGAGCAGGGTGGTGAACTTGATGAAAACAATAAACACCACCACGAAATTTACTTAGGTGATCCTCGTCGAACCGATCCATCAAAGCTCAAAACAATAATCAGGCAGCCTTTCTAGTTGAATTTAATGTTCTAATTTTGCATCCAATAGAGTCTACGGTGGTCATCCAGCAAACCGATAGCCGTTGATTGAGTAGCCGAGTTATTATTGCGTTATACTAAAAACGATTTATGATAACAATAATTAGTCGCACAAGTAGCTTAACGTACAAATACCTTGCTAAGCCTATTTTGTTTAAATTTAAGCCTGACAGTGTTCATAATTCACTAGTTAAGTTTGGCTCGCGTTTACAAAAATCCCGCACAGTTAATTACTTCCTTCGAGTAATTTGGGCTTACAAAAATGAAACTATGTTAAGCCAAAATATTCTTGGTATTAAATTTCACAATCCTGTAGGGTTATCAGCTGGTTTTGATAAAAACTTTGAACTTGCAAAATTATTTAAAGCAACTGGATTTGGATTTATGGAGGGCGGCTCACTAACTTTTCGTGAATGCGAGGGCAATCCTCGGCCTTGGTTTCATCGACTGCCCAACACTAAATCGCTAGTTGTGTACGCAGGTCTAGCAAATAAAGGGGTTAAGGCAATTATAAAAACTTTAAATAACTATCCGAGTGATACGTTTCAAGATTTTCCATTGAATATTTCGGTTGCAAAAACTAACTCCAAAGAAACCTGTACAGATAAAGAGGCCATTGCTGATTATGTCGGTAGTTTAATGATACTAACTAAGGCTAATTCAGGTGATATGTACACACTAAATATCTCGTGCCCCAATACTTACGGAGGAGAACCTTTTACGACCCCAGAGCGCCTAAAAGCGCTACTTAGTGCAGTAGACCAACTTAACATCAGACAGCCCGTGTTTATTAAAATGCCGGCACATTTACCTTGGAACGAATTTAAAGAGTTGCTGAAAGTAGCCGACAAGCATGCAATTGCGGGCGTAACAATAAGTAACTTAGCCAAGGACAGAGGTCAAGCAGAACTAATGGATCCGTTACCCGAGACATTAAAAGGTAACCTGAGCGGGAGGCCAACCTGGGACCTGAGCAACGATCTCATTCGCAAGACGTATAGAAAGTACAATAAGCGTTTTGTAATAATTGGGGTTGGAGGTATATTTTCTGCCGAGGACGCCTACGTCAAAATCAAATTAGGTGCCAGTCTAGTAGAGCTTATTACCGGCATGATATTCGAAGGACCTCAACTTATCGGCCAGATTAATAAAGGTTTAGCGAAGCTCTTAGAACAAGATGGATATCAAACACTCGGTGAAGCAATCGGGACCGAAGCATTAGATACAAGAGAATGAGACATATCTGCTTGGCAGTTATCGTTTGACTAATTTGTAGAGTCTGATCAACGATATTTACCTGAATCTTGATTGCAATAGCATTACAGATGGCCCTCCAAAAAACTTATGCTTAAAACTCCTCAGCACCTAGGAGTTTTTCTTTGGTATGATTACTTTATGCAAGCAAACCAAACATATATGAACTTCGGACTTATTGCAGCGGTAATTACTGTTATGGGTTTACTTTTTTTAGTGCGTAAGTGGCCAAAAGGTAGCCAATACACTTTTAGCCAACATTCAGCAGCACACAAGGCTTCAACTATATACTATTCAGCACTTTTTGCCGTTATGCTCCCTCTACTGCTTTTGTTTTTTATTCAATGGTTTATACCCACTTTCAAACTTTCTATATGGTTTACGATACTTATAGTCCTATCGGCAGCTACTCAGTTTACTTGTACATTAGTTCCCGAAAGTGGCGGTTTGAAATCAAAATATCATCGCTTACTAGCTGGCTGTTCTGCAGTTTTACTACTGCCTGCAATGTATATATTGATAGTTTCAGGCAATATTACAACTTCGATGACGATGCTTGCATTTACAATGTTGGGTATTATGCTCGGCATAACTACTTTTCTTGCTGTCGCTAAAGGTGCCCATAAATACCTTTTGTTTTTACAGGCTGGTTATTTCGCCTGTTTTGTTGCAGCTATACTCGGAATTACATATATTTGAAAGTTGTTAAATTGAACTTCTCTCTTTGAATTATAGTTGCTACCGACAAGACTATGGCCCTCCTTACCACTTATGCTTAAAAGACTCCGAAATGTGTTTCTTTATTTTGCTTTCGCTTGCACGACGAATATTAACTAGAGATACTACATATATGAAGTTTCTAAGGGGACCAGATTATTTTACTATTAACATCGACATGGCTGAGATAGAGGATATGCACCGAAAACCCGTATTTGGTCTTCGGGATGGGGTCTCTGGTTCTAACTCGAAGGTGACTGTTTCGAGACCAAGGATTCGTAGTGAGTGGGAGGTCTTGCATAGAAGTATCGCTAAGGTAACACTGGATCCTGGATTAGACATTGATGTGATAACGGATACTAGCGCCTGCCCTGTAAATGGTTTCACGCATGAGGTGCCTAAGGATGTGCTACTTGCGGCCTCTTATCTGCCCCGCGAAGGAACGGAATGCATACCTGAGGGTGGAATCCGAATCCAAGTGGATCCTGTTAACCCAGATAACCCTTCAATTTGGACAAGAGTTATTGATGCTGCAACAAATGAGGTAGAGATAGTTACGGATAAAGCCTACTGGTACTCTGAAGGTAGATAATTGTAGTTGCGATAGCGACGACAGTGGCCCTCCAATCGCTTATGCTTAAAACTCCTCAACACCGAGAAGTTTTTCTTTGGTATAGTTACACTATGAATAAAGTTACGTCTGCGGGCGGAATAGCCGTAAAGAATAAGAAGATCCTTTTAATTCGTCTTGAGAGCGGGATGTACGCCATTCCAAAAGGTCACTTAGAAAATGACGAAACAGAGTCCCAGACTGCAATACGTGAGGTAGAAGAAGAGACGGGTGTTAAGGTCGAGATAAAGGGGTACCTAGGTGAGCTTACTAGGTTAGCGGTTGAAGACTCAGGCGAGACTGTCGAGAAGACTATCAAAGTCTATAAGATGCAGGAAATAGGTGTGTCTGATAATGATCCCGATGAAGATAAGATATGGACGAGCATTGATGACGCACTAAGCAATATGTACTTTCTGGAAGAAAAAGAGTTTATACAGCTGCACGTTGGTGAGTTGCGATAGCGTCTACCCTGGCTTTTCAAGGGCCTAGATGCACATATTGCTTATGATTTTATAGTATGGCATAATATGTTAAATTGTACTTATGTCTGAGATACACTGGCCCTTTCCTACACAAGGCTTAACACCCGAGGAAAGGCATGAAAACCAAGGATACGCTTTTGAAAAACTAGCGGGTTTTTTTGAGCGTGCTGGGGTTGAGGTTGAAGGCAATTTGCCCGAAGGCGAAAGACCTATTGTTCTAGCTTATGATCATGATGATGCAACTGACCCATTTTACGCAGTGCTTGCAACCTTACGACAACGAGAAGAAAAAACTTTTATAGTGGCTGCGAAAGATAAACTAAGACAACCGGTTGTTGGACGACTAATAGAACAAATGGGAGTTGTCTGGACTATAAGACCAAAGAGAGATGCTGATGGTAATAAACGAATTGGAGGCCTAGCTTTAGGACTAGGGACTGCTCTGGCTGAGGGTATGCACGATACCCCTAATGGCGTTGCGCTTATAGCCCCTGAATCTGGTCGGAACAGGGGTGTTATAAACCCATTTTCTGCAGGCGCTGTGCTGGCCGCGTCACTACATAGTGAATTGGCTGGTGACGGAGAACCAACTGATCTGGTAATTGCTGCGGTTTCTGGGAATAGATTAGGTGGTTGCCTGAAGAGGCACGACGATACTAATGTCGTAATCAAATTTGGCGAGCCACACCCAATAGGTACCGAAGCCATCGAATGGTACCGAGAAAACCCTAAACACCCAGAGCTTATGGCGCTTCGAGATTATTTAAGGCAGGATATGCTAAGTCTTGTACATGATACTGAGGCTAGACTAGGACTTCCGCTGTCTGTAATGAATGATTCGCCACGCCAAAAAGGATTACGAGAAAATGTTGCAGCCCACCTAGGTAGCATTCTCGGCAGAGAAAAATAGAGACAATCGTAGCAGAGATAGGGTATAAATCTATGATGCCCGAAAAATCGAGGTTACTCACGGACTATGTGATAAGGCTTTAACGAGACTGTTCGTGTGATTGGTGCCGTACAGGCTTCAAACATATTTAGTCGATAGAGCCTTAGACGTTTATAGACAGTTAATTAAAAAAATAACCCGGTCTCGCAAGCCGGGTTATTATAGTATTTTTTGTATTTTTATTAGCTAGGCAATAACACTCCGTCAATAGTGTGTACAACACCGTTTTTGGCATTAATGTCTGCTTGTTGCACCATAACTTTGTTGCCCTTAGCATCGGTTAGGTAAACTTTGCCGTCTGCTATCGAAACAGTTATCTTTTCGCCCTGAACTGTAGTTATTTCTTGACCATCTTTTAGATCAGCTGACATAACTTTTCCTGACACGACGTGGTAAGTCAGTATTGACTTTAACTGGTCTACGTTTTCAGGTTTTAGAAGCGTAGCCAACGTACCTTTTGGCAGTGCCTCAAAGGCTTCGTTGGTTGGCGCAAAAACAGTGTACGGCCCACTGTCTTGCAGGGTCCCAACTAAACTCGCTGCTTTCACTGCCGTTACTAGTGTTGAAAGACTTGGTGTGTCGGACGCAACTACTACAATTGTTTTAGATGGTTGTGTTGTCTGATCGGTTTGCTGTGATTGATTAGCTTGGTCGTTGCTGTCATTACGATTCATCGCCCAGAGCACCCCGCCTCCTACAGCTAGGACGGCTACTACTGCTATGATTATCCCTGTTGTTTTGTTACTGTTTTCCATAATTACTCCTCCTTATTAATTTATCTTACATATAAATTTACCCTCCTATGTCATTGATGCCTCCTTGTTCGTCAAGCTTCGCATTAAAAACAAATGAATTGAATTTGTAAGTTCTTCAAGTTCGGATTTTTTAGGGGGATTTGGATAATATTCAAGTAAAAAGCCATTTATTGCGTGTGCGATTACTTTGGATTCTTTGTTGATTTCAGAGGCGTTTATACAAAACTCCCCATTCGCTACCCCAACCTGAAGGACTTCTTCGATGTGCAAATATGCTTTTGATGGTAGATACCCGGTATTTTGTCTTAGAAAATCTGGGCGAAAATGAAGGTAGTATTTGAGCACAAATACCACGTCTTCTATGTGCTTAAACTGAAACTTAATTCTGTCGCGTAGCATTGCTTCCGCAGAATCAGAGTCGGGTAGTTTTGCCCTAGCTATTCCGAGTTCTCTACGAGTAGTTTTAAAAATATCTTTTAAAATTTCGTCTTTATCAATAAAAAAATGATAAATACTGGATAAACCAACTCCTGATTCTTTTGATAGCGTACGCATAGAAAAACCTTCATAACCGTTTTTCGCAAAAAGGCTTTTAGAAATTTTGGTAATGTGATCTTTAGTGGATACTGTCATAATATTCTGTAACAATCGTTACAATTAATAGTGTAACACTCGTTCTATTTTTAATGCAAGTATTTTAAATTGATAAAGTAAAAATATCTTTTCTTTTGCTAAAATCAGGGTATGCATTCTAAAAAAACTTTTTTTACTCCCCAACAACTCATCTTTCAAGAGCTATTCGTTGGAACGCTAATCTATGCCTCGGTACTTGGCTTTTTTAACGACTATACATCGATTGTCGATGCGCAAAGTTTTTCTACAATATTTTTTGCCTCAGTTATCCTAGAAAGTCTCACGTATCTGGCCTTCCAATTGAAGGGTTGGATCATTAATGTACTAAAAGACCGTCAAGGGACTATTTATCGCTTGCTCATGTTTTTCTCAGTTTGGCTCATCATGTTCTTGTCGAAATTCGTGTTTATTTGGATACTGGATATTATTTTCGGAGAATACATTGCCATAAACGGATTCTTTGGCATCCTATCTATCGTTTTATGCGTAACTGTTGTGCACAAACTTGCCTACAAATTATTTCAAAAATTAGGTAGTCACTAGCCTTAGCGAAAATATAATTATCAAAACAAATACATAGTCGCTAGACTCTTGTCTTGGTATGATGATGGCATGAATAAAAAAACTATCTCGCTTATCATAGTCGCACTTGGATTATCGCTAATCTTGTATGGTTACATTAATGCACCCGTTACCAATGAAACGGAGATAACTACCAAGTATAGATGTGCTAGATTGACTCTGGATGCTTTGCCTACCGATGTGTATTGCTCTGACCCATCTTCTGCACCCGAGGCCAATATTCAAATACCAAATCCATTGATTTATTCTGGGCTTGCCCTTGCTTTGGTTGGCGCTATGTACGTTGTAACTACTCGCACTCAGCAAAAGAAAAAGTCGTAGTGTTTCCGTAATAATCTCGTTATTGTTATATGTATAAATTCTAAAAGAGTTAATGGGCGAAACTCGGATTATGATATTGTATGAACATAAATAAGGAGAACGTAGTGATAGATAATAAAGAGATTACAACTAAAGCAAGAGAATCATTGTCTAACCAATGGAATTTAGCGATTGGAACGTTTTTTGTATTTTTACTGATTAGTGGTCTTGGTAATGAGGTTAGTTTGCTTATTGGTGGCGCGATGCAGCTGGGGGCGTCAATATTTGCACTTAATATAGCAAGAGGTAAAAAAGCCGAATTCTCGCAACTTTTCGATGGTTTTAAAAACTTTGCAAATTCTTTAGTCGCAAACCTTCTAATGATTGTATTTATTTTGCTATGGATGCTTCTACTAATTATTCCGGGTATTATCGCAGCGATTGCTTATTCTCAGACATTTTTTATTATGGCTGACGATAAAAAAATTAGCGGGAGTGATGCAATAAAGAAAAGTAAACAGATGATGATGGGCCACAAAGGTAAGTACTTTATGCTGTGCCTGAGGTTTAGTGGGTGGTTTATCTTGTCGATACTAACTCTAGGTATTGGTTTTCTATGGCTAGTCCCTTACGTTAGCGTTAGTATGGCAAATTTCTACGACGCCGTTAAAAAATAATAGTTGTACTAGGCAGGTCGGCTTTAAGCTTATTAATTTTGTCCTGAGATAGAGGATTACCAGTAAGCTTGAGCTCTTGCAGATTATTTTTTAAGTTGGCAAGTTCATTAGGCAAGCCATCAATTCTATTATTGCTATAATCTAGGGTTTCTAGCTTGCTTAGTTGACCAATCTCAGCTGGAATACCTGTCATTGTATTATTACTAACGTCGAGCACTCTTAATTGGGACATTTGACGGATTTCGCCGATTAGACTGCCCTCCAAAATATTGTGATCAATTTTAAATACTTCAAGCTTTGTCATTTTGCCCATTTCAGATGGCAATGACTTAATGCTGTTATTTGAGAGTAGTAGTGTCGTAGTCGCTGTTTGGCTATAAATATCTGCCGAAACGCTTGTTAGGCCACTATTGCTTAGGTCCAGAACTTGGGCATTTGATGATGAGTTAGGTGTCGAGGGACTTTTGTTATCATTATCCCCTAAGTTAAACCCAAGGAAAATTCCGCCGATGACTAGCAACACGATTAATAATCCAACGAAGTATTTCATAGTCTAATTTTACCATGGGCATCAACGTTTGAATCACTTTGTACTGAATGATTGGCAATGCGCTATACTAATATTTAATGATTCTAAAAATGGGTAATTAAACAAAAAAATGAAAAGATTCAATCAAAAAGGCTTTGCGATTGTAGAGTTATTTCTGGTTGTTGTACTGATAGTTGTAATTGCTGGAATAAGTTTGTTCATATTTAACAGATCTAATAATGACAAAAATACTAAGGCTGATGTGCGTGACCCAGCAAAAAGTCGACAAAAAATTGGTAAAAAAATTGTCTATCAAGTACACATCCCTTTTTATCAGCACGATTCTTTAGGTCAACGCAATGCTTTCGATAACATAACCTCACGTCTTGATGGACTAGCGAGTATGGGGGTTAATGTTATTCAGCTAACGCCTGTTCATACTTCATCATACCTAGTACTAGACCATTATGATGTTTCATGGAAATATACTGGAAAAACCAGAAATAACCAGGGCACTAAAGAGGATCGTCTAGACTATTTTGAAACTTATGTATCAAAAGCCCATGACAAGAATATGAAGGTTATGATGGACTGTGTTTATCATGGCACAGCGATTAATAGCCCCTTAGTAACTCAGCATTCAGATTGGTATAAGTACGACAAGCAAGGCCAAATTATTAAGAATAACTTTGGTATTGCGCAGTTTGATACGTCAAAGCCCGAAGTCCAGGATTATATAATTGATGTTACGAAATTTTGGGTAGATAAGGTTGGGATAGATGGTTGTCGGATTGATATGGCACATTCGGTTCCGTTACCCTTATGGGCAAAACTAAATAACGAGATGAAAAAACAAAAAAGCTCGTGGTTTATGACTGGCGAGGCTTTTGGAAAGCAAATTGACTATGCTTTACCGAATAAGGAGAGCGAACTAGAGGGGGTGTATGGTTTTGACGGGGTTTATGATTTTTATTTACAGAGTGTACTCCGAGGAGTTGTCGGCAAAACGCGTAATGCCTCAGAGATTGTTGATGCATGGAAGGCTCGTCCAGCAGGCCATAAAGAAAGCTACTACAACATGATTGACGATCAAAATGCCGTCGAGCGATCAGCTACATTTTCTGGCGGTAATAGTGGAATGGTCGCCGGTATGGCAGTCAACTTTACGCTTGACGGCATACCTTTCATTTTTAATGGCCAAGAAATAGGCGATACGCAGGCGGGTGGACCAAAAATCGATGAAACTAGATATTATTCCTGGGAGAATCCGCCACATCCAGAAAATCGTCAGAAATTTAAACAATTAAGTTGTTTGAGAAAGAATAATAAATCACTCTATGGTGGGACTACAACCTGGTTGAGTAATAGCAAATCAGACTACATCGTGTCGTACCTTCGGAAGAGGGATAAGCAAAAAACTCTAGTAGTTGTAAACTTTTCGGATAAGACCTGGTCAGGAAAGATAAAGGTAAAAGTTTCTAAAAAAGTAGTAAATATGGTCAATAAGAAGACATATAAATCATCAGGAAAATCAGTGAATGTAAAGCTAAAACCGTATTCATATTATATCGCTAATGTCTCGGGGTCTTCCTCCAGCAAAGCTGTTGCTGTAAGATGCGCAAAATAATTACTAAATAATTCAATCATAAATCTTGGCTACAGATACTGTCTAAATAAATTAACCGCAATTAAGACGCCAATAATGTCAAAAAGTATATCTGAGAAGGAGTTATTTAAGGTCTCATAACCGAATACTATTTTGTGTCTAGCAAGTATTGGCGAAATAATAAATATTTCTATGGGCTCCCAGACGATTAAAATAAGAACGGCAATGAGCGGACTAAATATCAGGCCAAAGACGATTCCAAATATCAGGTGTATAAAACTCCAAGTATCAACAAAACGACTATTCCGCCTAGGCAAATAGCTTTTTCTATAGTGTTTTTTACGATTCGACATACTAATAACATATAGCAAAGCAGACATTAAACATAAACATTTATTTGCTTGTCATCGTCTAGACTGGGGGGCTATAATGTAATTAAGAATTAACTAAAAGGAGGAAAAAGTGTTAAATCAATTAGCTCAAGCAACGTATACATATACAACAACAACCAGCAATGTCGATGAAGGTGTTGTCGCCGGAATATTAGGTATGATGGCAGCAATGATGATTGTTATTATCCCAATAGCAATTTTTGGCATTATTTGCATGTGGAAAGTCTTTGAAAAGGCTGGAGTAGAAGGTTGGAAGTCAATTATCCCAGTTTATAACATGTGGTGTTTAGCTGAAATCTCTGGCAAGCCAGGATGGTGGGCTCTTGTGTACCTACTTTGCTTTATACCTATCGTCAACATCTTTGCATCGATAGCTGCACTAGTACTATACGTAATTGTAGCGATTGAATTGGCGAAATCATTCGGCAAAGAGCCAGTGTTTGCGTTACTTCTCATTTTCCTAAACATTATTGGTCTTGCTATATTAGCATTCGGTGATGCAAAATACGTCGGCCCAGGCGGAAAAAAGGGTGGATCTGCAAAACCAGCAGCAGCCTAGTATTTGTTTGCGTAATTAAGAGGAGGCGCCTAATAGTCTCCTCTTTTTAATTGAGGTGTTATACAATACACATCTGATGAAGTTATTAAATGGAACAGAACTCGCTAGTTACATAAAGGTTCGACAAGCAAAACAGGTTCGAGCCCTTATTCAAGCCCACCACGTTCATCCGAAGCTCGCGATTGTTCAGGTAAAAGACGACCCAGTGATTAATGTTTATGTACGTTTAAAGAAGCAATACGGTCAAGATATCAAGGTGGACGTTGATGTATATCGGGTAGACCAAAAGGATGCTCGCCACAAGATCATAGAACTCAACAACGATGATTCGGTACACGGTGTGATTGTTCAGCTCCCGCTGAGCGATACTAGTGAGACCGAAGAAATTGTAAATTTAGTTAGTCCACAAAAGGACGTGGATGCGCTGGGTGAAAATGCCGAGTTTGAACCAGCAACCCCAATGGCCATAATGTGGTTGTTGTCTGGTTACAATGTCGAGCTGAAAAATAAGAAGGTTTTGTTAATCGGACGGGGAAGACTGGTCGGCGCTCCACTGGAGAAAGCGTTAAAATCTTCTGGTTATAATGTTGAGGTTGTTGGTAGAGAAATCAAAGATCTGTCGAAGCATACCCTTGAAGCGGATGTAATCGTTACAGCAACAGGTAGCCCTGCAATACTTAATTCAGAAAACATTAAGCAAGGCGCGGTAGTCGTAGATGCAGGGGTGGCTAGTGAATCGGGCAAAAAAGTAGGCGATCTAGACGATGATGTGTACGTGCGAGATGATCTGACGATAACACCAAAAAAGGGCGGTGTTGGCCCACTCACGGTCTGTGCATTATTTGAAAATGTAATTAGAAGTGCATCGAATCGAACCTCATGAAAAAGTTTCGAGTAGGCGTATTTGACTCTGGGGTAGGTGGGAAATCAGTAGCCAACGCTGTGGAGTCGGCGTTTGGCAATATCGAAGTAATCTGTGTCGAGGATAGCACTAACCTCCCGTACGGTACAAAGACAGTGGAAACCCTAGAAAAGTTAGTTGTTCCTATACTTCAAGATTTAGCAGAAAAGGTCGATGTGATCATCATTGCCTGCAACACAATTAGTACAGTGCTCGGCGAAAAACTTAGACAACAGCTCGATGTCCCAATTATTCTAGTGGTGCCGATGGTTAAGACCGCATCATCGCTGAGCAAGAAAAAGGTAATTGCTGTTTGTGCGACGCCAACAACTCTAGGTAGCCAAAGGTATCAACAGCTGAAAGAGCAATATGCACACGACATAGAGGTTATTGAACCGGATTGTTCGGATTGGTCAAGTTTGATAGAAGCTAACGAGATGAGTAAACACGAAATCGGCAAAATGGTTGATCAGGTGCGTGAAAAAAATGCTGATGTTATCGTACTGGGATGTACACATTATCACTGGATTGAGGATCTTATAGTGGCTGTTGCTGGTCCAAAGATAACAGTATTACAGCCCGAGCCGGCAATTATTTTGCAGCTCCGGACAGTGCTTGAACAACTTGCTTAAATTGGTCTCCTCGATCTTTGTAGTTCTCGAACATGCCGAAGCTTGCGCAGGCAGTAGATAGCAGTACGACATCACCTTTAACTGCTTGTTTTGTAGCAGTATCAACAATTTGGTTCATCGTTGTGTTGTCATCAAGTAGCGTCATTGTGATTTTTTTCTGTGCATCATAGGCTTTTACTGTATTGAGGATTTTTGGACCCATTATGCCAATCCCGACAAGGTGCTTAACGTTTCCGGATACGATCGTTTGTGCCAGTTCAGCAAAATTTGCTCCTTTATCAGAGCCCCCCACGATCATTATCTTTGGTTGCGCAAACGATTTAATAGCGACAATTGCTGTTTCGGGCGTTGTGCCAAAAGAGTCGTTTACGTATTTTATACCATTGATTTCAGCTAAGATTTCTAGTCGATGTTCTAGACCGGTGAAAGATTTTATAGCTTGTTTGTAGACTTTTGGATTATTGCCAACTATTGTCCAAGTGGCGATAAGTGCGGCGCAAACATTCTGTAGATTATGCCTTCCCAGCAATTTGACATCGTGAATATTGCATATTTTGAAGCCTTCAACAAATATGTGTTTGCCTTGAACGTATGCGCCGTTGGTTTCAATTGGCTCTTCATCGACTTCTGGCACTTCATAACTTAATTTGTGTGCTTTGCTGCTATCGGCGATCTCTTCAGAATATGTACTGCGCGAGTTATATATAGCAATGTTTTGCGGGGTCTGATGAGCGAAAAGTTGTTCTTTAGCGCGTATGTATTCGTACATGTCATGATGCCAGTCCAGATGTTCGGCTGTCACCATTAAGCAAACTGCGATATGGGGCGAGAACTTTAGATCAATTGTTTGAAAGTTAGCCAGCTCTAGTACTACCCAGTCGGTATTTTTTATGTCGTTTTTTAGTAAATCTAGGGGCGGGGTGCCGATATTGCCACCCAGATGGACACGATGGCCAGCGGATTCTAGGATTTTTGCAATTAGACTACTGGTCGTGCCTTTACCTTTTGTGCCCGTAACAGCGATTATTGGCGCCGGACAGACGCGGAAAAATTCATTCGTAACAGTTGTTACTTTGTCCATAACTTCTGGGTGATCAGTATTATTGTCTAGTATATTCTGTGGGTGAATGCCGGGGGAGCGTACAATCAGGTCATATTCGTGTAGGTTATTGAGGTAGTCGCTACCAAAAACAGTTTTGGTTCCGGCGGGCACATCAACTGCGTTGAGATCGAAAACGGTTAAATCATTTTCAGGCTTACCCCAATAATTAAGGGCTGCTTGACCTTGTAGTCCAAAACCTAAGATAGCTATCTTCATCTTCTTAAAGCTCCTTGGCATGTACGTTGGGATCGCAATTCATAATATCTAACGGGATTCATAAACTATATTGTATCAGCATAAGGGGTATTTAAAGCTGTGCTTTAACAACTTCGGCGACTTGTTTCGGCGTCATATCGGCCTTAAGGATAACTGACGCAACTCCAAGTTTTTTTACATCTTCAGGTATTTCTTGCTCACCCATGTTAGTCAAGATTATAACTTTAATCTTGCTACCCCAACTTGTTTTTCGCATTTTCTCGAGCATTTCATCGCCGTTCATCTCTGGCATCATTAAATCAAGCAGGATTATATCAGGCTTCATTTTTTCGATCAGAGCAAGTCCCAGCTTGCCATTCTCGGCAGTTTCAACTTCATAACCTTCTGCTTCAAATTTAAAACGGTACATCTGCGAGATTGCTTGGTCGTCTTCAATTATTGCAACTTTTGCCACCATAATACTTACTATCCTACCATGTTTTTATGTATTTACTTTTCGGATAGCAGTTTTTTGACTAGGTCAATTACTTGTGAGGGTGTGTATTGCGCTTTGACTACAATATCGAGTACTCCTAAATGTTTGACTGATGCTGGTATTTCTTCTTCACCTAGATTGGTCAGCACAACAACTTTGATTTTACTACCCCATTTGGTTTCACGCATCTTAGCTAGCATTTCATCGCCGTTCATCTCTGGCATCATTAAATCAAGCAGGATTATATCAG
>DAISWO010000006.1:0-1953 GCA_036826295.1 Candidatus Saccharimonadota bacterium | reverse complement strand
GCTTCATTTTTTCGATTAGTTCCAGGCCTTTGATACCGTTTTCGGCTGATTCTACCTCAAAGCCTTCAGCCTTAAATTTAAAGCCATACATCTGAGATATAGCATCGTCATCTTCAATTATTGCAATTTTTTTAGTCATGATATGAAAAAAACGAAAGCATCTTGTGATTACTTGATTGCAATCAACGGCTCTCGCTTGTACTTAAAAGGTCCTAACAACAGTTATATGCCTCGTAGACTGCATTGTCAACTACTTGAGTTCGCGGGCTAAACACTGAGCAATGATTTTACTTCTTTCATTATTTGCGATGGAGTGTGGTGAGCTTTTACGATATATTTATCGATTCGAAGTTCTTTCAATGCTTTTGGCGCTTCACTAAAACTTATGTTTGTAATTACTATCACTTTCATTCGCTCAGCCCACTTAAATCTTTGGAGTTTTCTTAGAACAATTTCGCCGTCAATTATCGGCATCCTTAAATCAAGGAGCATCAAATCAGGCTTAATCTGGATAGCTTTTATAAGAGCTTGTTTACCATCTGTCGCGACATCAACCTCAAGTCCACTTGATTCAAATTTGATTTGGTACATCTCTCTAATTGCGTCGTCATCTTCGACGAGCAGGATCTTTTTATTTTTTGGCACCAAACGATGATAACCATAAACAGTATGATTACCAAATTATTATCTACAACAACTAGTTATCTCAGGATTTTCTGTATCTCCTGAATAACTTGAGTAGGTGTGTAATGGGCTTTGACAATATACTTTTTTACGTTTAAAAACCGTAAATTGTGAGGCGCTTCATCTCGGCTAATATTAGTTAAGATTATGACTGGGATATCAGCACCCCAATCTGTTTCACGGAGTTTTGTTAGCATTTCATCCCCACTCATAACCGGCATTTTTATGTCCAGTAGAATCAGATCTGGTTTGTGTTTTTTAATTAGCTCTAGCCCTTCAAAGCCGTTTGAAGCTGTTATTGCTTTGTAGCCTGAGAGTTCAAGTTTCAGTTTATACATCTCTTGAATAAAGGGCTCATCCTCTACAACAGCAATTTTTATCATATCTACATTATAGTCCTAGCGTGGAGAAAGAGATAATATTAGACTACTTATGAGGTAACGGGTTCAAGGCTCTCGTTGGAGTTTGTAATACGGCCTTCTCGTAACATTTTGTTTTTACGCCGTTTTGCCATTCCGAGCTCAAGCGCTATCGAAAGAGCACCGAGCTTTAGCCAGTTTGCGTCATTACTGACGAAATTTAAAAGGTCCTGCGCTTGTTCGTATTCACCTTGATTAGTAAGATTATCGATCCTTTCGCAAACACCCCATGCGAGTCCAGCACAAAATAGACCACCAAAACCCATGACATTTACGTATTGTTTTCTTGCTTCAGTTGCCGTTGCTCCTCGGAATGTCGCGGTGCTTACATATGCAGTTGATCCAAAGTTTGTTGCAGAGAACCCTCGCCGGAGGACGTTAAGAGGTAAACGAACAGGGGCAGTCGCAACCTTAAGCAAAAGTTTTCCTCGTGAATTCTCTTTTGTCTTAGTAGTCACAGGTTCTGTTTCAAGAACACTATCAAGTTCATCGGTAGGATCAAAGTCAATATCGGCGCTGTCAATAGGTGTTTCGTTGTTGGTAGTAGTTTCAGTCTTTTTTCGACTTCCAGGGAGAGCATCCGCCATCAGATCTACAGCTACAGGGAATTCTTCCTGAACTGCCTCGACTGTACGAGGCATACGTTTATAATACTGGTGCAAAATTTCGCCTAGTCCTCCAGACCAAGCGCCGAATACGACTCCAGCAGCTGCTCCTGCCCATCTACCATCTTTGCTCCAAGTAAAGGCATCTACTGCAGCGTTAGAGGCCAGTATCATTGGTACCCTACCTCTATCTAAGAGTTGGCTTGTATACATACTTGTCCTGACGCCTTTATCTGTAGTAGGGT
>DAISWO010000005.1:4254-47518 GCA_036826295.1 Candidatus Saccharimonadota bacterium | reverse complement strand
CTTCGCCTGGGCTGGGCTTTCTTGCCCCAATTGTAGCTTTTTTAGCATTATCGACAGCACACAACTTATCGTAGTCATAGGCGTGCAGCGGTTGTGACGTCAGCATCATTACAAAATTAGTGATATCCACGACATTATTAATCGGCTTTAGCCCAAGTCTTGATAGATAACTTTGCATAATGATAGGAGAAGGCTTGATGGTGACGCCTGCGATAGGCTGGACCATAAATCTCGGCACCAAATCAGGCACTTTATTCATGGTGGTTATCGGCAACGGCTCCGAGCTCTTAGCTGTCAGCTTCAAGCTAGCTGTGTACCAATCGGGTGACCTGAACTTAATCTGCTGTATACCAGCAATCTCTCTTGCAACACCGAGTATCCCAAACAAATCAGGACGATGGGTAAACATCTTGTTTTCGATCTCAATAATTGTGTCGTTAAGCTCGTAGACATCTGCAAACTTACTGCCGGGTTTAGCTGGCTTGTCTAAGATTAGGATCCCATCGTGATCATCGTTAATAGCTAGCTCTTTACCACTTGCAATCATTCCATTGCTATCTACACCACGTAGTGGTCTAACTTCTAATTTAAACTGTTCTTTGTCGTAAGTGCTCGGCACAATCGCGCTTGGAGGCAACCATGCAACCGTAATACCAGCCCTAACGTTTGGTGCCCCGCAAACAACCTGCACATAGCCATTACCATCTCGCTTCACATTTTTTGTCTTTTTACCATCATCCACCAAGCAAACATTTAGCTTGTCGGCATTTGGGTGTTTTCGACAAGTAACAACCTTGGCTACAACCACGTCTTTATATTTATCGGCAAGCTCTTGAACAGATTCGACTTCACCTAGTTGCGCCCCAATTTTCTTAACCAAATCATCAGTAGATAATTTAATATCTGTAAATTCTTGTATCCAATTAACCGAAATTTTCATAATTTAGTTTCCTCAGATAGTTTAATCCGAACTTTTTCTGTCATTGTATGAGGACTTACATACCCTAGAACGTCGACATCAGGATCATACAATTCGATCATATCTAGATCATTACGAGGGAAAACTCGTGCGCCATCAATCTGCTTTCCACTAACTATTGATTGTTTCAACTCATCATATTGATGTTGTTCAAGATAAAAATCAATGTCTCCAACATGGTGTCTATAAGGGTCAGGTTTACGGATGTAAAGATACGTATATGTTGCTTCTGGGATACCGTCTACTGCCTCAATATAAATTGGTTCAATTAACTTGAAATACTTCTGATTAGGATCGTCTGATGGTTCTGTAATTTGTTTGCGGATACCTACTAGATGATTATATTCATCTTCATAATGACAAAAAATCCCCATATTGCCAGCATTAGGAAAATACTCACCAAAAGATCGTTTACATAGCTTGTAACAAGAAGAATGTACATATCGTATTGCTTCTAACAATTGCTCTCTAGAAGAGATTGGACTAAATCGGTAAAGTTTCATGATTCTTGTCCTAGTATTAACGCCTTTAGCAACGGGAAGGTGTCGTAGTCTTGATTTTTGGGAATGGATCCAAAATGACCGTCAGTTCGAATAATTTGCGTTCCTCCCAGCTGATCGAACATTATTCTGCCTTGCTCGTCGTCACAGCTCCAAGGGTCATTAGTCGAATTAATAAATATAATATCTTTCACATTTTTTTTAATCTTTATCCAATTGTATTCCTCTTGTAAAACTGGATCCTCCATTTGATCGTCCGGATGTTCCGAGTAACCCGCAACTAATATCGCCTGGGCTATCGGTGCGTTTAGCTGTTCCAGGATACTAAGGATTAACGGGCCACCTGCCGAATGCCCAATCAGGACGGTCTCGTCGTCGAAAGAAAGGCCTTTCATCGCCTTAGGCAAAAATGAATTTATTGGTTCGTGGTTTATCGTTGGATTGTGCGGAACCTTGACCTCGTACCCAGCTTTCTCAAGCTGACTTGCGAGCCAACGATACCAATATCTATCTGGGTTATCGTCTGTGCCATGGAATATAATTGCGTTTTTCATGAGAACTGCCTCAAGAAGTCTAATTTTCCAGATTCGAAGTGTCGGACATCTTCAATATTGGATTTCATCATAACCAGTCGATCAACGCCTCCACCCCATGCAAAACCCGTGTATTCTCTAGGATCTATGCCTGCCATTTTTAGTACATTCGGGTGAATCATCCCACAACCAAGTAGTTCTATCCAGCCAGATCGTGAACACACGCTACAACCTTTCTTTTTGCAAAACGGGCAGCTCAGAGCAAATTCGAAACTAGGTTCGGTAAATGGGAAATAAAAGGGTTGAGTCTTTACCTCAATATCTTGCTGATAGTATTCTTGTAAAAAGTTCTTGAGAGTAGCTATTAGGTTACCAGCATTCATGCCTTTGTCGACATAAATTCCCTCGTGTTGATAAAAGGTATGTTCGTGCCGTGCATCTAGGTCTTCATTGCGAAATACCCGATCAGGGACTAGTACAGCGATTGCCCGCCCATTTGCTAAATTAGATTTGTACTTTTTAAGCAATCGATTTTGCATTGTGCTGGTATGCGCCGGTGCTATGAGCCCGTCAGTCGTCATAAAGGTATCGTAGTCATCGCGCGCTGGATGATCTTTCGGGAAGTTGAGGCTATCAAACATATGATAATCATCATCAAGAAGCCTAGATTGCTCTACGTTGAATCCCATTCTATAAAAAATGTCGGAGATTTGTTCTATCTCGCGCATTAGCGGGTGTTTACTGCCATTCTGCGCGGGCAATATTGTCGGTATCTTAGCATTAGCATCAAATGGGGCGGTTACATCAATTGGGTCGAGTTTTTCGTTGTCATCTGATGCATTAGCAACCAGTTTTTCAAGCTCAGCTTTAAGTTGATTTAGCTCTTTACCAAAACTCGCCCGCTCAGCAGGCATAAGTTGTGGGATTTCAGAAGCAAGCGCCTTTAATTTTGCAGACCTTAAAACATTTACAGATTTATCTTTTTTTATCTGTTCTTTTAGCTCTTTCGCGACATCAGCGATTTTCTTATGCTCATAACTCATACTTTAGTCTAATTGTACCAGTTATTTGTACCCGTAACATATGGTTTTTTAGGTAATCTAATTGCCGTTGCCAAAAGTCTTGAGATCGATCACGCCACTTTCTCTAACAGTTTTTAATGCTTTTGAATATTCAGTCAAAATATTTAGACAATATTCTGCCCGTGTTTTAACGCTAAAATCTGGTGTACTTTCATCCATAAGTCGATCGTTGAACATTTTTTCGACATTGGCGATCCTCAAACTCTCTGGAGTAATGACATAATGATTATTTTTTGAGCCCAATAACCGCATATCAGCCAGCGGATACACCCCGCCAAGTCCAGAACTTACCCCTACAATCATCAATGGTTTATGGGCCATCTCGTGATCGACATAATGGAGCATATTAAACCAACCTGGGGCCGCCATACCGTTCCACTCAGGGCTAACAACTACAAAACCGTCTGATTGGTCAAGAGTTTTTGATACTTCATTCCACTGCGCTGTCCATTCACCCTTACCACTATCATCGTACACCGGCAATTTTAATACATTTAAATCTATTATCTCAGTTTCAATTTCGTCGTCTTTTAAGCTTGCCTCTAAATATTTTGTTATTTTGAGACTTTGACTGTCCGCTCTTGTGCTGGCACTAATTAATGTTATCTTCATTTGAATTAGTATATCAGACAAAATCTTGAAAATATCGTAATATATACTTATGTCCCAATTTAGTTTTGATATTGTATCCGAATTCGACAAAGCCGAGATGAACAACGTTTTTGATCAGGTAAAGCGTGAAATTGCCAACCGTTACGACTTTAAGGGCAGTAGCGCGGATATTAATTGGCTCGACAGTGACAAGACTGGTTTTAAAGTAACTGGCGATAATCAGTTTCATCTGGATTCGATTGTCGAGATTGTACGAAAAAAACTCGCGACCCGAGGTCAGAGTCAAAAAGTACTCGATACTTCAGCCGAACCGGTCACTACTAATCTCAAAATGACGTGGGATATTCCGTTCCAAAGAGGTCTGGACCAAGAAAAAGCCAAAAAAATCACAAAATCGATTCGAGATGAACTACCTAAGGTAAAAACTCAAATTCAAGGGGAAGAAGTCCGTGTAACCAGCCAGAAGAAAGACGAACTCCAAGCTGTAATGCAACTCATAAAATCAAAAGACTTCGACTTCCCAATTAACTTCACAAATTTTCGCTAATAATAGCTATACTACTTATGTATGGCAGAAGATAACGACAATTCTCAGCTCCTAGCAAAGGCCAAAGAAGTTCTGCAAAACAACCGACACGGCAAACACACTATTCCGGCGGAGGGAATTTACCCCCATCAATGGTTTTGGGACAGCTGTTTTATAGCAATTGGGCTAGCGAATTACGATACAAAAAGAGCCCAGGATGAACTTTTATCACTAATTGAGGGTCAATGGCATAACGGCATGATTCCACACATGGTTTTTGACCCAGGGGCATTCTATAGACAAGACCGCGAACTATGGCGAAGTCAAATATCGCCATATTCTCCGGATGAACGAGCCACTAGCGGAATAACCCAACCACCAATTTTAGCCGAAGCAGTAATACGGATTGGTAAAAAACTACCAAAACACGAGAGGTTGTTATGGTACCGGAAAATGTATCGTCCTCTTATCCGGCATCATTCGTGGTTATATCGGGATCGCGATCCAAATAATACCGGTCTAGTCATTAATTTGCACCCTTGGGAAACGGGCATGGACGACTCGCCCCCGTGGATACTAGCTATCAATAAAATCCAGTTACCTCTATGGATAAAGTTAATCGAGATACTAAAATTCGATAAACTAATTGAAAAACTTCGGCGCGACACCAAAACCGTGCCCACCACCCAACGAGAGTCAACTATCGACGGTCTGGCGCTACTAAGTGTAATGCAAAGAATTCGCAGGCGAGAATACAGTACAAAGAAAATTTTAAAATCAAAACTATTAGCTATAGAAGACGTTGGATTCAATTCTATACTTATTCGCAACAACCATCATTTAGAAAAAATAGCTAAAGCGTTAGATGAACAGTTGCCAGAACAGCTACAAACTAGTATCTCTAAGGCCGATAAAGCACTTATGGAACTCTGGAACGAGAATGGCCGTACTTTTTATTCACGAAATTTTTATAATAAAGAAGCTATAGAACTAGAATCAATTGCCTCTCTACTACCACTTTACTCTGGCTCGATCAGTCAAGAAAGTGCAGATTTGTTAGCCAAAAAACTAGCAAATGACATTAAGTTCAAAGCTAAATACCCCGCGCCTTCAATGTCTAAAGATTCTGGTCACTACAATCCTGAACGTTTTTGGCAGGGTCCAACCTGGGTAAATACCAATTGGTTCTTGATTGATGGATTAGAGCGTTACGGACACACCAAACAAGCAGATAGCTTACGAAAGTCTACGATTGATATGGTAGCTAAAGGTAGTTTTTATGAGTATTATTCCCCTGAATACGGCAAGCCAGAAGGTGCCAAAAACTTCTCTTGGACTGCAGCACTGATTATTGATTTAGCTAGTAAATAACAAATTATGGCGAGAATGTATTATGTATCTCGTCAAACGCGTCAGAATACTTATCCCAATTTTCTTCTGGGGTTTGTGTTGATATAACATAGATAGATTTGTCTGGATTTAACATTATTGTCGTTTTAGCTTTAATTCTGGACTCCTCGCTCTTATAAGTGGTAATCATCGTGACTTTTTGTCGATCATTGACTGTAGAACGGTCACGATAAAGCACAACTGTTTCAGGATTGTCATTTTTTAATGTATCGGCTAGAAGATTTAAAATATCTTTAGGATACCGACCTTCAGGAACCGGTATATACCCGACATCTACTTGACCGTAAACCTTGCCAGTTTCACCTAAACTTTTCTTAAAGACTACCTCTTTGGATTCAGCAGTATCGTTCACGGTTTTTTCCCAACCCTTTGGATATTTAACGCTATAGCCAATATCGTTATTGGCGTAGGTGACTAATTCTACTTTGCTGTTGCTAACTGCACTTATAATTAAAACCAAAGTTAATATCTGTAGCAAACCTACAACAACAGACGATACAATACCCGCTATCGCAAGCCCTTTGCCTTTCTCTTTTTTCTTGTTAACTTGCACCAAGCCAATTATCGACAGCACCAAACCCACCAGTGGCACAAAAAACGCGCTGACTAGTCCTATTACCGCTAAGGCATTTGTCTTTTGCGGAGTTTTTACTTGATCTTTCATAGTAATTTCTCCTTATTTATCTACCTATATTATACTCTCCGAATACAAGTATTTGCAGAAGATGCCGCTAGAATTAACTTCATAAGAACAATTGCCGTCTTAACAAAGCTCGAAGTGCCAAGGTTCATATGACATCGGCCTACAAAGTTGGTGTTCTCTAAAGACATTGTTATACGAATTAGCGAACGATGACTCAACATCAATAGCTAGCCCACGATTGTGATTAGATTGTCCAGGTCTCGCTACTTTAGACGGGTCCTGTCCCAGCTTGTTCCACAGACAAAGCTGTTCATTATAGGTTCTGTAGGCTGTGTTCATTGGAACATGTTTACCTGTTTGCATCTGAACTCTTTGAACGGCAGCAATAAGATTATTGTTAAGACCACTGTGCCATGTTCGCTTGGCTGTGCATGCCCCACCTTTCGTCTTTTGATTTGTCAGCGGCATTCCATTCTTAATTGGGACTAATGATCCAGCGAACACCGCCTTCCCCCCTGCTCGCACTTCAAAAACTTTACTAATAAAAACTCCATGATATTTACCTTTTTGTTTTGCGTCACTTGACAGATAAAAGAATCCGCCGTTTTTATATCCAAGAGTTCTAGATCCAATGTTGCTACCTATAGGCAAATTTTTTACTACTTTAAAGTTTTTTAAATCATACATTTTTGCACTAGTCCATGTTCTGAAAGTTTTCTTACTGCCGAGATCTTCAATCTTTACATTATATTTGTTTGTCGTTGCGTCAGCAGTTGGAGAAGATTCATATTTTTTAACAATTCTAAATCCTATAAAACTAATACTTACTACCAGTGCAATAAGAATTATTCGCTCAACGAGCTTACGCGTTTTTTTCTTTTTATTATATATAGGAGATTTTTTATATTGTCGTCGATTAGTTTTGGGCTTAATTTTATTTTTCATTTTTTATAATTAACATGATTATAGCATAAGCTCTAAATATTTCAAATATACAAAGGCATTACTCTGTGCGAAGGGCTTCAATTGGATCGAGTTTAGCAGCCTTCCTAGCAGGGAGTAAACCTGCAAGGGTAGCGACAATCATTAGAGAGATAATTAGCATCAATATTTGTTTAAAATCGAAAATCAACAGTTCATTACCCTCCCCTAGTTTGAGCTGTTCTGTTATCCATGGATTTAGCACAGTCCCTAGCACAAAAGCAGTGATAGCACCTATTGCACCACCGATTAAGCCAATCCAGGCAGCTTCTAGCCTGAATAGTCGGCTAACATCTCGTCTTCGCATTCCTAAGGCTTTCATAAGACCAATCTCTCGTGTACGTTGAAGTACACTAATGTACATCGTATTCACAACTCCAAAAATTGAGGCGATAATTGCGATCGCACCAAATGTGACCACAATGCCTTGCAAGACACTAATGATTTGAGTCAAGAATGCCTGAGTGTCTTCAACGCTTTGAGCTTCAAAACCCATATTTTTTAACATGTCCTGTGTTGCAACTAGCTTTTCGTTGTTTTCGCCGTCTTTAACTTTGACAAAGATATTAATGTATTTACGGAAATTATCTGTACCCTTAGTCTTTATATCATTTAGTTGTTTGGCATCTTCAACGCCAGAATAAAGGTAGAGTTCGGTACCCGGCTGGACAGTCGTAGGTTTTTTTAGCACAGCTACAATAGAAAAATCTTGTTTTACTGACTGTGGTTTTGAAAGTTCTTCGATATTTTGTTGTGACAACGCTTGACCTCCTGACAGAGCAGCTTGTGCAGCGCTTTGATCAAAAGGTTTATTAACGACCAGTGTTATCTTTTTGCCTATAGCATCATCTGGACTAGAAAAGCCTAAGGCATACACAAAACCTTCTGGTAACAATATCTGTTTATCCTTTAGCTCACTCGGTATACTACCGGCCAACAAATCAGGCTTTTGATACGGGCTAAATACTCCGAGTGTTCCTACGAACTTTTTTTGACCTTCTCTGGTTAAATACTGCAGATTTACTACCACATCTTCGCGGACACTTTCAACACCTTCTACCTGTTTTAGCTTCGCGATATCTTTTTCTGTTAATCTTTTGATTTGAATTGGTGCTCCAGCATTGGAAGCAAAATCACCAAAACTCGGGTCATATTCACGGGGCTTGTCTGTATTAGCGCTCCCAAAGACAGCCTCATCCTTTGTGACTACCAATTCTGCTGGGTCAAAGTTATCAGATATTATCTGATTAACAAAAGATTGCGCCCCATTAGATGCGGATAATGTTAAGGTTAGCGCAAAAGCTCCGACACCTATCGCTAGAGAAGTTAAAATCGTCCTAGCTTTGGCACTAGACAATGAACGGCCTGCCCGCATAACTGTATCAAGCAACTTCATTTTTTACTTCCTCGCTGGGTTTTGTGTACCGGTTTTTTGAGCCCCTTTATTGATTGTATTTCGCCGTCTTTAATCTCAATCTGTATCTTACAGCGTCTAGCCAGCTCGTCATCATGCGTAACGATACAAATAGTACAGCCCATCTTTTTATTTAAATCAAAAAGCAATTGGATTATTGTCTCCCCAGTTGTGGTGTCAAGGTTGCCTGTTGGCTCATCTGCAAAGATATATTTTGGCTTGTTTACGATTGACCGGGCGATGGCCAGTCTTTGTTTTTGCCCACCGGAGAGATTCATGGCTTTAGAGTTTTTCTTGTCCAGTAATTCTACTTTTCTCAGCGCTCTTTCAACCAGATCTTTTCGTCTCTTGTTAGCAACACCAGCAATCTCCAATGGTAAGGCAACGTTCTGATAACAGGTTTGGTTTGCTTCTACAAAAAAAGCTTGAAATATAAAGCTCATCGTTTCCGCCCTAAACTCATCCATTTGTTTGCGTTTTAGTCGGTGCAAATTTTTTCCATCGACAACAATCTCTCCCTCGCTTGGGTGATCTATACCACTCATTACATGCATAAGCGTACTCTTGCCGCTTCCACTCTTCCCAAGAATAGCCACAGTAGCTCCATCCGGAATTTTGAAAGATATATCTTTTAGGGCAATAAAGAGATTGTCTTTTTTGCCATAAACTTTACTAACGTCATTTACTTCAATCAAATTATTGTCCTCTTGTTTACTTAACTATTATAAAGGATATCGATTCAAACTGCGAAAAATATATAGCCCTGTCTGTGACACCTGTATACGTCAAAGCATAATTATTCATCATTTAATGGTCTGTCTATTAACAGCGTGTCTATTACTGTTTCGCCGCCACCAATCTTTACAATATCTTTATCTATCTTACCTAGTTCTTTATTCGCATTATTATAGTGACCTACAGTAGCCCCAAGTGAGTTACCGACTTTTTTGAAGTATACGTCATAACCAATTAAATGTTTTTGTAGCTGTTCTATATTCTTCTTTATAACTTCTGTGTCTTTTTGTATCTCAAGGCTCTTTATGCCTTGTACTATAACCTGAAGCATTGCTGATAAAGTGCTAGGACCAACAATAGTCACATGTTTATCCACTGCGGCATATTGCATAAGATCACGGCCATTCACTCCGCCAACACCAACGCGATTGGCAAGCAAATCATAATAGATTGCTTCACTCGGGATGAACATCAGCGCCTGATCGAGCGTACCCTTTTTGGGTTTTATGTATTTACTAGTCTCATCTATGCGTTTTTTTAAATCTTCTTTAAATAACTTCTCCAGAGCTGCACGCTTATCTCCTTTTGCATCAACTAGACGATTGTAATTTTCCAAGCTGAATTTACTATCAATTGGCAAGGTTTTATCATCCAGAATAATTACTGCATCGACAATCAATCCTTCATCTATCTTGTGCTGAAGTGAGTATGAACTTGGCGGCAACAGATTTTGAAGAATCTGCTCTAGATAAAACTCGCCTAGTACTCCTCTTTGCTTGGGATTCTGCAAAACATTTTGTAGAGATTTTAGCTCATCGGCAACGTTAACCACGCGTTGGTTAGTTTCGTCTAGCTTAGTCAGGCGATTAGTGACGTCTGCGATAATTTTTGCGCTACCTTCAAACTGCTTTTGCATACTCGCACTCATATTTACTTGAGATTGTTGAAGCTTTTTATTGATGTTCTCAGTTAATGATTCTTTTAGCTCCCCAACACCTTTGTTTAAGTTATCAAGGTCAGTTTTTAGATACTTATTTGCTTGGTCATTATTTAGGCCACTAAATTTTTGATTAATAACGAAGAGAATTGCGCCAAAACCTAGCACAAGCACTAGAATGATTATTACCCCCGCGGTGTCCATATTGATAGTATATCAGGTACTCGAGCTAGTACTTGTTAATCCTTATGATCCGGATCTTCACAGTCTTGATCAATTACTTCAGCACCATCTTTATCATAATAAGTTACACAGTTACTAGATTGTGAGTCTTCGTGACCGGCATCCACGTATTTATGGGCAATCTCAATTGAAAGACCAACAAATAATACGCCTAGCAATAGTAGTAGCGCCTGCACGGTAAACCGATTTTTGCGTTCTTTGTTGTTGTGAATCGTCGGGATTACGTCGCTCATGGCAATATATAGTAAGAAACCGGCACTTAAGCCAAGTAAAGCGCCTAGGGGTAATTTATCCTCACTACCAAGCATGAAAGTCAGTACCGCAAACAATACGGTAGCTAGTGCACTAATAAGATTTACTAATAATACATTCCTACGTCTCATGCCTTTCGATAGCAGTAGCCCAAAATCACCAATCTCTTGCGGGATTTCGTGAGCTGCAACTGCCATTGTAGTAATGACGCCGGTGGGTACGCTGATTAGAAATGAGGCGGCGATAGCCACACCATCAAGCGCATTATGCAACAAATCCCCAGCAACAATTAATGAAATTTTTGGGTCATTTTGTTTATCACTATGTTCGTGATGATGATGAAACCAATGCAAGAAACCTTCAGCGATAAAAAATATCAATATCCCTGACAATGTAGCTATCATAACTGTTTCTATCGGAGACGATTCAACTCCCTCTTTTAGCAAATCAAGAAAAACTGCTGCTAGTAATGCCCCTCCGGCGAATGGGGTAGCGTAAACCGCAAGTTTTTCAGCAGTTTTACGACTGCTCAGAAGCAAAATACCACCGATAAGCGATACTACACCACCGAGCAATGAGAATATGATTACTTGTCCTAAATTTGCCATACTCATAAGATACTCTGTAAATAATGTTTATGCAAAAACAGGTCAGTGGTGATGTCGATAATGAATATGTAACCTATGAGGTAGCTTAGCCTCAGCTAGATATATACCCAAAAAAACTAGTAGAGTACCAATAATGAATATTGGTGTAGGGTATTCTTTTAGAATGAACGCCGCCACAATGAAAGTTACTATTGGTTGGATATAGAAAAACGGACCAATCTCTTGAGCTTTTTTACGTTTGAGCCCATATACCAAGAGGAAATTTGCTAATGTAACGGCAACTATTCCATATATTATTGCTAAAATACTCTGACTTCCTAATTCGTTTATCGACCACCCGTCAAGTTCTGTTATGGAATATATCGCTATTGGTATCGCGCCATATAGAAGGTGTATGAATGTTGCCTGAGAAGCTCCTACTTTTTCTAGTTGAGGTTTTACAATAATAGTACCAAGGACATGACATAATACAGCCAAAATAAAGAAAAGATTACCAATATTTGCGGGGGATGAAGCGTCGCCATTTATTAATGGTTGGCCTATTACAATTAACGCACCTGATAAGGCAACGATTATCCCAAAGAAAGTTTTTGCGCTAAAACTTTCTTTTAAATACTGTACCGAAAAACCGAAGAGTAACAGAGGGCCGAGTAGCTCAATAAGCGCGGCATTGATGCTTGGCGCGTCCTTAAGCCCACTATAAAACGCAAGGTTCCCGACGCTGACCCAAATCAGCGCGCTCGTAATAAGAACAAGATACGTCTTAAGGCTGAGTTTTGTCCATGTTTTTATGGCAAAAGGTGCTATCAGTAACGCCGCGCCAAACATTTTGATAGTAATAAAAACCGAAACTGGGATATTTTGTACGCCAATTTTAATGAATGGTGTGTTTATGCCCCATAAAACGTAGGCGGTAACGAGAGCAATTGTTGCTAAAGTCGGAGTTGTTGAATGTTTTTTAGCCATGGCTGATTATTATTATGCTAACACTTCAATACAAGAGACCCAAGCGGTGATGCTCGGGTCTATATTGGAAGTCTCTCACTTCCAATATAATCATAAGCAAAATAATTGATCTTGGCAAGATTGTTAGTTGTGGCAAAAATGTATTAATATTAACTAGATGACGCAGGATACTTCGATACAAATTTCTGGACTCAGCAAACAATACGCCAAACATTTGCCCTATGCGTTAAACAGCCTTAATCTCTCTGTTAAAAAAGGAGAAGTTTTTGGTTTTTTGGGCCCCAACGGTGCTGGCAAGTCTACTACAATTAGACTTCTCCTGAACTTTATTCAGCCTACCAAAGGCTCTGCTACCATTATGGGAAGTGACATTGTCAAAGATTCTGTCGATATCAGATCGAAGGTTAGTTATCTGTCAGGAGATTTTAAGGCTTACGACAAGATGACTGGCAGACAATTTTTAGATTACATGAGTAGTCTGGGGGCGACTAAAAGTAAAAAATACATTACCGAATTGGCTCAAAAATTTGAAATATCACTTTCAAAAAAAATTGGAGACTTATCCAAAGGAAACCGTCAAAAATTAGGCATAATTCAAGCTTTTATGACAGATCCCGATTTATATATTCTAGATGAGCCGACCGATGGCTTAGACCCTCTCAAACAAGAGATTTTCTATCAATTAGTCAGAGAAAATAAAAAACGCGGTAAAACGTTTTTTATCAGTAGCCATAACCTAGCTGAAGTCAGGAAGATTTGCGATAAAGTTGGTATCATTAAAGCCGGTAAGCTAGTAAGTGAAAGTTCTATTTCAGATCTAGCGCTTGAAGCATCGCATACATTTTTGATTACCTTCAAAGGGCCACCACCACGAACTAAGCTCAATCAGTTGAAAGGTATAAAAGCAGTTCCTAGTGGCCAAAATAGTCTAAGAGTTCATGCGCACGGAGATTTAACTCCCCTACTTAAGACACTTTCAAATTATTCTGTGAGTAGACTTTCAACTGAGAGCCTGAGCTTAGAAGAAGAGTTTATGAAATTTTATGAAGGAGATAAGTAATGTTCGCCATTATAAAATGGGGATTATGGCAAAAACGGGCTTTTATTATTTGGTGGTGTGTCGCGATTGTCGCACTCGTTTTTGTAAATCTAGTGTTTTACCCATCTTTTAGAGAACAGTCCGCCCAGTTAGAACAATCATTATCACAAATACCTGATAGCGCCAAAGCATTAATTTCAGACACAGGCGATTTTGCATCCCCAACTGGATACCTCAGCAGTCAAGTATTCTATCTAATGCTTCCAATGCTTCTAGGGATTCTTGCTATATCTCTCGGTAGCTCTTTAATCGGCAAAGAAGAACGAGAAGGTACATTAGAACTATTACTGTCCAGGCCAATCTCGCGAACTAAACTATTATTTTCTACCGCCATAATAGGGATAATAATAACTTTCGCTGCAACGATGGCCGGTGTTCTGACGACTTTAATCATGTCCAAGATCGTAGAGCTTGAGGTTGATTCGGTCAATATTTTAGTTGCGGGGCTAGCATGCTTTCTTATTTCGATATGTTTTGGCTCGGTCGCCTTTATGTTCGCCAGCTTCGGCAAGGCAAGGTCAGCGAGTATTGGCATAGCAACGCTCGTGGCACTAGGTGGCTATATCATCGCATCTTTAACAGACATCGCATCATGGTTAAAGTATCCCAGCTACGGTTTCCCTTTTTACTATTACCGACCAGGTTCGATTTTGCAGGGCGACTTTCAATTAAGTAATTTATTATTGTTGTTATTGGTACCGTTTGTATTAGGTGTGATTTCGTGGTTATCGTTTAGAAAAAGAGATATTGTTGGCTAAAGTTCTATTTGTGTAGATCCACTGCCTGTCCGCAAATTGTCGCTAGACGTAAACACAGCAGTGACATTCCACGTGCCTTGGCCGGGATTATCAAAATTTACTTCGCAGGACTCACCTAATGTACTGACTGATGTTTCGGGTCCATAGCTACCTTGCTTCAAGGTAATAACGCATTCTCCTGGCTCTGAACCTTCAATTGTGGCCTTAACGTTGACTGTATCGGCCTCTTTGAAGGCTTCCACATTAACTACGTATTGCACGACACCATTTGTGCTGCTAGAACTATTGTCTAGGCTTTTATCGTCGTCACTTGGTTCATCTTTTCGTTCCGTCTTCTCCGCTTTCTTAACCTGTTCGTTTTCATCTTCATAGTTTAGATTCTGCTGTTGCTGAGCTTCTTGTCTTAAAACTCGTTGATTGTCTACATAATAGCCACCAATCCCTAGGCTCAGGGCCATCAAGGTCACTGCAGGAACCATAATCCGCCGATTTCTTGACATCTTTACTAAAAAGTTTTTCATACAATAATTTTACTAAAAAATAAAGTTACTGACAAGCATTATGCCCGCCAGCCCTGCTATTAAAGTCGTGGTCAATAAACAGATATTATTGAGTTGCAGTCTAATGACACCGCCAACACAAACACATCTAGCGCGAGAATCATCATTCGATAACTGTCGTAGAATGCCGTATGCTCCTATCCCGAGCAGAATCAAAGTCGCGGTATCTCTAAACATCGGCAGTAAATTTGATGTATACAAGAAACCTAGAAATAACTCGATAAAAGGATAAGTGTAATTATAGTATGAGAACTTTTTTGCAAGCGGGTTATTGTCAGGAAAGACTGTTATAAAATCTTCGTATCCAATTAGTTTAAACGAACCGAATATAATAAGATAACCTCCGATAAACCATCTTATCCATTCTTGCCAGTCAAAGCCAAGTACAAAGCTCATAGTAGTAGCGCAAAGCACTATCACCGCAAAAACGCCTGCTAACTTTTTATATTCAGATCTATTTGTTTTTGTGCTTTGGCCTTGCATTTGATATGAAGTGCCTGCATTTAGTTCATGCATTATGCTAAGTAGTATAGCATTAATGACAATCTCAGCTGTATAATCAATACTCATGGAACCAACTTTAAAACACCCACCAAAAGCACGATATATTGTTCTTGTAGGCCTATTAGTACTAGGGATCGGGGTAGTTTTTTATCATACTTTTGAATCATTATCTTGGATAGATTCTCTGTATTTCTGCATAATCACTCTAACTACCATTGGCTATGGTGACATCGTGCCAAAAACTGATATTGGTAAATTGTTCACTTCAGTTTACGTAATTGTCGGAATCGGAATATTTGCGGCTGTAATTAATTATCTAGTTAAGAGAGCCGCGGTAAATAGGATATCAAAACGTCAACAAATCGCGGCAAAGAAAGAGCAAAATAAATAGAACTAGTTAATATTAGCTAGTTCTATTTACGAGCGTCTTGGCAGATTACATCTGCGGAGCGTTTGGATCGACCGGTGCCTCTGGCGCAGGCATTGGATCAACCGGTGCTGGCGGAACTGGATCAACGGATGGTTCCGGCATTGGCACAGGATCTACCGCAGGAGCTACTGGATCAACTGGTGCTGGTGGAACTGGATCAATAGATGGTTCCGGCATCGGCATTGGATCTACTACAGGTGCTACTGGGTCCGCTGGAGCAGGCATCGGGTCAACTGGTGCTGGTGGTGTTACGGGGTTATCTACTGGCACTGCGCTAGGGTCTGGGTTAGTATTTTGATCGTCCATATATAATATCTCCTCTTTATCTTTGTATGATAACCACAACTATAATGGATTATCAACAATCATTCAAGTCCGCATAATCTTACTAGATTAGCAAAGCAACTATTGTATTACTGAATTTTGCGGAGGGTTACTTACTGGAGGTGTCTGTTGTGGCGGCTCTGGTAATGATTGAGTTTGTCTTTTCTTTAGTTCAGTTTTAAAAATAATCGCAAAACAAACAGCCAATATTACGAAGAGTAAAATCCAATAATACCGAAACCATCCATCTTTCAAATTCTGGCCCAGAGCCAAGCTGTGAACAAATATAAGAGTCATTGCCAGCATCTGAGACAAGCTAATCCAGAACCAATTTTTCTTAATAATTGCTTTGTCTCTAATTCTATTAAATACTTCGTAAGATAAAAAGATTAACAGCGCGAGCTCTGCTATAAGCACTGCCCATAATAAACCCTCGCCAGTGTAAAGAAGAATACTCTTAGGAGGTAAAAGTTGAGTAGTCCTATTCATTTCGAAGAAAAAAAGACCAGGATGAAGTAGAATCAAGATCAACACTAGCCATCCCGAGGACACAGAATATAGTTTATTTTTGGGTAACCGATACTTAATCCTGAGTGCTCCATAGACAAAATGTGTCCACATGATACTCCACGCTACGATCCCAAGTAATGGAAAGATACTTAGTCCAGAGCTAACGACAGCGCTGATTTCCCAATTTTGATCCGAAAAGTACGCAGTGCACCCAATCACTACAACTATAAAAAACAACAACCAAGGAGTCGATTTTGATAATAAACTTTGCTTTTGATTATCCATTTTCTGAAGTATAGCACTTTTTTTGTCACAAATTTAAAAGAGAACCACTAGGGCTCTCTTTTAAACGAAACAACAACTGCTTGAGCTCTCGTTTCTGCAAATACTTTATTGCTATCGCATTTGCCTGTCACCTCACAATGACAAAATCTAATATATTACAAACTAGTATTATTTGTCAATTTTTAATTTCTTTTGTAATTTTTTGAAGTATGACTCTACAGATTCTTCAACAACTCTTAATGCTTGTCTTTGTACGACTTTTGAGCCTTTATTACCTATAACTTTTTCATGTGTGTTTAACATGTGCATCGCAACAATTTCTTTAGCATATAGCTTAAAATCCTTACTATGGCGTTCTTTAAGTTTTCGGTTAACTACTCCATCGGCAATCAATCTTTTTATAGATGTTTCTGTACCCATTCTTCCAGCTGGAATAATTCTACGCAGTTGACCAGCCGTGATAGTATCACCGGCCGCTTTTAACGCTCCACCAAAAACACCGGCCTCTTCAAGTTGTTCAATAGCTTGGCCAATATCTTTTTTCAATTTATCTATATCCAAAACAGGTGTTTCTGCATGCTGTTGCTCTTGGTTGGATTTTTTTATTGATTCTTTTGACACAATCTTATCACCAGATATCGTTATTCGAATACCGCCAATTTCAAAAATTGTTTCAGAACCTACAATTTGCGCTCCACGTGACCAACCTCCAGCATCAACGATTATTTTTTGATCAACTTGAGCTTCAATGATGTCTTTTAATAATTGTTTTTCATCGTCAGAGAATTCTCTTAAAGATTCTAAAATCGAACAGATAGCACCAGCTTCATTATCTTCATCGTCCAAATAGACTTCTGCTAACGATTCATATGCCCTATCTAGTGTTTCTGCGTCATTGATAAGAGTAAAAATTTTTGATGACGCTATTACACGACGAACTGCAAGTTCTTCTTCGCTTTGCGTAACAGATTCACAATTCGACACATGATTTAGTTCATCGATCCATTTTTGTCGTTTTCTTATAAATTGTTCTAGGCGTTTTGTAATTATAGACTGATCTCCAAAGACTAAATCCGGATTAGCTATCACGCCCCTTATATCGATTAACCCCATAAATAATTGAAAGTCTTCAATATTTACTAACGACTCATCGATTTCCGATAATTCTACGTCTATTTCTTCTGTTAGTGCTTTAGTAGGTTTCACTATCCTTTTAGGTGCTACACTTACATCGCCACTATCTAGTCCCTGAATGCTTTCGTCGGGAATACTAGCTACAATTCTATAAGGCGTATTTGGGTTAACACCATATTTTGCGCCTCTGCCCATCTCGCCGTTAAATATAAAAATTTGACTATTCCTGTATTTCGCTTCTCCTATTGATTTTAATGCACGTTTTACCGCTTTATCGTCTAGCTCCCGGTCTAGGTATCCCTCTGATAACTTACGAATTTTTATAGGTTCTAATAGTCCCTCTTCTTGATTCTCAATCATAGCTTTAGCAACAGCTAACGTTTCAGCTTGGATAGACCTACCGTGATCATCGCTCCAATACCTAGATAGTCGAACTCTTTTCTTTGCCTTTTTCCCGATGATCAAGAAAGAAGGTCCATCTTCATTAATTTCACAGCTTATTACAAATTCTTTCTTTTCAAGGTCGGTTCGATCACTTTTGATATCTACAGTGTTTTTTTTAACTTCAACTACACCACCTGTTTCTGTAGCTTCTGTTTCTGTAGCTTCTGTCTCAATTTTAGGTAGTTCTAAAGGGTTAGGAGCTTCTGTAGTGCTGGCAACAGCCGGTGCGCCAGCAGTATGAACTAGCAGAGCAAGCTAAAGGATCGGATCATTATCTAATCTAGAGTTTTCAGAGTCGATAGCTGCATCAACTTCAGCAGTCGAGAGACCTACTTCAGAATTAACTTGTTTTGCTTCATTAAGCTTAACTAGCCGAACCTTGTGATCTTGCAATATACCACTTAATGTATCAGCTACTTCGGTTCCAATAGTCTCCTTAACTCTATCGAATGCTCCTTCTACTGCATCAGCACCCATCTGTCGTATAACTTCATCAGGATCATTCGCAAAACGCTCTTCGTACCTTTGAGCGCGCAAAGCAAATTCTTGATATGCTTCAATCGATTTAGTTAGATCCGTTTCATCCATAAGTGAAAATATGATACTCTTTTTTTGCGCTATGGTCAACTGTATATGTTTGGATATACAAAAAGGCTAATGATGTAGCCTGAGGCAAAGCATTCTGTTACAATTCCCTCTGTTATTTATTTCGGGATCGTCTAATGGTAGGACACTGGGTTCTGGTCCCAGCAATCTAGGTTCAAATCCTAGTCCCGAAGCCATAGACCTGTGGGTAATAGTTATTGCTGGCAGGTCTATTGTTTTGATTAGGATTTGAACCTCGGTCGTAAATAGCCTAGTGGCTGTTTACGTTTTACTTACTTGACTGTATGCGCGCTGGCTTTGCCTGCTAGTCGCTAATAGAAAATTAACAGTCCTAGTCTAGAAAGCCATCCTTTGTCGCAAACCCATTGATGGGTTAGCTATGAAGGACTTTTTCGTTCTATGGATTTGGAAAAGAATTAATTTATTGATTAAAGTCTATTTTGACTAAACGATAGTACCGATTAGGTCTTTTGTCTCTGCAAACATTTTTTCTTCGTGAGTATCTTTTACATGAGAAGTAGATCTCTCAAATGCCAATTGTACAATTCGCAGCAACATTTCTTCGTAATCTAAATCAATATTTAATAGACAGGCTTTAGGGAACGATCCATAACCCTTAATTAAACTAGGTATAAAATTTGCTTCCAAAAAATGTGGCTCTCCAATATCATCAAGTCGGATGTCTATTCGACCATAATCACGACCACCTAGCGCCTGAAAGACATTCAAAGCTAGCTCGGTAATTTTCTGCTTGAGATCCGCATCGACGACTTCTGCGTCAGTCACTGAATCCGCTGCTTTAATTATCCCACTCAATAATCTGTCCCCATTCTTGTCGATTGGAGGGATTTTTTCTAAAGGCATGATTATGTAATTCTCTGAGAACTCGTCCTTTAATATAGCTACGCTAAATTCGCGACCAGTTAGATATTCTTCAACTAGCGAGTCTGACATGTATCGCACGGCAATTTTTTCTACTTTAGACTTTAACTGCTCAAAATTATGTACGACAGAGTCAGTGTCTATGCCCATTCCACCGCCTCTATCGGTTGGCTTAACAAATAGCGGAAAATTAATGTTGACTATTTCACTCGTGAGCTTTTGTCTTCTATTAACTACGAAGAAGGGCGCCGTCTTTAGGTTTGATTCAATAACACGTTGTTTTGCCAATGCTTTATTGCGTTCTAACTCGTTAGCAAACCTTCCAGAACCAGTGTATGGAATTCCGCGACTATCCAAGTACTCTGATACCCAAAATTCTTTCGCCACTCTAGGGTCTAAAGCTAAATCATCTGGAACACATTTCATTCCAATAAAAACCAAATCTGGTTTTAGCAATGTCAAATCATCAAGATCGGAAGGTTTGTTCAATATGAATACACTTACATTTTGATACGACCGGCCGAGAGTTGCCAGAATTGCATCACATGATTTTTGACTCATGGCACTAAGCCCATTTACAGTAGATCGCACAATAATAATGTGCTTATTAATTTTTTTCATTATTTTCGACCGTTCAACAGACTTATGATATATATAGCCTGATTTTTATAATTATTTTACTTTTTTAGTATGACTTACGAAAACCGCCACCGCCAGAATTTCGATCTTCTTTGGGTCTTGCTTCGTTAACCATTATTGCTCGCCCACTCATTTCTTTACCGTTCAATTCTTTAATAGCATTCTGACCTTCTTTAATTTCGGCCATTTCGACAAAACCAAAACCTTTTGACTGGCCTGTATCTCGATCTTTTATTATTGCTACACTAACAACCGTCCCTTGCTCTGCAAACAGATCCTCTAGTTCTTTTTCAGTAACACTGTAGGCAAGACCGCCTACATATAATTTCATTGCTGCCATTTTAATATAAACCCTTCTTATTATTTTGTAATCGCGCATCGTTAAAATCGTCTAACCGAGTGCGATAATAAGTTCTTTGATTAACTAAATATGACAACGGAGAGGTTTTTGATAACCACTTGCTAGTTAACTATAGCACGATAGACATTAATTTAATAATACTTTTGGTTTTTTGCAAGCATTTAGATAAAAAATAAACTTTTTATGCTTTTGTTTATACTACTATTGTAGAATGATAGTGTGCACAGATATCAAGTACTAGACAACCGGTTGCTTACAGACACTACTAGACTCCTAACCCTTGAATGCAAAGATGAAGATGCTCCTCTTTTGTTTCAGCCTGGGCAGTATGCCGCGGTCGGCTTACGCGACAGACTTCGACCAACAGTTATGAGATGTTTTTCAATAACTTCTTCGCCGACTAATCAGCAAATTTTGCAATTCAGCATGCGAGTCAAAGGACGTTACACTTCAGCGCTTCGGCGACTCAAAAAGGGTGATGAAATTGCAGTCAGAGGTCCGTTCGGGGGCTTTGTTTTCAACCAACATATACACGAAAACGTAGCTTTTTTTGCTGGCGGAATAGGCATCGCACCGTTCATTAGCATGATTAGATACGCCACGGAACTCCAATTAAAAACACCAATTCACCTAGTGTACAGTTGCCGCAACCAAGATGATGTGCCATTCATTAAAGAGTTATCAGATTTACAAAAACAAAATTCTCATCTCAGTGTTAGTTATGTTATTGGCGACGGACCTTCTACTCGACTGATTGGCGCGAACGTTATTCATGGCAAACTCAACGATTCCAATATACCTAGGCTTAGGCTTAATTTTCGCCATCAAACGTTCTTTGTGTGTGGACCCCCGCAATACATGAAAGCCGTTTTTAAGTTGCTCAAAAATAACGGAGCACCCACAAACAAAGTTATAAGCGAAGCTTTCAGCCAGAGCTCTAGTCACCAAACGGGTAAGCTAAAAAGCTGGCCATTCAATATATATGCGTTGAGCGGTTTGGCATTGCTCGCTACAGGATTTATTGTTGTCTCGTCAGATTTAAACAAAACCTTGCCAAAACTCGAAAAAACATCAACTCCAATTAATAACTCCGGCAAGAACGTCATTCCGTCAAATGGGGATGTTACTGAAAGCGTAAATAAAGTTCCTCCCACTGTGAGCGTCAACATAAATCAAAAAGACATCATAAAAGATTCGCCTTCCTCGGGCGGGGGTACAACCACACCCGCATATACTGCGCCGCCAACTAGCACCGTAAAACCATCCCCAACTCAAAAACCTTCTAAGCCACCCACAACAACAGTGTCATGAAACACACAACTTTTTCGCAACAAGCTCGGGCACTGGGTACTAACATTGAATTCAGGCTAAATATTGATAGCGAAAAAACAGCAAACGTAATCTTTAAGAAGCTGTGGGTACAGACTGAAAACTTCCAAAACCGATTCAGTAGGTTTCTACGGTCCAGCGAGTTAACAAAACTCAACCAAAATCATGGTCACAAAACCGCTATTTCAAATAACTTAGTCAGAATCCTAAACAAAACAGCAGAACTCTCCGATTTGACTGAAGGGGTGTTCAACCCGTTCTGCATACCCTTATTGCAAAAAGCTGGATACATAAAGTCCTTGGATTCGTTAAATTCGAATCCTGCAATTGACTACACGGACAGGAAAGTAGTGGATACAAAGGAGCTAAAGATCGGCTCTAACTGGGCTTTAATCCCAAAAAACACTGCTATTGATTTAGGCGGAATCGGTAAGGGCTATCTAGCGGATGAATTATCTGGATACTTAGATCGAGTAGGTATTGAGAACTACTGTCTATCAATTGGAGGAGACTTAGTTGCGAAAGGAAAATCTAATAATAAAAAATGGTCTATTGACGTACCTTCTGCCACATCCAGCAACATGACAGCTGGATGCCAGAGTAAACTGAACAAATTCGCGGTTGCAACATCTGGTTTAGCTAGAACAGTCAACGGCAAAAGACAACCCCATTTGATTGACCCGAGAACACAAACGTTAGCCAAGAGCCCATACATTACTTGTAGCGTTATCTCAGAAGACTGTGTATCTGCCGATGTCATCGCTTCATGCATACTGATATGCGGAACAGCTTTTGCGAAAAAAATGCTAGAATTGAATAAGATCAAGGGCGTCTTACTACAGGGGGAGAATCAAAATAATATGTTAATTATGGGAACGGGTTTTTATTCAAAAGTTAATCAAAATAGCGTAACGGTGGAGCCTATCAATGCGTAAATTACTTTTACTCATCATCATTACACTGCTTGGAGTAATCTCTGTTAGCGGGGCAATATCAAATAATGCGACTAAAGCAGTCGAAGATTCACCTACTCAAAAATCTAATATTGTAGTGGAGAAAACGCCGGAGTCATCTGTATCGCATGGTCTAGTTGAGCGCGCAAAAGTTTCTTGGCCTTGGTATTTGACTAGAATTTCAGGCATGGTTGCTGCGGTGTCGCTTGTCCTGCTAATGCTCTCAGGCGTCGGACTGATTACCGGTAATACATTTAGTTTTTTTGAACCGATTACTGCCTGGGCTTCACACAGGGCTTTGGGAATCACCTTCAGCCTATCAGTTCTACTTCACGTCGGAGCTTTATATTTTGATAATTTTGTACCGTTTAGCATTACTTCACTACTTATTCCCTTCGCGTCTGATTATAAACAAATTCAATTATTTGGTTTTTCAGTCGGGTCTTTATATATTGCACTAGGCGTAATTTCTTTATATATCACAGCCGCTATTACCATTACATCTCTTCTCTGGATCGAGAAAAAGCCGAAACTCTGGAAAGTAACTCATCTTCTCAGTTACCTAGCAATGATATTTGTATTTGTTCATGCACTTTACCTCGGAACCGATCTAAGTAACGGTATTCTGCGGTGGGCTTGGATAGGTCTAGGTTTTGCAGTATTGTACGCTAGCTTAGCCAGAGCCTGGAGGGCAAAAACAGTATGAAACTTAATCGAGAACTCCGTACAAAGAAAATGAACATTAGGTTTCATGCGTTATGGGTACTTTTTTATTTAATATTATTCTCGGTCTTTATTTATATATCAGTCAGAGCTTACAACAAGCATAACGATAACAGCTTCCCGTCAGGACACATAGTACTAAGCGTTGGTAAGAAAAAATACCAATTAGAAGAAAAGATTACTTTCAAAATAGAGAATAATTTCCCTAGCACAATTTATGTTACAAATAATTGCCCGGAAGAACCGTTGCATGTCTATAAATGGGTTGGTAAAAAATGGGTACAAATTCGCGATAAGGCTAAGGACAAAAATAGCAACTGCTATAAACAGCCACGGCAAATTGCCATCGGTGCTAGAAGCAGTATTCAGTACGATTTTGAGGATTGGCCGAATCTATTCAAAAATCCGGGGGTGTATCGACTGGTCGTAAAATTAGAACATTATAAAGATATGTCTTTTGTAGATTTTGTGATTCTAAAACCAGCCAAGGTTATCGACTCACCAGACGGTGATTCTACTCTTCCTTCAGATTCAGCGCCTACTCCTGATCCAATTGATACTAGCACTACTAATGAAGATGAACCTGAAGATCAGGAAGAAGAACGCGAAGACGAAGCAGAAGACGAACCCGGTGAGGATTAGTTTAGTTGTTTAATTACTTTATTAGGCAGATTCCTAGCAAGTACTAGCGAGGCAATAGAGGCAACAAAAACAAAAAACATACCTTCCTTCAGTGCCTGCACCTGACTGTCTCGATATATCACAGTTAGTGTATTTGCTGTTTGTGCACTTCCACCATTATCTAATACGTACTGGTTAGCTTGATCCGCTGACACCACTCCCACGCCACCTTCAGCTTTTGCTGATATTTGAGTTTTTTGATCTGAAGACAAATTAGGGCTATTTTGAACCGCAGAAATAAACCCCGAGGTTAATGTCAGCATGAAGATAGAACCGACTAGCGCCGTACCAAATGAAGTGCCGAGATTTTGATACGTACCTTGAAGTCCACCTACTTGTACAGTATCATCGCTAGAAACTGCCGACATGTTGACATTACCGAGTTGAGATGCCAAAAGTCCGAACCCCATCCCTACAATAAACATGCCCAACCAAAACAACCCGCTACTCAGTTCTGGGTTAATTGACGACAATAACAACAGCGAGCCTAGTGCCATAGCTAATTGCCCCGTCCTTACAATTAATTTTGGAGATTTTGTTAACGACAGCTTTGAACCTACAGCCGAGAAGATAACAAGTCCTATCGATAACGGCACTAGTTTTATTCCCGTTTCTAGCGCATCAAACCCAAGCACGGTTTGTAGATAAACTGGCACGACAAAAAACAGTGCCGCAATAACAAAATACTGCGACATAAATACACTGAGACCACTCTTTAATATTGGTAATTGTAGTAACGAAGTTTTTAGTAGCGGATCTCTACCTGAGTCTTCTAGCATGCGTTGTCTGGACATAAACATCTTTAGGATGACTAGACCAATCACGATAAAATACGCCGTCAATGAAATGCCTAGTGGGGCTATTTCTGCACCATTAACTACCGGTGAATTTATCGGCGTTACCCAGCCCCAAGTCTTACTTTGAAGCACCCCAAGGACTAATATACCCATACCCGATGCCGACATGAGTACACTGGAGATATCCAAGTGACTTTTTGATTCTAGCTTTTCATCTTTAATCTTACTCGATAGCAATAATACCGCTGTCATTATCACGGCCTCTGATGCGAAAACATATCGCCAAGATAAATAGGTCGTAAAATAACCACCAATAATTGGCCCAATAGCTGCTGCAAGCCCAGTAACGGCACCAAGTATCGAGAATGCTGCGACACGTTCTTTCCCTTTGTAATTAACTGCAGCTAAGGCCGCAATTGCAGGAATTACTAATATAGCGCCTAGCCCCTCGATAAAAGACCAACCGAATAATAGCACTGGTAAAGATGGACTGACCGCAGTAATGAGTGAACCTATTCCATAAATAAACGAGCCTATTTTAAAGGCTTTATGCCTACCCCAAATACTGCCTAACTTCCCTCCTGTCAGCATCAAAGAAGCCATTGTTAGCGCATAAAAAGTTATCGCTGCCTGCATCCCAGATATAGTGGTCCCAAGATCAGCCGCAACGGTCGATATCGAAACATTCATAACGGTACTGTCGAGAATCATAACGAATTGCGAAACAGCTAGGATTGCTATAACCGATTTCTTTTTCATATTAAATTTATTATAACCCCAAATTTTACGTGAGCGTTAATAAAAAGCAGTTTAACTTGATTAGTAATCTCATATTATCTGGCTTTGTATCTGTTATTATGAACCTATGTTTGTAGTTACTCAACAACAATTCGAAGATCTTGTTGCAGACGCCATGGACGCTTTGCCCAAACGGTACCAAAAACACTTAAACAACGTGGTAGTGGTCGTAGACGATCTTCCAAGTCCAGAGCAACTCCAAAAACAAAAGATTGGACCACATCAAACCCTTCTTGGGCTTTATGAAGGTATCCCATTAACATCCAGAGGAAATAACTACAGTCTGGTTTTACCTGATAAAATTACACTTTTTAAAACACCCATAGAGAACATGTCTACTAATCTCGACGAACTTTCCGAGCAAATCCGTCACACGTTATGGCATGAAGTAGCCCATTACTACGGTTTGAGCCATCACGATATAAGTCAAAAAGAATAATATATTGTTATTTTGTGCGATACCGCTTTAGCGCAGTAATACCAAGACTCGTTGCCACAGCAATTAAACCAACAGCGATAATAACATATGACTGTGCGTTGAAAGCCGCTGTAAAGGCCGAATACAAGTTACCGACAACTACCCTCATGTTAGCGGACTGAATATTACCCAGCACAACAGGACGAACCAGTGGGCCGATTAATAACGCTAAAAATCCAAATATAGCTACGCAAACACCTTGCAACACTAAAAGTTCTTTATACCTATCGCGATTCTTCACATATGGCCAAGCTAATAACGCGATCGCTGACAACCCAAGAAGAGGACTAAGCCATGATAGTGTTACGCCGGCGCCGTAAAAGTTTGGAAAGTTATCTGGATTGAATATCGTAATCTGATCAGGAATACTCGCAGGATCGATTCGAGCCTCGTCTTCCCTGCCCGAGACCTCGATTAGACGGCTTATTACTTCTTTGGCAGTTGTCAAATTGATTACTACAGGTTCACGCTTTGGCGATGTTAAAAAGATTTGTAATCTTGATACGGCCCCAGTTAACACTTTCTCCGTTCGGTTAGAATCTAGCAAACTACTTATAAAATTGACGGCTGTGTCATCTACGACACTTTTAATCTTTGGGTAATCTTTTAATGCTTGATCTGTAATTTCTGTGGCAATTGCAGTCCTGCTAGATTCTGAAGTAAGAGAAGTTACGGCTGTGGTCGTAAAGTTTTCTGAGTTGAACATGTATCGATTGATCCATATCGCAGTATTAGCAACTATAATAAAAACACCTGCAATAATTGCAGAAATCAGCACATTCCGCCTCAATTTGTCGGCAGGTTTGGCTGACACAGTTTGTTTTTTTGTCGATGTTTTACTCGCTTTTGATGCTTTCTTTAATTGTTTTGCCATAGATTTACTCCTTACCAATAATCTTCGTCCTAAAACAAGAAAAATGCAAGCATAAGCATTTATACATAAGCTGGATAATTTGACAATTTAATTATTTGCAACGTATAGTTTTAAGTATTAAATAAGGAGGTGTTCTATGGCGGTAAACAACAAACAAGCTTCTGGCTGGACAGGCTGGATTGTATTTGCAGGATTCATGATGATTCTGATGGGAATTGTTCAAGGTATTGCTGGATTCACGGCACTACTAAACAATGATTATCTACTAGTAACACAACAAAGCTTAATTGCCTTTAACTTTACGACGTGGGGCTGGATTCATTTGTTGATTGGCGTGCTAGTATTTGCTGCCGGCTTTGCAGTAATGAACGGTGCTGTCTGGGCTAGAGTTATCGGTGTTATCATCGCAATTCTAAGTTTTGCAGCTAACTTATCTTACGCTAACACTTACCCAGTCTGGTCAATAATCGTTATGGCAATCAATGTACTTATCATCTACGCCTTAACAGTTAAAGGCGACGAAGTTCGTTCATAAAAACTTAACAAAAACCTCAAACAGCGCACTTTTTACAATGAGTGTGCTGTTTTTTTAGTTAATATTTTCTGAACCGTCTTGCGTGAAGTGATATAATAGGAGATGAAAAGAAGGAGGTGTATGAGAGGACCAATAGATTATATAATTATCGGCTTTGAGGGCAACAACTTTAAAGGCGAGGTGCTTAAAGAGTTAGAAAAAGCTGTAAATGATGGCACGATTGCAGTTTTAGATCTTGCCGTAATCATTAAAGACAATGACGGAAACGTTACATCGATAGAACTTAGCAACTTAGATAGTCTTTTAGCTAAAAAAATTGCTGATTCAAAATCAGCCTCTAAAGGATTAATAACTGATGAGGATGTCGCAGAAACTGGTGAACTTCTTGAAAATAATACTTCAGCAGGTTTGCTAATAATAGAACAGCTGTGGGCTAAAGGCTTGAAACAGGCACTAATAAACGCCAATGGAGTGTTAGTTGCAGAGGGACGAATCCACCCTGATGCAAGTAGTGAACTTAACAACGAAGAAGGAGATAAATAAAATGCCAGGATTACTAAGAGGAATGGCCAGAGTTGCCGTCGTATCCGGTACAGCAACTGCTGTCTCGAACAACGTTTCTAGACGTCAAGCTAGGCGTTACGGAGAGCAAGACGCCCAAGAATATCAGGCCCAACAACCAGTAGCACAAGCACCCTCAGAAGATGACCAAATGGCTCAATTAGAAAAACTCGGTCAATTACATGATAGCGGTGTTCTAACTGACGAAGAATTTGCCGCCAAGAAAAAACAAATCCTCGGTCTTTAGCAGGTTCCTTCACTTTGATATTTAGCAATATTTATACTAGAATAATAGTTAAATTATTATGGGACTGCTAAAAGTAACTAAAGAACAAAAACAGGCATTAGCCATAGCTACTGTTTTTGCTGTTTTGGTGGCAGTGTGGTTTTTGAAAAGCTATATTATGCTAATTGCTGTTGCGGCGATTATTGCCTATTTGTTTAATCCTGTATACGAATGGTTACTAAGGCATGGGCGCTCGAAAGGTCAAGCAGCCACGCTGACATTTTTAGCTACGTTGCTTGCGATTATCATCCCCTTGATAGTCGTGGCGTCTATCACAGTGCTACAGATAAACTCTTTACTTAATGATTTTAACCCAGCTAATTATTCTGCCGACGTAGGTAAGCTTGCCACAGACGCAATAAATGGTATTAACAACTTTTTAGCTAACATCGGTATTAATCACCAAGTAACCGTCGAACAAATTAACGAAACTCTAAAAACCGGAATCGAACAATTTAGCGCAAATATTGCCTCAAATATTGTTTCGTCTGTATCTAGTGTGTTCTCCTTTATCACGATTGGCATTATTTATATTTATGTTTTCTTTGCACTCCTTGTCAATAAAGACAAGATCACCAAGTCTCTAGGCAAACTTAACCCCCTAGGTACGGAAATAAGCAACTTTTACTTCGAACGCATGGGTGCCATGACAAAAGCCACCGTTAGAGGCCAATTTATTATTGCTTTGTGCCAAGGGCTTGAAAGTGCGGCAATACTAGCAATTGCCGGTCTTCCAAATTTGTTTTTCTTTTTTGCATTACTGTTAACGATTATGTCTATAATACCTCTCGGCGCTGGGATCATCACAATCCCGATTGGTATAGGGATGATCTTGACAGGAAACATAGCTGGTGGTGTTCTCGTTATCGCAAATCACCTTTTGATTGTTACGAATATTGATAATCTATTGCGTCCTCAACTCGTTCCTAAACAAGCACGTTTAGACCCCGCATTAATGATGCTATCAGTATTTTCTGGATTGGCTATTTTCGGTTTTGTCGGTATCGTGCTCGGCCCCGTACTCATGATTGTAATTGTTACGACCCTTCAGATGTTCATGGAAGTCTTTCGTGATACTGAGTCAATTGAGCACGGCAAAGGCTCCAACTCCTCAAAACCAATCAGAAAATTCTTAAAAAAATTTGCTCGCACAAAATAATCTACTGCTTCCAGAAGATTCAATTCTGATATAATAGTCATTAGATATTAGCTACAAAAAGGAGAAAACTATGGCACAGCAAAAAACTGAAGTTCCAACGTATTTGAATGTAGGGAAGATATTAACCTATGCAATGTACGCGTATGTAATGTTTGGGATAATTGTTCTTGGGCTACGCGTATTTTTGTTGGCTTTTTCGGCGAGTCCTGATGCCGGGTTTGTTGAGTTCATATACAAAACCTCTAGTGATTTCTTGCAACCATTCAGAGGTATCTTCCCGCCACGTGCCGTTAGCGAAACAGGCTATCTAGACGTATCGGCAATGTTCGCCATGATCATATACGGAATGATTGCGATGGGATTCTCTAGCCTCATCGGCTACATACAGTCTAAAATTGACCAATATAACCAGTAGTCACAGTTTAAGAGCGTGAGTAAATTACCGAACCGATACTGGCACTAATGCTGACCGATCCAAAACTTCGGCTATCAGTACTTACCTTCAAGTTATCACCTACGACGAACAGTTGACCGTCTGTAATTGATCGCACCCGTTTAATCTTCTCGAGTTTGTCGTGTTTTATTACAACGACTTTTCCAACTTTCGGGTTTAATAAGCTAGAAGCTATGACAATTTGCCCTTCGCGGAGTCCGGGCAACATACTGTTGCCAGAGATTTTTCTAATGAATAGCGGTTTAGCTAGTCTTTTTAGTCTCATGAAAGATCTTAGCGATATCATCGATCATGTCTAGTAGCTTTTGTCCCTCTTTCGGATCAACTGATTTTTTACATTGCCCAGCTTGCTTTGTAGCCTGCCAGAATTTGTTGTGCAAATCTGGGTATTTGTCTAAATGCTCGGGTTTAAAATAATCCGTCCATAGTACCCACAAATGGTGTTTGACGAGTTCTGATCGCTGTTCTTTGATCATTATCGCCCGTATCTTGTCTTCTTCATGCAAATCAGGAGTGTATTTATCCATGATAGCTTTCACAGATTCTGCTTCTATTCTCGCTTGCGCCGGATCATATACTCCGCATGGCAAATCACAATGTGCATAAACTTTTTTAATAAAACTCATTTTTTACCTCCCATTAATACTATTAGTATATCAAGGTCGCAGTAATCCGTGTAATAATCGTGCTTCGTTTCTTGTTGATAGATTCTGTATGTTAGCTACCTAAAGGAGGCTAATCGTGCGATTATTTACTATTTTTGTCTCGCCACTTTTTTATTTCACTATGATGACCGCTTAGCAGAACGTCAGGGACTTTGTCTCCTCGAAAGTCTTCTGGTCTGGTGTAGTGTGGATGCTCAATCGATTTATCATCGGCCTGAAATGATTCTAGCTCTGCACTGGTTTCTCCGCCCAGCACACCGGGCAATAATCTAACGACACTATCGATAATCGTCATTGTCGGTAATTCTCCGCCGGTTAATATATAATCCCCAACCCTTATCTGCTCATCAATGTATTTAGTTATTCGTTCATCATAACCTTCATACCTTGCGCAGACAAAAATCAAATCATTTTTATTAATAGCCAGCCTTTTTGCATCAGATTGTTTGTAAGTTTTTCCTCTCGGAGTTGGAAGTATAACGATTGCGTCAGGTGAGTGCTTCTTCGCATGCTCAATTGCTGAGATAATCGGCTCGGGCTTTAACACCATGCCATCGCCTCCACCGTAAGGTATATCATCCACTTGGGCTCTGGGTCCTATCCCAAAATCGCGAAGTGGTACGTGGACGAATTCAACGACACCAATATCTTGGGCCTTTCGCATCATACTGGCATTCAATACCCCATCAAACATCTCTGGAAATAAGCTGATTATTGTAATTTTCATATAATTATAGTATCTTATCTTTCATGGATATCGAAACTCTTCGCCCAGACGGCTATCATGCGCCCAATGATCCACAAAATTACTATCGCACTATACCAAGCCCTGAGACTCTCGCAGACCAAAGAATCCGTAGTGTGGAAACCGCCACTCGAAACCTCGCGCTTAGTAGTGGTGCATTATTCTTAGGCAGCTGGGCCTTAGGTTTAGAGACGCCAATGATAGTTACAGGCGGGACTACCATCGGCCTAGTGTCTGCAACTGCAGTCGTAAAATCAACCCGCAAATTACTTTTCAGGCCAGACTCAGACACCAACTGATTTTATTTCAATACCTATGCCAGACAATCTTGCTACTGAAGATTCAGCGTCAACATGTTCACCACTATTAACTATCTGAGCGTAGGTTTGTTGTACTTGAGTACGTAAGTCATTCCAAACACTTCCTGCTGAAGTATCTTGAACGGCTTGAATCTCGGCGAATCGAGTAAGTAATTCTAGTCTTCTCACCGGATCAATTACACGACCGATCTCTTTAAACACTGGTGTTGTATCTGCATTAACACCTTGTCGGTGTTCAGACCTATCTACGATGTCAGCGTAAGTGTTTCCCATTATTGGCAAACTTTTTGCTAAAACATCGAGATCGCTGTTAACCTGACTGACTAGTTGGTCTTGTTGTTCGCTGGTTCTCTCAAAGGTACCTGCCATAGCTAGTGCGGCGAGAGACTTTTCGACTTTACTACGGCTCGGACTAGCTAATACTTCTTGGAATATTCGTTCGCTTTGCTCATGACTATCTAGTGAAATTGCCTCGTAAAAACGCATCAACATATTTCCGCGTCCTGAAAACATCTTTAAGTCTGACATACGTGGCCCATCATACGGCTGTCGATCGGCCTCAACTCCGCCTTTAGCCTCGTCTTTCTTTTGTTGATCCAGATCTAAATCCCTTTGGTAATGTTCTTTCTCAACAGTATCCCTAGACTTTCGGATTTTGCGTTTTAGTGCTCTTCTTTGTTTGCGGGTTAGCTGGCCATTATAGGCTAGATGGAAAATCTTGCTATCTTGAAAGTCTTTGTGGTATCTGCCAGCCTCAACAGGTATAGTTTGTATGACTGATTCCGCCAAGTCGGGCCTAACATTCATTAGAGCCTTAGCTAATTTTAGACGTATACTGTTTGCGCTTGCCAGGCGTCCATTTTTTAGAGTGCGCGCGATGCGGTCAGGCAAACCAACTACAAAAGAGTTGTTATCTAGGTTACTTTCTGTTTGACTGAAGATAGCCGGATCGCTAGCCATAGTTAAGACTTCGTCAACATTAGTCTCTAGGTTTGCGACTTTATCGCCGAATATACTTATCTCGCGGATTAAAAATTCACTCAGCATTTGCGGGTTATCTTGCAAAGCCTGGCGCATATCACCGAGGCGCTCTAATACAGCAAACGCAGCGGCGTTTAAGGTTTTAACGCTTCTGAAATATAAGCCTACGCGCAATCCTAAGTCATCAATTTGGTCGACAAAGTAGCTAGCCAGAACGGGCTCGTTTAGTTGCAAGCACAGATCAATCATCTCTACATGGAGTTCATCAAGCTGATCATGCTTCTTACCGTCTGGTTCAAACATCTCATCTAGGTCACTTGTAATCTTATCGGCATACATAAGCCTATCGGTGTGTCCAGAATCAGAATTTATTATTTTTAAAATTTCACGAAAAGCCGTTGTAGGCTCATCTAGTGGTTCTTCGTTTTGATGCGCTTCATATGCCCGTTTATAGGCTGGATTATCAGCGGTACTATCAAAACTACGATCACAGGCTACAAATGCCAGTCGACCATGGAAGTTCGGATTTTCAGTACCCCTACCTTCTAATATGAAATCAATTTCATGATCTTTAAGCGTTCTTTGGTGTTTACCAAAGTGACCATGATTCTGTTCCCAACCTAGTATATGTAAATATTCATCAATATCTTCACCTCGCTCGTGTTGGTCTAGCGCTTCAAGATACCAATATACCGCTCGTTCGATGTACTCATTCTGTGCTTCCAGGTTTGCTAAATGCATACGCTCAGGTGGTGGGCTATCGGTGTTCAAAAGTTCTGCGGGGGTGGTCATATACTACCTTCTCCCACTCCAAGTGATATTTTCTAGATATCGAGGTCGTCTAGGTCTTGGAGTTCTCGACGAGTTTTTTCATAACTTGATTCTGCTACTTTTTCTTCAGGTTCTTCTTCGGCAACAGGTTCTGGCTCTGATACTGGTTCAGCTTCGGCTACTTCATCAGTGGATTCTTCAGCTGGCATAGATACTGCCTCGTCTTCTTGAGGTTTTTCTTCGGCTTTAGCTTTCGGTGCTTTGTTATTATTTTCTTCTCGGTCATCACGTTCTTCGCGTCTTGGACGTTCACCACCAACATCAACAATCTTGAGGTTATAACGTGCGTCATTCTTTGTCCCTAAAGCACGTAGAAGTGTCCGTAGGGCCTGAGCGGCTGCTCCGCGCTTACCAATCACTCTACCTAGATCCTCTGGGTCTACGGTAAGCTCTAGCAGTACTCCCTTTTCATCAATTGTACGTTTGATGCTAACTGCATCTGGTTTACTTACTAAACTCTTTACTACAAACTCTACAAACTGTTCGTCTATGGTAGTGCTCATCATTGTCTCCTTATTTCGGTATTTATTGGCTGTATTTACGATTATAACAAACTAAGCTTTGGGCTTGTCTTCTTTTTTCTCAGTACTAGTTTCTTCTGAAGGCGTATCTTTAACTTCTTCATCAGATGGCTCAACTGCTTCAGGCTCAGTTACTTCTGGTTCACTAATCTTTTCATCAACTTCGTCTGGCTTATCTTCTTTAGCTGGTTCAGATGGTTCAGCTACTGCAACATCAGCTTCTGCAGGTGATTCTTTTACTTCTTCTGAAGTCTCGGATGACGCATCTGAAGGATTGGCTTCCGTTGCCACTTCACTCTCATCGACTTTTTCGGCTGCTGGCACGTCTTTAACTTCTTCTTTTGCCGGTTGATGCTTTCGGAGTTTTTCAGTGTTTTTAGTTGTGCGTTTCTTATTCGCGTCAAAAGCAACCCAATCAGGTAATTGGATCTTTTCTGCCTTAAATAGTCTTGCGACTTTATCAGATGGCTGGGCACCATTTTTCATAAATTTTTCAGCTTGTTCTTTATCTACGACAATTTCTTTAGTATGCGGATTATAGTGGCCAATTCTAGCAACGACGCGACCGCTTTTGGGGGATTTTTGCGCTTCTTGGACAATCACTCGGTAATGAGCTAGTCCTTTTCTTCCTGTTCTTTGCAATCTAATAGCTAACATTATGGGTTGATCTATCTCTCTTTCTAGCAACAACTTAGTTTATTAATCTAGTCCAAGCTATTCTACAGATAATCACCCCTGATGTCAACAGATTAGGATATTTGATTGTTACGAACAGAGATTTAGGTTCTTGAACCTAATGTCTGGAAGATTGTGGTTCTTCTCGCCATTAAGAGGAGAGATATGTAAGACTACAAGTGGGTTTTTGTTTTTACCGTTAAAGTTTTTTGCTAACCAAATCTTACTATTAAACTTATACCACTTGTAAGACGGATTGGGGTACTGAAACCAATTAGCAACATAATCTCCGTTTGGATGAAGATGAGTTGTTTTATCCTCTGGGGTAGTTCCATTCGGCCCATTGACCTTTACATAAATGCCTCTACGCAAGCTACTACTGCCGTCATTAGTGGCTTTAATTTTAACTCCATCACGAGGCTTAGAGCTGGCCCTACAGGCATAAATCTGTACCCCCTTATACTTTCCTACTCTTTTAATACCTGTTCTGGATGAAGATTCTTTTACTACTGTATCCGCACTAGAATCTTTACTCTTAGAGTTCTGCCATACAAAACCGCCAATCAATGCAGTCACTGCAACCACAGCTACTAGAATAAATATCTCGATATGTCCAAAGCCTTTGTTATTTAGTTTTTTCATTGTTTGTTTTCCTTTTTTAATTGCGCTTATGACTAATAATATGCGCGAGCAGGTTAGATGTCAACTATTTGGACGAGTATTTTTCGAGGGCTGCTTGGGCTGCTTTTTGTTGCCCCATTTGTTTGCTCGGGCCAGAGCCTTTGCCAACTAGTTTGTTATTAACGTAGACGCCGACAGTAAATATCTTGTCGTGATCCGGGCCTACTTCACTAATTACTCGATAGACAGGTGTCTGGCTATCTTTGCTTTGAGCCTGTTCCTGAAAGTGTGACTTCGGGTCCATCCAAGAGCCGGTCTCGAGTATCTCGTCAAAAGTTGTTATCAAACTTTCAGTTATAAAAAGCTTTGCGCTGTCATAACCCTGATCAATATAAATTGCTCCAATCACGGCTTCGTAGGCATTAGCTAATATTTGGGCTCGAGCGCGTTCGGTGCCCATCTTCTCACCCTTACTTAGTCGGAGCAGTGGCTCAAACTCTAATCTGTGGGCAGCCTTGCCGATACTCTCAGTCCGGACTAACGCACTGCGCCAATTAGTCAAGATTCCCTCAGCTTCTTGGTGGTTAGTATATAAATATTCTGTAACAACTAGCTCTAGAACGGCGTCACCTAAAAATTCTAGTCGTTCATTATGTGTTTTTACACTCTTTCGGTGTTCATTAACATACGATCTATGAGTAAAAGCGGTGATCAACAAGTCAATGTTATTAAAATCAACTTTATTGTCTTTTGCAAAATCTATGTACGGCTGTTTCTGCATAGCTAAAGTTTAGGCCTTCGCTTCTCTTATCTGTTTTAGGCTAACTAGAATCAATTTGCCAATGTCTTCATATTCAATCTTCTCTAAAGCTTCGCTGGTACTGAACCATTTGATTCCATTCATCCATTCTTCAGGCGTAATATCATTAGTATCACCCTGCGCCTCTACTAAAAATATGTCTGTAGTCATAAGCACTAGACTTTGTTTGCGACGATATTGAAAGTTAATTTTACCCAGCCAATTGAGCACTTTGACTTTTTTTAGTCCTGTTTCTTCCATAATCTCGCGCTCCGCAGTTTCTTTAGATGTTTCACCCTCCTCTATATGTCCTTTGGGGATAGTCCAACGATCTTTGGCGTCTTGAATAAGCAGAATCTCAGGTTTTTTTGTCTGTGGATTATGACGATACACCACACCACCGGCAGTCGGTTCTTTTAGAACCTCTTTGATTGCCGGCTGACGGTGTACGAACCGCTTAAATCCTTGTATTGGCTTTGGTCTATTCATTATTCTTACTCGATTCTTTCTTGGGCTTATCAGTAGTTACTCCGTCTGGCTCTTCGTCTGTGCCGTGTTCGCGATAAAGCGAGCCTAACACACCGTTAATAAACTTTGAGGAGTTATCTCCACCAAAAGCTTTTGCCAGTTCTACTGACTCGTTTATAGCAACTTTTGCAGGGATCTTATCCTGATTGAACAATAATTCGTAGGCGCCTATGCGGAGTATCAGTCTATCCATTCTAGCAATGTGCTCAATCGGCCATTCCGGTGCTAGAGGTTGAAGCATTTCGTCGAGCACGGATTGGTGCTTGACTATGCCTTTGACTGTTTTTTTAACAAACTCGGTATCTTTGAGTGCTTTTTTATATCTTTTGATATTACGATCTATCACCTCATCGAGATTTAGATTCTTATCTTCACAGCTTTGCCTAAACTCTTGTTCAAAGAGAGTTTGCAAAACAACGATTCTTCCTAGGTGGCGATTAGCGCTCATATATGATTTGTTAAATTCCGTTCAATTCGTAACTAACTACAATTATAGCTTAATTTTGGGCTATTTTGCAGTAGATTCTGCTTTTTTTGCAGACTCTCTTTTTGTTGTGTATACCTTAACCGGAGACTTAGCGTTAACCTTACGAGCCAACTTAAGCGTCAAATGACTTCGCCTAGTGCCTGTACGTCTTGGACTGGTTCGCTTTTTTGGTTTTCCCATTTAATCTCCTTAATATTTGCTAGTTCGATTAACTCTAGCACAAAACTACCTCTGTCGCAAGACTTTATACGACAAAGTTTACTAATCTGTTTTTTACGAAGATCGTCTTTTTCGGTTCGCCCGATACGTATTTCTTAATTTTTTCATCTTTTTTAGCAGTATCCACTACTGTACTTTCGCCAGAGTCTATCGGCACAGAAATATTTGCTCTCAATTTTCCATTAACCTGTACGGCAATATTCACCGATTCCTTTACTAAGAATTTTTCATCCCACTTTGGCCAGCTATCCAAATGGACACTATTCTTATTGCCGAGTTGGTGCCAAAGCTCGTCAGCGATATGAGGCGCAAACGGAGCTATGCAAGCAATGCAATTTTTTATTACTGTCAACCATAACTCGTCTTTTGCTAGATTATCTACTTTTAACTTGTATAGTTCGTTCAGCGTTCCCATTGCGGTAGCAATCGCCGTGTTATACCGATTCTCCTCAATATCCTCTGTCATTTTTTTAATCATGTGATTTGTTAGCCTGAGTAGCTGGTTTTTTATAGAATCGCTGGCCTCTTTATCTGTGCTATCAAGATATTCCTGAACCAAATTCCAAAGTCTGGACAAAAACCGATGAGTTGCCGGTACTCCTCTTGGGTCCCACTTAGCCCAAAGCTCTAAAGGTGCTGCAAACATTAGATACGTACGCAGTGCATCGGCGCCATAACCTTGATCTATGATTTCTAGCGGATCTACACCATTACCTTTACTTTTGCTAAACATTTGACCATCCTGAGCCGTAACTTTTCCGTTAAACAAAAACTTCTTAAATGGCTCTGGATTATCTACTAAGCCCTTATTATGCAAAAACCTTGTTACGAACCTCGCGTACAATAGGTGTGCCGTTGCATGATCTGCACCATTATAAAAATCTATCGGCATCCATCTATTTGTAATTTTGCTATCAAAAATCTTTTCGCTATTTTTTGGATCAAAGTAGCGTAGCATGTACCAACTACTATCAATATACGTATCGAGAGTATCGGTTTCGCGTTCGGCAGGACCACCACACTTCGGACAATCAACTTTCAGCCAATCCTTGGCTCGAGCAAGAGCACTACGGCCATCACCACTAGGCTTAAAATCCTCTAGCTCTGGCAAGACCACTGGCAAATCAGCATCTGGGACCAAAACTGGTCCACATTCATCACAGTTAATGATTGGGATAGGCGCACCCCAATAACGCTGACGACTAATACTCCAGTCTCGCATTCGGTAGTTCGTAACTGATTTAGCCACCCCATTTTTCTCAAGGTCCCGCGTCACCCTCTCTCTAGCTTCACTGGCCGAAAGACCATCATAGGCGGCCGAATTAATCAATCGGCCCTCAAACACCATCGGCATTTGTTTACCAAGTCCAGCATCAAGCACTTCTTGCATGCCACCTGTGCTTTTTTCTTGGTGATACTCTTCTTCGCTAACCCAGCGAAATTCTTGTTTATCAGCGTCGACTGCGCGGGTCATATCTTGCTTTAGCGAACCTAGCTTTACGTACACCGTCTGAACATGGGCGATTCTATTTTCGTCTTTATGTGATGCAAAAAACTCTGATAAAAACTCGTAATCCTTGACTTCAACGACTTGACTGTCCGTATAGCCAGTTTCTTCTAACAATTCTCTTTTAGCGGCTTCCGCTACTGACTCACCTTCGTCAATTCCGCCCATGACTGGTGACCAATTTGCCCCGCCATGTGGTTTACATATTAATAATTTATTTTCATCCGGATGCTCTGTAACCATGCATACAACCCGTCGCGAAACTACTTTTTTGCCATCTTGAGGTGGGTTACTTATATCGGTGAGGCAGTCTGCAATCACTTGTCGGACGGGTAATTCAAATTTTCGGGCAAAAGCAAGATCGCGTTCATCGTGCGCAGGAACTGCCATAATTGCGCCAGTACCATAACCAGTTAAAACATAGTCTGCAATCCAAATAGGAATCTTTTCATTGTTTACTGGATTAATCGCATAGGCTCCGGTAAAAACACCAGTTTTTTCTTTGTTAGCCTGCCTTTCGATCTCTGTCTTTTTAGTGCTTTCTTTGACATACTCTTCGACTTTTTCTTGATTCTCTTTACTTGTGATTTGGCTAACTAATTCATGCTCAGGAGCCAAAACCATAAAAGTAGCACCGAATAACGTGTCCGGGCGAGTTGTGAAGACGGTAACTACTTCATCGCTATCGTCAACCGCAAAGGTAATTTCTGCTCCAACGCTCTTACCAATCCAATTTTTTTGAGCTAGTTTGACGCTATCCGTCCAGTCTAGATCATCTGTGGCTTCTAACAATTCATCAGCGTAATCGGTAATCTTGAAAAACCACTGTTTTACTTCTTTTTTCTCAACAATCGGGTCGTCTTTCCCATCATGTCGCCAGCATTTTGCGTCAATCACTTGCTCGTTGGCAAGCACTGTTTGACATTTTTCACACCACCACTGCATACGAGCATCTTGATAAGCCAACCCATCTCGATACATCTCGCTAAAAATCCATTGCGACCATTTGTAGTACAACGGATCATGGGTGGTAATTTCTTTACTCCAGTCATTACTCCAACCCATGGCTTTATATTGCTTGTGATAATTTGGGATAATAGTAGCCATGGATTGTTGTGGCGAAACCCCAACTTTAATCGCATAGTTTTCTGCTGGTAAGCCAAAACTATCCCAACCTACCGGATGATAACTCTCATATCCCTGTTGGCGTTTAAATCTAGCCATAACATCGGGAATAGTGTAATTCATAGCATGTCCTATATGGATACCTGCTCCACTTGGGTAATTAAACATACTCATGGCAATGTATTTAGGCTTTTGGCTATTCAAATCAGCCTTGTATACGCTATCAGCTTCCCATTTTTTTTGCCACTTGGGCTCTATCTCTTTAGGATTATAGCGTTTCATATAGGGGTAATTATAGCGAACTTTGCATCTAGAGTTAAACTATTGTCAGCCAATGTTTAAATTCTGGGATATTGCCTCGTTGCAAACTATCAAGATAATTCATAAATTCCATCGTGGTCTTTCCGGGGTTTTCCGCTACCTATTTTCCGCTTATCTACCGATATAATTGGGGAAATTTGAGCAGAACTACCACTATAGAATACTTCTTCGGCAATATACACCTCTGTCCGATTAACGGATCTTGACTCTACAGCGATACTAAAATGCTTGGCCAATTTCAAAATCGTATCTCTGGTAATACCCTCTAGTAGATCACTAGTTGTGTGTGGAGTAATCAATAGCCCGTCACGAATTAAAAAGATATTGGCAACCGTGCCTTCGCTAACGTTACCGTTAACATCAAGCGCAATTGCATCATCATATCCGTTTTGCAAGGCTTCATTTTTCATCAACGAGGCGTTTACATAATTACCGTTAACTTTAGCCCTAGCGGGTATTGCATTATCGGCCGCCCTAACCCAACTAGACACACAGACATTCGCGCCAGTTTTCGGCAATATTTCTCCCATGGGATACACATATGCTGACCAACTGTTTTTCAGACCATTTATCTTAGTACCAGCTACTAACTCATCAATAAATATTGTAGCCCTGACTAAAACATCTTGTTTTATATGATTAATGCGAAGGAGTTCTATCATGGTTTTTTCAAACTCCTCAAAACTACAAATTGATGCAAAATCGTCAAAATCCATAATTTTTGCAGAATTTACCAACCGATTATAATGATCTCTTAGTCTAAAGATATAAAGCTTTTGCTCATGGCTATTCCAGCTGGCCCCAAAGACAGTATATATAGATAACCCGTACAAAACCGGTGAGCTGGCAATACTAACATTAGCCTCGTCAAAATCTACAAATTTATCTCTAAAAAATGTTTTGCTGGTTTCTAATTTAAAGTCGCTCATTACTAAAATTGCTTAAGAAAACTAGTATCGAATCCTGTTGAAAGTTTTTGTTTTTCTTGCCACCGAGCTTCAGCGAGTTGCACCAATTTATCTACCAGTTCTACGTTAGATACGCCTGCTTTGTTCCAGTTATGAGCATATAGACTACCAGGGAGTGGATTAATCTCATTAAAGTAGACAACACTCTCCTTGCTATCAATCAACATGTCTATTCTTGCTATTCCGCTACAGCCTATCACTGCGTATACGTCTAACGCTAGGTTTACGGCTTTGTCATACAAGTCTTTTGATACGTCCGCAGGAATTTTGCTATAACCTTGAGCGCCCTGTTTACCGCCCATTTTTTTGCCGCCTTTTTTGCCGTTGCCCAAGTATTTTTTTTCAAAATCAAAAAAATCTTTACTATCAAGCAACGGTTGTTCAAGCAAGGCTGGTGTTGGATTTTCGTTACCCATAATAGGCAAGGTTACTTCTAATAGATTATTTACGGCCTCCTCAACCAGTGCTCGATCGTCAAAATGAAGCGCTACTTCAATGGCGTTAGCCAGATCTTCTGGTTTATCGACTTTTGTGATGCCAATACTCGACCCCAGATGAGCTGGCTTTACAAATAGAGGATACTGCAAATGATCATTAACTTTTTTGATAAATTTATCAGAATTTTCTTCGTAATGGTGTTTTCGGAAGTGAACGAACTTTGGTGTTTCAATCTTCGCAGCTGAAACAATAGCCTTCGACAAAACTTTATCCATGGCCAGTACACTCGAGGGCATATCACAGCCAACGTATGGTACGTTTGCCATCTCGAGTAACCCCATTAACTCCCCATCCTCCCCGTGAGTACCGTGCATTGCAGTAAAAACGACATCAACATCAACAACTTCACTACGACCGAGTTTTTTACCATTCTTGACTAGCTTTAGACCGTCATCAAAGAGTAATTTCAATTTTGGTAGTTTTCGAAGTAGATTCTCGACTTCGTCAGATTGATAGGTAGCTACATCGGCAAATTTGTCGTCGCTGTACCATGAGCCGTCTTTTGTTATATAAACCGGCAAAACCTTGTATTTCTTGGTTAGCTCAAGGGGTTTGATGATGCTGGCGATCGCTGTAATAATCGAAACATCGTGTTCGGTAGACTTACCGCCAAAAATAACTGCTACAGTTTTCATACGTCTTATGCTACGCGGAAGCTCAACATAATTCAATAAAGACTAGTTATAGTTGTCGGTCCAGTCATTTTGCATCAACACTACATCACCACCAGCTAGAATATGTTCAAGGTTGGTGTAGTAATCTAGCGGGTAGTGTTCTATCTGAATTTCACCTTTATAGCTACCGACATCTAGGCCGTTTTGGATAAATCTGGTTGCCGAATTGTACATCAATACCACTTTATCGGGCT
>DAISWO010000005.1:0-4214 GCA_036826295.1 Candidatus Saccharimonadota bacterium | reverse complement strand
ACTAGACCTGGCGTAACGTATATTTTACGTTTACCGGGCAATTGTTCTAACAACTTCAGGCCCGCCTTCATACCTTCAATATTGCCGTTATAAGTGTCGTCAATTACCCACGCCCCAGAGATTTGCCTAGGCTGCATACGATGTTCGTAAGCTACTGTTTTTGCGATACCTTTTTCTATTTGTTCTTTGCTTAAACCCAACTTATGAGATATTGCAGCCACACAGGCCAAAGGCCCTACTTGGTGTTGGCCCATTAACCCGCTTTGCAGTACGAGCTTGTCGTCGCCTTTTTTCATCACAAAACTTGTACCACTAAAGTCAATTTTTATATTTGATATTTCCCAACCTAGTGCATGTTTAGAATTGTAGGTGTTGAACTCGGGCTTTAGAAAATCCTTGACTGAATCAGACTCGGTATTGACGTACGTATTATTAGGCCCAACATAACTTGCTAGAGAAAATATATCAGACCCAGCAGCAGCTAACGTCTCGTAACTATTAAGATGTGCTGGTGCAAGACCAGTTATTATACCGATGTCTGGATGTGTAGTCTTAGCAAATGCCGCCACATCACCGGGCTCTTCTTCGCCAAATTCAATGATCAAAACCTCTTCTTCGCCGGTTAACTTTTTGGCAAACCGTGCGTGTGAAATGGCCACATTCTTATTCTCAGGCGTCGCAACAACTTTTTTACCCTCTGACAACACAGTATTTAACAGTTCCTTCATACTTGTTTTGCCATAACTACCTGCTACAGCAATTTTATAAGCCTTGCTACTGTTAAAAATTTTTTCAGACAGTTTTATTTGCTTTCGATACCTTGGGTTAATAATCAACCAACGCCCCATTTGCAACGGGACAACAAGCAAGTATGCCCATATGAATGGATAGAGCAATACCGTAGTCACACCAATTATCACTAACAAATAATTTGTATTAATTAGGCCCAAGTACATGAGCAGTAGTCCAATAGCGATTTGCAAGAATGTTCCCGTCCTTACCGCCAAAAGTAACATCCTTGCTACTTTCGTTTTGTCTAGTGTGCGTCTATACATCACTTGGTTAAAGTTAGTAACTCTTTTTAACCAGGCCAAATACTCCGGCGCTTTATATTCTGTAGACTGAAGCATATAGACAATTGCTGTTGTGTACTTTGGACTATAACGACTAAGTAGTTTTTTCATTTCAAGAATCCTTCAATTAACCCGATAACTTCGTCTGGGCGATCTTGATGCACAAAATGCGAAGCTCCGTGGATTACTTTTAGGCTTGATCCGTCAATCAGTCTATTGAACACTTCGCCGTATACTACTGGCGTAGCTTTATCTTGGTCGCCGTAGATAATCATAGTCGGTAACTTGAGTTTTTTTGCATCTGACTGAATGTCTTCAGACACCGTTTTCTTAAAAGTTTCTTTTAGTTCTGGCGCAACCAGCATGTCAGAACCAATTGTTCCGTACAGCTTTTTCTGGAGTTTTTGTTTTGATGATTTTGGTAACCAAAAAGTAGCGATTTTGCCTGATTTTGCCACAACTTTAAGGCCCAGTTTTTTAACTTTTTCTCTATCTCGAATTCCCGCAGATGATAATAATACTAATTTTTTCGGCACAATATCGCCTGACGCAACTAACTTGATAGCCAGTGCACCACCGTTAGAATGCCCCAACAATAGATCGACTGTAGTAACATTAATCTTATTCAAGAAATCTGAAATGAATTTGCAATAATCACTCAAACCCCAAACTGTTTTTGGAGCCTCGGTCTGACCAAAGCCAGGAAGATCTAGAGTTATAACTTCGTTCTCTGAACTAAGTCTATTGACCAACAAATCAAATGTCTTTTGGCTGTCAGCCCATCCGTGAAGCAAAACTATGGTGGGACCGGATTTGCCTGATTGTTGATAATTAGTCAACAATCCATTTACTACTATTTGCATATAATTTAAGTATAACCGCTACTCAGTTCTAAATCTACAGGGCTATATGCCAGACAACGCCGGGGCGCCAGTTGGAGTAGCACTGGCGCCGCCTAAAGCACCGCCTAATAATTCTTCAAACTTCACAGCATCTACTGGAGCTTCAATTGATACGGGTTCGTTGACTCCAGTCATAGCTATCCTCAGTTCTAAATTCATACCGTCTTCTGATCCAGAAATCATTATTTGATTAACTAGCTTCTCTGACTTATCTATCCATATTTCTACATTCGTTTTCGATACGTCCATATCCTTCGCTGATTCAATTAAGGACTGTTCGACTGGTAAACCTTTGATATTTTCAGCTTTTACTTCTTCCAAAAATGTCACTAAATTATCTTTGTTAATTTCCACTTTATAGTGATAGCTTGCTTCACCATTTATATCTTCGTCGGCCATAACTTCTTTAATCTGAAGGATTGGATTTTTTTGATATAGCTCTGCTACTTTATCGGCTTCTTCCTGACTTAAGTTTGAGTCGCTGAGCAACCCAGTCGCCCCACCCGTAATTTGGTCTGACGCGGCACCTAATGAAATCCATTTTCCATCAATTCCACTCAGCATTGTTAGTATAAAGTCAGTATAGTCGTCATTGGCAGCTTCACTCGTGCCAAGGCTTTTCATGATCTTATCGATATTTTTCAAGCCATCCAATTTTATGTAATTATCTTTCTCGTCGATCATTCTGTATTCTGCAGTTATCGTACTCCCGTCTATATCCGTCGATATAGTAGCGGCCACATCTCCGCTGTCAGAATAGCTAGCAGTTATATCTATATCGCCTAATGCTAGCGGCGCGCCTTCACCAGTTAGCTTTAAGGTTCCGTCAATTTTTCCACTCTTTACTTCATCTCCGGACGCAGAGTTGTATAAAGCTTGTAATAATACGTTTTCGGGTTTACTAGGTAGATATACCATAAAATATGCAGCCGCTGAGCCGCCGAGCACCACTAGCGCCAATACAATAACGCCCAGAATAGTTAACGGTTTTTTCTGGCTTTTTTTGAGATTTGGCGGCAATTGTGTCCCCGATATTCTCTCTGCTCCTGGGACTTGATTAGCCTGCGGAGTTACGGGTTGGATCGGTTGGTTGGTTGCTGGATTCTCGGGATTCATTTTATCTCCATTTTTTACTTTAATTATGCATAAGCCTTATTATACATAACGTCGTCTCGTACTAAGGCGATATTTTTTTAAATATTTTTTCTAGCTCCTTCTTTGTGATGTCGGGTGCTGGTAAATCTACACGTGAAATTGCGCCATAACCGCTGTACAGTTCTTCGCGCTCTGTTTGCTTATCAACAACTTTCAGAAGCTGTCTACCGTCAACACTGACAGTCATTAGTAATTGCAAATCAGGGTTGCTTTTATAGTCATCTATATTTACGGGTGATATATCAATGCCACTTGATTCGCTCAACTCTCCTAACATTACAAGATATCTTTCCACATTTACCTTAACTTCATATTCATACGTATCTTTGCCGAATAATTCGGAACGTTTGACGCCTGAGAAGTTAACATCATATACCTCATTTTCTCTAATTTGGTCAATCAATTTTTGTCTAGTTTTATATTCCAAATTCAAGAATGGAGGCGAGCCAGCCACGTAACTAGGAACCAGTCCAACAGTCTCGGCAACTTGATCTTTCGATATTTCATCGTTAAACCACTTGCCTAATATTGTCTCGAATCTTTTTGTATCAGTTTTATCGGTAGTTTGTACTCGACTGTAAGTACTGACGGTTTGATTATTCTTGGTTATGCTCCTCGTTGTAATAATGGTCTTTTCATTACGAACTTTTTGGCGTAAATTTGTCTGTGACTCAATAATAAAATCTGGGGCAAAACTAATCCGGGTTAACCTCTTGAACCCCAGCCCTTCATTATCATTCTGCTCGATTGTTTTCGTCACACCAAACGTACTAAGATTGTTATCAACCATAGCCCAAAAAACATTGCTAGGGTTTTTATGGATATTCTCGTACCACATCATTATTCCTGCACAGAAGATTAGCGCACTAATGATCAGAATAATTCTGGCAAATTGATTTTTCATAGAATAATCAAGTTTAGTATTTCCCATATTGAACATTCTAACAGGCTAATTGATAAAACTGTTCACTGATGTAAAATATTGCGAGTAAGGGATTGTCAAAATATTTTCGGTCTCTCACCTTTTGAAGGGGCATTGGCGCAGTTGGCTAGCGCGCTTCCATGGCATGGAAGAGGTCAAGGG
>DAISWO010000004.1:0-58082 GCA_036826295.1 Candidatus Saccharimonadota bacterium | reverse complement strand
ATATGCTTCCCGCCGTTTTTGACACCTTTTTCATCTACTTCAATCTCATCAGGAGCACCAAATGCCACTAGTTCTGGTTTGACCTTAACACTAAGTCGTGGAAATTCTTCCCCATTACCTTTGCTCCACTTGTAGGTTATCCCTTTAAATAACACCGAACGGTTCATCTCGCGTTTATACTCGCGTAAATTTTCAATATCACCACCTAATGTCCCGTTTATTCCCTGATGGCTTACAATAATCCTCCCTTTCAGTCCCAGCCGATTACACAGCTCTCGTTGCCATCGCATAGTAATATTAGGATCACTAACCGGCACAAATTTGTAGTACAAAATCACCTTATTCATCGCTATATTTTACCAGATTATCCCTGTTAAGTCATCGAAAGTTGAGTTATTTCTAAATTCGGAATCAACGTAATTGACTTTTTTATTGGTTTCTGTTATTATAATATGATGTTACAGCCTCAGCGCCAACCAATTTCAAGACCTCCTGTCATCCATCTCGGACAACGATTCCATCATACTGAACTTGCTGGTCATGATTTTTACATGCCCGAACGTTCTGTTATAGAAATCGAAGGCCATGAGGTCACTACTTCGCCCGAGAGATTAGGCGTCAGCACCGATGGAAGTGGTGGGCGAGAATTACCACCGAACATCCTAAGGCTTACTCGAGATGTAAGCATTGAATTTACGGACACTAATAAGGATTATCGTCCAGGTTTAGCCCGTCGAAATTTTGACAATCCGTCGTACCCTTTATATGGCGCAACACTACACTATGGTAGAGAGTCCCTTAACTTGACCAGCGGTACAGGGGCGTCCACAAAACCAGTATTTTTTACAGGCACCGAAGGCAATTTTTTAGCATGTGACCCAAGAATGAATGGCGACGACAGAGATTGCATGGTTGTCGGAGTAGACCACGAACAGCTACAAGAAACCCCCGGAAAACTCAGTGCCGTCTGGCACGAGCTAGGACATATCGCAATATTCGATAGAGAGCATGATGTTGATGCGGCGTACACCGCTCAATCAGGCAAGACAGAATTTACTCCAGATTTACAAGACATAGACTTATACATCGATGAACTGAAACGCTCAATTCCAGCTCAGGAGCAATGGGTCACGACAACAACTGAATTGTGGACGAGATTAATGAGCCCGAGTATGACCATCAATGTAGAAAAAGCGATATTTTTACTTCACGAACATAAAGCCTGGATAATCGGTAAACACCTTAAGGACAGTCTCGGTGCGCCAGATGGCTTTAAATACCCTGATTCGTTCCGCAAATACGCTTATGCCTGTCTGGCTTCTTACTCCAAATTCTATGGCGATAATCGTTTTCACCGCGGCATGAACCACCAACAGTAATACCAGTGATTTTCTAGCTATAGCCACCGCTACCATGATTAACTTTTTCGTAAATTCGATCATATAGTCGATTAGCATCGCCTTTAGTTAAAGTTTTTTCTAAATGCCTGAGCGTAACTCTTACTAGCACATTTTTTTGTCCATTTTTGATCCCGAGTTTTTCTTTTGCCACCTCGGGCAAATCCGCACATGTAGTTTCGCTCAACACCTCTACGCTTTCCAGCACATCTACTTCATCGCCAAGCGCATTGCGAATGTATTCATTTATGTCTTCCTCTACGTAGCTGTTAGGTACGCTATAGGACATGTCGCGTTGAATTGCTGGTTGGTTTGAAACCTCTCGGTATGGCTCTAGGTCTATCATCTGAGCTGCGATCTTTGGATTCGGGGACCTGAGATAGCGAATGTCAGGTATGGCCTTTAATGTCATGACTAGCCTATCCAACCCCATCCCCGATGCCCAACCCGAATATATTGTCGGATCAAGGCCAGCATTCTCCAGAATCTTAGGGTTAATCAGCCCGCATTCCATTATCTCGATATCGCGTTCGCCTTTGACAGCGTTGACTTCCATCCCCTCTGTTGTGTAGGGATGGGGCATGTCAACAATCCGAAGTTTCCACCCTGGTGCAGCCACCTTTGCTATCCCCTCCACTACGTCTTTCAAATCCTTCCTCACAATTAGTTTGTTTTTACACACGCGCCAAATCCCTAGCATCTGAATGGCCGACAAGTGTTTTTTATCAGTCACGTCCCGACGATAGACAACTGCAGGCGTCAGAATCACCACGTCATCCCAGTCAGTCTTTTTAGCCAAATCTCGTAATATCCCAGGGATGTGCGCCGTATCATGTGTTAGCAGTATGCGTTTCTCATCCACATAATGCGTGTAGGTAGACGAACGGCTGATATTATCCTTATCTATCAGAAGATTATCGTAGTTGTCCTCGACGCTAACTATTGGGCTACCCCGATATACCATAATCTGACTATCAGGGTGACTTATTCGAATATAGTCTTCAATTTTTTGGTACAACAATTTTACCGCATGTGGCTCTTTTGACTCTGTTAAATCCGGTATTGCCAAATACCGTTCTAGTACCTCTTTGTCGATTGGTTCTATGTACATTTTCATTTTATTTCCACCAGTCCCAACTCCTAGGCACCATCTCGTCCATTGATCTCTGACTATTGACTAGCGGATTTTGCGGTATCGCGTCCATTGCTGTTGTCTCGGGGGTAGGCTCGTCACTGGCGTCAAGCGCCGCACGACCTAGCTGTCTACCCATTTCCGTAGGATCCGCTACTCTACCTTCACCCCCCTCACTAATCCACATATTTCTAACTCTATCTCCATTTATTTCGCTCATGATTTTCTCCTATTTAAAATATTTCAAAGCACAAAAAAACCGCCCAGGAGTGATTCCCCTAAGGCGGTTATTATTTTTTAGCAATACTTAAACCAGCCGAGAATCACTCCTGGGCTGCATAAATGATATAGCTGATTGTTTACTACGCATTATCATAACTAGCCCAATATAACATATTAGTTAATCTATGTCAAACAATGGTTTTGATCGACTGTCAATATCTTTAAAGGACAGATAGTTATGTCGCCAGTATCAATTAGGTTTTTTAGTATCGCTGTTCAGCCCTCGCTAGAGACTGTTCGTAGAGTTCCCAAGCTCTGTCAAAGTCGAAACCCACTTCAATCGCATGATCGTCACCTGCCACCCGCAAGTAATGATTGGCGTCTGTTTCTGCAAGTATCCCTTGAGTATCGAAATAAGCGTCAAATAACGAGCTGATCGTAACTTCGTGGTCTTGCCCAGCAACGCTACGCTCGTAAATGCCAGTAACTCTGCCTATTTGATTGGCGATTGCATCTTTTTGCCGATCAGGCAATTCTTGACCACCGCTAGGACTATCAACCAGCCCAACCAATCTTGTTAACGTTCTCTCTAATGCTGTCTGTTCTTCGAACGGTTTTTCAATAATTGCGCGAGCTCTCTTGGCAACGTCTATCCGCGCCCTACCGTATCCTGTCAATAATTCTGCAGGCGTAATATGCCCGACGTATATGGCGCTGTCCGCACCTAAGGCTTCTGCGATTTGCTCTATTCTTAATTTTTTTGATTCACTCATGTTTTAATCTCCTATTTTAAATTTTTAGTAACTTGAAAGATTGCGACGCCGATATTCGTCACGAAGCGCTACCACGAATGCTCCACGGGTACTAACCCAGCCTGGATTACCACGATCTTTTTCACGAGTCTGGATTAGCTCCTCGTCAGTCAAACTCTGAAATCTATCAGTAAAACGGTCGTATTTTTGCGCTAGAGTTTCTTGAACCTCTGGGTCCAATGGTGTCTCTATATGGTCCGGTGTTATCGGATATTCTTCTTCACTCATCTTTTATGCTCCTTAGCTAAATTTATTGATACTAAAAAACCAGCAGAATATGCTGGCTATCAAATAGTTTTGTGCATCATATCTGTCCCCCTTTCAAAAGGGCGAGAATTGGCACCGTGGCTAAATCTAGCTCGGTTGCCGGCGGTATCATCGGGCTCGATCCCTTCTCCGCACTCGCAATATTAGTTGTTAAGTAACCACATTATACCAAATAATAAATACTTTCACTAACAGCCGGTAAACCTAAGATCTATTCTAACGGATCAGCATTTTCGAAGAACTTTTGTGCATCTTCACCGAGCAATTCTTTTACCTCGAGTGCAGACGGGCGATCATCCAACGGCATCGGATTGTGCTCCCCCCATTGAATCACTGATGTTCCAATATTATATACGACGTCTAAATTCGGTATAATGCTACCTTCTGAACGCAAACATAGCCCTGTCAAGAAATTTAGCCCCTCAATTCTAGGGTCTACTTGTGCTAACGCCGTAGCCTCAACATTTGCCCAAGAAGGCGAATACCTAAACGCTCTGACGCCTGTGCTTCTGCCTATTCGTCTTGTCTCATAATCTTCAGGCGGTGTTTGGACACCTTTCAAATACGTTGCCACCATTAAACCGGCCAAAGAATGGACTCGAAATTCTGGGTCAGCAGGTGCATAAAATTCTTCGTCCATTGCCATAGTTAGCAAAGGTTGCATTGTAATTTCATCAAGTCTTCTCATAAAGCTTATTATACTATAATTTGATAATATAAGTCAATGTCCTTACGCATATGCATTACTTATCGAATCTAGGTAATAGACTATCTTTGCTGATCGGATATTACAAGCAAAACTCCAGCTGTAGGTTCATGTCCGTCATCCATACACATAAGTATGTGGTCAGACGGGACACCATCAGATCGTGGCCAACTAATTAGTACTCGATCGTCATCTGAATTACTAAAAGCAACTGCTCCGATATATACATCCGATGGATCTAGACCCTCTAAATCTACTGGCAAACTGTCGCAAGCTACATCATTACTAAAACCAGCTTTACCTTCATTGTTAAATGCTTGATGTGCGTCAACCCGAATAGGTAATTGCCCTATCTCTGGCGCGCCAGCATCATCCCAACTGGCAGCATATTGACGCTCAGATAATTCGATATCTTCTTCAATATTAGAATACTCTCCACTATCAGTAGCTATACCACTAAATGCGCTTTGTCCTGGTCTGATTACTTCAACGTCAAATGACGTAAACATATCCCTAGCTGTAGTATCTCCTGTATCCGCTACAAAATCAGATGAACAAGCACTCAATGCTAGGCCTAATGTTAGTATCATTGCTTTTGTTACTCTTCTTCTTGATTTAAATTTTTCCATGTTAATTTACGCCTCCTTTGGCGTTTTGTTATTTATTTAGTTAGTTATTGTTTATTGAGGTTCTGTCGGCATAATGACAAGATAATTCTCGTCATTTACCGAACAGACAGTCTGGCCGAGTTGTTCGGCAGGATCTATCTGATCCGCTGAGATACTCAGCAAAGACTCACCGTTACCGGCCACTGTGTCGCATGTTGGAACTTCGTCGATTTGTTCTGGCGACGAATCGCTTAATGCTCCAATAGTAAGTAAACCTACCATCGCAACTGCACCAATACCCAAAGCCACTGTTTTTATCCTTCGAGCTATTCGCTCGACTCTTGTTGCTCTGCGTAAACCTCTTTCACTATTAGCAACCAATAGATCGTCAAAATTGAGTCTTTCTGAATACACTGGATCATCGTAATGGTTACCTCTAAAGACCTTCGAACCATCAGAATACGTCTTTGTAACTTTCCTTTGGTATGGATATGCATCCTTTGTTCGGGGGCTATAGTTAGTTGTGTTTTCGATTTTTGTTATTGTAGAGGGTCCAAAGTAAGATCCTCTAAAAATACTCCCAGAAACTGAATCTGGCAGCTTTACCTCGTCATCTCTGACCTTTAGTTTTTGCTCTAATGTTTTTCTTAAAAACATATTAAATAGCGCCTCCTTTGACGCTTGATTAAGTAAACCGCCTTAGTGCGCGAATTGCTTAGTCAAGGTAGAGGCGCTAGGCACAATAGATGTGGACGCGTACTTTGATTTGGGACAATGCTGTTTCGGTGAGAGCCATAGTCACTGTATGCTATTTTGCTCCCAGAGAATTATCTCCGTGAAAAGACATTATAGGGCATAGTCCAATATATGTCAATAGTAGTTTACCGTATAGATGTCGTGTTTGTTTCTGGCCAAAAAGCGCTAAAACCGATTAGGATTTTGTTTGGCTTGGGCCTCTGATTGGTCCTGAGTAGATGTTGTAAAAAGTAGACGCCCTGGGGCGCGAGGACTGTCTGAGTCCACCATCTGGCGGACGAGTTCCACAGGCTGTTGTAGCTATTAACAACTTATCGTATAGAGAAATTTTGCAAAGCCAGGAGTTTTGTATTACTTTGGCGACCCAAAGTAATTTGAGTTGAGAATTAAATATTAATCTATATAACTACGCCGTAGAAACTCTCTAGCAACTTATAGACAACGTACGCTGGCCACACCATAGCTTTCAAGAACCCTGTCACAACTGCGCCAAAACCGACAGCAGCTTGCATCCAATAGACTAATGACCCGACAAAACCTACGAAGTATAGCGCGCCACTGGTCCCGTGCGTTGAGGCGTTTGAGTTTTTGCCTTTTTCTTTACACCATTGTTTTATGTCATCAGCTCCGCTCAATTTTGCCTTAATCTCTAACTCTGGACTGTTTGATTTTGTTTTTACCATTTATATTATCTCCTGTTTATATACTAATAATATTATACCAAGACGGCTAGGTATTTTGCACCCTATTGACATAAGTGGTATAATTATTAGATTATCAATTTTAACGGAAAGGGCGACATTATGAACACACTAATCAGACAAGCCGAATCGATACAATTTGTCGCTCTATCGCGATAAATTACTTCATTCTCGAACTATTCAAACAAACAGACGTTTTCCAAAATTTTTACAAAAATCCATTCAATCAATAAACAAGTAGCTGGAGGCTACTTTTATGGCAAAACCCAAATCACAATCTAATGTCAAACTGACGATAAGTTTGTTTTGGCAACTCGCAAAACAGTACAAACAATTTCTTGTGCCTGTGCTAATACTGATCCCTATTACAGTAGTTATAGGTGATTTTGTTGAGCCATTTATTATTTCAAAAGTTTTACAAAAAATTAGCACTGGTAGCTTTGACGTCAACAATCTCTGGGCTAGTTTTGGCCAATCGCTAATCTACTATTCTCTTGCTGTGGTCGCAAGCGGAATCATTGGCTGGCGTATCATTGTCTATTGCAACTGGAACTTGCAACTCCTAGTCGTTAGAGACATGAGTTATAAAGTTTTTTCTCATTTAATGCGAATGAGCCCTAGCTTTCATGCCAACAGATTTGCGGGTTCTTTAGTTTCTCAATCAAACAAACTCGCGGGAGCATACATTAGATTTACCGATTCTACAATATTCAACCTGTATACTCTCGTAATTTCATTAGTTGCGACTATTGTTATACTGGCCCCTCGAGTTCCAGTTTATGCTGGCACCATGGTTGCATTCACTATCATATACATTATTGGAACTTTTCATTTCACGAAGCCGTTGAGAGATGCCAACATTCGCGAAGCCGAAGCCGAAAGTCGCCAAACTGGATATCTTGCCGATAGCGTCTCCAACGTCATGGCAGTCAAAGGCTTTTCTAGATTGAACTACGAGAAAAAAAGATTCTGGGGAGTGGCTTCTCACACTCGACAAACTGGGCTTGATTCTATGAGAAGCACTCTTAGACGTGAATCATTCTCTAGTGTAATAACATCTGCAATTGCGATTGTTTCGTTACTGATAGCAATAATCGGTGTCAAATATCTCACTATAGATATAGGCACATTATTCTTAATGGTTAGTTTTACCGGTTCATTAGGCCAGAGACTTTGGGATTTTCAAAACGTTCTGAGGCAATATAACAGAGCTTTTGGGGACGCTAGCGAGATGGTAAAGATACTCCAGATAAAACCGGAAATTGCCGACCCAATAAAGCCTGAACAAATAACGATGAACCGTGGCGGAATTGAATTTAACTCTGTAACATTTGCGCATGACGAAGATAAGGATGCTTTGTTCCATAATCTAAATCTCTACATAAAGCCCGGAGAAAAGATCGGACTAGTTGGACATTCTGGGTCCGGTAAAACGACACTGACAAAACTATTGCTTCGATTTATGGATATTGATGGCGGAGAAATAACTATCGATGGTCAAGATATTACGGCTGTTTCCCAAGATAATCTTAGAGACAGAATTACTTATGTTCCACAAGAACCATTGATGTTCCATAGATCGATTTCTGAGAACATAATGTACGGTAATCCCGATGCTTCCGAGCGCCAGCTAAAAGCAGTCGCAAAAATGGCTCACGCGCATGAATTTGTCGAAAAACTTCCTAAAAAGTACGTCACTCTGGTTGGCGAACGAGGCGTCAAATTATCAGGTGGTCAACGCCAACGAATAGCCATCGCACGAGCCATGATTAAAAACGCTCCCATTCTCGTGTTAGACGAAGCTACTTCTGCTCTTGATAGTGAAAGCGAAGTGCTGATTCAGGACGCCTTATGGAAACTAATGGAAGGGCGAACAGCCATTGTTATCGCCCATCGGCTCAGCACTATTCAAAAGATGGACCGAATCATAGTTCTAGATAATGGTAAGATTGTTGAAGAAGGTACTCATAAAGAGTTGATCCGCAAAGATGGAACGTATGCTAGTCTATGGAGCCATCAAACTGGCGGGTTCTTGGAGGAATAGAGTATGAAAGAAAAAGAAATCGAACAATCCTCGGTTAGTATCAAAAGAAGATTGAGCCTAGTCTTTAGAATGTTTAGTATCAGTTTTCGACTTCGTCCTTCTATGGTACTAATGTTCTTTTTTGGCGCCGCTTTAGAGATTGGTGGTTTTATCGCGTCCGTCTACGCTACGGCTCGGCTCGGGGCTTTAGTTGCTGGTTTTGTGACTACAGGAAGTACAGATTATATTTGGCTTTGGTTATGGATCGATATTTTTGCAGCCTTAGTAATTGGCATGGGGTTCTTAGCCATGTCTTATGCGAAAAGAATGCTCTATTTTGTGTTTGTAAGATGGACGACAAACGTTTTTCTATCGACACTTTGCAGTATTGACCTTGGTGACTTCTACAACGAACAGCGTCGAAACCAAATCAATAAAGTCGGCGGTGGATATACCTGGCAATTACCAAACTTATCAGACGCCAATCTTGATCTTGGTTATGGAATACTAAGGTTTTTGGCGATAACAGTTGTAGTTGCCCAAATTTCTTGGTGGATAGTACCAATGATTGCTCTGTTTTTAATTCCCTCTCTACTCGCCGAAAGCCGTCTGGCAAAGATGCAGTGGTTCGTATGGGATCAAAAAGGCGACGAAAGACATGTATTCTGGGGCTTGGACTGGTTAATCAAACAGGCAAAAGGCCAGATGGAACTCCGAAGTTCTCAGGCGAGAAGTTATGTCCTGAAAAAAGTAGATGACATGAATTTGACTTTTTACGGGACCCAGGAAAAACAATTTAAACAAGCCAACAAAGCGTTAGTCCCTACCAAAATTCTTGAAACAGCTGGAACGGCAATCGGCTCCATTTCTCTACTCAAACAGTTTTTAGCTGGTTCTATCAGCCTAGAGAGATACTTCTTTTTATCAGGTGCATTACTTCGTGTCGGGGGTGCTCTCAACACTATTTTCGCAACTCTATCAAGAATGCAAGAAATGCTACTATTTGCAGATAGTTTTTTCCTACTTATCGATTCAAAACCAAAGATTGTTGATAGCAAGAACGCAATAATGCTAGACTCAAAAAAAACTCCGGAGATTATGTTCAACAATATATCGTTTAGTTACCCTGAACACTCCGTCCCGATTTTTGATAACTTGAATCTTACTATCAAGGCAGGCGAACACGTCGCGCTTGTAGGCGAAAACGGCGCCGGTAAAAGCACACTAATCAAGTTGCTTCTTAGATACTACAAGCCAACAAGCGGCAAAATCACGATAAACGGAACCGATATCAACGATATCGCAATAGAATCATGGTACGAACATATTGCAACTTTATTTCAGGACTTTAACCAATACCCAATGCCGATTGACGAGAATATATATATCGGCAAGCCCGGTAAAAAACCAGACCAAACCCGTTTAGAAGAAGCTGCGAATATGGGCGGAGTGTCTAAGATTATCAAAAACTATGAGCATGGCTGGGATACAGTATTGGATAGCAGTTTTAAAAAAGGCGTCGAACCGAGTGGTGGACAATGGCAACGAGTTGCCCTGTCAAGAGCATTCTACAGGGACGCAAATGTCTTAATATTAGATGAGCCAACATCAGCAATCGACGCCAAGGCCGAATACGAAATTTTTAACAACATATTCGAACATTACAAAACAAAGACTGCGCTAATTGTCAGTCATAGATTTAGCACAGTTCGTCGAGCGGATAGAATAGTCGTTTTGGACCACGGTAATATCGTAGAACAAGGAAGCCATAAAGAGTTACTCGACAAGAAAGGAATGTATAGCGATCTCTTTAGCAAGCAAGCCGAAGGCTACCGCTAACCGCGAATGGCTCAGTGATTATCTAACAAAACTGGGGGCGTGATGATAAAGCGCGCGGAAAAAGCGTGTTATCCTTGAGTAGATCAAGCAAATCTCGCCCAATTACATCAACCATTTCTTGTTTAGCCCATAATAGTTCGCCCATCGCCCTTGTCGCGCTTTCACCAATCATCAGCATACAGTCAAGATTAACTATCTCTTGATTGAGTGGCGCAATCGACGCGTTTGTAGCCTCCCCCTCTGGGGTTGAAGGGTTCATTGCATCTTCAAGTGTCCAAGCGAACCCCTCGGTCCTACTTGTGTCCCTAAAAAATTTAAGCATCTTATCTCCGTCCCCGATGCATTCATGCGCTTCATTTCTATATAGGTTATAGAATGAATTATATTTATCGCTACCAAAAGTACTATCAATCACCGCAGATTTAACACCATCCGTAATATAAGTCGCCGCATGTCCTTGAAAAGCTTCTAGACATACAGCGGATCTTATCCCCTCTACTTGTGAGGTAATTAAATGGGCCATATAAGCCCGAACTTTGCAGGTTGTTGCTCCGTTTTCTATAGCAAGACTAGGGCTATAAAATCTGTGAGATTTATCATAGATTGGCAACTTATCATTCAACACACTAACAACACACTCGGCTACTGTAGCTGGGTTTGCACCTCCAGATCTTGGGCTAAATTGTTTTGCGTATTCTTCCGCTTCTGGCCACTCAAAGCCTTCTCTAATTCCTGTTAACATAAGAGAATATTATACTATGAATACAAGGTTTTTACAATACTAATGGCGGTTCTAGTTGTTGTCCGGAGTGTCGCCGTCACCATCGGGTTTTTGCTCAGATTCACCCTCGGCTGGCGTTTCGCCCTCACCACCCTCAGCACCTTCTTCGCCTTCAGCTTCTTCTTCGGCAGCCTCTTCGATTGCTGCACGTGGAGCTTCGACAGTTACGATAGTTTTGTCAGCTTCATCTAGTATTTCTACGCCTTCAGGCACATCAATATCGCTAACATGTAACTTATCGCCAACTTCGGCAAGTTTTGAACCATCTACCGTTAGTTTTTCGACTAGTTTACTTGGGATAGCTTCTACTTCTAGGTTATCGACAACTTTAATGACAAGCAGGCCGTCTCTTTCAGCTGGGATTTGTTCGTCACCATGTACTATCTCAATCTGAACTTCGGCTTTAACTTTTTGGTCTTTTTTAATCGCACCAAACACCACATGACGAAGTTGATTCTTTTTTGGCTCAAAATCAACTTCTTTAATCATTGTTAAATAATCGGTTTCGCCGACTTTAACGTTAATAGGATTATGCTTTCCGGCTGAGTTGTATGCCCTCACCATTTCGAGGTAATTACCACTAACAATGACCGAATCTTTACCCGGATCATGAATTACCGCCGGTATCTGGCCGTCATTCTTTAACTGATTTAAGCCTTTTCTGACTATCTCGCGCTTTTTAAGCGTTATATTAATATCTTGATTACTCACATTATTCCTTTCATAACATCTTAGTATTCCACAGCTATATGTATTATTATAGCAAATTTTCATCTGTTTTTGGTATAATCTTCATATTAATGTTAGACGTTGAACATTTGATCCAAAGCGGTGGAATCCTGCTGGTAGCATTTATTGTTTTCGCAGAATCAGGTTTGCTAGTCGGTTTTTTCTTGCCAGGCGACACGCTACTGTTCACGGCTGGGTTTTTTGCTTCGCAAGGTTCACTAAATCTTCCCCTTTTAATTGTTGCAATCGTAACTGCTGCAATTGTTGGCGATAACGTCGGTTATAGTATCGGCCGAAGAACCGGACATAGAATATTCAAAAAAGAAGATGGCATATTTTTTCATAAAGACAACATCAAAAGAGCTGAGGCATTCTATGACGCTCATGGAGGCAAAACAATAGTCTTAGCAAGATTTGTACCAGTAGTTAGGACATTTGTACCAGTTATTGCCGGCGTAGGAAAAATGCCTAGAAAAACTTTTTTCTTTTATAACATTATCGGGGCAATTATCTGGGGGGCAGGCGTAACACTGCTTGGTTACTGGCTAGGAAGTAAGATTGATAATGTCGAGAAGTATATATTGCCAGTATTCTTACTCGCAACCCTAGCTACTTTTGGACCAGCCTTATATCACCTACTGAAAGACAAAGAAAACCGCGACCGAATTGCTAAAAAGTTCAAATTTTGGTTAAGCAATCTATTCTTGAATAAACGAGTTAAATAACTAAACGATCGGATCAAATTTTGCGTTACTCCGGCTATAATACCGTCGCAATCCTTCACGCTGTAACTCAAAAGTTCGTTCAATTGAAGCTGATTTTATCTCATCAATACAATCCGATTCAATTACCGGCTTCGAGACAATCCTCTTAATCGGACAGGTAGCTCCTGCACGTTTAGGCGACTTATAAGATGGAGTATACCAAAGCTCAGAATAAACTCTAGCGGCCCGACCAATGCCAGTTACGACAGCATCGCCCCTGAATATAAAACCTACAGTTGTTTCCCTGAATAATTGACGAGTTTCTTCGGACAATTTTTTAAAAGGTGCGCCGCCTTTTCCTGTAAAACTTACCCCTCGGTCTCTTGCGTCCATCAACCTATCGAAAGATCCTGACATAAACTCTAAGTTCACATCAATAATCCGTCCGTAGTGTTGTGGTGGTCGAATCAAATCCTGTAATGATGCTCTACCGGTCCATAGATCACGGCTAGAGTAATATTCCCAGTCTGGATACAGTGATCGAACTAGACTATCTTCAAAACCTGAAAGATCAGTAGCATCTAATAGATGAATCTTATCACCAGGCTGTAAATCCTTAAATTGTATAGTTTCAGAGGTTTCTGCCATCATATTAATTATTATAACATTTTCTTGAGATAACCACCAGTATAAGATTTGTTATTTTTGCTGACTTGTTCTGGAGTCCCTTCGGCAACTATATAGCCTCCGCCCGAACCACCCTCTGGACCCATGTCTATAATATGATCTGCCGACTTTATTACATCGAGATTATGCTCGATAATTATCATACTATTTCCGGTATCCACGAGCGCATGCAGCACTTGTAATAGTTTTTTTACATCATCCATATGTAATCCCGTTGTTGGTTCATCTAGGATATACAGCGTACGGCCAGTTGGGCGTTTTGAGAGTTCTGTCGCTAATTTGACGCGTTGAGCCTCGCCGCCACTAAGTGTGGTTGCCGGTTGCCCTAATGCAATGTATCCCAAGCCCACATCCACAAGAGTTTGAAGCTTGCGGGCGATTGAAGGAATGTTTGCAAAAAACTCGAGCGCAGTTTCGCAGGTCATCTCTAGAACATCGCTTACTGTTTTTCCTTTATAGTGTATCTCTAAGGCTTCCTTGTTATACCTTTTACCATGGCATATTTCACAAGCCACATACACATCAGGTAAAAAATGCATCTCAATTTTTATGATTCCATCACCCGAGCAATTCTCGCACCGTCCGCCCTTTACGTTAAAGCTAAACCTTCCGGGATTATAGCCCCGCACTTTTGCTTCTGGAACACTCGCGAACAACTCTCTGATCGGCGTAAACAGCCCAGTGTAAGTTGCTGGGTTAGAACGAGGCGTACGGCCAATCGGCGATTGATCAATAATTATGGCCTTGTCTAGATGCTCTATGCCAGTTATATCCTCGTGTTTACCAGGGACGGTATTGGCTCTGTGTAACCTCGCGGATAATTCTTTAGCTAGAATATCGTTAATTAGACTAGACTTACCTGACCCGGATACTCCACTGACTACTACCATTTTGCCTAGAGGAATCACTGCATCGATGTTCTGCAAGTTATGTTCTTTGGCGCCAATAACAGAAATAAAATTGCCATTGCCAGTGCGCCTCTTTTTGGGTGCGTTGACCGTTTTTTCACCACGAAGATATTGGCCTGTAATACTGTTTTTTACCTTCGATACATCGTCAGGTGTGCCCTCGGCCACCACATGACCACCGTGAATCCCAGCGCCAGGACCAATATCTAGCAAGTAATCTGCGGTCTTGATTGTCTCTTCGTCATGTTCCACTACAATCACCGAGTTACCTAAATCGCGCAAAGTCTTTAATGTTGTTATCAAACGATTATTGTCTCGTTGATGAAGCCCAATCGATGGTTCATCTAAAACGTACAGTACGCCCATCAGTCCTGAGCCAATTTGAGTAGCTAATCTAATCCTCTGGGCTTCTCCACCACTGAGTGTTGTTGCGCTCCGAGCTAAAGTTAAGTAATTTAAGCCGACATCTTGAAGAAACTTAAGCCTAGCTTTAATTTCTTTTAATATTTGTTTAGCTATCAGCTGTTCTTTTTCATCTAGCACTAGACTATCGAAAAATTCTACACTATCATCAATCGAATGTTCGCATACATCGATTATCGAAGTATCGTTGACAGTTATTGCCAATACCTCTGGCTTTAATCGCTTTCCCGCGCAGGCGTGACAAGGTCGTTCTTGCATAAACCTCTCAATGTCACGACGCATAAAATCACTTTCTGTTTCTTTATGGCGACGTTCTAAATTAGGAATTACGCCCTCATATGTTGTTTCGAAAGATCGCCCGCTCCCCAACGGAACTGTGTATTTTTTTTCGCCAGTTCCATAAAGTAGTAGGTCTAGATTTTTCTTTGACAGCTCTGATGTTGGTACTTGCAAGCTAAAATTATTATCATCAGCTACAGCTTGCATCTTTTTCATATACCACGCATCGGTGCTGACTCTGTTGTATGGTCTAATGGCGCCCTCAGAGATAGTTAGCCTACCATTCGGTATGACTAGTTCGGGGTCTACTTCCATTCGCGTGCCAAGGCCAGTACACACTGGACATGCGCCAAACGGTGAATTAAAGCTGAAAGTTCGAGGCTCTAGTTCTGGTATAGACACTTCAGGATGATCGATACAGGCGTACATCAAACTATACGAATAATCAGTTTTGTCATCGGCATCATAGACAGTCAGACGCCCGTCAGACAAATCTAGCGCCTGCTCGACCGATTGGACTAGTCTTCCACTGTTATCTTTATTATTTGTAATCCGATCAACAACTACTTCAATGTTATGTTTTTTTGCTTTATCAAGATCTGGGAACTCGTCCAAAGCATATACGACTCCATCAACCCGAACTCGGGCAAAACCACCCCGCATATATTGCTCTGGGATATGCTCAAATGCCCCTTTCTTATCTATTACTACCGGTGATAGAATAATTATTCTTTTATCGAGAGTTTGATTAATTACTTGGTCAACAACGCCTTGGGCCGTTTGTCGCGTTACGGATTTATTACATACAGGACAATGGGGGACGCCAATTCTGGCGTAAAGCAACCTTAAATAGTCAAAAATTTCTGTTACTGTCGCTACGGTCGAGCGAGGATTACGGCTAGTCGATTTCTGATCAATGCTAATTGCTGGACTAAGACCGTCAATTTGGTCAACATCGGGTTTTTCCATTAGACCCAAAAATTGACGAGCATAAGAGCTAAGGCTTTCAACATATCGACGTTGTCCTTCGGCATAAATTGTATCAAAAGCTAGACTAGATTTACCGGACCCTGACAGTCCCGTAATCACAACTAGTTTTTCACGCGGGATAGTAACACTAATATTTTTTAGATTATGTTCACGCGCCCCTTTAACCTCAATATAGCCACTCATAAAACGTTGGTGGATTGTATCAGAAAAGACGGACTTTTTCCAGTGCTATGACTTAGTCTCGTTAATAGCTATGCTTCCAAGCCTAATGTTCATTGCACGACTAACTATTAGACCAGTCTCAAGTCTATCGGTTATATAGTCTTTTTCTTCTCTGTCGCGTATATGAGTTGCAGTCTCTCCGAGAACTATTAACGGAGATGAGGATTTAGTGTGCTCTCTTCTTCTGAATCCCGCCAATCCACTATCGGCTAAAGCTTCATATGCCGATCTTCGTTCATCACGCAATACACTTGATTTTAAAAATGATCCAATAATTCTATTAGACCCATTCAAAAACCTTATTGTTGTAAGTCTCGCATCTATACTTTCATCTTCCTCAGCTAAAACATCCTCGACTTTCTTTCTCGATCTTTCAAAACGATAACACGCCTCGAACCCTGATTTAAACTCTCTGCTAACCATCCTGGGGTCAAGTATAAAAACCGGATGCTGCATGTAAATTTTAGAAAGTTCTATGCTGTCATCATCCAAAACAACATCTTTAACCACTCCGGCTAGAAGAGACGAATCTTCTGGATAGGTCATCCTGGTCACTTTTAACATTTTAGGTTGCTGTTTTTCGCGATCAGACTGAAGATGGCGTTTTTGAGGTATTTCTCTGTTATGGTTACTTCTCGTCATAACTAATTACTTGTATACATAATACAACTTAATGCGAACAATTGACTAATTACATCAAGTAATAAAAGAGTATACAATGCTGTAATAATGAAAGTCGCTATTCAAGGCCAAGCCGCCTCCTACCACCATCTTGCCGCCAAACAATTTTTTGGTGACGATGTTGATATTTTGCCGTGCGACACATTTAAAACAGTATTTTCTGCAGTCGACAAAAATACAGCTAAATATGCTGTAATCGCAATCGAAAATTCTCTATACGGCTCTATCAACCCAGTGTATGATCTATTGCTGAAAAAACGCTTTTGGATATCTGGTGAGATTTATCTTCGTATTAAGCATTGTTTGATCGGATTACCAGGAACAGACAAAAAGAATATTAGAGAAATATATTCACAAATTATGGCATTAGCTCAATGCGAGGTCTATCTTGACGAAAACTTCCCTCACGCTAAGCATATCGAGCATCATGATACCGTTGCTAGTGTAGAGCTAGTCAAAAAGCTTGGTGACAAGACTAAAGCTGCTATTGCTAGTGAAGGATCAGCAAAACTCCATAACATGGAGATTCTTGAAAAAGAGATAGAAGATAACAAACAAAACTTCACCAGATTCTTAGTTCTTGAAAAAGGTACAAACTCAGTTATGGGGGCTAATAAAACATCGTTAGCACTAATTACACCTCATAGTCCAGGTGCTTTGTACCGAGCACTTGGCGTTTTCGACAAACACAACATCAACCTATCCAAATTGCAGTCAAGACCAATCAAAGAAACTGCTTGGCGATACATGTTTTATATCGATGTCGAAGCTGGACTTGATAATGACAAGCTTAAAAAAGCGTTAGCCGATTTGAAAACTCAAGAATGTGAGATAATACTTTTAGGTTGCTATAAATCATCGAATTATTAACGGAATTATAGAAATGAATAAAATCAGCGAGTTCTGGAAAAAAATCCCAAAACCAATCCGTAAAACTCTAGTCCTGATTCTAGGCTCCACTATTATAATTACCGGAATAATAATGCTGGTATTTCCTGGCCCCGGCTGGGCTGCAATCTTCATAGGTTTTGCAGTTCTTGCCAGCGAATTTGCTTTCGCCGAAAAAGCCAGAGACTGGATGGTGAATCAGATTGAAAAGTTACTCCATTTCTTGAAGGCTAAAGCAAAAAAGATACTACGACGCAAATAAGCATTAGTTTATTATCATTTCTTTGACTAATTGACAATTAGGTGTATAATGACTTCTGAAGAATTATTCTATTGAGGTTTCAATGTTAGAGTTTATAGTTTTAGGAGAGATACCAGGTACACACATTCAAGTAACTCTTGCTTGGTTCGTGTTAATTGTTTTTGGCCTTATTATTTACTTGGATCTAAAATTTCACAATCATAACTACCGTGTCACCGATAACAAAACATCAAAAAAATCTTCTAAGAAATCATCTGCTCGGGCATAATACTCTCTGCGTACAATTTTAGCTCTTCCAGAATATACTTTTTTTCTTTGTCTTTACTGTATATCACAAAAAGTTCCTCAAGACGTTTAAAATAAAGAGCAGGATTGAGTTTGGCTGAGACTAACTTTTTGGTCCGATAATCTTCCCATGCCTCAGTTTGGCTAGAATCAAGCTTTTTGTAAAAATTCCTAGCTAGATATGGCAAGATTAGATTTTTTAATCTTTCGTCACTTAACTTATTGGCGATATTTGCGATGTGCTCAGGGCCTGTTGTTATTTGCTCTTGCGCGATTTTTTTATCATTGTCGGGCACAAATCTATCGTATAGTTGATCTTCAGAAAATTCAGTGTTTTCCATAATCTTTGTTTGTTGTTTTTTATCCATAATTTCAAGCGCCCTTAAAAGTGCTTGAAGCAGTTTTTCTTTGCCGGATACAAGCTTCTGACGATTTTTTTCAATTTGATCCATGTTTAGTTTTAAGCGTTCTTTACTACCATCATCCAAGACCGCTAAAGGTGCAATCGCCGGACATCTATTAAACAGCAATGTCTTTACCGGCAAACCCGGACCTTCTCTATCTTTGTCGTATTGCCATAACTTTACTAGTTTATCCGGGCTCAGACTAAGATATTCTGCTGGATCGTAGCGCAAATCGTAGACCAAAGCTCCTTGTTTTTTCGGATGATCACCAATCTTGATAGCTATAGTCGTTTTTTCATACTCCGCTTGGTATTTGCCGCTCACGTAGATAAACGGTTCACCAGCATTAACTAGGGCAGAAACCCTCTTTTTGTCACGCATCTGCAGTAACCAATCGAACAATTTTGGTTGTTTAGTTTTTAGCAGTTTCGCTAGAGCAATGCTGGCCTGCACGTCACTCAGAGCATCGTGTGCGCTACTGTGCTCTAATTTGTTCAAACTCGCTAACATCTCTAGTCTATTCACGGCTTTACCGTCAACGTCTACCGGCCACTTTATGCCTTCAGGCCGAAGCGCTCGGGTCATCCTTACAAGATCAAGCAAATCCCAGCGCCCTCGGCCATCTTTCCACTGCCACTCATAGGCATCAAAAAAGTTACGCCAATTTAAAAACCTCATAAACTCATCATCAAAACGAATAGAATTAAAGCCAACAAAAATTGTATCCGGGACTGAAATCTCTTTATGGAATATTTTCAAAAACTCTAGTTCTGTCAATCCCTCAGCCTTGACCTTTTGCGGAGTAATACCCGTAACTAAAATAGCGTCCGGGCTAGGGAGTAAATCGTCGCTGAGCTTGATTAGATAATTATGTGGTTCTCCGATAGGTTTCAACTCCATATCTGTCCGCTGACCACCAAACTGCATGATTCGATCGCTACGAGCGTTAAAACCACTAGTTTCTAAATCATAAAAATACAGACTCTTCATACCAACCTTAGTATTCAATGGTGCCTTCGTTATTCTCGCCAATATATATCTTATCGCCAAGTTCTACGCCTTGGTGCTCTAGCTCGCGCATTACGCCGTTGCGACGCAAAATATCTCTTAGACGTCGTACACCCGCTGGATTATCGTAATCTGTCCTGCGAGCAAATTTTTCGATTTTTTCACCTGTTACCACAAACTTGCCAGCCTTTTTCGTCACGTACCAATCATCACTGCTTCCCTCAAAACGCAATACAGGAACACCCTTAGCTTTGTCTTCTTTGACTTTTACTTGCTTGGCCTTCTTAACGTTCGTCATAACTTCTTTAAGCAGACTATTGATACCAATTTTTGAGGCAGCTGAAATTGCCAATACCTTACTTTTACGGCCAACTGTTTTTTTAAGCAGTTTTACCTGATGATCAACTATGTCTTTATCTAAACTATCGATTTTATTCAGTACAACAATCGATTTTTTACCGGCCAAGTCCTTGCTATAGTGCTCTAGTTCTTTCCTGATTACTTTATAGCTGTTAACGATGTCTTCGTCGTATATATCGATTAGATGTATTACTGTCGATGTTCGCTCAACGTGTTTTAAAAACTCATCGCCAAGGCCCCTTCCTTCACTGGCACCTTCTATTAGGCCGGGAATATCGGCAAACAATAAACTCTTATTATCAAAATCCACAACTCCAAGATTAGGAATTAGGGTCGTGAATGGATAATTGGCGATCTCTGGTCGTGCATTACTTATACTGCCCAGTAAAGTTGACTTACCGGCATTCGGTAAACCAATTAACCCAACGTCAGCAATCATTTTTAGCTCGAACTGAAGAGTTTTTTCTTCACCCTTTTCGCCTTTTTCGGCTACTCTTGGAGCTTGCCTAGTAGAACTAATAAAATGAGCATTCCCAAAACCTCCAGGACCACCTTTAGCGACGACAAACCGCATATTAGCCTCAGTTAAGTCGGCTAGAACATTATTGTCTTCATCACTTATTACTGTCCCGATTGGCACAAATAATTCAGTATTTTGACCATTCTTTCCATGTTTTTTACGTTTACTACCATTCTGGCCATTTTCTGCTCGTGTTACTTGCTGATTGCGGTAATGCGATAAGGTATCTTCATTCGTTTTTGCGGTAACCACAATATCGCCACCGTCGCCACCGTCGCCACCGTCCGGACCACCTTTATCAACGTATTTTTCACGACGAAAACTAACTACACCGTTTCCACCATCACCGGCTTTTAACTTTATCGAGACTTTATCAACAAACATCTCTACTAGTGTACCTCTCTAAGCCAGACAAACAAATTTCTACTTCCCTAAGTTTACCCACGTTGTTGTAAGTGCCGTACTTAGGGCGTCAACAACTTGTTGGGCAGTTGGCTCAAACTTCGATTCGAAACCGGTGCACCGATCCCTGATAATCCAGTTTTGATCAGAATCAGCAGAATACCAATACACGCTATTGGTAGAGGGGATTCTGTATGTATCATTAGTTCTTAATTGAACATGATCCTGAACTGCCGGGTCACAAAGATCCATTATCGTAAGCAAACCCCATCCTGTCTGGACCTCAATCCTCGCAGCATTTCCCCCTATTAGAACTAGCGGTTCGCTATTACCTACAATATCAAGAAGCACCTCATCGCCAGAGCGAAGGCCAGCACGCTCGACAGTGTGTACGCCAACCGTACCATGCTCTGTTATCTCAACGCTAGAATCAGAAATGGACTCGCCATGCCGTAAATAATCTTCAACCGAATTTTCAAACACAGCCATAATCCTTTTATTATAGCCTTTTTTTGCTAAATTATCAATATATATAGTTATACTGGGCGGCTTGCGCCTTTGTTAGTGTCTTTTTACTGACAACTCCCCAGCCCATAACGTTCATCTCTGAGACTAGCACACTACCGTCAGAATTAACCTTCTCTACATAACCCACGTGGCCATAATAATCTCTTGGTGGAGTCCATATAACTGCACCGCTAGCTGGCTTGCTTCCCACACCAAATCCGGCCTGTTGCGCTAGAGACGTCCAAGTACTAGCGTTACCGAGGTTACTAGGTATCGGGCTGCCGGTTTGCGATCTACGAAGCGCTGCCCACCAAGTACAATAACCATAATCATAACCATTACCGCTATAAACTGCCGATCCTCCACCCCAAGCAAAACCAGTGTTAGTACCAAATGTACTGGTTGGGGCTGCCGCTGGAACAACCGCCTGACTAGGTGGTCGACCGTCCGGAATAACGATATAAGCACCGACAGGCACGCCACTTACTTCAAAATCGTTAAATATTGAGATCTTGTTCTTGTCCGAGCTATATTTAGAAGCCAAGCTAGCTGCGGTATCGCCAGATTTTACTTTATAAACTATTCCGTTAATCGGAGATATAAGCAGATCCAATCCAGGTTTTATGTCTTCATCTGATATATCGTTAGACCATCTGATCGTATCTGTAGTAATGTCGAATTGTTTTGCAATACTCTTTATAGTGTCGCCTTTTACGACAACATACGTTTGAATATCAAATCGCGATTTTAACGAAGTAGCTATTACCTGAGGTTGAGCTGCCACAATATCGTCAGATGGTGCTGTATTAAGTTGAGCGTTTACCGTATCAGCCTTGTTGGCTACACTGGTAGCTTCCTCAATCCTCGTAACTCTAGCGACATTAACGGCAATATCAGCAGATGACAGTACATCTGTAGGGTTAGCGACAGCATCTTCGTCAGCTTGGGTAGATAATATAGCAGAGCTATTTTGGGCTGATTTATTAGTGGGTTGCATGACGACAGCAACAACTACAAGGAGCATCAAAGCATTAGCAGCCACAATAGAATATTTGACTACTTTGCCTCTATTACTTTTTGCGAACACGCCTTTAGATAACCGTTTTTTACTAACAGTGCTAGAGATCGAATTTAATTTATGAGCTATTTCTTGGTTAAAGGTCTCGGTGGTTTTCAAGTACCGGGCTCCTTAGGCTTACCGCCTATTTACTGCAAATTAGGGGTTAATTGTTATTAAACTCATGCAAGAGGATCGACAATTTATGCTATTTACCTCTTGATTTCCTAATCTTCAGGCAACTCTCACCTCTGTTATATTGATAACATTAGCTATCGAATTGCACACAAAATTATAGCATTTGTGCGCAAACGATGCAATCAACAAGCGTGAGTATAGATACGACGTTTATTGACAAATTACTACTGACAAAGCTTTATACAGTGCTTATCGATAGCCTCTTCGTGCTCAGCAAGAGTTCTCGAAAAATAAGTATTGCCATCATCGCCTGCAACAAAGAATATGTAATCGGTGTTTTTTGGTGCAGCAACGGCAGCTAGCGATTCTTTCGAGACATTACTGATCGGCCCAATTGGTAAACCGATATTAGTAAAGGTATTGTACTTTGAATCATATCTTAAACTAGGATCTTCTCCTGCAGCAATAGCCCCATACAACACCGTTACGTCTGACTCTAATTTGGTCCCCTTGTTTAACCTGTTATAGAAAACACTCGCAACTACAGATTTGTCTTCAATATTAGCCACTTCTTGCTCGACAATTGAGGCTAAGATAATTCCCTCATATACACTCAAACCTTGTTTTGCTATAGCACGTCGAATACTAGGTGTTAACCTAGTCTGCATCTCATCCAGAGATGCTCTGACGATATCACTGGCCTTAGTAGACGCATTTTTCTGGAAAGTCTCTGGGTAAAGATAACCCTCTAAATTGGCACCTTTCGGCTTATCGACTAGAGCCGGATGGTTAGGATAAGTAGCTGGATCAAGAGCCAAATCTACAGATTCAGGAGTAAAGCCACTGTTGATTAGTGCAGACCTGACCTGATCAATTCGTTGCCCCGGCAGAATCGTGACTAAATCTGTTGCTATCTCGCCTCCCGCAATAGTATCTGCTACTTCAGCCACATTTTGACTAGGCCGTAGCGCATAAGTACCGGCTTTCAGGCCTTCAATCAAGCCGTTGGTGCGTACATACCAATTAAATGCCCACGACTGCTTAATTACTCCTTTTTTCTCTAGTACTTCGCCTATTTGCTGGGCACTATAGCCACTTGGCACCTCTACTATAACTATCTCCTGAGAATTACTAAGTGGTCTTAAATTTATAGTATAAATTTGTCTTATTATGACGGCTGATACGATCACAATAACAACCGCAACAATCAAACCAATTATAGTTCTTTTTATCCATTTATCACGTTTTTGCTGATCGGCTTTATTCATACTAATTGTTTTATCCTACTCATATTTGATTCGATATAATTATCTAGAATAACAGCGGCTGCGACAGAATCAACCTCTGCCTTATCAAAATTACGACCTCGCCTTGACAGTCTGTCTTTTGCGGCTAGAGAAGACAATGCTTCGTTCTGATACACCAACTCTGTTGTTACTTTTGCTTTTATCTTCTCTGCAAAGTCATGAGTATAGGCTGTCTGGCTAGTCGGGTTGTCATTTAGATTTTTCGGTATGCCAATAACGAGTAAAACGACATCGTGTTTTTTAATCAGATTGTTAAGTTCGTCGAAGAAACTATCATTATTCGGCAACGTTATAAGAGGCTCGGCAATTAGTGCGACCGAGTTGGCACGTGCGACTCCAATCCTTTTTTCACCAATATCTAATGCTAGGATTGTGCTATCAGCCATATTATTCTTGCTGAGCAGAGCTAAACTCTATTTTGATCTTAGCTGTATTTTTAGGTGTTTTGTTAACCCAAAATGGGCTATATTTGACAGTAACGCCCGTTACGCTTGGTAATTCACTAACAATATTCTCGGTGTCGCCTTTTTTCTGTCCGGCTACCAAGGACTTCAGCTCGTCAATGTTGATATCCGGTCCAACTTCAACCTGACCATCATAACTAATAGTAATATTATCGCCATTGGTATCGCTTAATACTTCGTAAGTTGCTGAATCTATACCGTCATTCTGGATTGACTGCTTATCGGTATCAACCTGTTCTTTTACATTATCTTCAATGACTTTTCTGAGGTCTTCCTTCTTTACCCCCAGCATTGTAAATGTCGCGCTATAGCTAACTGTCACCTCAGAGCCTTCTTGTCCAACTTCGGGACTAGTTGTGGTCTTTTCATTCTTTTTGTTATAAGTGGATACAATCGCAAAATAACCCTTCTCCTCTAACGACTTTGTTAAATCATCCTTCACAGAGTCATCCTTAGTATTTAGTTTGGCTTTGGCGGCATCGACATCCGATTGACTAACGACTTTGATTGTCTTACTCGACCCACCACTCATAGCTGTACCTGTACCGGTAACTGATGAATTCAACCCCGCAACTGAATAACTTGAGCCACTGCCTAGGTTGTAGTCGTCCCCGTTTGCCTCAGCAACAACTTGTACCGCACCTACGTGACTACCGCTACTTTTACAGTTACTGCCACTATCGAAATTACCGGACCCGAGTGCCAAGGCACTTTGCATGATAAATGTCTTATTATTGCTACTCACTCCTGTTCCGGATTTTATTGTGACAGGGGCATCAGTACAGTTACGAATTGTGACAGTGCCTTTTGCCCTAGTCCCTACATCTTTTGTGCCGGTTGCCGGTGCTGACTGACTATCTTGCTTGTCTACAGTGGCGAGCTCGGCGGGAACCGTCTTGTCGCCCACATCGACGCTACTTGACGTTGTGTCAGCAGTAAACTCAAAAGCACTAGCCAAATTCTCATTCTCGGTCTCGACTACAATCGTAGCAGTCGGCATTACAAATACAGCAAAGTACCATGCAACTATAAGAAGTAATACCGCGCCAATGATGATGAAGGTTTTTTTACGGAATTTATCAAAATTAGGGATTTTTGTTGTGCCAGATTTTGGCTTTTTGGCTTTTTTAACTGCTTTATCGGGACTAGCCGTAGCAGCAGACGCTTTATTCGACGCCATCGCTCCAGTCGAGGCCCCAATAGCAGCAGCACCAGCTAATTTGCCCACGTTATTGTCAGGGTCTTCGTTAGCCATATCTGTTATCTCTTCGTCTTCGTCACTAGTAGGCCCGTCTGGGGCATCAGGAATCTCGGGTTTTGATTGAAGATTTTTTGCTACATACATACCTGTAGCGCCCGCTAGAGGCAACAAGCCAACCTCCGATGTAATTAGAACTGCTTTTTTACCAGCCTCATCAGATGCCCGTTTTAATAACTTCATATTAATAATGCTCTGCAAAACCGTGGCGCGTTTTGGCAGTACCAGCGCGACAATATTTGAGTCGCTAGCCTGAAGCTTATCGACTATTGCTGTAATCTCGTCGTCTATATCTATATAAATTGTGTCTTTTGTCGCAGTCATTTTATACCTTTAATATCTTATCAAATCTATCTTTTATCGAGCCTGATGGCTTGTCCAATTCTTGGGCTAGGGTGTCGATCCCTACTCTCAGTAAGCCCATAGCGGTAATGTAAGTATGATCATTGACACGACCAGTTTTGTCAACAATACCTACAACTTGCTCGGGTTTTATCAACTGCACTACTGGTTTTTTTGTAAATGGCAGGTTATGGTACCAGTCAGTCGAGCTAAGTTCATGTTTTAGCATATCAAGACTGGATCCACCGCCACAGAGTAGTAACTTTGAAGGCATTTGATCGAGTTTTGTAAAGTCGGCCAGCGCCAAATCAACTCCTTTGACCCACACATCTAGGGTTTTTTCGAGTGCTGCAACCACATCCTTGTTTTTATCGTCTGGGTTCTCATTATTAGATAGCGCCAATTTCATCTGTTCAGCCTCAGCATAACTAACGTCTAGCTCTTTTTCGACAGATCGCGTATAGGCACGCCCTCCAATTCCAAACATCTTAGTCCCCTGCACACCACCATCGTTAATCACAGCGATATCCGTCGTTCCACCACCAACGTCCATTAGTATGGCGCTCATATTTGCACTGGCATCATCACCAATTACTGATCTAGACACCGCAAACGGCTCGGCCGCAACTGCGAGTAAATCTAAGTCTAATTCTTGAGCAGTACGTTCTAGTGCGCCGATGTGGATTAATGGTGCAAAGGCCGTGTAAAGTTGCACGACAACGTCTTGTCCCTGAAAGCCAAGAGGGTTAGTGACTTTATAGCCATCTATCTCAATACCGACAAGCGCGCTGTTTACTAATCTAATCTCGACTTTTTTACCGCCGAGTTCCCACGCCAGTTGACGTTTGGCGATTTCCTCAGCCCGTTTTTGCACCAGCGCAATGATTTCTTCAATTTCAGCAATATCCATCGGTTTTGTACCGTCTCGACGTTTTACACGGACATTAGTAGTCGTCCCCTTAACTAGTTCGCCGGCTATGCCAATCATGGCTGTCCTGGCACTAACCCCAGCCATTCTCTCGGCCTCAGTCAAAGCCTTATCGCAATTTGCTACTACCGCCCCAATATCTGATATTGCGCCAGCCTGCATGTCACCAAGTCCTTGATGTGCTCTACCTACCCCTATAATTTCGGCTTTATTGCCATCAACTTGAGCTATTAATGCTTTGACAAATTCGGTACCAATATCAAGTGCGACAACAAATCTATCAGAATTTTTTTTGCCTTTTGTTTTAGCATGCGCCGACGGTTTTAGTTTTTTGAATTTATCAAGCATAACTTCTATAGAATTATACCATGAGCACAAAGCATAAATTGCTTTTCTTAAGTTTTTTACAGATGGATACTAGAGGACGCAGTGATTGACTTTTTTAAATTTACTGATATAAAAGAGTCATGGATGAATGGCCGTGGTACGAACAATTGATGGATGATGTTGAAGCGGCGGTGCTTGAATACACAGAAACACCCCAGTGTTTGCAACGACATACAGAAAAGTACGGTAGTGCACATGAAAGTGCAAAAAGTGTAGAAGAATCCGAACGTTTAGCTACTCGTTTTGTCGGAAGAGAAAATAGACCCCCCTATCAGCAAGTCGAACACTATGGTGTCTACAGTGATTATGAGACATGTAGTGTAGAAAGGCGAGTTTGTGGAATAAAAGACTGTGCGTTCAGCTTAGAGATAGCTCTTAATGGTATCCGTCGAAATATGGTTGAACCTGCTACACAACTCGGCGACTGCTCAATAGACAATTGACTCAATATAGTATTCCGTTTGATATGCTATTGCAATACGGCTTTGATGCGGCGGATGCCGGCTGACGAGGATTCTTCTTTTAAAATCTTAAATACTTTTCCGTCTTCGATTAGCTGTAAAGTGTGATCAACATGCGGGCCGCCGCAAATTTCAAAGCTAAACGGATTGTCAGCTCCATCAGCAATCATTTTATACACTTTTACGGTATCGCCATAACGGTCTCCAAATTGGCCTAACGCACCCATTTCTTCCCTGGCAACTTTTGTAGGGTATTCATGCCAGGTGACTTTTAGGTCTTTTTTGATCTGTTCGTTGACGATCTTCTCGACTTCATCTAGTTGTTCGCGGGTAACTTTTTCAGGATGACTAAAGTCGAATCTTAGTCTCTCTTCAGTAATATTAGACCCTCGTTGAATAACATGGTCACCCAACACATCGCGCAAAGCTTGATACATCAGGTGAGTTGCCGTGTGGTATTTCTTGTGCTGCAAAGTCTGCCCGCCAAGTCCGCCTTTAAAAGTACCCTTGGTAGCCGTCTGGCTTCTTTCGCGCTGCTCTTTCATTCTTTCGTCAAACTCTTCTCTCCATTTTTTTGACACTTCAAAACCTTGCATAGCCGCTTCTTCGATACTAAGTTCTACAGGGAAGCCAAAAGTGTCATAAAGAGAGAATATATTATTGCCAGAAATTTTGCCGTTTTTTGACATTTTTTCGAGTTCTCGCACACCTTTTCTTAGCGTTTGACGAAAAACTTTTTCTTCCCTGACCAAGGTATCTATAACTTTTTGTTTACTATTTGCTATTTCTGGAAAATCTTTTTCATAAAGTTCAACTATTACAGGCACAACTTCTTGAACAAAATTTTGCTCTATTCCTAATTCAAACGCGAATCGGATTGCTCTACGCATCAGCCTTCGAGCCACATAGCCTTGTTCCTTATTACTTGGAACAACGTCGTCAACTGCCAACCACACAGCACCACGCAAATGATCGGCAATTACTCTCATGGCATTAGTGTGTTGTTCATACTTTTTACCACTGAGCTTTTCGAGTGATTCTATTATCGGCAATAGGATACTGATTTTAAACACGTCAGGGCTATTGATTTTTGCGGCTGCAATTCGCTCCAAACCACCCCCAAAATCTACGTTTTGACTAGGTAACTTATCGAAGCCGTCTTTAGTTCTAACGTATTCCATGAAGACAGAGTTTCCTATTTCCATAAAACGACCACAATCACAGTTTGGATGACAATTTTTTCCCCATTTTTCATCATGCTCGACATTTTCAAATAGATAAAATACTTCGCTATCTGGGCCACCTGGTTGGCCTTCGCTCATTTCTGATGGCTTTCCTTCTGGCGCCCACCAATTTTTACTTGCATCGTAATAAAAAACTCGTTCATTGACTTTTATGCCTCGGCTATACCCTTCTTGCTCTGATCCAATATCTGCAATATCGGCTTTTAAACCCTTTTTAATAAATAAATCTTGCCAATACTTTGCGCTTACTTCATCTTTCGGCAAATCAAATTGCTTATCGCCTGCAAAAACTGTTACATATAATTTTTCTGGGTCTAATCCCACTTCATCTGTTAAAAACTCAAAAAACCAAGGTAATTGTTCTTTTTTAAAATAGTCGCCCAATGACCAATTGCCAAGCATTTCAAAAAAAGTGGTGTGCCTGTTATCGCCGACTTCTTCGATATCTTGAGAACGCAAACAAGTCTGACTATCGACTAGTCGATTTCCTTTTGGGTGAGCTTCACCTAATAGATAAGGGATAAGCGGTTGCATGCCCGAGCCAGTAAACAAAACACCTGATTCACCTTGCGGTACCAAAAGTGCTCGCGGAATCACCTTATGCCCGCGTTTTTCAAAAAACTCTAGATAAGCCTTACGAATTTCTTGTGCTGTCATCTTTTTATTTTAACAGATTATCCCGCCGCCGAGGACTAGATTGCCTTGGTAGAGAACGGCAGACTGGCCTGGGGTGGCGGCACGAATTTCATCCTTTAGCTGCACTATCAGGTTTCCGTTTGACGCTATCTGTAGCGTTGCGTCGATTAACGGGGCTCTATGCCTAGTGCGCACCTGTACTTTGGCGCCATCTTTCGGCGCCTCATTAATCCAATGCAAATCTGTCAGCTTCAGTTCTTTGTACCATAATTTTTTGTCATCCAAGTTGGTCGTTACGTAGACTTCATTTTTGGTCATGTCTTTGCCGGTTACGTAATACGGCAACCCACCGCCTACACCCAATCCAGACCGCTGTCCGATAGTATAAAAGATAGCTCCGTCATGCTCCCCTACCACCTGATTATTCTCGTCAATTATTTTGCCGAGTTTTGTTTTAACGTACTGGCTCAAGAACTCTTTAATACCAACCTTGCCAACAAAACAAATTCCCATACTTTCTTTTTTATCAGCCGTGGCCAGCCCAAACTTCTTAGCAAGTTTGCGCACTTCCGGCTTTGTATACTCACCAAGCGGAAACAATGATTTTAACAATGCCTTCTCTGTTATACGGTACAAAAAATAAGTTTGATCTTTATTTGTGTCCTTAGCCTGCAACAACTTGCCATCTTTAACCCGAGCATAGTGTCCTGTGGCGATTAAATCCGCGCCCTCTTCCAGGCAAGTGTCGAGAAATAATTTGAACTTCACCTCTTGGTTACACATGATATCTGGGTTTGGCGTCCTGCCCGCTTTAAACTCGTCAATCATATAATCAACGACTTTATGTTTGTACTGTTTCTCAAAGTCGAAAACTTTGAAATCAATACCCAGTTGCACCGCAACACGCTTGGCGTCGGCAAAATCTTCTTTCCACGGACAGTCAAAACCGGGCAAACTCTTGGTCCAATTCTTCATATAAACGCCCACAACGTTATAACCCTGCTCTTTCAAAAGCGCAGCGGTAACAGAACTATCAACCCCGCCACTCATCCCTACAAAAACTGTCTTAGCCATTAATAACTTCTTTTAATAATTCGATTACTTTATTTAAATCATCCTGAGTTGTTTGACGTCCTAGCGTAAAACGCAGAGTCGACTGTGCTTGGTCATCAGAAAGTCCGATGGCTTTTAGAACATGCGATGGTTCATCATTACTAGCACTGCAGGCTGATCCAACAGCGCACATTATCCCCGCTTCATCCAGTTGCATCATTAGTCGCTCGTTATCAACATTAGGGAAAGTTACGCTAATATTATTGGGCAAACGTTTTTTTAGAGAACCGTTAATTTTTGCTTTAGGGAAGTTCTTTTCAAACATTTTTATAAATTCATCGCGTATCTCGCTGACACGCTGTGCTTCTTCAACGCGCATAGATTGAGCGATATCCAGTGCACGTCCAAAGCCAACACAACTAGCTACATTTTCGGTACCACTTCGTAATCCTTGTTCTTGACCGCCACCTCGTATAAGCGGTTTTAGCTCTAGCCCAGCTCGCACGTAAAGAGCGCCAGATTGCTTTGGACCATAAATCTTACCGCCATTTAGCGTCATAAAGTCTACGCCAAGCCTTGCAACATGCAGGTCCAAATAATTGCCTGCCTGACAAGCATCAGTATGTAGATATAGTGGTCGTTTATTGCCCTTTTCTAACCGATCTTTTCTTATCTTTTCTATGATCATATAAATTTCACGAAGAGGCTGAACAGTACCAATCTCATTGTTAGCGTAGACAACACTGATCAGCGCGGTCTTATCGGTAATCAGTTTTTCTAGTTTCGCGATGTCGATAATTCCGGTTTTATCAACCGGCGCTTCACTACATTTATACTGATTTGCAGGCTCTCTGACGGATTCGTGCTCGATAGAGCTAATGATAATTTCTGATCCAGAGTATTTGCTCATCACTCCGTTAATTGCTAGGTTGTTGGCTTCTGTCCCGCCTGCCGTAAATATAATTTCGCTAGGTTTTACCCCTAACCAGTGGGCTACAAAGCGCCTTGACTCGTTAATTGCCCCGCGTACTCTTTTTGCCGACTGGTAACTCGCAGATGGGTTATAGAATTCATCTGTTAAATACGGCATCATTGCCTCTAGAACAGCCGGGTCTAAAGGTGTAGCCGCCGCATAATCAAGATAAATTTGTTGCGAGTCGCTCATATAACTATTGTACCCCTACGCTGCTAACGCAGACTGTGAGTTATCAGAATCTGTGAGTAGACGGATGGGGACGACTTCGGCGGAAACCTCTGGTATAACTCGGTGGGCTTCTTCGACTAACGCGCGAGCAAAATCCAAATGGCTCTCAGACTCGCCAATTTCTCGCATTCCATCACCACTAATTAGGTCCGCAGTAACAACCTTCGGCACTATAGTTATTTCTGGCCTGACTTCATCAATTGCCGGGTGGTGTTCTAAAGCCGACTCTAAGGCAATAGCTACAAGGCTTCTGGCTGAGTTAACTGTTAATTCTGGTTCTTGATCGATTTTATTTGTCATAATTTGAATAATTTTCTGGCATTACCCGTAGTATATTTAGCTAGATCATCTAGCTTTTCGTCTCTCAGATCTGCTAAAAACACTGCCGTCTCCCGAAGATACATTGGTTCACATATTTTACCACGATGCGGATTTGGTGTCAAATACGGGGCATCTGTTTCTAGCACCAATTTGTCCGCTGGAACTTTTTTTGCCATCTCTAGTTGCGATTGGTCTTTAGTGAAGGTCATGATACCGTTTAAGCCAATATAAAGCCCTAGAGCGAGTATTTTGTCAAGAGTCGTATTATCTGCTGTAAAGCTATGGACAACGCCCCTAACCCCCTCAAAATCACTCAGAATGGCAAATAAATCGTCAAATGCATCCGTAGGGGCATCTTTACTGCCTCTAATGTGGAAAATCACTGGCAAATAGTATTTTTTTGCGATTTCTAGTTGTTTTATCAGTATTTGTTTTTGCGCTGATTTTGATGAATTCTCATAGTAGTAATCCAGACCAATCTCGCCAACTGCCACAACCTTAGGTTTTTCGGCAAGTTCAGCAAACTTATCAAAATCATAGTTCAGATGCTCCTCGGCCTCGTGCGGATGAATACCAATGGATGCAAAACATTCGGGCTTGTCAGCAACAAACCTAACAGCCAGCTCGCTATCACTTGCAGTCGTGCCCACACAAATCAGTTTGTTAACGCCAGCCTCTTTGGCCCTTTTAATAATATCTTCAGGCTTTGGGCTACCCGCCTTTATCCACTTTGATCGAGTAATTTCTTCATCCTTACTTAGCTCGGCTTTACCCTTCAAAGTTGCTTCGTGAATATGACAATGAGTATCAACAAATATCACGTGACTAACCCTTTAATTTTTGAGTAAGTGGTGTAGCCTTGTCATTGCGCGGGAATAATGTGCCTTCTAGTGGCTGTACGACGCCTGAGGCAAAAATGTGCTTTATCTTATCAGCTGTTTCAGGCATGAATGGCGTTAGTAGATTGGCGATCTGAATCAGAGCTCCTGCTTGATATGCCAAAACATCTCGAAGATGTCCGGCATCATCATGCTTTGCTATCTCCCACGGTTTTTCTTCCTCGATGTATTGATTGAGACCCCTGACTTGATCCCAAACTTCATCAAGTGCTCTGTCGAATTTACAAGCCTCCAGCGCATTCTTGTAGCCATCTACATCGTGGCCTGGCTCTGGTATATCACCAATTACTCCACTCTGGTGCTTTTGGATTAATACCACTGTACGTTGGACTGCATTACCCAGTTCGTTCGCCAGTTCGTTGTTATAGGCTTCGTCTAATTTTGCCCAACTGAAGTCGCCGTCATCGTAACTAGGTAAGTGACGTAAAAAGAAATATCGAAACACGTCAGCTGGATATTTTTCTAAAATTTGAGCCGGCACAATGTAATTACCAAGGCTCTTGCTCATCTTTTTGCCTTCAATCGTGATAAAACCATGCACAAACAAGATTTTTGGCAACGGCAAGCCAAGCCCAAGTAGCATTGCTGGCCAAATTGCTGCATGGAATCGCAATATATCCTTACCAATAACCTGAACTTGAGCCGGCCAAAACTTCTTAAAATCGTCGTGTTCTGGGTACCCGAGCACCGTTATATAGTTCATCAGCGCCTCAAACCAAACATACATTACTTGACTGTCATCACTAGGTACCGGGATCCCCCAACTAATCTTGTCTTTGGGTCTTGATACACTAATATCTTCTAGCCCGCTTCCAATAATGTTTAGAATCTCTTGTTTTCTGGTTGATGGGATAATTTTAAAACTATCGGTGTTAATCGCTTCTTTTATCTGATCAGAAAACGCTGAAACTTTGAAAAAATAGTTGTCTTCTTTAAGTTTTTCATAAGGCCGGTTGTGATCGGGGCATTTGCCACCTCGCTCTTTAACGACATTTTCTGGCACAAAAGTTTCACACCCCGTACAATACCAGCCCTCATAGTTGCCTTTGTAGATATGCTTTTCTAGATTCTTCCAGATTATTTGAGCACGTTGTTCGTGCCCCTCATCAGTAGTACGAATAAATCGATCATTGCTGATATTAAGCGCCTGTCCTAGATCACGAAATTTTTGGCTAATTTGATCAGTGAAGTACTTTGGCTCCATGCCATTTTCTTTGGCTTTTTCGGCAATTTTACCGCCATGCTCATCTGTACCGGTACTAAAAATAGTCGGCGTTTTTGTCTGCCGTGCAGCTCGTGCCAAAACATCAGCCATCACAAACTCTAGCGCATGCCCGAGATGGGGCTCGCCATTTACATAAGGTATCGAAGTAGTTACAAAATAATTCATACCTTATCATCCTATCTTAAACAGTGGTCAATTGAAAATGCTATTATAAATGATAATGCCAAAAACTGAATTAATTTCTGAAATCGCCGAAGATTATTATTTATCTAACTCTGTTAAATTTGGCGAGTTTGAGCTGTCGGCTCACAAAATAGATCCTTCTTTGCCACTATCGCCATGGTATCTACATTATCCACGGTCTGACGAAGAAGGGTTCGATTATTTACCCGAAATGTACACAAAAATAGGTCAGGCATTTTTCGAGTTAGCAGAAAGCCTTGGGCTATCCGATGGTGATAATATTTTGATTTCTCCGATACCAAATGGCTCCACGCCTCTTGGCAAAGAGTTTGCTAGACATTATCATTCATACCCTGATAACTTGCTTAGCTTTGATAAAACTATTGGTGTCAAGGGCGAGGCAATATTTAGTGGGCCAAGCGAAGTGTTTGAATTAAATGAAGAAGCTATTCCTATCGATGATCACATTTCTGGCGCAACAAATAATCGCAGATTTATAAATACTGCTAGAAAACAAGGTTTGATTGTTAGATCTAGTTTTTGCGTAGTCGATAGAGAGCAAGGTGGTGCTGAGAACCTAAATGCGATTGACGTAACTCTTCATTCATTAATGACCGCATCATTTTTGTTAAGGCATGGCGTTGAAAATGGCCATATAAATCAAGCTACGGCAACAGATGTAATAAAATACCAAAGAGAAAATAAAATTGTCTAATCGTCGATGTAGTCTTGGCAGAGGCGTTCAAACACAGCGTTAGTCCAACCAAAACCAGTTTGAGACGGATAGACCCCCTTCAAAGGCGGTTTGTCAGGATTTACCACATTGTACTTTTCTAAAAACACACCGTTCTTGTTGAACCACTGCAGATTGGTATTAAGCCACTTCATGGTGATTCGCCGTGCATCATCGTGGTAACCATAACGTTCTAGACCTTTTATTATTAAATACTGCAAGGGAGCCCAACCATTAGGATAAGCCCATTGTGTCGGGAAGGAATTCGGTACAATTACTTGGTTAATCGGTTGCATATCCGTAGTAGACAGACCGCCTTTATTTTCAAAACGGCGTAATTGATTAACAATTGTTTTTGCCCGTTTATCGTCAACCATACCAGCCCAAAGGGGGAAGAATCCCGCAAGAGATGAAACGTTACCGCGCTTTTTCTTTACAAAATTATAATCATAGTACAAGTTGCGAGTATTGCTCCACATTAGCTCATCCATAGTCTGCTTTCGCGCCCTAGCCCGCTCTAACCAGACTTTTGCCCCATGTTCGTCGCCAAGAATTGTATCAGCCCGAGCAAAGTCTGTCTCGTACTTATAAAGTAGTGAGTTAAGATCAACTGGCAAGTAATTTAGCGCTCGGCGGTTGAAGCGAGTGGTGTAATCCCAGCCACTCTCAGCTTCTGCCAAATCATGCGTCATATTTATGTCGTAATATCGACTAAGGCCCATATAGGAATTACGCCAGTTTGGCTTACCTGTGCCTAGCCACACTCGACTATATTCCTGATGTGCACAGGCTATTCTCTCTTTAAGCCATGACGGGCTCATGTCGTAGGCGTCATAAACTTCGAATATAAAACTAGTCAGAAAAGGTGGTTGCGACCGTCCCATTAGATAGGTTCTTGAAGCATTTGGGATTATCTTGTAGCGTTTTTGCATGGATATAAGGTTATCTAGAATCCCGACTACCAAATCTTTATGTTCGTGGTTCATCATACCCTGAACCATAAAATAGCTGTCCCAATAATACATTTCGTTAAAATCAAATGGATGCCCTTCTTCGTATGCAGGAACAAGATACGGATTTGGTAGTCCGATTAGAGTTTCGTCATCCTTAGGGTGATAGCGTTTGAGTTTTTCCCAGTACACATCAATATAACGTCGGGCTACTTGAACTTCTTGAGGATTCAAGATGTGAATTTTATGCCCTGGCAAAATTTTGCTGGCAAGACTTTTTGTTTTATCTAGCATAAGTATTATTCAGTGTAGTTCCCTCTGGCTGTATTGGTCAATGGTTATTAGGTCTGCTTAAGCCCACGCAACTTAAAGCAACCCCAGCTGAAGCAATTGCTGTCGCTGTAAATGCAACGGGTTGGTAAGTCGAGTCTGCGTCAATTATTCCGAGCATATCCGGCAATACTAAGAACACATCGTTTACAGCTAATGTACCTAGGCCAATATATGACAATGCTATGCCTACCTTTCGCAAATTTTCGGCCCAATGTGAACTGGGTGTCTCTGGTATTTCTTCCATTCGAACAACTACTTAAACATACCCTATCGGTTGATTCAAGGAAATTAAAAAGATCCCAGATAAATCCAGGACCTTTTTTTGCTTTCGTTTCAGACGAATCTGAGACTAATCGCGAGGGCGGGCTTCGCTAACGTTGATTGGTCGGCCGTCAAGCTCTTTACCATTCAACTGGTCGACTGCAGCTTTGGCTTCATCATCTGAACCCATTTCTACAAACCCAAAACCTTTTGATCGATTAGTGTCTCGGTCAGTTATAACTTTTGCAGATACAACCTTACCAACTGTTTCGAACAACTCTTTAAGTTGATCGTCAGTCACGTTCCAAGACAATGAACCTACAAATAGATTAGTTGCCATTTGAACTCCTTATTAATTTCTAGAGGTAACCAAGGCAACGCCGAGAATTAGCTGCTCCTACTAAAAACACATTGTTAATATTATTGAACCTAGAACCGAACTAACTCGTTACATTAGCAGCTTTATCTAGTCAGGGTAACTATAACACAAAATTGATTAAAAATAGCAAACTTTTTTCTCTGTTGATATCGAATAAATGTATAGACTCAAATCGCTTCTGTTTGGCCGGCTATTATTTTAGGCATTTGCCTTAGCGCGACGACGTTTGTTGGGGTCTAATTCAGCCTTTCGGAGGCGCAAATTTTCTGGTGTAACCTCTAGTAATTCGTCCTTTTCCAAGAAATCAATACACTGCTCTAGGCTGAGACTTGTTGGTGGCGATAATTGCACGACACCGTCACTGCTAGAACTTCGCATGTTGGTCAGATGCTTAGCTTTACAGACATTAATCTCTAGATCATCGCTTCGCTTATTTAGGCCCACTATTTGCCCAGCGTAAACTTTTACCGCACCGCCGACGAATAACTCCCCGCGGTCTTCGGCATTTTGCAAAGAATAAGGGGTTGTTACACCTGTTTCAAAGGCAATTAATACACCATTTCGCAGTTGTTCCAACGCTGTTCCAAGCGGTTGATAACCAATTACTAGGCTGTTCATGATAATAGTACCTTTTGTATTTGTCATAAGAATATTGCGTAGACCAATTAGTGCGCGAGTCGGAAGTTCATAAATTAGTTTAGTGACGCCTTTATTGGTTGCAAATTGCTCCTTTAGCACACTTTTACGCTTGCCTAGCTCCATTTGCACCGCACCAACGTAATCTGCTGGGATTTCAATAATAAGCTCTTCTACAGGCTCCTCTGTCACTCCATCGTTATCTCTAGTTACAACTTGAGGACGACCAACTTCAAATTCAAAGCCTTCTCGACGCATTGTCTCTATCAGCACGCTAAGGTGTAGTTCTCCACGTCCAGATATCAAAAAGCCAATACCCTCTTCTTCAACGCGCAGTCCAACGTTAGTTTCTAGCTCTTTTTTTAATCGTTCAGCAATTTGTCGATTAGTAGAAAATTTACTCTCTTGTCCTTTGAACGGGCTCGTGTTTGGTCCTAAATAGATCTTTAGTGTAGGCGCTTCAACCTCCAGTACTGGCAAGGCTTCTGGTTCTTCAGCATCTGCCACAGTTTCACCGATCTGAGCATCACCTACCCCAGTTAACTGCACAATGTCACCAGCCACACCGCCCTCTACCTCAAACTTACTGACACCACGACTCATGTACACTGTGTCGACTTTTGATTTAACAAATGTTCCATCTTTTTTACATAGAGTAATAGGATCGCCAGATTTGATTTTGCCCCTGCTTATTCTCCCAATAGCATATTTACCCTTAAAACTATCCCAAGCTAGAGCTGTAACTAGCATCTGGAAGGGCTTTTCAGGCTCGGCATGTGGTGCCGGAATATCGTTAATAATTGCCTGAAAAATTACTTCTAAATCGCCATCGTCTTCAAAATGAGTCGGAGGCTTTGCCCAAGCTTTGCCCTCACGCCCAACTGCATAGTAAACAGGGTAGTGTAACTGATCTTCGTGTACTGCAAGTTCTAAGAATAAATCAGCTAATTCGTCTTCAACTTCTTTTAATCTCGAACCCGTTTTATCAATCTTGTTAATGATAACGATCGGTTTAAGCTCATTGGCCAGCGCTTTTGATAACACGAATTTCGTCTGAGGCATTGGGCCTTCCTGCGCATCGACAATTAAAATACAACCGTCTGCCATATTCAGTGTGCGTTCGACTTCACCAGAAAAGTCGGCGTGTCCAGGTGTATCTATGATATTAATCCTAAAATCACCATGCTGAACAGCGGTGACTTTAGCGGTAATAGTGATTCCGCGTTCCTTTTCTTGATCGCCACTATCCATTATCAGTTCTTGGCCCATTTCAGCCTGATTATCACGAAAGGTTTGCGACTGTTTTAGTAGACCATCAACTAGAGTAGTTTTACCATGATCAACGTGAGCAATAATGGCGATATTTCGGATTTTACTTGGATCTTGTGTTGTTGTACTCATAAATAACTTCCTAAAATTAAAAAGTGCCTCGGTTCGGGCACTCCCTTACTACAAAATTATAACATAAACTTTTTACTGTGTATACACTATTTCTTGTCGTTTTAACCGCTAGTTTCCAAAAGTAACATTCTGAGTATATGGGTCTTCGTTAAAGTGAGTAGCGTCTTTGGTGACACGAAAATGTGTGGCAATAGGCATTGACTCGTTAATTACCGACCAATCTCGGACATAATTGCCTGCCCAATATCCCGTGCCATTTGTCGTGCGCGTACCAGCCCACTGATTGTTGTAAAACCGTAGATTCTGAATCCAATTTTTCTGATTACCGACAATTATTGCAAGCTCGTCTTTTTGAATACCTAAGTTAATCTTATTATTAGCGATTACGTAGTTTTCGGTGGCAAAATCTGACTTTGACGGGTCTGCATCGCCTGCCGAGTTAAAGTTACCGCGAAATTCAAAAATCTGTTGGTTGCCACTTCCGTCAATTGATAGGTCGGAATTGATAAAGCTAATATCTTGGGCATCGCCAATACCAATTAATCTAGCTGGCAAAGTAGCATTTCTACCCACCGTTAACTTAATTTTATCGAACACAATGTCAACCGAACGCTCTCCAACAGCAATCGCTGGGGAACCAACTAATGGGCAGTCGCGTGGATCTGGATAAGTAACCGCAGAGCAATGTACTGGCCTTCTAGTCGAAGGTTGTGGGGGTGGACATTTTAGAGGATCGGGTTGAGTTTTATGAGAACAGCTAAGCGGGCGATAGGTAAAATCGAGGTTACTGTATATGTTTTGAGTTGATGCCATCGCTACCTCGACTGCTTCAGTGCTGTAATCTCCTTTGATATTGGTGAATATACTTTTTACCACATTATTGAGTACAATTGGTTGATCGACACCGATGAAGTTAACGTCTTTAACTAAGCACCCGTAGCAAAACCCAGCTCCTAGGCCTCCTCGGCCGCCTTCAAAATCTATGCCTGATATCTCTGCCCATTTTGCCACGTACCAAGGTGTCACGCGTCCCATTATGTACCCTAGCCAGGTGTTTATGCCGGCAATTTTACAGACCTGCGGTGGGCCTCCTTGTTGGTTCCCGATATTATTAAGTGCTGGGTCGGCAAGATTTATTTTATTGCCTTCAATGCTTGTAATGCGATTAAATTGAACGAAATCTGGCTGTGAAAAGCCATGATCATTATCGAAAGTTTTTGTGGAGCGTACACAAATTATTTCTCCACGACTGAGTTTTTTTGCATCTATAGTATTTTTGAGTGAAATTGATGTAGAGCCTTTTGTCCAAGACGGCTCTACTGTCTCGAAATTTATAAACTTTTCGCGTTCAGGCCTCCGGGCATCAAAAACAAGCGGGAATGAATCACCAAGAACCATCGCAAAAGGCGACGCCTCGTCTGTTCCAGTTTGCACTATCACGCTTTTATTCGGCACTCCCTGCAGGCGAACTAATGATTTCATGAAAAGAGGCTTGGAAATGTTATATCGTCCTTCAGGAACCTGCAATATACCCTTGGTGGAGTCGATCGCCCGCTGGAAGGCAACCGTATCATCCGTTACGCCATCCCCTTTTACCCCAAAACTCTTCACAGACGAAATCTCGGCATTCTCGGAGAATGGACGCACTCTAAAATTAAGGCTACGTGTTCCTTTGTAATATTTTATTGCGAACCTCTTACCCTTAGAATCGGTGGCGCGAACCTTAATATTATACGTATCGCCATTACAACAAGCCGTCGAGCTGTATATGGTCTTCGTACCTTTACTGCCTATCTTTGTAACTTTAGCTTTTTGGTACACTCCGTTAATAGCGATTTGTACATTTTTTATCTTTTTTGTAGACCTAGAATTTATTACGATGCTTACTTTTGTGCCTTCCATCGCCTCAGTAATGGTTTTGGATTTTTTCGATACTCTAAAGGTATAGCTAGGGGCTTTTGACGACTTCTTAACATCAGCACCTACGGATTTTGAGCTAGACCGTTCAAGTAATACCCGACTAATAACAAAACTTCCGATTATTAATAAAAAACAAAAAAACAGCTTAACCAAAAAAGAACGATTAATATTTAATCGTTTACCCGATTTTGTTTCGTGGCTCTTTTGTATATCCCTCTCTTGCACAGAAACTCTCCAAACTAATACCATAAGCTTAACACAAAAATACTAAGTCAATTGGCTACAAAAATATGTACTTAGTTTAGCGATTTCTTAACAAACGTTGTTCCATCACTCTGTGTCGCGGTCAAAATGTAGATTGTGCACTGTTTGCTATCATTATCACAACCCGCGGGCGTAACCTGGTAAGCATAGGCTTTTGCTTGGGGTTTAGCAACAATGACAGTAGAAGAATTATTATCTGGATCAGAAAATGCCGAAGTTTCAACTGAATACATATTTTCTTTTCGCCACGTCTTATCATTTAGTTGCTCGAACGATGGGTAATAGCCATTTAACGCATAATAATATTCAAGTCCTGAATGTAGTGCATTAATATCTGCTTCTCTATCACGGTCATCTGTGCTGCCGTTACTTGTCGATGGTTGATTTTCGGCGTTATTTGGAAGCGAGTTGTATGATGGCGCCTTATAAGAGTAGCTAAAATATGGTTTTACTCGCTGGCAATTTTCACCTTTTTTATGTGCTTCGGATATATACAGACTTTCAGGGACGTATTGATTATTGTAATACCCTGGGTCATCGTAGAAAGTTGCACCACCAGTCAATACTGGTCCCAATAATGACTGGCCAAGCCCATAATCGTTGTAGCCACTAGCTGCTTTGTAAGTCACACAGAAAGAATATTCAGCGTCTGACGTTTTTGTGTATTTTATGGTCGATGGAACGTCTCTCGCACCGACCTCATCCAGAGACGCTGGTATTCTTTGATTTTGCTGAACAAAAGAATTTAACTTTGTTTCAATCTCGCGAGCAGAATTTAGAGTCTGTACATCTTGTTTACTGCCTATACCAACAGACAATACGTATCCAGCAAACCCTAGTGTCAACAAGCAGATTATTGCGATACCGATATAATATTTCTTCATATTATATATCTTACCTCTGGGCTCGGTGTTCATTTACCCAATAATAACTGAGTATCCCGCCCGCAATTGCCGTTACAACTAACAGGTTAATGGCTGCTTTGCCTATCGAAACCGATGATTTCCCTCCCAGATTGGCAAACACCAGATATACAAAGGTTATTAAATTGAAGAAGAGTACTAAGAACGAGACAATTTGAGTTATTTGTGAAGAACGTCGCTTTGAAGCATCAAGACGTAGACTAGGGTCTTTCAATTCTGCCTTTTTTAGCCTTATAAAAAATCCAGCAAAAATTAATATCCCAACAAGGGCCAACGAAGCTGGCAGAGCCAAAATGGCGAATGAAGTACCGCCATTAATAGCTGTCAAAACCCCCCATAGTAACCCACCAGCACCGAACCACAGGCTAATCGACATCATTAAATACTCTAGACCCCTAACACTCAATACTTTAACAACTGGTGTTGAAATTGTTTGATCTGTACTCACAGTCGGTACCGGTATTACCGGATCTTTTGGTGCTTCTTCGGTACGCGGAAATGCAACAGAAGTATCTGGTTTAGGGGGTTGATGGGGCGGAATGACGTTGTCTACTACAGCATTATTATTCCAACGATTTTGATTATCCATTCTGTCCCCACTATTAATTAAATGTCATTATACACCCCAAATTAACATAATCACAATAATATCCAAGGCTCATTATCTATATTTTTTCCAATATAAAATGCATTCTACATAGTTGTTGTTTTTTTATTTATATGTTATAATTTGTATATCATGTTCGAGCGCGTGGTTTTACCGTCAGCAGTTATTAAACACACTATTTCTCCAGATGTTTTTTCGCTATTAGATCCCCTGAATGAACAATATGGTTTTTGTCGGCGGGAAAGCGTTCAAACCACACTTGTAGTAAAAGATGGGGATCGACTAACAGCAATTACTGCTGGTGGAATTATAGAAACCATTGACGATCGTCACAGCCTCGAAATAGTTCGCAACGCAATTATCGCTATATCAGGATCCGACGAATACCTACCGAAAACCGCTCAAGATAACACGACCTTATACTACGCAAAAGGACGAGTTGCTCCAGGCTTCAGACAACTTTCTTCAAGATGGCATCTAGATACAGATTATTCCGAAAATGTAAAAACCTGTGTTGTCTCGGATGTTTTGCCAACCGAAATAGTTAGCGGCGTACTAAAAGGGCCATTGGCTAGAGCTTTTTTGAGAGAATCCAGAAAAACACCATCAAATGAAAATACAGTCATAGATGAAGCTTTAGAAAATGGTTTACTCGCAATCAATCAGCCCCCAGAACTAACTGTCGCCACTATTGATAACAATGTTTGGCATCGATCGTGCGAAAATCTTGGCAAAGAACCAATTTTAAGACATTTTATTGGTGTTACGGCTATCAATCCTCAATAACAATCAAACTTCACATTTATTGAATAAATAATTCTTCAATAAAAAAGACCTTTCGAATGTCGAAAAGTCCCTTTTGGTGGAGCTGCGGAGAATTGCACTCCGGTCCGCTGGATTATCTTTGTTAGTCTTCTACAGGCTTAGTCTGTCTAGATTTGTCTTTGAGGATTTGTCTTTGAACAGACAAAATAACGAAACCTCGCATATCTTGGGTTTTCTTTGTAAAACTACAGATAAAATGTTTTACGCAACCAGATGATATGACACGCTAGCAATGCTATCTGACGTCACTTTGCGCGCGGCTTTAGTTAAACTAAAGCTGGTGCGAGTTGCAATGAAGCAGCGAGATTATTCATCCCGTTACGTACAAATGCTACTGCGCGTTCTATAGGTTTTGCACTTATAGAGTTTGTCTATACGCTGACAAGCGACCTGCTGATCTAACTGATAAAGTCCTACGTCGAGCATAATTTCAGCCCCATAAGCAAATATTATAACAAAATCCGTAAACATTAGCAATATTAAGACAGGGAAGTGATGCTTTTGCAAATATCTGAAGAGTCTTCAGATACAGCAATGAAGCCTCGTGCCGCATAAAAATTAAGTGTTTATTTTTTACAACAATAGGGTAGGGGAGCTTTACTTGGATTAACCTAGCTTTTTAAATAGTTGTCGCCATTGATCTATCGATAACTCTTGTGCCCGTACGCTCAAATTAACCCCTAACTCGTCAAACGCTTTATTGAGCGCATCCTTACCCAGTTTTACTTCTCTCAACAGATTAGAAATCAGCTTCTTTCTAGGCTGATCAAAACCAGCTTTAATAAGAGCCAAGAATTTTTCAACATCCTCAGCTTTAACTAGTGGCGTTTGTCGTTTTTCTAATATGAGTATTTGCGAGTCTACTTTCGGCGGCGGCTCAAACAAATGCGCAGGCACTATCTCGCCTGCCCTAATCGAGTAGTATACTTGCAAGGCCACAGCCACAAATGACAGTTTACCCGCCTCCGCACTGGTTCGCTCGGCTACTTCTTTTTGCACAAGCAACGAAGCCGCAGTTGGTTTCTGGTCAGAATCAATTAATTTTCTAAACAAATTTGCCGTCAGGTAATAAGGAATATTAGCAACTATCTTAAAGCTAGCTGGCAAGGTAGCATAATCAAACTTCCGAATATCGCCCTCGACTACCTGGACATTCTTGTTGCTAGCATATTTAAATAACAGTTGCCGGGCCAAAGTATGATCAAACTCTAAGGCGGTGATATTCGCCCCTATCGTCACTAACTCATCTGTTAAAAGCCCTGTGCCTGGCCCAATTTCCAAAACATCGTCACCCGCCTTTACGCCGGCGCTCTCAATCATCGCTTGCAAAGAATACTTATCCTTCAGCCAATGCTGCCCTAGCTCTTTTCGTTGATTCATTAACTAAATTGTATCAGAGTAGTTTGCTTTGTCGTTTTAGCAATACACCCGACCCAATAAGCAACACAATACCAACGAGGTAGTACGTATAAGTGTTCTGCCCTGTATCTGCCAGACTCTCACTACTTGAGCTGTCTGAATCAGAATCACCAACGTCTGAATCAGGATCGCCTGCTACCAGGGTGGCAAGCACATTAAGGCTAAATTCTGACGTATGACCAAATCCATCGTCACTAGCATCAGTCATAGTAGTAGTAGAGGATATATACTTAGGCCCAGATACTCCACTAGGTAAGTCGATGGTTACACTACGATTAGTGACATCTCCGGCAATCGTATCACTACCTATGAATGTTTGGCCTTGGCCGTGGCCAGATGGATCGGCACTGTCATTGGCAAAAAACTCTACCCGATAGCCAGTAGCTCCAGGTTCAGAATCATTAATGTCCAGAGAATAAGTTATGGTAACCTGGCCATTAGATGATGACACGGAGGAGATTACTGGGAAGTTCATCAAATGGTTAGAGGCTTCATCACTATCGCCAGTGTCATTGGGAGTAACTCCGGCATGAGTATAAATTGCTCCGTCGCTAGTATCTCCTAATAAATCAATACCTAGGTTTGTTAATGTTCCTCCAGAGTTATCGTAAATACTGTTGCCGAGGATTGAATTATTTCTCGCAAGATATAATTCAAAAAAATCACCGACCATTACACCGGATGCATTTCCTGCGATAAGATTACCCTCGCCTTCGGCCGTGCCGCCTATAAGATTATCCTGACCGCCGATTATAGCAATGGCAGCAACAGTATTGCCAAATCCACTCTGAGCATTACCGCTCACATTAGTGCCAACGTAGTTACCCTGCACAACATTACTGCTGGCATCAAAAAATATTAGTATTCCAACGCTCGAACCTGCATTAACGTTTTTTGTTGAAGCTGTAGAGCCTCCAATTACATTACCATCGCCAACTACGTATAGATTGGCGCCAGGCCCACCGCCCACATTAGCGATTATCCCATCGCCACTCGCGTTCAAGCCAAAATAATTGCCTTGTACTAACAGGTTAGAGTTAATTGCAATTGCGTTCCCCTCATTTCCAGAAATAACGTTGCGAGCAGCAGCCGTTGTGCCACCAACCACAACGTCCGTACCAGTGGATCCATGGTCAATGCCGCTCCCAGTGTTCCCCCTATCAATCAGGCCCGTAGGATCAATACCGATATAGTTACCTTCAATTCTAATATTACTGAAATTACCTATGGCTACACCTTCCTCGCCGAACCTATTGATGACTAAACCTTTTATCGCTACATTATCGTTCTGGATATTGAGTCCCCTAGAACTACCCCCGGCATTCGTACCATCTATCTCAATAGTTAATGTTCCATTGAACGGATTGGGTGAAACTGCCGAGTTAGCGGACGAACCAGGCTGGCTATACCCATCTATGGTTAATTCTTCTGAAATTGTGTCATAGGAACTACCAGGCGTAAAAGTATGCACACCACTGCCAGCAATGCCGAAGTTGATGGTGTCTGCTCCAGCTAGGGCATTGGCTTCTTCTATTGCAGCACGTAGGGTACAGTTACCGCTACCGTCATCACAACTACCATCACCAGCAGTATCATCAGAGGTATCTAGTATAGAGTCTACAGTTAGTGATGCGGCATAAACTTTAGTTGGAGACAAGAATAAAACACCTATTAGTACAAGCAGTGGTAGGGCAAGTAAGCTAAGTGATTTAGTGCTTGGGAGATGTTTAAACATTATGCTTCCTTTGGTTGTTGAATATATATGTAGATACTGCTAAGCCTGAGGTTAGTAGGATGGTGGCTAGGAGGACAATATTTTGTGTGTTCTGGCCGGTATCGGCCAGTGAGCCAGTAGCCGTGGCTAAGCCTACAGGATCATGGATATTGCCGTCTTCCTCGCCGTCTAGGTCTAGGGAGGAGCCATCTTTAACTTGGTAGGTGGCCTTTACTACGGATTGACTATCTATTGTTTCTTGGGATATCTCAGCCTGATCTATGGTGGTATAGGTATTGGTACTAGGGTTGTACTTGCGAACAATGAAGTCTTTGCTGTCTTGGCCATAGTAGTATTGAGTAACATCAACTGTGAAACCATTGGTGCCGCAGTCTAGGGTGAAGTCCATGAGACCATTGGGGTAGGAAAAGTCTGAGTCTTGGGTGGTGTTAGCGGATTCAGCACCAATAGACACTGAAGTGACGGAACACTCATCACTAACTTCTAGGACAGCGTATTCACCTGAGACTGGATCTACTAGACTTGATACATTGGATTGTTCAGAATCTGGGGTGCCATCGTTGTTTGCGTCGCCAGAGTTGGGGGCAGCGTTTTCGACGGTGTCACTGATGTTGTCTTGGTCGGTGTCGGAGGAACCCGAATCGGGGGCCTCTGGGCCTGCGCCCCAGGCTTGGGATGTATAGGCAATCATTTCGTCATCATCTGGTGTGTTAGTGAGATTCGTAAGTCCTGTACCGTCGGCCTTTATTGTAAAAACGTCGTAACTGCTTGAAGGGGGCCTGGCAGTGAAAACGAGCATTGTGCTATCTGGTGACCAACCAATACCAGTTACTCCGGCGTTCCCCCCCGTATAGTTGTCTATAACCTTAACCTGATTCGTACCATCCACATTCATTGTGTATACGTCTATATTATTACCATTTTGGCTAATTGAAGCATATTGTAGCTTTGTCCCATCTGGCGATATCACAAGCCTCATTGGACCCTCTGATGTTGGTAAAGTGCTTAGCTCGGTTTCGTTAGAACCATCGATATTTACGGAATAGAGTGAATACGTTTCTCCACCCGAGTATCCTACAAAATATATGGTTTCGCCGTCTGGAGAAAAATTGGGCAGTGCCGCAAAACCGACGCTATTTATTTTATCTGGGCTAGAGCCCGTAGCGTCCGCAATATAAAGACTGGCGCCCTCACCATCTGGGTTGGCATAACTTATTTTTGAACCATCAGGTGAGAAAGCAATCGCGTTTAGCGGGCCTTCAAATCCAGGCATCCAACTGAGGGGTTGCACATCAGATCCGTCAATATTCATAGTTTTCGGTTCGAAACCACTAGAAAAATCGATAAACATTAATCTTGTGCTATTGGGTAGCCAATAAGAGTATGCGCCGCTAACCACATTCGGTTGGTTGTCTGATCCGTCAGGATTTATCAAACCAATATATCCATCACCATCCGTATTCCAATACATTATTTTGCTACCATTCGGGGCGAAGCTCGGCGCCATAGAGTGGCCATCAGTCGTTAACTGGGTTTTTCCAGATCCATCTGCATTCATAACAACTACGTAGCCATTGTTAACGAAGTAAGAGATCTTGCCGTTGGTGACTGCAAAGGCTTTTGATGGAGACAAGGCAAACAAAAACAATACAACTAGCAGTGCTAGTGGATATACTAAAAATAGTCGTCTCAAATAATTAATATCTATTACCCTCACGCTTATAATCTGGTCTTATTATAACCCCCCCCGGATAAAATCCCAAACAAAGTTTTCTACAAATATATTCTTAAGCACCAAGGGTTAACTTCCCCTCTCAAACACTGAGTACAGTCTCGTTACTTTTGTTTCGTCAAAAGGTAACCAAAACCAGCGGGCTATCCATTTGTCTTGAAGTAGCTTCTAGTCAAGCCAAACAACAGTCTGCGGAACTCATCCGCCAGAAGGCGGGCTCAGACAGTCCTCGCCTGATAGTTGTTTGTTTGACGAAGCTACTCAGGACAAGCCGGACGCCCAAGTTACAACCAAAAACTGAATGACGTTCTGGGTCTTGCACTCGTGTGCAGTTCGATAGTTCTAGCTTTAACTTCCCCTCTCAAAACCAAGTAATTTTACGTAGTTTCTGGTTCTGGTATAAAAACGAGGTTTCCTGATGCGAATGTTGTAATGCTACAACTATCAGCCGAGGACTGTCTGAGCCCGCCTTCTGGCGGATGAGTTCCGCAGGCTGTTGTAGCCATTAACAACTTATCGCATAAAGAAACCTTGTTAAACCAGGAGTTTTGTATTACTTTGTCGACACAAAGTAATTAAAAAGTTTACCACCAGCCCTGAGCTTGCCATGCACTGTAAGCCCCTTGCCAACTACCATAGCGCCCATTAGCATAGCCACTAAAGTGATTTAGCTGACAAACGGGATCAGATTGCCAATTCGGACAAGCTGATATCAAACTACTGGCGTCACACTTTTGACCCAGACCAATACAACGGTTAGCGCTGACACTGGCTGGGTTCCAACCAGATTCACGCCCAATAATATAATCAACGTATTGATATTGTGATGGATCGATACCGGCGGCCTTCATCCAATCTAGTTTACTGCCCGAAACGGCTCCGCCAGGCAAAGACAACTCGGCTTCTGAACCTGTACCTACTGCAATGATTCTATCGATAGGTTTTTTGGCTATCACAGTTTTTAGGGCCTTTTTCTTTTTGGGATTAGTCTTGTCTACTTCGTAAATAACAACTTTTTTACCTTTTTCGCCCTCGCGCTTTACTACTGTTTCGCCAGCATCAAGATCGGGATCTTCGACACGCTTTTCCTTAAACGGAATACTCTCTGATTTTGTAATAATTTTTTTACCGGGATAAGTTACGTAGACGACAGTATTTGGCTTTAGTTTAGTCTCGGCTGGTGGGAATACGGTAACTTCGTCTGTATCTAGGCCTTTTTCTTCCACTAATTCACCGACAGTTTTTGATAGCGTGCGGACACTATAAGTCTGTCCATATAGCACTAAACTGACAGGAATCGAGCGCTTGATAACTACTTTTTCGGCAATTACGCCTTCTTTTAATAAATCGTCAGGTACCTTTAGGCGCACATCATCTTCCGGGTAAACTTTTACCCCCACTTCTTCGGCCACAGCCCTAGCTGACTGCTGAGCACTAAGCACAGTTGTTATCTTTTTGCCGTCAATAACAGTAACCGGCCTAGCCCTATAAACATTAACTGTAAAATCATCTTCTAAGATCTGAGTGCTAGCTTTAGGCTCCACCTGATCACCCTCATTTAGCGTAACGTCCATTCGTTTTAATAATTCCCCGACAGTTGGCGCCCGTGTTGGCAGGGTCTGCTTCTGGTCGTCAACAAAAACATTGACAATCCGTTGGTCACCAGGGGCGACAGTTGTTGAGTTAAAGCTAATAAATAAGACTATTGTCCCAAAAAATAGCACGATAAAAGTAATCACAGGTACAACAAATGGATGTTTGCGAACACGCTGAATCTTTCGGCGTTTTTGCTTGGAAATAATAGGTTTTTTGGAATTCTTTCTTAACATAATCTAATGCTACTGAATGATCTAATGTCGTTTGTCTGCCTCTGTTGTTAGTCAAAAATAGCTAATTGTTATTGTATCACTTTATTGGCTCGATAATAAGCGTTAGACTTTTTAGGATTCGATCTTTTGCAGTGGCGCAAGACTAATATCTAGCTGTTTTGTCCCGCGTGATCCAAAACTAATTGTGGCAATATCTCCGTCCATATGCACCACTGTCCCCTTTCCAAATACCGAATGATTAATACCATCACCAATCTCTAAATCGGGCACATATCTAGGTTCGTTCGAGACGGACAACGCTTCCTTTGGCCTTGGCGCATATTCGCTACCGGCTGATTCACTGAAAAAAGCCGGTTGATGGCTGTCCGATATACGCGAATCTACGTCGGCTAAAAATCGACTAGGAGGATTGTGCAGGATTCCGCCGTACAACATTCGTCTTGAGGCATATAGCAAATATAACTCTTGTTTGGCGCGGGTCATTCCCACATAACAAAGACGTCTCTCCTCCTCCATCTCGCTAGCATCATACAGCGCCCTAGAATGTGGAAAGACGGTTTCTTCCATGCCACTCATAAATACAACAGGGAACTCTAGACCTTTTGCGCCGTGCAATGTCATTAATGTCACGCTATCCTTGTGGGCATCGTTATTGTCACTGCTGGTTAGTAGCGATACTTCTTCTAAGAACCCATCCAGCCCGAGCTCTTCGTACTCTGAAGCAACTGATAGTAACTCTTTAACGTTTTCTTGCCTCGATTCTGACTGCATGGTACCGTCGTCTAGATAATTGAGATAATCCAGTCGCCTAACTAACGAGTCGACTAGACCCGACACACTACTATCGCCCATGACATCGCGCATAGATCGCACGATATCGGCAAGCTCGAGCAAACCCTTGCGAGCTTTTGGAGTAATATCGCTGCATTTTTCAACATTTTGCAGAGCCTCATCTAGGGTTATTTCATTCTCGGCTCGCCAAGCAGTAAAGTTGATTAGTGACTTTGACCCTACGCTTCTGGCTGGGACATTCACGATACGTTCAAAACTCATGACATCCTCGGGCTGATAAATTAGCCTAAGATAAGCCATAATGTCTTTAATTTCTTTGCGGTCGTAGAACCGCACGCCACCAACAATCCGATAAGGAATCCCGTAATGGACAAAAACCTCTTCCAGAGGTCGACTCTGAGCATTAGTACGATATAACACCGCAAAATCTTTGTAATTTCGTGCTCCGCTGTCTACTTGATTACGGATAGTCCTAACAATAGCTTCGCCTTCATTGCGTTCTGAGCCCACCGGAATAATCTGCACAGGCAAGCCATCGCCTAGATCAGTCCAGAGTTTTTTCGTTGAGCGGTGAGAGTTTTTTGATATAACACTATGTGCTGCATCCAAAATATGTTTAGTACTGCGGTAGTTTTGCTCAAGTTTTATAACCTGACAATTTTTGTAATCTTTTTCGAAGTTCAAAATATTCTTAAAATCTGCCCCGCGCCAAGAATAAATCGATTGCCAATCGTCCCCAACAACTGCAATGTTATTGTTTTCGTTAGTCAACAATTTGATTAGTTTGTATTGGGCGGCGTTAGTATCCTGATACTCGTCGATCATTACGTAGCGAAACTGTTGTTGCCACTTGCTACGAATTTGTTCATTTCCTGACAACATTTGGACTGTTCTTGATATTAAATCATCAAAGTCTAATGCCATCGCATCCTTCAAAGTCCTTTGATAATGAGGGTATACACGAGCCGCCTCTTTCTGAGTTGGGCTACTGGCGGTTGAGCTTAACTCTTCCGGTGTAATCAATTCATTTTTTGCACTAGAGATAATACTGGATAACTTTCGAGCCGGAAAGCTTTTTTCGTCTATCGATAGTTCTTTAGAAATCTTTTTCACGCAAGCCGTTCTATCTAGCTCGTCGAATATGACGAAGTTTTTTGGGATCCCAATTTGATCACCATCTTGACGTAATAACCTTACGCAAATACTATGGAACGTCCCCATAAATGGCATAAAGGATCTGTCATCAGAGCGATGCCCTAATAGTTGGGCGACACGCTCTCGCATTTCTCCGGCGGCTTTGTTGGTGAAGGTTACAGCTAATATGTTGTACGGTGTTGCTAAGTTTTTATCGATTATATATGCAATACGATGAGTTAATGTTTTTGTCTTGCCACTGCCTGCGCCTGCAAGAATTAAAAGCGGACCCTCGGTTGATTCAACCGCCCGCTGCTGTTCACTATTCAGATCTTTTAAAAATTCCTCAACCACGACTAACTATTGTAACCCAAGCTTGGGCCTGATTGTTGTTGTCATTTAGTTTGCAATTATATCGGTCAAAGGTTCTACACCGATATCAACAACGCCTGCATCGATGGCAAAATTCAACGCTATTAGCCCGCCGACCATTAACAAAATCAGCAGAACGATTACTAATCTAATATTACGTTTTCGACTGAGTTGTCCTATAGGCACATTGTAGGTCTTGGCTTCTATTAGTTCTTCTATATGCTTAGCCCGCTCGTCAAGCTCTTTCTCTTCTTGTTTTTGTTTTTTGCTATCCGCTGCCTGTTCGGCTAATTCGTTGACGATACCAACTTCTTCGTCAGATTTCGGCTCGTCCTGTTTAGGTTTTTCTACTTCTGGTTTTTCTTCATCCTCTTTCGGAGTTTTTTTACTATCGGTAGATTCTTCTTCGTCTTCTTCTTTAGAATCTGCTAGTTTTTCTTCGGGTTTTGGTTCTTTATCTTTGGTGTTTGGCTGATTTTCTTCATCGACAATTTTATCTATAAAGGAGCTGTCGTGCTGATTTTCGTCTTCACCAGTTAAGTCATCGGCATCTGGGGCAACTTTTTCATCCTCATCGCTAGGCTTTTTTTCAGCCGGTTCTTTGTCGGATTCATCTTCCTCGACAGGCTCAGAAGGTAAAATCTTTACATGGCTTTCGCTAGGTGATTTTAGGTTAGCGACGAGTTTATCCGACATTTCAATTTTTGGAGTATTGATTATATTATCGTCCTCCGAATCCTGGGTCGGGCTAACGTCTTTTATCATACCTCTTGGTTTTACGATTTCTGGTGCTGATTTTTTTAGCTCGGGCATCTTGTCTTTTTCGTTCGTGGTAATATCCATTGATTTTACCGAGCTAACGTTAACTTTTTTTGCTTTTGGACTCATGAATTTTCCTCGATTTTTTCGTTAATTGAACGATGGGCTGACTTAACTATTTCTGAGAACTTGTGATAATTAAGGCTTGCTCCGCCAACTAGCACTCCGTCACAGCCGTCAATATCCAAGTACCCTCTGGCTGTATGCTCATCTACGCTACCGCCAAATAGCACCCTAACTTTATCTGCAGTGCGTTTACCGTATAAGTCCCCAACTTGTTTGCGAATAAAATCAAATGCTTTTTTGATATCAAACGGTTTAGCTAATTTACCGTCAAATGTACTAATTGCCCATACTGGCTCGTAGGCGATTACCATATCGGCCACTTCTCTTGCGGTCAAGTTAGCCAGTGCAGTCGATAGCTGGTCATGCAATACTTGGTTAGTCTCGCCTGCTCGCCGCTCAGTCCGGCTCTCACCGACACAAAGAATCGGGGTAATGTTATTACGGACACATGCGGCAACCTTATCCCTTATCAGATCGAGATTTTCGCCAAAATGAATTCGCCGTTCGCTGTGGCCAATAATCGTGTAATGAACAATCTCCTGTAGTTGTGTAAACGAAACTTCGCCGGTATAGGCCCCTTCGTCTTTAGGATGAGCATTTTGGGCGGCTAAGCGAAACTTTCGCCTATCAATCTGCAAGCTGAGTGGCTGAAGAACAAGCATGGTCGGGGCCAATACAACCTCGATATCCCGATAAATCTTGATTCGTTCGTGCAAGCGATGTAAAAGCAAACTAGACTGACTTGCATTCAGATTCATCTTCCAGTTACCAACAATTAATTTACGTTTCATTTATGCTTATGTTTACCTTCGTTACAGTTTAACATATTGATGCTTCTGCTTATATCATACGTTATCCTGCAAGCGCCTAATGGCATCCGGCTTGTTCTGAATAACTTTGTCAAAACAACAACTATCAGGCGAGGACTGTTTGAGTCCGCTTGTTAGCGGATGAGTTCCACAGACTGTTGTTGTTTTCGACTAAAATTTATATCAAGACAAATGGAAAGCCAGGAGTTTTGTTTTACTTTGGCGATACAAAGTAAAAGATCTACTTATCTTGAAGAGCTTCAATGCCGGGCAATTTTTTACCAGCCAGCAAATCTAGCGTTGCTCCGCCACCCGTAGACACATGGTTAGAACACTTAACAAGGCCACGCTCTTCAATATAGGCAGAGGTATCTCCTCCACCAATCAGACTGTATGGACGGTTACCGAATTGACCACATAATGCATCGAGAATTAGTTCTGTGCCGTGCGCAAACGGCCCAACTGGACCATTGATTGACGGCGTTTCGGTTACACCCATTAGCCCATTCCAGATAACAGTCTTAGCATATTGAATACTACCCGCTATAAATGCACCAGAGAATGGTCCAATATCTAGGATTAACTCGTCTGGCCGAATCTTCCTGGTATTACTACGAGGTTGCCTTGGATAACTCTCGATATCCGCAATAACGTGGGCGTCAAAATCCACGATCCTAGTCTTTGCATGTTTGTCGATCTTGTCAGCGACCACCACATCTTGCGGTAGATAAAAAACGAACGGGCGTTTTTTAGACTCGGCCTCTGCTAAATCCAAAATGTGTTTTGCCGTATCAATCTCGTCTTCATCAACCAAACTCTTTCCAACTTCAACCCCTTTTGCGTCCAGAAATGTACTCGCCATAGCTCCACCAATCGCAAGCAAGTCTGCAGTCTTTATGAATGTTTTTAGCACGTCAATCTTGTCAGCAATTTTTGCCCCACCAACTATCGCAGTTAGCGGTCTGTCGGGATTCAAAATAACATCCGTTACAGCCTTGTATTCGTTCTCGATTAATAGTCCTGCAACACTTGGGACAAAATTCGTGATCGCATCAGTTGAAGCATGAGAACGATGAGCATTACCGAAAGCATCTTGTACAAAATAATCAACTCCACTGGCTAACTGTTGCGCGAAAGATTTGTCGTTAGCTTCTTCCTGCGCATAAAAACGAGTGTTCTCGAGCATCAAAATCTGCTTATTGCGTAACGTTTTTTTTGCATTCTCAGCCTTTGGTCCAACGCAATCATCGACAAACAATACTTCTCGTTTAACCAGTTTTTCTAAAGATTCCGCAACTTTTTTTAAGCTGAGATTAGGTTCAACTTTCCCGTCTGGACGTCCGCGATGACTTATCAGAACAACTTTGCAATCTTGATCAAGCAAGTACTGCAAGGTTGGCATAGACATACGAATACGATAATCATCTAGTACTTCACCGTGCTCGCCAGCCGGTACATTGTAATCAACACTAACTAAGACTGTCTTACCTGATAAGGAAACGTCTTTGATTGTTTTTTTGTGTAAGCCCATGACTGTTTAGAGCACTCTTACTTTTATAGTATCGGTTGTACCGACCACCCCAGGATATGTGCCCGAAGCCGTCACAATAACATCATCTTTTTTTAGTACCTTCATCTTCAGTAACCAATTGGTTAGTTTTGTTGCAGCAAATTTGTCGACTGGGCGGAGATAACTTTTTACGCCATAAACGATCGCTAAATGATTTGTGACAATCTTATCCGAAGTTACGGCAATTATTGGCGAATCTGGGCGTTGAGATGCAATATTTACGGCCGTTGCGCCTGATTTAGTCTCGGCCACAATTGCAGTAGCCTCTACTGATTTTGCTAGATCAATTACTGCTTTTGATATTGCAAATTGGCGCCCCTTGTCCTTAGGAATCCCAGTAAACATCGCTTTCACATCCGAATTCTCCTGAGTATAGAGCACTACTCTTTTCATAACCTTAACTGCCTCCACCGGATATTTCCCATTCGCAGTCTCGTCACTAAGCATTACGCAGTCTGCCCCGACAATCACTGCGGTAGCCACGTCTGACACTTCAGCCCGTGTCGGTTCTGGAGTCTCTGTCATACTGGCTAACATTTGGGTGGCAACAATAGTTGGTTTTTTATAATGTAGTCCCAGCCCAATAATTTTGCGCTGCATGATTGGTACTGATTCTGGGGTTGTCTCGATTGCTAGATCACCTCTTGCAACCATAACTACATCTGCTTCCTGAAAAATCTCATCAATATTATTAACGCCGGCTTTAGTCTCAATTTTTGCTATTACTCTGGCTTTACTCCCAAGAGCACTTAGTTTTTGTTTAAGCTTTTCTACATCTCTACCAGCTTGGACAAAACTCAGAGCAACGTAATCAATATCTTGATTGGACCCAAAAGCAATGTCCTTACTATCTTTTGGCGTGATAATGTCACCGCCAAAATCAGTATCCGGCAAATTAATGCCTTTTCGCTTTATTAAAATCCCACTATTCTCGGCTTTTGCTTGTATTAAACCATTCGCATGCACCGCCGTAATTATAGTTTTTATTCTGCCATCAAAAAGATACATGTGGTGACCGCGTTTTACTTTTTTGCTTAGATCATATTGCAATGGGATTTCGCCGGAGCGTTCGTAGTCTGCCTTGTATCTAAATAATAGTTCTTGGTGAGTAGAAACTTTTATCATTCCTTCAAAATCGCCTAATCGAATTTTAGGGCCCTGCAAGTCTTGGATAATCGCAATCGGCTTGCCGTATTCCTCACTAGCTTTACGAATCCATTTTATTTGTTGAATGCGCTCTTCGTAAGTTCCATGCGAAAAGTTCAGCCTGATGCCGTTAGCTCCTGCTTTAATTATGCCCAGTATCGTCTCGTAACTATTAGATGCCGGCCCGATAGTAGCAATTATCTTAGTTCTTTTGAATTGGTGTATTGGCACATTTGGCGCCCTCAATGTGTCTGACATTATTAATAACTAGTGTAACCTCTAGTGGCTACCTGATTCAAGGGGGTAATTGACATTTCGATAGAGCTATTCAAATAACGAGTACTCAATCAATAAGGTGAGCGGTTTTAAGTCTAGGGATCACTTCGTGTTCAAAAATTGAGCCAATCTTAATCCCTTGTTCTGGCGCTGAAGTGATCCATCTGATTTCTTCAACCTCATTATCAGGAGTTGGCTCACCTTCCCAAGATTTGACCACGAATACTTCCATCTTCACCATTCTGTGCTCTTGACCGGCAGCTGGCGCCTGAAATGCGCCAAACTCTATTAGATTATTCTCGCTAACAACTATCTGAAATTCTTCCATTAATTCACGCACTAATGCCTGTTTTGGTGTCTCTCCCTCTTCAATAGAACCGCCAGGTGCGATAAAAAAGTCCTTACCTTCAGACCTCTCCACCAGTAACTTTTTATCTCGGATAATAATCCCCGCCGCCTTACGAATATCGCTCATTAAATTATTATAGCAAACGCACCAAAGAAAAAACCCGACACTATGTTCGGGCTCTTTCTTTGGTGA
>DAISWO010000003.1:116702-119410 GCA_036826295.1 Candidatus Saccharimonadota bacterium | reverse complement strand
TTTAACTGGGGCGGTTGCCTCCTAAAGAGTAGCGGAGGCGTTCAAAGGTTGGCTAATTACGGATGGAAATCGTAATGATAGTGCAAACGCATAAGCCAGCTTGACTGTGAGGCCTACAAGCCTAACAGACACGAAAGTGGGAGTTAGTGACCCGTCATCAAGTCCAGCACTGCAAGCGTAAACGAACAGCATGTTTCAACATACTGTATCCAGCGAAAGCTATAGATACAAAAAGTTGTCATGGAGCTAGTTCATCTAAGTTTATGCGAGCTGTGCTGGACAATGAACGTGGGATCGGTGACGTAATCGGATAAAAGTTACCCCGGGGATAACAGGCTTATAGCGCCCAATAGTTCACATAGACGGCGCTGTTTGGCACCTCGATGTCGGCTCATCACATCCTGGAGGGGGAGCACCTTCCAAGGGTTCGGCTGTTCGCCGATTAAAGTGGTACGTGAGCTGGGTTCAGAACGTCGTGAGACAGTTCGGTTTATATCCGCTGTGGACGCAAGGAAATTTGAGAGAAGTTGACCCTAGTACGAGAGGACCGGGTTGAACGCACCGCTGGTGTACCAATTGTTCTACCAAGAGCATCGTTGGGTAGCTAAGTGCGGAAAGGATAAGCGCTGAAAGCATATTAAGCGCGAAGCCTCCCTCAAGATTAGATTTCCCTATGAGGACCCAGAAAGACTATCTGGTTGATAGGCGCACGGTGAAAGTACAGTAATGTATTGAGCTTAAGCGTACTAATAGTCCCATTGACTTTTTGCGACCAAGAATTACGTTTAGCTTAGGTTATCGTGGTTCTTGGTAAAAATACGTGCAATTTGACTAGTTATTGGTGTAAATCACACTACAATACTTTCCAAATTAGTTTGTTTATAGATCTTTTATCTCAAGAAAGTCGCGCATCCGTATGGACACCGATTTTGGTATTTGTACCGTTACAATACGATTACCAAAATCGGTGCCCATAGCGATAGGGAAACACCTGTTCCCATACCGAACACAGCAGTTAAGCCTATCAGCGGTTACAATACTTGGGTCATCAAGCCCTGGGAAAATAGCACGGTGCCGATTTATGCGCTCAAGCCACCTTTAGGGGTGGCTTTTCGCTTTATGAGAGGAGGTGATTCCGCCTCTTATCGCGTCGGATAGCCGAATAAATCGTCTGTTTGAACTGCTCACCTCTCAAGTTTAGTCAGAAATGTCGGAATCAATCCGAGCTTTCCTACGATATTGTTTTTAGTAGCTCAGCTTTATACTTCTTCATTCGCTAGTTTAACGCCTTAACATTATCGAGCCAATAAGACACTATTGGCTGGGATCTGGATTATATAGCTAAGTCAGGATCGAAGTCAGTAGCTTCATTGATTTCTTCACGCAGCGAGCCGTCATTTACAGCTTGGACGAAGCCTTCTAAGGCATTTTTCCTAGTTTCGTCGTCATCGACCTCTGGTGGTATTTCTGGGAATCGTTCTATATTATCCATGTTGTTTTTTCTGGGTTGACTTTTGATTAACTCTATATAGGCTGATTTTTTTGATTAGGTCATAGGGGATGGGCTGGTCAAGCGGGAACTGAACGGTGCCTTTAGACGTTTTTAAAGGCTTTAGCTCGTCTTTATAGATCATAATAGGCTCTGAACCAGGATAGAATCCAATATGGTGCTTGTAGGCGCTGAAATGCACCAAATTACCATTTAGCGTAAAGGTAGGGATGCCGTAACTAATCGTTTCCTTTACCTCTGGTGCCACTTTGTGGATGGGCTGTCTTATCTTTTGTAAGATAACCTGAACATTATCAGGGTAATTACTTATAAATTCATCAATTGTCTTGACTTTGGTGCTCATCTTTCTCACAACCAACAGTATACCTAAAATTGACAAAGTAGGTTGTTTATGATAATATTTAATTAGAAATATAAAACAAAGGAAAACAAAATGACAAATTTTGAAGGCTTAAGCCCTAGACAAGATAGAAAAGCAGAGAGATTACACCGAGATTATAAAAAAAGAGCTGAAAAGTATGGTCCCGATAAGATCATTGGAACGAGGAAAGCGACCAGACACTATAAACGACACGAAGTAGCCTATAAGCAACAAGCAGTTCTTGAAGCTAACGCTGATGGTGCTGATATAAATTATCCACCGTACACAGAGCGAAGGTTACCTGAGTCAGATCAAGCACCGTTAGTTGAGTATGGACTCAATGAAGAGTTGGGTAGACAGGCTTTAACTGCACACCCAGCACCCGAGACAGCTGTTGTAAGTAGGCACCCATCCCCAGAACTTGGATCTCGGACTGCGAATTAGTGTAGAATAGAAAAACTTTATTATTACTTCTTAGAGTACCGATTAAACCATAAAGTTCAAAGTTTGTTGAATCTAGGCACTAGATTATTCTGCCATCTTACAGTTTCTAGCCAAGACGTTAGTGGTCGTACAAAGGAAAGCTTTTCACCGTACTGAGCCTGATAAATAACACAAAGTTCATCTGTAGCCTCTAGTATTGCTATCTGTGTGACTTTGTATTGTTTGTCTGGAGATTTGTAATGAGTATAGTATCCACCAACTGTCACTAGTGTTTTTGCTTTTTCAAGCTCCGCAAGAAGAGTTTCTTTGCCTTTGTGTGTCATTACAATATTCTACACTCTTCTAAAGGTAGACTTTCAAGAACTTTGCTTGATCGGGGAAGATGTTTTCAGG
>DAISWO010000003.1:109304-116602 GCA_036826295.1 Candidatus Saccharimonadota bacterium | reverse complement strand
TCAGGAGTTTTGACTATCAGCTCTACTGTTAAGCGTGGAACTTGTGCGTAAATATTATCAAAGACTTGTTGTGGTATGGGGTATTTTTTGTTCATCATAAAGAGTTTATCATTAGTTGCGTAAAAGGCTAATTACCGTCGTTAATTGTCACAATAATTGGATTGTGGTCAGACTGAAAGCGGTGTCTTACTATTGCCTGTACATCTAGGCCTGGCGAAACAAAGGCGTCGTCTAAATGACGCTCGGCGTAACCAGCATAGATGTGACGAGATCTAAACGTGGACACTTCTGGGTCGACTAATGCGGTAAGACCCAGTCTGCTCATAAACGGATTAATTTCATCAGGTCCAACATTCACATCTCCACCAACAATCAGCTTAGACTCTTTTTGACGAACTCTTAATTCATGCATTAAACGGGAGCGCTCTTCTATAATTCCGTTACGACTTAAGTCGAGGGGCCAGCCAAAAGATAAATGTGCCACACCTACTAAAAGATCCGGCCTAATAGGTGTTCTTGCTGTTATTAAGGCTCTCTTATTGTCCGGATGGGGCGTAGTGTATGCGAGTTTGTCGGTTCGTAGAGTAGTAACGTCCGGTTCTCCTATGAATCCAGATCGTGACAGAACCGCCGTGCCATAGCTTCCGTATTTTTTTCTTCCACGGAATAATGAACGAGTTGGAACGAAAACAGAATCCATGTTCATTTCTTGAGATATAAGATCTGAAACAGGAATATCCCCTAAAAATTTATCTAAATTAATGTATGGAACCTCTTGCAGGCAAGCTACATCAATATCTTCCTGCTCGACCAATTTACCGACATTTTTTTCAATCAACTCAGGTTTTGCTGCAGAACAAACATTCCAGTAAAGTATTTTCATTTCGTACCAGTAAATATACCATATTCATAATAAAAAAAGAGAAAGTATATATTGACATAAGCGTTTGACTATGTTAACATAAGCATAGTTTCGAAAGAAATTACAAAAAGAGGGTCATATTCGGCTCTCTTTTTGTTTTTGTTTCGTTCGCGCTGGTGGGATATATCAATTAATAGGGAGGCTATAAAATGGCTGGAACTAAAACTGGCGGCAAAGCTGCTGCTGCAACAAACAAAGCTAAATATGGTGCAGATTTTTATGCAAAAATCGGTGCTAAAGGTGGCACAAAAGGCCGAACAGGTGGATTCTTCGCAAACCGCGAATTAGCTCGCCTTGCTGGTGCTAAAGGTGGACGAATTAGTCGCCGAACTAAGAAATCTGTATAAAACAGGTTAATTAACTAAGAAGTCGCTCGAGGATTAGAAGTCTGGAGCGACTTTTTATTTGGGTTCTTTTTTAAGCGGTAAGGCCTACAGAATCTACTGCTAGTAACACCCCAAGACTGTCCACAGTTAAAGCAGTTGTATGTAGAGCTATCTTTCTGGATGCAATGTGCTTCGCAGTTTGGACAGGCGCTACGTTGGTGTAGCCAGTCACGATAGGTGTCAATACAGTCTTGGATGTGATCTTCATCGATCTCATATCCGTACTTATGACTAATTTGTTTTGCTTTTTCCCATGCGTCACACTCTAGCTTTACCAGTTCTATATCTGTCGAATACGTATTGTGATTTAGATTTGCGTGGCCGAGTTCGTGCAGGAGCGACCATTCTGCCGTTTTACTATTGGATATCGATGAAGTATAAAACACGGTTTGATCACTAGGTGACCACGAAAAGTTTTTACCCAGTTTGAATGAGATTTTTGGATAATCAATGATCAGTTTAGATAACAAATCTTTCATTTCGAATACTTCTTGGCGAACTCAAAGCACCCGAATATTACGGCTTCTTCTGGTTCACTAGCAATCTTAATGGGCGGGATCGTAATCATATCGTTTGCGAAAATATTCAGTTCTTCTAGTAGCTTGGCTTCGAATTTTCGTAAATTAGCCCCAACTCCACCGCCAATCACGATAATTTCAGGCGTGAGGGTTGCGATTAGATCAACTAGTCCAAGAGCAATGTTTCTAGATATTAGATACCAAGCTGAGTTATCAGTTATCTCGCTGGCTTGTTTGTTAAACATTTGCGATATTGCTTTGCCGGAGGCAAAATCCTCCCACCTTTGCAATTTTCCGTCGTGTTCGAGTAGGATTTGCCCAACTTCGGCATCGGCGAAGCTTGGATCAATTATACCGTTTGTGATAAAGCCAGAGCCAATTCCGGTACTAATAGTTATATAAAGTACACGATTGAACTTATGCTTGAGTTTACTTGCCTCAAATAACCCAGCTAGATTGGCATCATTTTCAATTAGTACCTTGGTCCCAGTTGCATTCTTGATGTCGTCTGCAATTGATTCTTCACCCCAAGTGAGTTTGCCGTATGCCAAAGCTTTGCCCTTTTTACGATCAAGTCTTCCCGGTACGGCGGTCACGGTTAAATGTGTTTTATTGAGGTCAAAAGTAGAGAGAGTTTTTTGTAGTTGAATTAAAAAATCAGAGTATTTGCTAGGTGTTGGGAATTTGATTTGTCGCTTAATGTCGCCGGCACTATTAAATTGGGCGACCAATGTCTTTGTTCCCCCGATGTCTATACCTAAATACATATGACTTAGTGTAGCAAAATAATCAATGTTTTGTGAGTACAGAGAGCGGGAATATTACCTTGCCTACAGAGAGATGACAGGTTATAATGTGGTTAAGTCTGATCGGAAAAATAACCCATGGGTTACCGCAGTACTCATAAGGAGGCATGTTTTTATCATGTCAAAATCAAGTATAACAATGGACGAACTTCTAGAGTCCACAGATATTCAACAGATTAAATCTGGAGATGTAGTAGAAGGTGTAGTTGCGGAAGTTAAAAAGCACGAAATGTGGATAGACCTCGGTGCCAATGGTAGTGGAGTTGTGGCGAGGCGCGAAATAACCGGAGCACAAAAGCTAAATGTTGGCGATACAGTTACGGTAAGTGTTGTAGAAAATGATACAGATGAAGGACACGCTCTGCTTAGTATGCGTCGTGCCGCCAAAGATAAGGGCTGGGAGGAGCTTGAACGGATTCAACGAGATGAAGAAATCATTGATGTTTATCCGTACGACGCTAATAGAGGAGGTCTATTAATTGAAGTAGAAGGTATTCGTGGTTTTCTGCCAGTATCTCAGTTGGCAGCAGGCCATTATCCTAGAGTATCTGGCGCGGATAAGGATGAAATACTCCAAAAACTAAATTCGCTAACTAATAAACCAATAAAAGTGAAGATAATTGATGTTGGAAAAAAAGATAACAAATTGATAGTTTCTGAAAAAGAAGCAGTTAAGGATGATCTAAAAGACAGATTCGCAAAACTAAAGCCTGGCGATAGCGTTAAAGGCCTAGTTACTGGGGTGATTGACTTCGGAGCTTTTGTGAATATAGATGGCATAGAGGGATTGATTCATATTTCAGAAATCTCATGGGAAAGAGTGGAAGACCCTAAAAAATATCTAAAAGTCGGACAGGAAGTCGAAGCTAAAATAATCGCAATAGATAAAGACCGGCTCTCACTTAGCCTTAAGCAAATGCAGGAAGATCCGTGGTTGCAAGAAGTTAAAAACTTTAAAAAAGGTGAAACCGTAGAGGGCAAGATAACTAGGATTACTCCATTTGGGGCATTCGTCGAGCTAGGGCCTGCCGTAGAAGCTTTAGTACACGTTTCAGAAATGAGCGACGACGATAGTATTGACCCAGAAAAGCTTTTTCAACTGAATGAAAAAAAGAAGTTTAAGATTATTGATGTTGATACCGAAGCACGAAAGATAGCGCTTAGCTTGAAGGACCAAAAATAGAATTTAACCGAGTACATGAGAATTTAAGATGTAGCGAATAAAGAAAGGAGGCGAGCAGATGAGTAAAAAAATTGAAATTCCTGACAATATAACTGTTAAAGAGCTTGCTGACAAACTTTCTATACCAGTCACTCAACTAATTGCTGAGCTTTTTAAGAACGGTGTCATGACTACAGTTAACGAGGCTATTGATTTTGATACAGCCGAGATAATTGTATCCGAGATGGATGTTGACGTAGAGTTAGTCAAAGAGTCAGATGAACAGTCAGATGAGCAGGCGCCAAAAGAAAAACGAGTGCATTCTAAAAATGCCAAACAACGTCCGCCAATCGTAGCAATGATGGGTCATGTAGATCATGGCAAAACATCATTGATGGACGCAATCCGTAACGCCGACGTAGCCGAACACGAGGCTGGGGGTATTACGCAACATATTTCCGCGTTTCAAGTAAAACACAATGATCGTGCTATAACTTTGCTTGACACTCCAGGACACGAAGCCTTTGGGGCGTTACGTCAGCACGGTGCAAGGTTGACAGACCTAGTAGTAATAGTTGTTGCTGCTGACGATGGAGTTAAGCCTCAGACAATTGAAGCAATTAAATTTGCCAATAATGCAGGCGTAAAAATGATAGTGGCATTAAATAAGATCGATAAAAGTGACGCAAATGAGAATTTAGTGAAACAGCAGTTGTCAGATAATGGGGTGGTAATTGAAGAATGGGGTGGCGAAACGGTAATAATGCCAGTATCAGCAAAGACAAAGCAAGGTTTGCCGGAGTTATTAGACATGATCTTGCTAGTAGCCGATGTTGAAGAATTGAAGGCTGATTACGATGTGCCGGCAACAGGATTAGTCATAGAATCACATTTAGAGAAGGGTAGAGGGCCGATTCCGACAATTCTAGTTGAAGAAGGAATTCTCCGAAAAGGTGATAACATTGTAATTGGTACAACACATGGTAAAATTCGAAGTCTTCAGGCGACCGACGGCAAAGAGTTAGCTGAGGCTGGACCATCAACACCAGCTATTATTACAGGGCTTAAGGATATGCCAGAGTTTGGGGACAAATTTGAGGTAGTAAAAAGTGAAAAAGAGGCTAGGACTAGCGCAGAAACGGTTCAAAGATCTCAGTCTCAAGAAAATCGGTCAGGTGTTAGTACTAGTGGCGAGCTAATGAAAATGATTTCTAAGCATCGTGATACTGAGGAGTTGGCTATTATTGCAAAAGCCGACGTCAAAGGATCTCTTACTTCAGTTATCGATAGCTTAAAGTCTATTAATACTGACGAGGTTTCTGTTAGAGTCATAAGTTCTGCAGTGGGGCCAGTTAATGACAACGATCTCCATCTCGCCAAGTCGAGTGGTGCTATAATCTATGGATTTAATGCACAAACCCCCAATAACATCCATCAAGCAGCACTGAGGGATAATGTAGAAATTCGTTTATTCAAGGTGATATATGAACTAATTGATGACGTAAAGAAGCAAATGAGCACGTTACTCGCACCAGAAGTTATAGAAACAGACCTAGGGCGTTTGATCGTTAAAGGTGTTTTTAAAACTACGAAAACTGATGTTATATGCGGAGGCGAAGTAACAAAAGGGAAGCTGACTCAACCGGCTCTTGCGAGAATTTCAAGAGACGGTAAAGAGTTGGGTCAGGCAGAGTTAATTGGGATAAAAAAAGGCCCTCAAGAGGTTAAAGAAGCGACGGTAGGTGATATGTGCGGGCTTCAGCTTAAAACACAAAATAAAATAGAATTAATTGAAGGCGATCACATCGACTTGTTTAGTCGTCAGACAAGAGAGCGAACTTTATAAGTTTATGTTTATTTTTTTAGTGATAGAATAGCTATATAAAGGAGAAATAAATGTTTAAATTAGACGATAATCTATTAAAAGAATTAGGTCTCGGCGCGCTTCCGCCCCAAGAAAAGAATCGAATGCTAGCGCACATCTATGAAACTTTAGAAATGCGTGTGGGCATGAAATTGGCTGAAGGTATGAGTGACGCCCAGTTAAGAGAGTTTGAACTTCTGATGCCTCTTGAGCACGATAGTGATGAAATCAAGAAGAACAAAGAACAACAAGCACTTCATTGGCTAGAAACTAACTTTCCGAATTACAAACAAGTTGTTGCCGAGGAGCTTAATAAACTCAAGGAAGAAATTAAACAATCTGCTCCCCAGATATTAGCCGCAGCCCAGCAATCGATGCCTCCAGCTGATCCTCAGGGCCCTCCTGTTGCGTAAGATATCGATAGTTAAGGTTGTTGCAGTAGAGCTTTATGACCGTGGATAAATGATTCAGCGGTCATTTCTTTTTTGCCTGCAGGCACCAGTTTTTTTATTAAAAGAGAATCTTGGCCACAGAATACAATAAGTTGCTTATCTTTAATGGATAGCTTGCCCGGCTCACCCTGTTCTTCTACTAAGCTGGCTTCTGTAATCGTAATGTCTATACCAGCGAGTGAAGTGTAGCTCTTTGGCCAATCTCGATAAGCGCGAATTTCTCTCTCGAGGATTTCTGCTTTTTTTGACCAGTCAATTTTACCGTCATCTTTAGTGATTTTTCGTGAGTAAGAGACTTTTCTATTTGTTATTGACTGAGGTGACGAATGTCTGGCTTGAATATACTTAGGGAGTTCTAGGCGTAGTAACCTATCGCTAAAATGGATTAGATGCTCTGTTAATATGGGTGTAGTTATATCTTTCGGAAGCTCGTATTCGCCGAAAGCTATTAGTGGTCCCTCGTCCATTTTTTCAACTAACAACATCAGGCTAACACCGGTAGTTTTTTGACCGGTAAGTATAGCAAATGTAATGGGGTCGGCACCTCGCAGGTCAGGCAAAATTGAAAAGTGGCTATTAACAATTCCTAGTGGAAAAGCATCAATTACATCCTGGGATACGATAATTCCAAAATCTATTAGCACTGCAATTTTGCTGCTGAATTTAGTTTTTGATATTAATTCAGATAATTCCTTACGATTAGTGCAAGTTAAATAAGGTATATTATTATTCTCGCAAACATCAATAACAGGGAAGGAGGTTTTGTGATAAGCTGGCTTAGGTTTAGTAATTACTGTCTCAATATCAAAATTATTTTGTAATAGCTTTAAAGCTTTTGCTGCGACTGGTCCACTGCCAAAAAATACTACTTTATGTGATTGCATCCTCAGCCCCACAAATCTTTGTTGTTTTTTATCTCACTTTCATAATCCAGTGGCTCAAGCTTTCCGCTAGGCTGGAGTCTGAAGAACTTGTCAGACTGTTCTTTGATATGATCTATAAATAGTGTCCCGTTATTATGGTCTATCTCGTGTTGAAGAACTCTAGCTAAAAAACCTGTCGCGGTAATTCGAAATGGTTTTCCGTTGATGTCGATAGCTTTTACTTTTATCTTCTCGTATCGTGGGACAACTCCATATATATCTTTAACACTTAGGCATCCTTCATGATCCTCTACTAATTTGCCTT
>DAISWO010000003.1:0-109294 GCA_036826295.1 Candidatus Saccharimonadota bacterium | reverse complement strand
TGGTTATCTCAGGGTTAATTAGTAGCTGAAACTCTTTATTGTCTCGGTCCTCAATATCGTTACGAATAATTACAATACGAAATAACTTGTCTATCTGGACGGCGGCTAGAGCAACGCCTACCTCATGTTTGCGGTTAGCTTCCCAATCAATCGTAGCGTCCTGCATATCAGTTATTATTTTTTTAATATCAGGCGTAATTACACCAACTCGGGCCGATTTTTGACGAAGGTGATTGTTGGGTAGGGTAATGATGTCTTCTTTTGTTGCCATGTTTATCAATAAAGTATATCGAATCTCCTGCTCATCACAAAAGATTGACGGGATCGATATTGGACAACCAGCCACTTGGAAGGGTTTTTATTATGTTCACAAGTTGACCTCGAGATCTAGATTTAACAATTATCTGCCAATTATAGTTGCCACTTGTTTTATTATAAAATCTTGGCGATGGCCCTAATATCTCTATATTATTGTTTGCCGATAGAAGTTTAGTTTTCAGGTTCATAGCGTTTTTTTGAGCATTCTGAGTAGTTTTTCGTCTTATTGTGAGTTGTAATAAATAATAATAAGGTGGTAAATGATATTTTTCTCTCTGTAGGAGTTGAGTTCTGTAGAAATTGCTCCAATTATTGGAGAGAACGCTCTTTAGCACTGGGCTATTTGATGAGAATGATTGAACAATAACAGAACTATCGTTTTTGGTCCTTCCGACTCTACCAAATACTTGCTGTAAAAGCTGGTATGACTTTTCTTCTGAGGAGAAGTCTGGCAAAGTGATGCCGTTGTCGGCAAAAGGGATGCATACTAGGTTTAGTTTCGGAAGATGTAGACCTTTTGCAATGATTTGTGTGCCAATAATGATGTCAATATTTCCATTTAGCACCTCGTGATATTGCTCCTGCAGACTATCTTTTTTTAGGTTGTCGCTATCGAATCGCATAACTTTTGCGTGCGAAAAGAGTTTATTGAGTTCGTTCTCAATAGACTTTGTTCCATGAGATTTATAACTCAGATTAGTTTCGTGACAAGACGGGCAGCTAGAAGGAGCAGTGGATTTTCGACCACATATGTGACAGATTAATTGATGTGAGTCTCCGTGATAGATTTGATTAGTGTCGCATTCGGGACAGGTTGCAAGCCAGCCACAAGATTCACAAATCACTACTCTAGCTGTTCCTCGTCTGTTTAAAAAAACCAAAATTTGATTGTGGTTTTTTAGTGATTGCTCGATTGAACTTAGAGAAGCATTAGAAAAGATGGATGACTTAGTAAAGACTGAGCGATCCTTTGAATCAACCCACTTTGTTTTGGCCAGTTTTATAGCTTTACTTACCGGCTGATCCATCCGAATTATTGGGACATCATGGTCTTGAAAGTTTTTGTAGTCGGAGATATTCGGCGTGGCTGTTCCATAGACTACAGCTGCCCCCCTAATCATCCCCATCTTTGCAGCCACTCTCCTAGCATCATAGTTTGGGCTTTGAGACTGCTTGTAGCTGTCGTCATGAGATTCATCGATAATTACTAAGCCAATTTGTTTGAGGGGTGAGAATAGGGCTGAGCGGGGTCCGATAATGACGAGGGGCGTGTCAGACAATTGAATCTTTACCCAAAGCATCGCTCGTTGTTTGGGGGTGAGTTTGGAATGGACGGTCAAGACTTTATTGCCAAAAATGTTCTCAAATTCCTTCGCTAACTGAGGAGATAAACTGATTTCGGGGACTAAAATGACCACGGATTTGTTATTTTTAATGCTGTCTTTTGCGAGCTCGATGTAAACTCGAGTTTTACCAGTGCCCGTATCACCGTGCAATAAAAAAATCGAATTGATCGCGTCATTACTGATGATTTGAATGGCATTTTTTTGCTGAAGTGTTAGGGCTGGCAGCTTTGATTTAGTAATCGGTTCTTTTTTTGCCGGAAAGGATTCGTCGATCATTTGATTGGGCAAGAAAAGTGATACGCACGATCCAAAATCACCAGGATAATATTGATTAAGCCATTTAAGTAGGTCTAGTGAAGATTTTGGGAGTAAAGCGTTGTAAAGTTTTGATATTGACTTAGTCCTGGTCTTTTTTAAAGCCTTTGTTTCTGAGATTACTATTCCTAGACATAAATTATTTCTTAGTTGTACTTGGACGATTCTGCCAGGATTTAATCGTTCATTACAAGAGTAGGTAAGCTCGTTCACGCCTTTTAAACTATTAGATGAGATGGCAATTTTGTAGTAGTACACAATCTTATTATAGAATTAAATGCAGATTAAGTATTGAAAAATAAATCGAGATACATATACTAGTAGATACGTTGTCCTAAAAACAATAAAAGCTTATGTTAGATGTATTTATAACTTCACGAGTCAGACGAAAGATAATAGTGGTGTATGCAAAGTACCCCGATTTTAAAACACACGTTCGTGGGCTAGCCAAACTTATAAAAGAAGACGCAGGAAATATTCAGAGAGAACTAAAAAGATTAGAAAAAATTGGTTTTTTGATATCTGAAAAACAGGCTAATACAAAGGTTTATTATACAAATAAGCATTTTATAATTTTTAAGGAGTTGCAAAGTATTGTCCTAAAGTCACAACGAGCGAATCAAAAACGATCTCGAACGTCGTAATTAACTCCTTGCAATCAACCTAAAACTAGGGTATATTATCGAAGTTATGATACAAGTTACTCGTAAAGATCAAAAAGAACCACTAGAGAGTATGCTGAGACGATTTTCTCGAAAAGTATTACAGTCTGGAGCTATTGCTGTAGTAAAGCAAAATCAATATTTTGAAAAACCAATGAGTAAGCGCGAGAGACGTGAACGAGCAATAATCAGAAGTGAACGAAAAGTAGTAAAAACTTTTAGGCAAAAAACTGATATCCGCTAATGGGCATCAAGCAAACAATTGACGCTGATTTAAAACAAGCTTTGTTATCTGGCGATAAAGACAAATCATCAATTCTAAAAGTTATAAAAAGTGTGATCCTGGACGCAGAAATTGCCAAGAACAAGCGAGATGATGGTCTCGGCGAACAAGAGCTAGTTGATCTGCTTCAAAAAGAAGCAAAAAAACGAGATGATACAGCCGAAATTTATAAAAAAGCCGCGGACGAGGGACGTGAGAATGCAGAAAAAGCAGAGGCTGATTTAATCAGATCGTATTTACCAGAGCAAATGGGTGAAGATGAGATCAAAAAAATTGTTGATGAGGTTATCGGGTCGGAGCCTGCTGAGATGAAAGATATGGGTAGATTTATCGGCTTGGTTAAAACAAAAACTGGTAGTTCAGCTGACGGTGCGACTATCGCAAGACTGGTTAAGGAGAAAATTGGACAATGATTATATTTATGGGTGTTGTTGGTTCGGGTAAAAGTGTGCAGGGCAGAAAACTGGCTGATGTTTTATGTTTGCCGTGGCTATCGACTGGTGAATTCTTGAGAATGTTAATCTCAGGGCAGACTAGAAAGGATATGATTGAGGGTAAATTATTGGATGACGATCAGATGATCTCATTGGTTCAGAAAATTTTTTCAGTGGTAGACACAGACCATGAATTTATTCTAGACGGATTTCCTAGGACAGTTGGCCAGGCGGATTGGCTGTTAAACCAGTTAAAATATGGACAACTTAAAGTTAGTGCTGTTATTCATCTTGTGGCGTCTTCAGATATCGTAAAAGAACGATTGTTAAGCAGAGGGCGTCCTGATGACAATGCTGATGCCATAGAACTAAGATTAAAAGAGTACGATAGAACAATCTTGCCTGTACTGGAAGAACTTAAGAATAATAATGTAAAAGTTTATGATATTAATGCAGAACAAAATGTTGAAGAAGTACACGACGAGATTCTAAAGGCAGTAAAGGCAAATTTGGCCAATGACTCCAATAATCAAAACAGATAAAGAAATTCAAGCAATGCGAGAGGGCGGAAAGATGCTAAAGTCTGTACTGCTATTGTTGGAAAAAACAGTTGAACCGGGGATGAGCACAAAGTTTTTAGCGGATATAGCCAAGCAAGAACTAAAAAACTACGGAGTGAAGCCAGCATTTTTGGGGTATTATGGTTTTCCGGATGTTATCTGTATTTCTTTGAATGATGAAGTTGTTCATGGAATACCCAGTGAAAAAAGGATCATACAAAGAGGTGATATTGTTAGTTTTGACTTTGGAATTTTGCATAAAGACATGATTACTGATGGGGCAATCTCTGTTGTTGTCGGTAAGTTAGACCCGGAAGTAAAAAAACTAGTTGAAAAAACACGAGAATCACTCAGAGCTGGTTTGAATATACTAAAAGACGGAGTTCAAGTGGGCTCGTTAGGTGCAAGGATTTCTGATGTACTGGAAGAAGCAGGTTTAGGGGTAGTAAAACAGTTTGTGGGGCATGGAGTAGGGCATAGCCTGCATGAGGCTCCTGAAATTCCTAATTACGGGCATAAAAACACTGGTCCAGTTTTATGCGCCGGTATGACTATTGCTGTAGAACCTATGGCGACACTTGGAGGCGAAGATGTTTTTATTGATAAAGATGGTTGGACAGTGAAGACCAAAGACGGTTCTTTGTCTGCACATTTTGAAGACACGATATTAATTACAAAAACAGGCGTAGAAATTCTTACATCCTCTAACAAAACGTAGTAATAGCTTGATGTGAAGTAAATATAAGCGTTATACTCTTACACATGCGAGAACAACCCACACAACATTTCGTTGGGCTTGATATAGGTACCAGCGCAGTAAGATGCGTAGTTGGTACAACTGATCCTACCGATCCTAATCGGCCGGCTATAGTTGGCCATGGTACTTCCAAGAATCTAGGAATGAGGAAAGGTGTTGTTGCTCATGTTGAAGATGTAGTTGAGGCGGTTTCTAGTGCGGTTAACGAGGCTCAGCGAGTTTCTGGGTTTGACATTCGCACAGCTACTATCAATATTAACGGATCGCATGTTAGAGGTCTGAATTCTCAAGGCGTTATCGCGATTAGCTCTACTAATAGAGAAATTACAAACGAAGATAGACTAAGGGTAGAAGAGGCAGCTACTATAGTTAGCCTGCCTCCGAATAGGGAAATTATTCAAGTTTTTGCAAAAAATTATAGAATCGATGGCCAAGATAATATCAAAGACCCAGTGGGCATGCATGGCGTCAGGCTAGAGGTAGATACGCATATAGTAACAGCAGCAACACCAAATATTAATTCGATATATAGTGTTCTTGAGCATTGTGACCTCAGACCGTCGCACAGAACTGTATCAAGTCTAGCTGCGGCTGAAGCAGTATTATCACGGCAACAAAAAGAAGCTGGGACACTAGTGATTGATATAGGGGCTGGAACCACTAATTTAGTAATTATCGAAGATGGAGAGGTTCAGTATATTGGCGTAATACCTGTCGGGGGGATACATCTTACAAACGATCTCGCCATTGGACTTAGAATTGATTTAGATATAGCCGAGAAAGTCAAAATAGAGCATTCAAAATTATCTGGTAATCATAAATCAACAAAAGTGAAAATAACCCATGAGAAAAAACATTATGAATTCGACTCCAGTGAAGTTGCTATGATTACTGAAGCTCGCATGGAAGAGTTATTTGAACTTATCGAGAAAGAGTTGAAGCGTATTCATAAGGCAGGTAGGTTGCCTGGAGGTATCGTGCTGGTAGGGGGAGTGTCGAAGACTCCAGGAATCGCTGATTTTACCAAAGACAAACTTCAACTAGCGGCTAGACTTGGTTCGCTTCAGTCTATTGGAGGTCTAGCAGATACCGTCAATGACCAAAGCTATAGAACAGCAGTCGGTTTGATGTTACTTGATATGTTCTTAATGCCCTCAGATGGAGCTCATGGAAAGCGACTTGAGGGAGCTAATGATAAAGTTTTTGGTGTGGTTGAGGGCTTATGGAAAAACTTGAAAAAAAGGGTAGTCAAATAAATTACTCGGCATTATAAAAAAGTAGTCCCAACAGCACATTGAAGTTGTTCAATAGCTAGGGTATACTTATCACTAGATAAAATTGTTAGTCTAAGAGAGGTAAAAACATGCCACAGGTCGCACCAGAAGTTGAAACATTCGCATCAATTAAAGTCGTAGGAGTTGGTGGAGCGGGTTCAGCTGCGATTAATCGGATGATTGATGCTGGAGTGGATGGAGTCGAGTTTATTGCTATCAATACTGATGCCCAAGCACTACATCATTCGCGAGCATTGAAGAAAATTCATATTGGCAAAGAAGCTACCAGAGGTTTAGGTGCTGGCGCTGATCCTATGATGGGGCAGAATGCTGCAGAAGAATCGATCGAAGAGATTCGTGATACTCTTGCAGGCGCTGACATGGTCTTCGTAACAATTGGAGCAGGTGGTGGCACGGGAAGTGGAGCGGGACACGTGGTAGCCAAAGTTGCTAAAGATTCTGGTGCATTAGTTGTAGGATTTGCAACAAAACCATTTGCCTTTGAAGGAGACAAGCGAAAACGTAATGCTGAGGCTGCGATTGAAAAACTTAAAGATTCTGTCGATACTTTAATCACTATTCCAAATGACAGGTTGTTACAGACTATCGATCGACAAACACCTTTGCTTGAAGCATTTAAGGTTGCCGATGATGTTCTAAGACAGGGAGTCCAAGGAATATCTGACCTTATTACAGTTCATGGACTAATTAATCTCGATTTTGCTGATGTTAAGACTGTTATGAGTAATGCAGGATCTGCATTAATGGGCATAGGTAGGGCTAGTGGCGAAGACCGAGCCGTAAAGGCCGCTCAACAAGCTATTGAATCTCCACTACTTGAAGTATCCATAGATGGTGCAAGAGGCATCTTGTTCAACGTAATCGGTGGCAACGACATGAGTATGCATGAAATTAATGCTGCCGCAGAATCAATTACTAAAGCTGCCGACCCTGATGCGAATATAATTTTTGGAGCTACAATTAATCCTGAAATCGAAGGAGAAATGATACTAACAGTAGTGGCTACCGGGTTTGATGCATCATATTTCACTCCATCAAAGAATAGTAATAAAAAAACAGAATCTGGGAGCGGGGAATCGTCGGTTACTGGAGACATAGATGATATAGATATGGATTTGGATTCAAAGAGTACTTCAATTGATACTGATGAGAGCCACGATTTCCATAGCGACCAACCAATGCCAAATATTTGGACAATGGAACACCCTGATGATTCTTCTGTAGAGCATACTGATCATTCTGAGAATAATTCGGATGAGGACGATGAAGAAAAAAAGCGTGAAGTGGAGCTTGAAAAGCCATCATTCTTAAGACGACTAAAAAAGAAACGATCCAAAGAAGAAGCTAACGAAGACAACGACGATAAATAGATAATTTTGTCGAAAATAATACACCATTTATTTGTTGCAAAACACCATCCATAGAGTTAATGTGTATATCACAAGCACCATATATAGTGATTCAATACGGTTCTAGTACTTTAAATTTGAACAAAGGAGGTGTGCAAAATGAAATGTAGTCAATGCAAACACTCCGACACAAAGGTTATCGAGTCTCGTGACGTAGCTAGTGGTGATGCGATCAGAAGGCGTAGGAGTTGCCCTGAGTGTAATCATCGATTCACTACGTATGAAAGGATAGAGAGACCTCAGTTAGTGGTAGTCAAGAACAATGGCGTACGAGAACTATTCGACAGAGAAAAACTACAAGCCGGATTGTATAGAGCATGCGAAAAGACAACTATCACCAACATGCAGGTTGAAGATATGGTCGCCGATATAGAGCGTAAACTATATGCGTGCGACGAACATGAGGTTACTACTAAAAAAATCGGTGATCTTGTGATGGAGAATCTTGCAAAACTAAATGAAGTTGCATATGTTCGTTTCGCTAGTGTGTACAGACGCTTTAAAGATATAGCGGGCTTTGAAAAAGAACTGTCACAGATACGAAGCATGAAAGAAGGGAACTCTAAGTGAAGAACTTGGCGGTTCTCTAGAGCATTACAACCAACGGTAATATTCTAGAGAGCTGTTTTACGTAAAATCTGGGGAGGTGTTACTGCCTAGGCGACGTAAAAGAACTCTAAACAAAAACTAAACAATATTAAAAATATACAAGTGAGGGTAAAAATATGAGTCAAGCAACCAGCTTAAGGGTTGAGAGGTTATTTACGCAACCCAAAAAAAGTGCGTATGATCAGTTGAAATGGGTGAAAAGGGATTCGGTAATCGCAAACCCTTTTACTAAGGTGCCTGTTTTCGAACAAAAAGGTGTTGATTTTCCAGATAGTTGGTCGCTCAATTCCGTCAACATTGTTGCTCAAAAATATTTTACCGGGACTCCGGGTACTGATGAACGTGAAAGTTCTCTCCGTGATTTGATTAACAGAGTGGTTGATACGGTTACTCGGCATGGACTTAGCGAAGATTATTTTGAATCCGATCAAGAAGCTGAAATTTTTTCTGAAGAACTAAAGTACATCCTTGCCACTCAACGAGCAGCCTTTAATTCTCCTGTATGGTTCAATATTGGCGCTCCGAGCCGCTCTCAACAAGCTAGCGCTTGTTTTATCTTGGGTATTGAAGACACTATGCCGGCAATATTGAATTGGTATAAAGAAGAAGGAATGATATTCAAGGGAGGCTCGGGTTCAGGCATTAACTTGAGTGGAATCCGTTCGTCAGTTGAAAAACTAGGAAAGAGTGCGGGTACGGCTAGTGGACCACTTAGCTTTATGAGAGGTGCTGATGCATCGGCAGGAGCAATAAAAAGTGGTGGAAAAACTCGTAGAGCCGCAAAAATGGTCATTCTCAACATTGATCATCCAGATATTGAAGAATTCATTTGGTGTAAAGCGATAGAGGAGCGGAAAGCCCGAGTGTTAGAGGAAAATGGTTTTGATATGAGCCTAGATGGTAAGGATTCTTTCTCTGTCCAGTATCAAAACGCCAATAATTCCGTGCGGGTCACGGACGAGTTCATGCAAGCCGTTGAAAATGACTCAGATTGGGATCTTAAAGAAGTTAAAACTGGAAAAGCCGTAAAAACAATCAAAGCCAGAGCACTCTTTAGGCAATTAAATGAAGCAGCTTGGGAATGTGCGGACCCAGGGATGCAGTTCGATACTACAATTAACAAGTGGCATACTTGTCCGAATGCTGGACGGATTAATGCGTCAAACCCTTGTAGTGAGTACATGCACTTAGATAATTCAGCCTGTAACTTAGCATCGATAAATCTTCTAAAATATCTACGAGATGATAATACTTTTGATGTAGAGGCATTTAAGCATACTGTTGAATTAATATTCACGGCTCAGGAGATATTGGTTGGATATTCAGAATACCCAACAGAGAGTATTGGCAAAAATGCACGAGCGTATCGTGAGCTTGGACTAGGGTACGCTAATCTCGGTGCATTACTTATGGCCCAAGGCTTGCCGTACGACTCTGATGAAGGTCGAGCCCAGGCAGCAGCAATTACTGCATTGATGACTGGACACGCTTATGCGACTAGTGCCAAGATTGCCCAAAGGGTTGGTACCTTCTCTGGATTCAGAAAAGACCGAGAGGGAATGCTTAAGGTCATCGGAATGCATAGGCAGGAAGTCTCAAAGATTGACGCTAGCCTAGTATCTGAAGAGCTTTTAAGCGCTGCAGCGCATTCTTGGGACGAAGCAGTGCAACTATCTGAAATTCATGGCGTTCGCAACTCACAGGCGAGCGTATTGGCTCCTACGGGCACAATTGGCTTGATGATGGACTGTGACACAACTGGTATTGAGCCGGACCTAGGACTCGTTAAGGTTAAGAAGCTTGTAGGTGGCGGAACAATGCACATCGTTAATCAGACCGTTCCTCGTGCACTTAACGCTATGGGATATTCAAAGCAGCAAATTGACGATATCGTTGGATTTATAGATGTAGAAAAGACTATTATTGGCGCGCCGCATCTAAAAACAGAGCATATAAACGTGTTTGCTTGTTCTATGGGCGATAATTCGATTCACTACATGGGACACGTAAAGATGATGGGTGCTGTTCAGCCTTTCTTATCAGGTGCAATTAGTAAGACGGTTAACATGCCCGAAGAGGCTGATGTGGAAGCAATTGAACAGTTACATATTGAATCTTGGAAACTTGGATTAAAAGCTGTGGCGGTGTATCGAGATAACTGTAAGGTCGGCCAACCTCTCGCTATGGCTAAAAAGGCTGGCTCTGAGGATAAAGAGAAGATTGCAGATGTGACCACTACAATAACAGCTTCGATTGAAGATAAATTTGTACTAAAAGGTGGGGCTTTGCGAAAGTCCTTGCCTCGAACACGAACGGCCAAAACGTTCTCTTTCAGAGTTGCAGATAGTCATGGATATATGACAGTGGGAGAGTACGAAGATGGTACCGCCGGCGAGATATTCGTAAATGTCAGTAAACAAGGCTCGACTCTACGCGGCATTATGGATGCCTTTGCGATTAGCGTGAGTCATGGATTGCAGTTTGGGGTGCCGTTAAAGGATTATGTAAAATCCTTTACCAGCATGTCGTTTGCGCCCTCAGGCATAACTGATGATCCGGAAATCCGAACAGCCACTTCACTAATTGATTACATAGCTAAGAAGTTAGCAAACGAATATCTGTCTTTCGACGATCGACTAGAATTAGGTCTAGCATCAATCGACGATATGCCAGAATCTCAAACTTCACTAGAGGTTGGTAATCAACCCGTGATTACTGAGCCAATAATTGAGCAAAATACAGAGATAACAATCAAAGAAACGGAACAAGTTGTTGTAGAAAAATCATCGTCTGACGATACGGCACCGCTATGTTTTAACTGTGGTAATCAGACTCAACGATCAGGTAGTTGTTATGTCTGCACATCCTGTGGTTCAACGACTGGCTGTAGCTAGATAATGCCTCCTAGAGATGGTATTCTGGGTAGATGAAAGTGATTGTGCTTTACAGACCCCAGTCAGAACATGGGACAATGGTAGAACAGTATGCAAGAGATTTTCTTCGCCGAACTTCTAGGGCGCTAGAATTGCTTGATGTTGATTCAAAAGAAGGCGTCAGATTAGCTGAACTATACGATATTGTTAGTTATCCAACGGTTGTAGCCCTAGATAACGGTGGTCAGCTAGTTAGTAGTTGGCGGGCTACTGAAACTATGCCACTAATCGACGAAGTGTCTGCGTATCTTGTTGAACGGTAGGTGTTTATAGGGTATATTTATGGTTAGTAAGAAATTACTACAATCCGTTATGAGCAGCCATCAACTGCGACCCTCCTTCGCTAAAGCTACGAAGGAGAACGGAGCGAGAAGAAATCTGTTGTTACAGAAATTAGAACTCGCCGGGTAAGCCCGTAACAGCTGATAAAAAGAGTGCTTTTGAGATCACCTCAAAGGAATCTGGATGGTACCTCCGCCAGCTGGCGGATCCAGATAAACCTTTGAGGTATTTGTTTTATAAAAGGAGCAACATGACACAGCAAAAATCAAATTTAGCAAAAATCGAAGAAGCAGTTCTTGGTAAATGGCAAGCAGATAAGACATTTGAGAAGAGTATGGAACAGCGTAAAGGCGGGCCATTCTTTAGTTTTTATGATGGCCCACCGTTTGCTAATGGCTTGCCACACTTCGGCCACAGCCTGGTGACAGCTATCAAAGACTCCGTGCTACGCTATAAAACTATGCAAGGCTTTTACGTACCGAGGCGTAATGGCTGGGACTGCCATGGTCTACCCGTGGAGTTTGCCATTGAAAAGGAGTTTGGTGTCAGCGGTAAGAAGCAGATTTTAGAGCTGGGGCTAGAGAAGTTCAACAACGCCTGCAACGACTCAATCTTTAAGTACAAGGGCGAGTGGGAAGTGTTGTTGCAACGGTTAGGCCGTTGGAGCGAGTACGATAACTATTATGCCACCGTTGATAACAGCTACACCGAAAGTGTGTGGTGGGCGCTTAGTCAGATAAATGAAAAAGGCTTGCTGTACAAAGGATTTAAGAGCACGGCCTATTGCCCTCGCTGTGAAACGCCTCTTTCAAATTTCGAGGTTAATGACGGTTATAAAGATGACGTGCCTGACCCTAGTTTATTTGTGAAGTTTAAATTGGCCGACGAGGATGCTTTCTTGTTGGGTTGGACGACGACTCCTTGGTCGTTGCCGGGAAATGCAGCTATCGCTGTTAATCCTACTGAAGAGTATGTCTATGCAAGGCTCAAAGACGACGACGGCAAGGAAGAAGTAATAATCTTGGCGAAGAAACGCCTCGAAGTTCTTTCTAGTGATAATTACCATATTCTGAAAGAAATTCACGGTACAGAACTAGTAGGCAAACGCTATGAATCATTGTTTGAAGTCGCCGAGGCTGCCACTTTAGAAGGGAAAGAAAACCTCTATAAAGTCTGGGCAGCCGACTTTGTTAGCATCGATGATGGAACAGGAGTGTTGCATGTAGCGCCGGCCTTTGGTGAGGACGATCTAAATCTCGGCCAAGAACATAACATCCCGGTGCTTAAAACCATCGATGCGAGTGGTAAGGTGACTGGTGATATCGGCTATGATGAAATAAAAGGCTTCTTCTTCAAGAAGGCTGATAAGTACATTATCGAACATCTAACCAAAGCCGACCGTGTGTATGCGGCACTGACTTTTACGCACACCTATCCATTTTGTTGGCGTTGCGAAACACCTCTGATGTACTACGCCATCACAAGTTGGTTCATCAAGGTTTCAGCCATTCGCGAGCAACTGATGGGGACCGCTGAAGAGATTAACTGGGTACCAGAAAATATCAAGAGTGGCCGATTTGGTAAGTGGTTGGAGGGGGCCCGCGATTGGTCAGTGTCGCGCAATCGTTATTGGGGTGCGCCAATGCCTATTTGGGTTAATACCGAGGACGAAGACGACTACCTAGTAATTGATAGTTACGACAAGCTTCGTGAGCTAGCAGGCGACAAAGACCTCGATTTATCAGATGTCCATCGACCAAAAGTTGACGATGTTGTTATAGAGAAAGACGGCAAGACTTATCACCGGGTCGAAGAGGTTTTGGACTGCTGGTTCGAATCGGGCTGTATGAGTATTGGCCAGCAACACTATCCCTTCGAGAACAAAGATACCTTCGAGAAGACATTTCCAGCCGACTTTATCATTGAGGGACTTGATCAAACTCGGTTGTGGTTTTATGTTCAGCATGTCGTTAATACTATCCTCTTCGATAGTCCAGCCTATAAGAACGTCGTAGTTAACGGCATGATCATGGCAGCCGACGGTCAAAAGCTGAGCAAACGACTCAAGAACTATCCACCTGTCGATGATGTTTATAACGACGAGGGCGCTGACACCTTACGACTATTCTTGCTGTCGAGTACTCAAGCCACACAGACAGCCGATTATATGCGCTTTGACCGTGATTCACTTAAGGACCTGAACCGTAATGTTTTGGGCACTCTCATGAACTCACATCGGTTTTTCAAAATGTACGCTGATATCGATGCCTGGGGACCAGCGACCCCCGGCGAGCAACCAGAAAGCACCAGCGTTCTAGACCAATGGATGTTGGCCCGACTTAACGAAACCATCGAAGAGGTAACTAAGCAGGCCGACAATTACAAATTAGCTCATGCTATCCAGCCGATTTTTAACCTTATTGACGATATGAGTAATTGGTATATTCGTCGTTCGCGACGCCGTTTCTGGAAGACTGAAGACGACACCGACAAGCAGCAAGCCTACGAGACCCTATGGTTTACTCTGGTTCGCATCTGTCAGCTGTTGGCACCTTGGGCGCCTTTCTTGAGCGATTATTTGTGGAGTGAGTTAACAGACGGCACGGGTTTACCGAAATCAGTTCACCTGAGTGACTGGCCAAAAGTTGAGACACTGTCCAAGAAAGATCAGTCAGTGCTTGAGTTAATGGCCAACACCCGACAGGTCATTAACGACGCCTTATCGCAAAGAGGCGAGGCCAAAATTAAGGTTCGGCAGCCACTTTCATCACTTACAATTAGCGGATTAGCTGATGCTACGGCTCAAGGTTATATCGATATCATTAAGGAAGAAGTGAACGTTCGGGATGTCCGTTTTGGGAAAGCCACTTTGCTGGACATAAAGATTACGCCCGAACTTCAGCGAGAAGGTTTAATGCGAGAGATTGTGCGACACGTACAAAATGCTCGTAAAAAGGCAGAGTTGAATGTCGATGATAGAATAGAGCTATCGCTTGTTACGGCTGATAAAGAAGTGCTTCAGGCCATAGCTGAGCATAAAGCTACCATTGCTTCTGAAACACTGGCTTCGAAGCTCACACACGAACAAGTTGCACTAAAATATACAGAAGTCGTAAAGCTTGAAGGAACAGAGCTAACCATTAATATACAAAAAGCCGGATAGGCTACACTTTACAGAGAGACACTTCTCTGTTAGTATCATGTGAGTAATTAAATCATATAAACAGAGGAATGATGAAAAAAGCAGTAATTAAAGCAGGCGGGAAACAATATTTAGTTGTTGAAGGCGAAACTTTAGATATTGATCACTTATCTGATGAGCAAAAAACATTAGATTTTGTGCCAATTTTAGTGATTGACGGGGATAAAACAACGGTGGGGACTCCAGAGGTAAAAGGCGTAAAAGTTAACGCTACCGTAGTTCAGCAGCTCGTGAAAGGCGATAAAGTCAAGGCGATTAGGTATAAGCCTAAAAAACGTGTTAGCAAAGTTCGCGGCCATCGACAACAATACACCCAGATAAAGATTAACAAGATAGCCTAGTAGTACTAGTATTATAGCGCTAGCGCTATAATACTACATGGTAAAGGATTAGTTGTTTGGTTTTCACGTTGCCGTGAAATGGTTATAGTGGTAATCTTGAATTATAGGAGCGAGGGTAGATACGTTGACACATATAATCTCAGTCATTAATCAAAAAGGCGGTGTAGGCAAGACTACTACTGCGATTAATGTAGCTTCATATCTACAAAAGCTAGGTAAGAACGTCTTAATCGTTGATTTAGACCCTCAGGGCAATGCTACGAGTGGACTAGGGGTAGATAAAAAGCTGGGTAATACCTCTTACGAAGTATTAATGGGATCAGTTAAGTTGAGTGATGCGATTGTCGAGATAGACAGACTAGGCGTAAGTATTGTTCCTGCAAACGAAAGATTGGCGGCAGCAGAAATAGACCTAGCAAGAGAAGAGCGGCGTGAATATAAATTGAAAGAGTCTTTTGTGGGCGTGGCTTATGATTTTGTAATTATTGATTGCCCACCTGCGCTAAGCTTACTTACAGTTAACGCCTTAACAGCTTCGAACTGGGTGCTAATTCCGGTGCAGGTCGAATACTATGCATTAGAAGGCTTGTCGCAATTATTGGCGGTTCTACAACGAGTCAGACAAGGTTTAAACCCTGATGTAGAGTTACTGGGTGTTGTGGCAACAATGTACGACGCAAGAACTTCATTGTCTCAACAGGTTTACGATGAACTCAAGAAACATTTCGACGGAAAATTGTTTTCGACTGTTGTCCCTCGCAATGTAAGATTGGCTGAAGCGCCGAGTTATGGCAGAACGATCCATGAGCATGATAAATGGTCGAAAGGTGCAAGAAGCTACAAGCAATTAGCTAAGGAAATTGAAAAAAGAGTGGGTGAGAGGTAGTTTTATATGGTAACAAATTCTAAAACGGGACTTGGTAAGGGTTTCGAGTCGTTAATCCCGACCGATTTTGACAATTCTATAGTTGATGGGTCCGAAAGGATTCAGAAGATTGAGATTAACAAAGTCATCCCCAACCCCGACCAACCAAGAAGAGAATTCGACAAACAAGCCTTGGAAGAACTCGCAGAATCAATAAAGCGTTATGGGATATTACAACCTCTCGTAGTGACAAAAAAAGGGGATACATATTTAATAATCGCCGGGGAACGACGATGGCGAGCCTCAAAAATAGCCAAGTTAGATAAGGTGCCAGTGATAGTACGATCTCACGAAGAACTAGAGCAGTTAGAGATCGCAATTATCGAGAATGTTCAACGCGTGGATTTATCACCGCTCGAACAGGCGCAATCTATTCAAAAACTACATAACCAGTTTTCAATGAGTTACGCGGATATAGCCAGCAGACTCGGGAAAGCACCTACGACTGTAAATAACATTGTTAGGTTGATGCAGCTTCCAGAAAACGCTAAACAGGCTTTAAAAGAAAATAAGATTAGTGAGGGTCATGCTAGGGCGATATTGGCCTTAAAGGGTATGGAGGATCAACAAACGGCTCTTCTCGACAGAGTAGTTAACTATAATTGGTCGGTTCGACAAGCCGAACAGTATGTTAATAGCATAAAAGAAGGCAACTCATCAGAGCAAACAGTAAAGAAAAAGATGTTAACAGAGACAATCGACACAAAAAAATTAAGCGAATTATTAAACACTCCGATATCGATTCGCAGAACGGCTAACGGTGGAAAGCTAGAAATTCATTTTTCTGACGATAATAAACTAGACGAACTAATCAGAAAATTGACTTCTTAAAGGGGGTATATCCGAAACGCGAGCTTCCCGATAATATTATTGCTGTTTATAGGGCCAAATACTCTAGAATCTAACGAATTATTCCTGTTATCGCCGAGCACAAAGACCTCGTCATTCTCAACCTTCACATTAACCTCTCCACCCGTGTTTCCGATGTTGCTGGCGTAATCTTGGCCTTCATCGACGTTGAAGCCTTCAGGTTGCTCTGACGTATAAACAGTAACTACACCATTCTTGATTACTACCTTTTCACCGGGCAAGGCTATGACTCGTTTTATTAGTTGAATTTTGTCATATTCTTTGAGCCCAAAAGATTCACTCTTTTGAAAAACAATTATGTCGTATCTTGCTGGGATATACGGTTCTTTAGTGATTTTTGACCAAGTCTTAGGGACCTTCGAGACTATTAGACGGTCGTTATTAGACAGAGTTGATTCCATGCTGGCTCCGTCTACCCTATACGATTGAAAAACGAAAGCTACCAAAAAAAGTGCTATAACAGGGGCCAACAAAAACATTGCCAGTGTACCCGATATAGCTTTCGCGGTATCTTTTTTTGTTTTTTTGCCACCAGTAGGCTGTATTCCCTGATCATGGCTAAAATGTTCGTCGTTCATCTAATGAAGTACTATACGTTATTGGCAATATGAATACTATGATTAGACTATGTATGAAAATAAAAAAAACGTTCTAAATTCATGCAATTGTCGGTATACTAGTGTTTACGTTTATGATTGATAAAAACAGTTCAAGAAAAAGTCGACGAGCAATTACGACAGATGGATTTGTTCGTAGAAAACCAGGTAATAATATAATTTCTCCGCAGTCCGCTCCAAAGAAGAGTATTTCTTCGTATATGCCATCTATTGGATCAAAAGATCAATTCAGGCAAAAAGATGGTATGAACGTTGGCCCACTTAGTCGGTCCAATAAATTTCCTGACGGAACTTCAACAGGTAGAAAACCAATATTTAAGAAAGATTTAGACATGGACATCGAGAGTGGCAAGCGGAAAAAACACAGATTATTTAGTAAACCTAAGGGTTTTAAAGGATATGCAAAACGGGGTGTCTTAGGAGCACTAGCATTGTTTATGCTGGTTGGGTTGTCGATACTGGGATTGCTGTATTGGCGCGCAAGACAGGTATTCGATGGTGGCGATAGTGCGTTGGCGTTAAGCTGTGACGTAAACCCATCGTTACTGCAAAAAGAAGGTGACGGAAGAGTGAATGTTCTGTTACTAGGTAAAGGTGGGCCTGGGCACGACGGACCTGATCTTACAGATACAATTTTAATTGCAAGCGTGGATTCGTGTCAGAGAGAGGTGGGATTACTAAGTATCCCAAGAGATTTATATGTTCAAAGGCCCGGAAATGGATACACAAAGATTAACAACGTTTACCCCCAAGCCAAAGAAGAGGCTCTGGCATTAGGAAAATCCAAAAAAGAAGCTGAAAAGATTGGGATAGAAGCAATCGAAAAAGTAGCTGGGCAAGTAACTGGAATGCCGATCCACTACTACACTATGGTTGACTTTAAGGCATTTCAAAAGGCAATTGATACTGTCGGAGGGATTGATGTAAATGTCAAAGAACCACTTTATGATCCTTCCGTAGCCTGGGAGAATAATTGGGATCCTTTGATAGCAGATAAAGGAGTCCAGCACTTTAATGGTAAAAAAGCTTTGTTATTCTCACGATCGAGGTTTGGTAGTGCTAGAGGTGACTTTGATAGAACAGAACGTCAAAGACAAGTGATGGTAGCTCTTAAAGAAAAAGCACTTAGTCTAGGTACTTTTAGTAACCCTATTAAAATAACCGGTCTGTTAAATGCTTTTGGTAGTCACGTTCATACAAATCTTAGTATTGACGATATTTTGAAATTATATGAAATCGGAAAAGACGTAGGTGAAGATAAAGTTATTTCTGTCGGACTAGCAGATCCTCCAAACGAATTTGTAACCACTGATACAATCGATGGTCTATCCGTTGTTGTGCCAAAAGCAGGAATCGATAACTATGGCGAAATTCATAAATATCTACGAACAAAACTAAGAGACGGGTTTTTGAAAAAAGAAAATGCTGGAATAGTAGTATTAAATGGCACAAGTGATGCTGGCCTAGCAAAAAAATATGCTAACAACTTAAAATCGTATGGCTACAAGATTGTCAGTACTGGCGATGCACCGAATAAGGGCTCTGCGGGCATACAATTAATTGATCTAAGAAACGGAGACAATAAGTATACGAAACGCTATCTGGAACTTCGAACTAAAACAACTGCTATTAACAAACTTCCTGAGGGTGTTAGTGTAGATCCTGAGAAGACCGACTTTGTTATAATCGTAGGGAAAGAATGAAAGCAAAATTCCAGAAAATTAGACCTGCAAGTGGCTTCTCTAGTATCTTTCATGTGCTTTTCACAATAGCTTTGCCACTACTGGTCTACGTTTTCGTCAGGATCAATTTAGTTCAGTTAGCGATAATTTTGGTCTTGTTAAGCAAATGGAGAATGTTAGCAGTTAGGCCAAGGCATTGGCCAGCATACATTAGAGCTAATGCAGTAGATATGATTGCAGGTATTTCATTTGTAATATTTATGTCTCAAACAAATTCAGTTGTCTGGCAGTTGATCTGGACATTATCATACGCCGTATGGCTTTTATTAATAAAACCCAGTAATACAATATACGGCATGAGTGCGCAGGCACTAGTAGCACAATTATTAGGGCTAATGGCCCTTTATACAAAATGGGGTGGCGAACCCTTGATTGTCCTAGTTCTAGGAACCTGGGTTATCTGTTATTTCTGCGCCAGGCACTTTTTTAGTAGCTTTGATGATTCTTACGGTAGATTTTTAGGTGATTATTGGGCATTTTTTGCCGGAGCTTTAGCTTGGCTACTGGGACACTGGCTAATATTTTATGGAATAGTTGCCCAGCCTGTCTTACTTCTAAATGTTTTGGGTTTTGGCATGGGAACCTTGTATTACTTGATTCAGGACGGAAGATTAACCAAACTAGTATCACGACAAATAGTATTTATTATGATTGCAGTGGTAGTAGTAGTATTAGCATTTTCACAGTGGTCAGATACAGTTATTTAACATGAATTATGAAGGGAGGGATGTATAAGTGAGCAAAACAGATATATCGAATAGTAAACCCGTAGAGCCCAAAAAAGTCATGGCGGTAAAAAAGTTACGCCAGGGGCTGCTAGTTTTAGTCATAGGCTTCTTGGGGGGGGGGCTTGGCGCACGGTCGTATTCAAATAACCCTAACTCATTTAGTTCACAGGCCAATCAAGGTCGTCAGACTATTTCAAGTCAAAGTGAGTTGATTAGCTTTATAGCCAAAACCGTCGGACCGAGTGTTGTCAGTGTTAATGTTATTAGTGTCGAGAATGCTACTGATTCGTTTGGTGGTTCCGAGGAGCTTGAGCAACAGAGTGCGGGGACGGGGTTCATTATTAGTCAAGACGGATATATAGTTACTAACCGTCATGTTATTCCTAGCGGAACATCAAAAGTAAGCGTAGTATTGTCGGATGGAACTGTTTACGACAATGTTTCTGTTGTTGGAAAAACATCAAGTGGTGATACTCTAGATATTGCGTTTTTGAAGATTGAAGATACCAAAGGCGTAAAGTTAAAACCGGTAACTTTAGGTGATTCAAGCAATATGAGAGTAGGCGACATGTCAATTGCCATCGGTAACGCGTTAGGACAGTTTCAAAATACCGTAACATCAGGGATCATCTCTGGCTATGGGAGATCTGTTCAGGCTGAAGGAGATGGCGGTGGAGTGGAGAGCCTACAGAATCTTTTTCAAACAGACGCGGCAATTAACCAAGGCAATTCTGGCGGACCTTTAGTTAATGCGGATGGAAATGTTGTTGGTATAAATACAGCAGTAGCTGGTGGAGGAGCTGAGAATATTGGATTTGCTATCCCGATTAATGATGTCAAAGGTTTGATAGATGGGGTATTAAAAAACGGAAGGCTACTAAGGCCATATCTAGGCGTGCGTTACTTGCAACTAGACAAAGAAACAGCGAAAGAACTCCAACTCGATCGAACGGAAGGTGCTTATATTCAAGGTGGTAATGGCGATAATGGTGTAGTGCAAGGTTCGCCTGCTGACGGCGCTGGACTAACAAATGGGGATATAATTGTTGCTATAAATGACGAAAAAATAGATGAAAAAAATAATCTTTCATCTATGATTAGCAGGTATTCGGTTGGAGATACGGTTAAAGTTACTTATGTTCGGGATGGTCAAGAAAAAAGTGTAGACGTAAAATTAGAAGAGCTCAAGAACTAGCAAGCAACTAATTTTGCTTGAGCGCTAGCGTAAACTTTGTCTTTTTTATTAGACTATATCTACACGATTGAGCCATGTTAATCAGTTCAGCTTGCTGATCCGAATGTGATTCGATGAAAAGGAATGTGGGACGGTCTCTTCTGCTCTGCAATTGGGCGAACAATTGCCTGTAAGAATCTAGTCCATCCTCGCCAGCAAACAGAGCCATTTTAGGTTCGAAACTAATATCTGATTTACCGATAAGATTAGTAGGCACATACGGCAAATTCGCGATAACGACGTCATAATATTTATCGGTGGGTAGTAAATCGTATTGGATAATAGAAACATTAGATGATAATCCAAAATTTTTAACATTACGGGTGGCAACATCGATTGCTTGCTTGGAAATATCCGATAGAGTTAGTTGCCAGTTCGGATTTTCTAATTTTGCAGTTATTCCTAGCACCCCCGAGCCACACCCCACATCGATAATTGACAGTGGTGTCTTGGGTAGGATATCTAACATGCTGGATATAATTTGTTCGCTTTCAGGTCTTGGGATTAAAGCTCGGTCGTCACAGTAGAATTTCCTTCGATAAAATTCTTTCTCGTTTAAAATGTAGGCGATTGGGGTATTTTCTTGACGAAGTTTTGTAAGTCTTTCAATCTGCCGTATTTGAGGCGTGGAGAGCACAAAATCACCATGAGATATTACCCAAGATCGAGGCTTGCCTAAGACATGGGCAGTGATTAGTTGACAATCTAGTCTAGCCGAGTCTGGCAGAGTACTTTTTAGCGCTAACTCACTGCTACTTAAAGCTTTTTCAAGAGTTGTCTGATAAGAGTTTTTGTTCATATGTTTGGAGTTCTCGGATGATATCGTCTATATCTCCGGTCAAGGCACCAGGGATATTGCTCCTCGAGTAATTAATCCGGTGATCTGTTATTCGATCTTGAGGGAAGTTATAAGTTCTAATTTTTTCGCTTCTATCACCAGAACCGATTAACGCTTTTCTTTTGTCGCTTAGTTCGGCCTGCTCTTTTTCAATCTGCAAGGCAAGCAGTCTTGATCTCAGTACCCCCATAGCTTTATCCTTGTTTTTTATTTGCGATTTTTCGTCTTGGCAGGTAACGACTAGACCTGTGGGGATATGAGTAATTCTTATAGCAGAGTCAGTAGTGTTTACACTTTGTCCGCCATGACCACTTGAGCGGTAAGTATCGATTCTAAGATCTTGAGGGCTAATTTCGACGTCTTGTTCTTCGGCTTCAGGCAACACGGCGACGGTTACTGTGCTGGTATGAATTCTGCCTTGGCTCTCAGTCTCCGGCACTCTTTGCACACGGTGAACACCAGCTTCAAACTTTAGGTTTTTATAGGCATCTGGACCAACTAGTGCAAAAATTACTTCCTTAAACCCGCCGACTTCATTAGGGCTTTCACTCAAAAGCTCAATCTTGTAATTGTGATTTTCGGCCCAACGACTGTACATCTTGAATAGGTCGCCAGCGAATAAACTTGATTCATCACCACCAGCTGCTCCACGTATTTCGATGATTGCATCGCGATGGTCATTAGGGTCTTTTGGGATTAAAGCGTCATGAAGTTGCTGATCGATTGATTCTAGCTTCTCATTTAGCTCACTCTTCTCTTGAATGATCAGATCAGCAAGCTCTGAATCGCCATTATCTGTCATATTTTTGGAATCAGATAATTGTTTAAGGATTTTGTCTTTTAGAGCGAATAGGTCGAGAATCTGCTCGATATCGCTTTGTCGTTTTGCGAGGGCGGGATAATCCTTTGATTTATAAATATCTGGGTCTTCCAGGCGCTTTTTGATGTTGTCTAGTTCAGTCTGTAGCTCTTGTCGTTTTGTATCCATAATTTATCTCGTTAGTTATTAGTATAAAAGAAAAACAGCTTATGCGTATAGCTAAAACTGTTTAATTAAAAGTCGAGGCGCTAGTTGTCGGGAGTTTTTGACTGAGCAGTAGCTTCGAGCTTTACCGGAGCTTCTTTTTTTACAGTAGTTTTTGGCTTTGATTTTTTCAAGCTAGCTAGTTTTTCAGCTTTGGCTTTTTCAGCAGCATCTTTTCGGGCTTTAAAGCGGTCTACTCGACCTTCAACGTCGACAAGTTTTTCTTGCCCAGTAAAGAATGGGTGAGAAGCGCTACTAATATGCACTTTTACTAGAGGGTACTCGTTACCGTCTTCCCATTTGATTGTTTCTTCAGAGTCAACTGTTGAGCGGGTCAGTAAAGACCAGTCGTTATTCAGGTCTTGAAATACGACAGTCCGATAATTCTTTGGGTGTAGATCTTTTTTCATAATCAAAGCCAAAGTATACACATCTGTTAGCTAGGAGTCAACAGAGATATGTGTTATAGACAAATATCATATACATGATAGTATAGGTACATCATTATTAATCAGGTAGTGTAACAAATCCTCTCTTAAAATGATCTCTTGTGATTTTTTTGAGAAGCTCTACCGAAGAGAAAGGATTATATTAAATGGCATCAAACGATGTAGATATTAAGAAGCTGTTAGAGGCCGGTGCGCACTTTGGGCACAAAACTAGTCGGTGGCATCCAAAAATGGCACCATATATTCACAGCAAGCGCGGTGGAATTCATATCATTGATCTAGTGCAAACGGCAGATAATCTGACATTAGCATTGGATTTCGTAGAACAAACAGTGGCTCAGAACAAGACCGTGTTAATTGTTGGTACCAAGAAGCAAGCACAAGAGGCTGCTCGTAAGGCTGCTGATGAAACAAGCTCGCCATACGTGGTTAACAGATGGATTGGCGGCATGCTGACTAACGGTAAGACCATTCAAGGTCGAATTAAGTACCTAAAAGATTTAGAAGAAAAAATGCAGTCAGGCCAATTTGCGGCCCGATATAACAAACTTGAGCTCCAGAGGGTACAAGAAGAGATTGATCATATGAATTGGATGTATGGCGGTATTAAAGCTATGCCAGCAAAACCAAATGTAGTTTTTGTTTTTGATGCCCTGCATGATGACAATGCTATTAAAGAGGCGAGAAAGCTAGGTGTTCCAGTTGTCGCTATTGTTGACACTAACGTTGACCCATCATTAGTTGATTGGCCTATACCTTGCAATGATGATTCAAAGAAAACTCACGATTTAATCGGAGAATTGTTAACTGCGTCAATAAATAGTGGAAAATCTAAACAAAAAACTGAAGTAAAAGCTGAAGACGACAAGAAGGAGGAGTAGACAGTGGACATTAAAGAGATTAAACGACTACGAGAATTAACAGGTGTTGGCATAACTGATGCAAAGAAAGCATTAGTTGAGGCTAATGGTGACTTTGAAGTAGCCTTGAAGGCAATGCGAAAAAAAGGCCTCACAAAGGCTGAAAAGAGGGGTGAGAGAGAAGCCCGCGCCGGAGTTATTGGGACATATAACCACGATAGTCGAATCGGTGTTTTGGTTGAACTAAACTGCGAGACTGATTTTGTAGCCAGGAATGAATTGTTTACGAACCTTGTTAAGGACGTTTGTATGCATGTTGCTGCATCCGCGCCTATGTATGTTTCGATGGATGATATTCCAAAAGAGGAGATTGATAAACAGAAGTCTGAATTCAGCGAAAAAGCTAAATTAGACGGCAAACCAACTGATATGGTAGAAAAAATTGCCGATGGAATGGTGAAAAAATATTTTTCTGAAAAATGCTTGCTAGAACAGCCATTCGTAAAAAACCCAGAAATTACAGTGGACCAGTATGTAAAAGAACATGGGGCAAAACTTGGCGAGAATCTGATAGTTAGGCGATTCTCTCGTATGCAAATAGGTGAAGTATCGTAAAAACGTAAATTGCATTACAATAAACGTATAGACAAATATGAATATTAACGACTTATTCACTACTACTGAGCAAAAATTCAAACAGGCGTTTGAGCATCTACAAATTGAGCTAAAAAAGGTTAGGACTGGACGAGCGAATGCGTCAATGCTAGATAGCGTTAAGGTGGAGGCGTATGGAACGCCCATGCCGTTAATCCAAGTGGCAACAATATCGTGCCCAGAACCACAATTACTTCAAATTTCACCTTTTGACCCGAATAATATCCAGTCGATATCTCAAGCAATTCGAGATAATCAAAGCCTAGGCTTTAACCCGACTGATGATGGTAGGATAATTAGGATTCCAATTCCGCCACTTAATGAAGAGCGTAGAAGAGAGATTGTGAAGCAGTTAGGGGCAAAAGCTGAAGAAGCAATGATTAGGATGAGAAATATCCGTCATGAAGCTCGCGAAATAGCCGAAGGAGCTAAAAAAGATAAAGATATTGGAGAAGATGAATTTAGTCGGTTTGAAAAGCAGGTTGATGAGATTATGCAAAGATACAAAACTCAGTGTGAATCAGCTGTTAAAGCTAAAGAACGAGAAATAATGACTGTTTAGTTTTTGTCGAGTAATCCTTAGAGGGGGAATAGTTAAGTGACCGAAGAACATGCAGTAGAAATAAAACATCTCGGACTAATATTGGACGGAAACCGTCGTTGGGCAAAAGCTAACGGTCTACCAATCTTTCAGGGTCACGCTAGAGGTTATGAAAACCTTAAAACTATTATTAAAGAAGCTGTAGATCAGGGAATAAAATACATCTCTGCCTATGCGTTTTCAACTGAAAATTGGGAGAGAAGCGAGAAGGAAGTTAGCTATTTAATGAAATTAGCACTAAAAATCGCCACGAAAGATGTCGCCCAGTTACATGGGGATAATATAAAGGTTATATTTGTCGGTTCAAGAGATAGACTAAGCTCTAAATTGGTACTAGCTATAGAAAAAGCAGAAGAACTAACAAAAAATAATACGGTAGCTACAGTCGGTTTGTGCTTCAATTACGGTGGTCAGAATGAGATTATTGATGCAGTGAACAAATATCATGATCAAAAAGATGGTAAACGTCTAAGTAAAGAAGACTTTGAACAACTATTGTATTCAAGGGATTTCCCTAATCTGGACATGATTATTAGGACTTCAGGTGAAAAAAGACTGAGTGGGTTCATGTTGTATAAGGCTGCGTATGCAGAACTATTTTTTAATGACAAATTTTGGCCTGATTTTGATAAGAATGACCTCAATGATGCTATAAACGATTATAAAAGGCGCATAAGGAGGTTCGGAAAATAATGCTGTTAGTAATAGGAATATTTTTGTTTGTTTGTTTAGTGATTGTCCACGAGTTTGGACATTATTATGCGGCCCGAAAAAGTGGTGTGGTTGTAGAAGAGTTTGGGATTGGATTCCCGCCGAAAGTATGGGGCAAGAAACTCAAGAGCAAGATGCTCCTTAGTATAAATTTGTTGCCACTCGGTGGATTCGTAAGACTTAAAGGAGAGAATGATTCGGCTACTGATAAGGGGAGTTATGGGTCCGCTACTTTAGGGAATAAAGTGAAAATCATGACTGCTGGGGTAGTCATGAACCTAATAACAGCTATATTAATATTCTTTGTGCTAGCGCTGATCGGTATGCCAAAATTATTTGAAAATCAGTTTAGTGTTGCTAGTGACACGATAGTCTCTAGTAAAGATGTGTTAATTGCAGTTGTCGAACCAGGCTCGCCTGCTGAAAAAGCAGGTTTTAAAGTGCAAGATAAAATTATCGGAGTAGGTAAAACACCAACTACTATTGTTGAGGTTATAGACGTGGAGCAATTTCCTAATGAAACCGAAAAATTAGCTGATCAAAGTGCATATGTAAGTTTTGAGCGTGCCGGCAAGCGACAAATGGCTCAAGTTCAGCTTAGGTCTACAGAAGAGGTAGATGAGTCAAAGAATACTGATAATCCCAAAGGTTATCTTGGTATAACACCTACGGTTTATGAATTACGACGTTCGACATGGTCGGCGCCAATCGTGGCCGTTGGTTCAGCTGGACAATTCACTTGGATGACCCTAAATGGGTTAGGTTCGGCAATTGCGAGTATTTTCACCGGCAACGGATCAGAGGCCGCCCAACAAGTAGCGGGCCCAGTAGGGATATTTGTCATATTAAAGGACGGGAGTTTGCTAGGCACCAGGTTCATACTGATGATAATTGGGATAATCTCTCTAACGCTAGCAATTATGAATATCCTACCGATTCCAGCCCTTGATGGCGGTAGGCTTTTTGTAACGTTGGCTTATAGGGCAATGAAGAAACCGCTGACCAAAGAGAAAGAAGATTTGATTCATGGAGTGGGTTTTGTGGCGTTGATGATACTTTTTGTGCTTATTACTGTGATTGATGTGAGGAGGTTCTTTTAGGTGAGCGAGACGACGCAGGAGAAGTTGATAGTTAAAAACAATCAAGATAAAGCAGAAAAGTCAGTTTTTTGGAAGCCAGTTCCGACTGTCTTCCTAACCATAGGTGTATTTTTAACCTCGCAAGTGATTGGGGGATTATTAATATTGATGATTCCATCGATATTTGGCATGGACAAAGCTAGATCAGAAGCGTGGCTGGATACAGTCGGGGCAAAGTTCGGCCTGATAATTTTGATTGAATTGTTCGTTCTAATAATGCTTAATTATCTTTTAAAGCGGAAAAAACGAAATTTCAAATACCTTGGCTTAAAACTCCCTAAAATTACTGACTTTATATACGCTCTACTGGCGCTAGGGGTATATTTTTTAAGTTTTGCGGTTGTCACTGTTGTTGTTAAGGCAATCGTTCCGGGTGTTAACCTGGAGCAAGAACAACAAATCGGGTTCGACACCGCACAACAGGGACTATCTCTGTTATTAGTCTTTCTGAGTCTAGTGGTGGCTGCACCTTTCGTAGAAGAGGTTCTAGCAAGAGGGTTTCTCTATACTGGCCTAAAGAATGGATTCCCAAAATGGGCTGCGGTTATTATAACTAGCGTTTTGTTTGCAGCAGCCCACTTACAATTTGGTAGCGGGGCAGAATTATTGTGGATTGCTGCGATAGATACCTTCATTTTATCGTTAGTATTAATTTATCTAAGAGAAAAGACAGGTGGGCTTGGCGCACCAATAATGCTCCACATGATGAAAAATGGTATTGCTTTCACGTTGTTGTTTGTATTTCAGGTCAGATAGGTTATAATATTTTAAACCATGGCAGAATACAGAATTATTCAAATTGTTATGCCCACACCACCCCAAGCGGGTGTAATTTAGTATTTATATAAATATAAAATTGAAAATAACACCCCTCAAATACAATGAGGGGTTTTTAAATGGAGAACTTTGAAATGAAAAATTTAAGAGTAAGCAAACTTGGAACGAATTTAGTCACAAAAGATGGACTTGTTGACGCGGATGCGATCGGTGGCTATGCAAGGGGATTGATTGGATCATTTCCTGAAGATCAGCATATTATTGTAACTTCGGGAGCAGCTGAAACAGGTAGACAGAAAGCAGAGCGCATGTACGGATCAGAACGCGCGGGAGATATGACTCTTCAGCAATGTGCTGCTCTAGGGATGACGGAGGTGTTCAGGATTTGGGAAAAAGAGCTAGAAGAAATGGGTAGACTGGCGATCAGTCTAGATATTACGCACCGGCAGCTAAATGGCCATAGATGGTGGCATAAATATCGCAACAATGAAGAACGAGATAATTTCTTTAACTTAATAGAAGATAATGGGGAGAGTGGAATAGACACAGTTGTCAATGAATCTGCCCTTAGCCTTCGAGAGCTGATGAAAATATATGTTGGTGGAGAAAATGATGGGATGGGTTCTCATATTGCAGTAGCTACTGGGGCCACAATACTTCGGATATATAAAGAGGCTGGAGGAGTTTACGATGACGATGAGCAACTTATTGAAGTAGTTAACCGGCATAATATCGATAGTGTTCGTGCAATGGCAGAAGCTCGCTCCAAAAGTAACGAAGGTACAGGAGGCTTATCGGCAGGCGTTAATGCGCTTTGGACGGCTGCACAAGCTGGTGTTGATGCTCGAATGTCTGCAGTAAGCGAAGACATGACTGGCCGTCTTGAGACGCGCTTTGTGGTAGGATAAAAGCAATGAAATACTCACAATTATTTACTAAAACTAGAAAAGAAGTGCCAGCTGACGAAACAGCGAAGAATGCTCAATTACTAATTCAGGCCGGATATATATACAAAGTAATGGCTGGCGTTTATGCCTATACGCCATTAGGTTTACGTGTGGTGGAGAACATCAAACAAATTGTTCGAGAAGAAATGAATAAGATTGGCGGGCAGGAACTAATCATGAGTTCTCTGCAGAAAAAAGAAACTTGGGAAACTACTTCACGATGGGATGACGAGGTGGTTGATGTGTGGTTCAAGTCAAAGCTAAAAGACGATACAGAGGTTGGTTTTGGCTGGTCACACGAAGAGGCGATAGTAGAAATGATGCAACAATATATCTCTAGCTATAAAGACTTGCCGGTGTATGTTTATCAGTTCCAGACGAAGTTGCGAAACGAGTTGCGGGCCAAGAGCGGAATAATGCGTGGCCGCGAATTTGTTATGAAGGACATGTACTCATTAAGTACTAATGCTGATCAACACGAGGATTTTTACCAATTGACAATTAATGCCTATTTGCGAGTGTACGATCGTTTGGGTCTAGGCAAGGATACTTACGTAACTTTTGCCAGTGGCGGAGCATTTACCAAATTTAGCCACGAGTTCCAGACAATTTGTGAGGCTGGCGAAGACGTAATTTATCTGAATCGTGAAAAAGATATCGCTGTAAACGAAGAAGTGATGAGCGATGAGAACCTGGCAGAGCTAGGTATTAGCCGTGATGGACTTGAAAAAGTAAAAACTGCGGAAGTTGGTAATATATTCAATTTTGGTACTGAAAAATCAGAGCAAATGAGCTTTACGTTTACTGACGAAAATGGGGAACAAGTACCAGTACATTTAGGATCTTACGGTATTGGAATTACCCGAATTATGGGTGTTATTGCGGAAAAGTTTAGCGATGAGCGAGGTCTAGTTTGGACTGATGAAGTAGCGCCAGCTAGAGTCGTGATCGTAAGGTTAGGTGAGGAACAGAAGGTAGTGGCTAGCGCTGATAGTCTTTATCGAACCTTACAGGAAAAAGGTATTGAGGTACTGTACGATGATCGTGATGCAAGAGCTGGCGAGAAATTTGCTGACGCTGATTTAATTGGTATCCCTCATCGGGTTGTTATTAGTGCCAAAACTGTGGAGGCAGGCAAGTACGAGTATAAAAAACGCACTGAAAAAGACACCGAATTACAATCAGTTGAACAGTTATTAAAAAAACTAGCCAGGTAGGGCTAGGGTTGCTATAATACAGCGACTTTAGAGGTACAATAACGTAATTCAGCTAAAGAGGACTAAAGATGAAAAAACAATTCCATTTGACTAAAGAGGGCGTTGCCGAGATAAAAAAAGAATTAACAAAGTTAATTTCTGAGCGAGGCGAGGTTTCTGAGAGGATTAAATCTGCTAGAGAGTTTGGTGATCTTGCCGAAAATGCCGAATATACTTCTGCACGAGAAGAGCAGGGGAAAGCTGAAACTAGGATATCTGAAATTGAGAACATCTTAAGAAGTGTCGAGATTATTAAGAAGCCAAAAACCGATGGAACGGTAAAATTAGGCTCTAAAGTTGAACTAAAAAGTACTGCAGGCAAAAAGAAAGAGTTTTTGATCGTAGGAACGGTTGAAGCTGATCCGCTAAATGGGAAGATTTCAGACGAATCACCGATCGGTAAGACATTACTTGGCCGTAAGGTTGGCGATAGTGTCGAGATTGTTACGCCCGCCGACACTACTACGTATAAAATTGTCTCGATTTCGTAAATATAGAGGTAAATAGTTGTTTAGATTAGTCAGCCATCGTACAATTTAATGGTATGGCAAATTTGATTGAATTAAGGGCCGAGAGACTTCGGAAGATAGAGGATTTAAAAAAACTCGGTATAAATCCATACCCTGCAAAGACGAAACGAACTCACAATAATCTAGATGTTATTGAAAACTTTTCTGCGCTTGAGAACAAGACAGTATCGGTTGTGGGCAGGATTATTCGGATACGGGATATTGGCAAACTAGCTTTTGTAGTTATAAAGGACGCGAGCGGAGAAGTTCAGTTATTTAATAAAGATGAGGGTCGAAGCGATGCTCATTACCCAAATAGTGAGCTGAATTACTCAGATCTAAAATTACTGGATCCTGGTGATTTTGTGGAAGCTACAGGAAAAGTTATTAAAACCAAAACTGGCGAAATTTCGGTTGCCGTGGAAAAGCTAAGGTTACTAACGAAGTCGCTAAGACCAATGCCCACAAAAGAAGATGGATTTACGAATAAAGAAGAAAGATTAAGACGACGATATGTAGATACGAATGTCAACAAAGATGTTTATGATCGTTTCGTCAGACGGAGTAAGTTCTGGCAAGCGACAAGACAGTTTTTATTAGACAAAGATTTTCTAGAGATTAATGTCCCAGTGCTAGAACATACAACCGGTGGGGCAGATGCAACCCCATTTGTTACTCATATGGATGCACTTGATCAAGATTTTTATTTACGAATATCTCATGAACTTCCGTTGAAGCGATTAATTGGCGGAGGTTACGAGAGGGTGTTTGATATTGGCCCAAGGTTTCGTAATGAAAATTATAGTGACGAACATTTGCCAGAACATGTTGCCATGGAATGGTATTGGGCCTATGCCGATTGGGAAGACGGCATGGAATTGATGGAAGAGATGTTTAAAAAAGTCTTACTTGAGACTTTCGGGACGCTGAAATTTGAAGTTAGAGGTATGAAAATCGACATGGGCGTTAAGTGGGAACGTTGGAAATATGCTGATGTCATCAAGAAACATTACGGGATAGATGTGTTTGATTGCACGATAGAACAAATAAAAAGTGAGCTAAAAAAACATAAGATTGAAGTTGAGAAGACCGAGAACAAAGCCAGAGGAATCGACAAATTATGGAAGAAAATTCGTGCAAGTGTTGCTGGACCGGTATGGCTTATAGATACCCCGACATTTATATCTCCGTTATCAAAGACAGACGATGATGACCCAAGGTTCGTTCAGCGTTTTCAGGCCGTAATTGCTGGCAGTGAGTTAAGTAATGGCTGGAGTGAGTTAAATGATCCAGTGGACCAGCTTGATCGTTTTGTGCAACAACAAAAAATGCGCGACGAGGGTGATGATGAAGCACAGATGCTAGATATTGATTATGTTGAAATGCTCGAGTATGGCATGCCTCCTGCTTGTGGACTAGGTTATGCAGAGCGAGTTTTTTGGATATTTGAGGGCGTGTCTGCGAGGGAAGGTGTTCCATTCCCTCAATTACGAACAGAAATTGATCAGACGACTAAGTCCATATATCCTGATTTGAAAATGTAGACTATGCATAAAATCCGAAAATTGTTCCGTAAACTATTTTTTAATAGCGACGGAGAAATAGTTATAATTCAGTGGCCAAATGCGCCACTATTAATCTAGTTTTTAACAATGGTTGTCTCAAAGATTATTCAAGAAGGAGATTTTAAGTTTTTTGTGGACCTTGTTTCGCTGGTGAGTATAGTTTGCTGGTCTATGCTTGAAATATTCTACGGGGTTAATTATTTTCGCAGGCTTTTTGGTCTCGCAATACTGTCGTTGGTAATTGTTCCCAGCTTTTTTATGTGAAATTCGTCAAAATAAATGACGAATATGATAAAGTAAATTTATGAAAAGATTTAAAAGCAAAGATACTATGAATACAAAAGATTTCAAAAAACTACATAAATGGAATGTGGTGTTAGCGATTCTGCACGCACTGCAGGGCTTAGCAGTGGTTTGGTTGGCTAAAAATGTAACTTTCCCCGTTAACACCAGCTACTTGACGCTAGATACTATTAACTCTAATGCTAACGGCATGCCAAATCTCGTACCAGCAATGCAGAATGTTACAAATGTTAACCTCGCCTATCTAGTTGCGTTATTTTTCTTTATGTCGGCATTAGCACATGGTTTACTAGCTACCTACTTGCGTGATTGGTACGAGAGCAACCTTAAAAATCATATAAATAAAATGCGATGGATTGAATACTCGTTTAGTGCCAGCACAATGATGATTGGTATAGCGCTCCTGAGTGGGATATACGATCTTTCCAGTTTAGTTATGATATTTAGTTTGACGGCCGTAATGAACCTTTGCGGGCTCGTCATGGAGTTACATAATAATAAATCTAAGGACGTCTCGTGGGTAAGCTTTGTTGTGGGTTGTATCGCAGGGATTGTGCCTTGGTTAGTGATTGGGATCTATTTTTGGGGCTCTAACATGTATGGTAGCGGTCAAATCCCGACGTTTGTTTATTGGATTTATGTTAGTCTCTTTGTATTCTTTAACTGTTTTGCGATTAATATGTATCTTCAGTACAAAAGGATTGGTAAATGGTCAGACTATCTATACGGTGAACGTGTCTACATGATTCTTAGCCTCGTCGCAAAATCACTGCTTGCCTGGCAGGTCTTTTTTGGTGCTCTTCGCCCATGAGAATTTAAACAGACAGAAACTTCTTACATTAAAGTAGTATAATAATCTTATGAAGAGTGTGATTTTTGATTTTGATGGTACTATTGCTGACACTCTTCCAGTTGCGATTGAATGTGCAGAGACGGTTCTAGGTGATTTGGGCTTAACTGACGAAAAAATCAAGAAATATAAGAACATGACCGTTAAACAGTTAATTAGCGAACTAAATGTTCCTTATCATAGAATTCCTAAGTACGTTGTGCTGGCAAGATCATATATAAAGCAAAATATTTCGAGAGTTAAAGTGTTTTCTGGTTTGTCTGATGTCATCAAGCGGCTCCATGATGACGGCCATCATTTGTATATTGTGAGTAGTAATAGTGTGGAAAATATAAATATTTTACTTATGAATAATAATTTAAATCAGTATTTTGAAAGCATAGTTGGAGGGGTCGGTGTGTTTGGTAAAACCATAGCGTTAAAGAGCGTAATAAAAAAGTACAAGATTGATAAAAAATCTTGTATATATATCGGTGACGAGGTGAGAGATATCAAGGCGTCAAATAAAGTAGGCTTGCCGGTCATCTCCGTTACATGGGGATTTAACGGAGATAAAATTCTTAGTAAAAATAACCCAGACTTTATTGCGGAAAAACCTAAAGACATAATTCGTTTCATTCAAAACCCATAAAAATTACAATCGTCTGTAATGCTATAATGTGTATAAATGATAACGAGTTATAGTAAAAGAGGTCAGGCCTACAGACCAGGCCAAAAAGAAGCCTTTAAAGTTAGTCGGAGCAAAATAGAATTATTTACGCAGTGCCCACGATGTTTTTGGCTAGATGCGAGATTAAAACTAAAAAGACCGAATGGACCTCCGTTTAGAATCAACAGTGCTGTCGACGAACTTTTAAAAAAAGAATTTGACGATTTTCGTAGCAAAAAACAACCTCATCCAATTATGATTGAATACAATGTATCCGCTATTCCTTTTGCACATAAAGATTTAAACAAATGGCGAGAAAACTTTGTTGGGGTACAGCACTTAGATGAAGAGTCTAACCTGTTTGTTACAGGAGCAGTTGATGACGTATGGACTAACGAACACGATGAATTAGTAGTGGTTGACTATAAGGCAACCGCCAAACAGGCTGACGTTACAATCGATGCTGATTGGCAAATGGCGTATAAAAGACAGATGGAAGTGTACCAATGGCTCTTACGTCAGAATGGGTTTCAGGTGAACAATACTGGTTATTTTGTGTATGCTAACGGCCGTTTAGATAAAGACGGGTTTCATGATCGCATAGAATTTAGAACAAAAATCATTCCTTATGTCGGCGATGATAGTTGGGTCGGAAAAACTCTTCATGAAATGAAAAGATGTCTAGAAGGCGATATGCCAAAAGTTGGCAAGGCGGCGATGGGCGGGGATTGCGACTATTGTGAGTATGCAAAAAAACGGACAGAACTAACAATAAAACACCTACAAAACAATAAGAAATAGAGCTATAATAGAGATAATATGATAGACATCCAATTTGTGAGGGATAACCCTGAGTTAGTTAATGAGAAAGCCAAACAAAAAGGCTATGAAGTCGATACTGCAAAGTTACTTAAATTAGATGTAGAAAAGAAAGACCTTCAGCGGCAAGTTGAGACACTACGAGCAGAACGTAATGACCTCGCTTCAAGTTCAAAGGGGCAGAAACCAAGTGAGGCGATTGTACAAAAAGGCAAAGACTTAAAAGATAAGTTGTCAGAACTAGAAGGTAATCTGTCGATAATTGAAAAGCAGTTTAACGACCTCATTAATAAAGTTCCTAATATGCCTCTAGAAGAGATTGTTCCTGTCGGTTATAGCGAAGATGAAAACGAAGTCGTAAGCACCGTCGGCGAAAAACCAGATTTTGATTTCAAGCCTAAAAATCACTGGGAGATTGCTCATGAAAAAGGTTGGCTAGATAAAGAACGTGCCGTTAAAGTTGCCGGTAGTAGGTTTGTGTATATTAAAGGTGATTTGGCTAGATTAGAGTTTGCGTTATGGCAATACGGATTAGATATAGTAACGAACGCTGAGATTATTAAGAAAATTGCTGAAGATGCAAAACTAAAAGTCAGCGCTAAGCCATTTACCTTTGTTATACCGCCGGCGGTCGCCAAAACAGCAGTATTTCAAGCAACTGGGCGGCTAAATAAAGAAGAGCAGACCTACAAATTAGAGGATGAAGATCTCTGGCTCAATGCGAGCGCCGAGCACACTCTTGCGCCAATGTATATGAACGAAATTCTAGACGAAAAAGATTTACCGATACGATATGTAGGGTATACGACGGCGTTTAGAAGAGAGGCGGGGACATATGGAAAGGACACAGAAGGCATATTTCGCTTGCATCAATTCAACAAGTTAGAGATGGAGAGTTTTTGTAGCCCAGACGAATCTTTCGATGAACATCTCTTTATGGTAGCGATTGAAGAATATTTGATGAAGTCGCTTAAGTTGCCATATCAAGTCATTGAGAAGTGTACTGCTGACATTGGCTTTCCTAACGCGAAAGGTGTAGACGTAAACACTTGGTTGCCTGGGCAATACAAGTATCGAGAAACTCATACTGCCGACTATATTACTGATTTTCAGGCACGGAGCATGAAGACAAGATTCCGGCGAAATGATGGCAAAGTGGAGTTTGTGCACACCAATGACGCAACGGTTTTTTCTGAGAGGCCACTAGTAGCAATAATTGAAAATTATCAGACAAAAGCCGGTGATGTGGTGATTCCAGAAGTTTTAAAAAAATATATGAATGGAAAGGAAGTAATTTAAATGATACAAAAAATGGAGGTTCAAGGAATAAACCTAAAAGTCGATAATGACTTACAAAAGTATGTAGAGAAAAAGCTCGGTCGTTTAGATAAGTATATGCCACGTCATTCGAGAGAGTCGGCGCATATGGTTGTGCATTTAAAGGAAAGAGTAATTAAGACTAAAAAAGAATGTACTTGTGAGGTAATCATAAAATTACCAAAAGAAACAATTGCCACAAAAGAAGCGACAATAAATATTTATGCGGCAGTAGATATAGTAGAGACCAAATTAAAGAATCAACTAAAAAAGTATAAAGACAAGAATACTGATCACAAGGTGTCGAAAAAGATTCTCGCCAAATTGCGCTCGCGCAAGACAAGATAGATACGTTACAATAAATGAAGCTATAAAAACAGTATGAGGGAAGAGAATTACGACCGTGAATAAAATTGCAAAAAAAATACTAGGTGATCCACAGGCTAGAACCCTGAAACGACTAACAAAAAAAGTCAAGGACATCAATGTACTAGCTCCAAAATATCAAAAAATGTCAGACGCTCAGCTAAAAAAGCAGACAGCGTTATTAAAACAGAAACTTGAAAAATCAAGCCTAGACAAAATACTCCCAGAAGCCTTTGCTTTAGTCAGAGAGACTGCTTCGAGGGTAATTGGTCAGCGTCATTTTGATGTTCAGCTTATTGGTGGAATGGTGTTGCATGAAGGCGCTGTCGCTGAGATGAAAACTGGTGAAGGAAAAACTCTTGTTGCTACTTTGCCGTTGTTTCTTAACGCCTTAGAAGGAAAAGGGGCTCATCTGATTACGGTCAATGATTATCTGGCGCGCTTACATGGTGGCTGGATGGGTGAAATATACGATTTTCTTGGTTTAAGTGTTGGGGTAATTATGCCCGACGATTCATTCATATTCGATAAAAAATACGTTGATGATTCACATGACGACGCCAGGTTTAGGCATCTAAAACCATGCAGTAGGCAAGAGGCGTATGCGGCGGATATTACCTATGGAACTAATAATGAATTTGGATTTGATTACTTGCGAGATAATATGGTTAGAGAAGTTGATCAACTCAGGCAAAGGGAGCTAAACTTTGCGATCGTAGACGAAGTAGACTCAATTTTAATCGATGAAGCTAGGACACCTCTAATCATTTCTGCGCCAGCGGCAGCTAGCGCAACAGCCTACGAACAATTCGCGAGAATTGTCAGTCGATTGAACAGCGAAAAACATTATGAAAAAGATGAAAAAAGAAAAGCTGTAGTACTCACGGACGAGGGTATCGAAGAAGTTGAAAAGATTTTAGGGGTCGAAAGTCTTTATTCGACAGAAAACATCCGTACAATTTATCATCTAGAACAAGCCCTTCGCGCTCGTGCTTTGTTCGAAAGAGATAAAAATTATGTGGTTACAAACAATGGTGAAGTAGTAATTGTCGATGAATTCACTGGTCGATTATTAAAAGGAAGAAGATATAACGAAGGTTTACACCAGGCGATTGAAGCAAAAGAAGGAGTTGCAGTCCAAGAAGAATCAATGACACTTGCTACAATTAGTTTTCAGAACCTGTTCCGTTTATACGACAAACTTTCGGGTATGACAGGTACCGCTGCCACAGAACAAGAAGAATTCCATCAGATATACGAACTAGACGTCATAGAGATTCCCCCGAATAAAAAAGTTATTCGTGACGACAAAGCCGATAAAATATTCAAAACAGAGGCAGGAAAGTTCCGAGCAATAGTAAAAGAGCTAAAAAAATTGCATAAAATTGGACAGCCTGTGTTGATTGGGACAGTATCCATTGAAAAAAACGAGTTATTATCAAAACTATTGAACGAAGCTAAGGTGCCACATCAGGTGTTGAATGCAAAGAATAACGAAAAAGAAGCGCATATTGTAGCAAATGCCGGTCAGAAAGGCGCAGTCACGTTAGCTACTAATATTGCTGGACGTGGGACTGATATTGTTTTATCCGAAGAAGTGAAGAAGCTAGGTGGATTGTTTGTTCTAGGTAGTGAAAGGCACGAATCTAGACGTATCGATAATCAGTTAAGGGGGAGATCTGGTAGACAGGGAGATCCAGGCGCGAGTCAGTTTTTTGTATCTTGCGAAGACGATCTAATGAGAATATTTGGTGGGGAGCGTATTGCAGCCGTAATGAATAGGTTGGCTGCAGACGAGGAAACGCCAATTGAGAATAGGTTTATTTCTAAAAGCTTGGAGGGAGCCCAAAAGAAAGTTGAAGGCTTTAACTTCGATCAACGGAAAAATCTTGTTCAGTACGATGATGTTATGAACCGTCATAGAAAAGCTACATACATAATGCGGCGTGAAATTTTAAAGCAAAATGATATTAGCCCTAGAATTAAACAATTGATCGACGCCGAGACTGATGTTATTGCTCAATCGGAAAAAATAACGAGTTATGATTATCAAGATATTATCGTTGATGTTTTTCCGTTTAGTGAAAAGACTCTAGATAAATTATTTTCAGCTGATGTAAATAAGTTTCCGCAAGCTCTAAAAAAAGAGGCTATGATCATCTATGCTGAGAGAGAGAAGTCGTTTACGTCTGAAATAATGAGGAAAGTTGAAAGTGATATATACTTGCAGGTTTTGGATAACTTGTGGATGCAACACCTAGAAGAAATGGATCATTTGCGTGAAGGGATTGGTTGGATAAGTGTTGGTCAGCGAGATCCTTTAGTTGAATACCGTAGACAAGCACAAATATTGTTCGAGTCGATGCAAGCCACATTAAGGCATGATGTACTGAAGGCACTATTTAGTGCAGAACCGCTTCGGGATGAAGATATTGACGCTCCAATTGAGACTGAGTTGACTAGGGCTGCACGAAATTCTATAGAGAACGCCGATAAAATTATTGAAGGCGAAGAGTTTAACGCCAACGATTTTAAGTCGGCTAAAACCACATCTTCACCAGTAGTCCAGCAACGATCAAGTATTAAAAAAACAAATGTAAAGAAGAAATCGAAGTCTAAATCTCGAAAAGCAGAAAGAAAGCGACGAGCAAAAGGCCGTAGAAAATAGAAAGTACATGAAACATACTGTTAGTGAGGTTAAGTTAAAAAACGGTGTAAAAGGTATATTTATTAACGTACCCGACGCCTCAGTGATGACTTATGAAATTAACTTTCGAGCAGGAGAGTTCTTATCCCCAAGAGATAAGTACGAAACGGCACATCTAGTTGAACATATACTTCTCGGGGCAAACGATAGATTTCCAAAAAGCCGTCTTTTTCAGGCGGAAGTAGAAAAAAATGGAGCCTATTCAAATGCGTCAACTGGAGTCTATGATATTACTTACGAGTTTGAATGCGCAGATTTCGAATGGCAACGTATTCTAGATCTGGCAATTCTGGCAATCACAAAACCACTTTTTCTAGAGGAAGAATATCAAGCAGAGCTTGGCAATGTTAAAGAGGAGTTAATTTCAAGATCAAATAATAATTTTAGGCATTTGGGCCTTGCTCTTAGGCAAGCTAATGGTCTGATTGCGATGACAGATCAAGAACGCTTAGAATTCTTAACAAATGTTTCTATAGACGATATTAGGAAGCATTATATCGACACGCATACCACAGGTAATATGCGTTTTGTGTTTGCTGGAAAAATTACTAAATCGAAACAAGAAGAAATGATTCAGTTACTCGAGAACATATCACTTCCTAAAACAAAAAAACGTATTGCGCTTCCCACGGAATCACCACGAAGAATAAAAAAACCCTTATACATTGCAAAATCATCCGTCGAGAACATTTATTTCTATATCGACACGTTCATGGATAGATGGATGACAAATGAAGAGAGCGATGCATTATCTTTAGCAAATAACTTATTAACTGAGACTTTCCATTCTAGAATTCTTGGAGCAGCCAGAGAGCAGGGAATTGTTTACGATGTTAGCTCTTCTCACGCCAGGTGGAATGGTGGGAGCAATTGGTGGTTTGCTGCCCAAGTGCACCCAGATAATATCCGGACTTTATTTGAACTCATCGCTAAAGAAATAATGAATACAAGAAAAGGTTTGTTGAGTGAACAGGATATAATTAGTTCGAAGCAGTACGCTTTAGGAAGGTATCAGAGGAGCGCACAAACCGTGTCAGGAACAGCCGCAGGATATAGCAATAATTACTTTTTTAACGACAGCGTGGAGGACTATTACCATATCCCGAAAAGGATTGAGGCAGTAACTCTTGAACAGATTGTCGGAATAACGAATAAAATGTTTGAGAACAAAATCGGTGGATTCGGACTTTTAGGAAAAGCTGATGATGGATTGATAGCGGATCTCTCTATGATATTAAAGCCTCTATGGCTTAAATCATCATTTTTGAAATAGTATTGTTTTTATCAATCCGTTTCTTACTAGGATATAATTAATTGTAATGCAAGAATTAATCAAGAAAATTAATATACTAAAAAAACAAATTATTGATGCTTCAAATCAAATCAATTTAACTGCCACAAAGCAACGACTGAGAGAACTAGAAGTCGAGTCAGAAAATGAAAACTTTTGGAATGACTCTAAGAATGCGCAGGATATAATGCAGAAGATTGGGTCGATAAAACAGCGAATAAAAATTTGGGATGATGCCTTGTCGTCCGTGACCGAATTAGAAGAACTGGTTGGACTAGGTGATGAGAAAATGGCGACCGAGATTCAGCAACAATATAATCAACTGGTCTCAAGCTTTGGATTGCTAAAAAATGAACTTAAGTTTTCGGGCAAGCATGATAGTAATGATGCCATAGTGTCGATATACGCCGGGGCCGGTGGCACGGATGCACAAGATTGGGCATCGATGCTACAGCGAATGTATCTAAGGTACTGCGAAAACCATAATTTTAAAGTTGATATTATCGATCAATCAGCAGGCGATGAAGCCGGAATAAAAAGCGTTACATTCTCTGTAAAGGGCGAGTTTGCATATGGAATACTAAAAGCTGAGCAAGGGGTGCATAGACTAGTCAGATTAAGTCCATATAACTCTGACAACCTCAGACAAACTAGTTTTGCCAAAGTAGATATTTTGCCAAAGATCGAGTCCAGTACAGAGCTAGAGATTGACGAGAAGGATCTCAAGATTGATGTTTATAGAGCTGGTGGTCATGGTGGACAAAGTGTAAATACTACAGATTCAGCTGTGCGTATCACGCATATCCCAACCAAAATTGTTGTTAGCATCCAAAACGAGCGTTCACAGCTCCAAAATAAGGAAACTGCTTTAACTATCTTAAGATCAAAAATAGCCCAGTTACAGATGGAACAACACCAAGAAACAATTAATTTATTGAAGGGTCCGAATACTTCGGCTGAATGGGGTAATCAAATTAGATCGTATGTAATGCACCCCTACAAAATGGTGAAAGATCTGAGAACTAAGTGTGAGGCTACCGATGTTACAGGGGTTTTGGATGGTAAAATTGATGATTTTATCGAAGCCTATCTAAATCAAAACTTAAACGAAAAATAAATAATCTGCGCTATGGAAGTCATAGTGCTTTTGCTATAATGTTACCCGTGATTTTATTAGATAGAGTAACTAGGGTATACAACAAAACTAACGTTGCATTAGATAGAGTTAGCTTGCACGTTGAACCAAAAGAATTCGTAATTATTGTAGGTCCGAGTGGAGCTGGAAAATCAACTTTTCTAAAATTGTTAACAAGAGAAGAGCGCCCTAACAGTGGCAAAATTGTTGTAGGTGGAATCGATTACGAGCATCTTAAAGATAAGAGGATTCCGTTAATTCGCCGAAAGATTGGCGTAGTTTTTCAAGATTTTAAATTATTGCCCAACAAAACGACGTATGAAAATGTTGCGTTTGCGCTAGAAATAGTAGGGGCTAGTAATAGCGAAATAAAGCATACTGTGCCACGAGTATTATCAATAGTAGGATTAAAAGGAAAAGAAAAACAATATCCATGGCAATTATCGGGAGGGGAAAAACAACGAGCTGCTATAGCCAGAGCCATCGCACGCCAGCCAAAAATCCTAATAGCGGACGAACCTACTGGTAACCTTGACCCAGCTCATGCCTGGGACGTTATTAAGGTGTTAGAGAGAATTAATAAATATGGTACCACCGTACTTCTGACGACTCACAATCAAGATATCGTCAACAAGCTTAAAAGACGAGTCATAACAATTGAAAAAGGTAAGATAGTTAGCGATAAAGCTAGAGGAAATTACACGGCTTAGTATGAAAAGGAAATTGATCCAGTTCGAGAGAATACTTAAGAGCGGTGTTGTTAACTTTGTTCGAAATGCGTGGCTGGCAGTCGCTGCTATCGCTGTTATGGTTATAACTCTGTCAATAATGTTGTTCTCAGTCATTGCTAATGCGACATTTGCCAATACAATTGTCCAAATTACCGACAAAATTGATATTTCAGTATATTTAACAGATGATGTAGCTAATAACCAAGATCAGCGAGACCAGTTAATCACAAACATAAAGGCGCTAGAAAATATCAAGTCAGTAGAATATATTTCCAAAGATGATGCATTAGCAAGATACAAAGAACAGAATAAAGATAACCTTGATTTATTGGTTGCAATTTCGCAGACCGACAACCCGTTGCCTGCAAGCTTGCTTATAAAGCCAATTAACACAGATAATATTCAACCAATAAAAGCCTTCTTAGAGAGTCCAGACATAAAAAAACTCCAATCAGAAGAGACTTCATATTCTGGAGACAGGAAAGAGGCAATTGATAAAATTGCCACGGCGACTACTTTTATTCGCCGAGCGGGTGTGGTTAGCGTGGTAGTTTTTGCTATGATCTCGATGTTAATAATTTTCAATACGATTAGAATGGCTATTTTTAACAGAAGAGAAGAGTTAGCAATTATGCGATTGTTGGGTGCGAGTACCTCGTATATAAGAGGCCCGTTTGTAGTAGAAACGATATTGTACGGAATAATATCAGCTATAATCTCCGTCACATTATGTAGTGCCGTTTTTGCGGTACAAACTAACGCTTTTAGTGCTAGCACACTAGGACTACTAGATATTCAATACGCTAGCGATTATTTTGCAAAATACTTCTGGCAAATCTTAATTATTCAACTTAGTATTGGAGTGTTCATCGGAGGCCTTTCTTCAATTATCGCTACTCGCCGCTATCTTAAGTTCAAGAGTTCAAAATAATATTAAATAATTGTCAAATACAGGAGGACATGCTATAATACTTATGTTAAATAAACGTCACGAATTAACAAATACTGTGAAACAAAAATCAACCAACAACAACATTCTGAAAAAGATTGCCATTAGCGGCAGATTCGTTGCTGTATTTATTATGATTCTGGCTTTGTTTGGAGGCGGAAGCCGATTAACCACTGTCTTTGCAGATCAATTTGACGAGAAAATTCAACAGTTGAGTGAACAAAATGATAAAACTAGTTCTAATTTAGAGCAACTTGGCTCGGAAGCAAGTGACCTAGAGGATGCTATTGCAAAGCTCCAAAAACAAATTAATACCCTACAATCGCAAATTATTGAGACTCAGTCAAAAATCGATAATTTAGAAAAAGATATTCGTCAAGCCCAGAAGGAATTAGATAAACAGAGGTCTTTGCTTGGCTTAAATATTCGAGAGATGTATGTAGAGGGGGACATTTCAACATTAGAAATGTTAGCGTCCAGTAAAGACCTTAGCGAATTTATCGACAAACAACAGTATCGAAATTCTGTCCAGAGTAAAATTAAAGAAACCCTTGATCAGGTTAATGAGCTTAGAAATCAATTAAAAGATAAAAAAGACTTATTGGCAGCAAATGCAGAAGACCTAAAAACTCGACAGGCGAGTATTAATGAGAGCAAGAGTGAGCAGGCGTCTTTGCTTGGACTGAACCAAAGTCAACAAAATCAACTTGATTCTAAGATAAAAAAGACTAATTCAGAGATTGCCAAGCTTCGGGCTCAACAGGCTGCAGCTAATGCGGTACTGTTTGGAGGGAATGTCCCAACTGGATCGGCTGCAAATTGTGGCGGATATCCAAAAGCCTGGTGTCATGCGCCAATGGATTCGATAATCGATACATGGGGAATGTATAACCGAGAATGTGTTAGCTACACAGCCTGGAAGGTGTGGAGTGTTGGAAAACATATGCCTTATTGGGGTGGTATCGGAAATGCTAATCAATGGGACGAAAACGCCCGTGCGGCCGGTTTACCGGTTAACAACAATCCAAATGGAGTAGGTGTCGTGGCAATTAGTAACTCTGGATTTTACGGTCACGCAATGTACGTAGAGCATGTATACGGCGATGGGACAATATTTGTGAGCCAATACAATGCCGGCCTAAATGGTTACTATTCGACTGCAAGAATTAGTACAGCTGGGCTTGTATTCATACATTTTTAATATGTTCTATCAGTCTAGCGTAGCAGAAGAAGTTAATTAATGTTAAGTTAAGTGTAACGATAAAATTGAGGGGCAGACAAATTTTGGAACAAGGCCAAGCACAATACAATAAAAAGCGGCAGACTAGGAAGGTCTCATTATTTAGTACTGTTTTTATTGGTGCGTTATTGTTTGTTGCCGGCTGGTCAATTGGATCAGATCAATTTAATATCTCACTACTGAACAATAATCGTATTCAAACAGAGAACGATACTTTGCCAAGTAAATTAGATTATCAATCTGTTAATGATGTATACGATATCATTCGAAAAAATTATGATGGTGAATTAAAAATTGAAGATGTTATGAATGGCTTGAAAAACGGATTAGCTACTGCCACTGGCGATCCCTATACAGAGTATTTAAGTGAAAAAGAAGCTAATGATTTCGACGGTGAATTGAATGGTGCATTTAGTGGAATTGGAGCAGAACTGTCTAAAGAGAATGATTTGCTTGTTGTGGTGTCACCGATAAGCGGTTACCCAGCTGATAAAGCTGGGTTAATGCCAAAAGACGTTATTGCAGAAATAAATGGTGACAATACTTATGACATGACACTAACCGAAGCAGTAGAAAAGATTCGAGGCGAATCAGGCACAGAAGTAGAATTAACGATTCTGAGAGAAGACGAAGACAAGCAAGTAATATCAATAAAGAGAGAGAATATAAAGATACCAAGTGTAGAATGGTCAATGAAAGAAGGGAATGTTGGCTACATTAAAATATCGAGGTTTGCCGATGATACGGCTGACTTAACCAAACAGGCTGCTTCGGAGTTGAAAGCAAAAAATGCCACAGCAATCGTATTAGATCTTCGAGGCAATCCTGGGGGGCTTCTTGAATCTTCAGTGGAGGTCTCTAGCATTTGGTTAGACAAAGGACAAATAGTTGTTGAGGAAAAGCGAGGTAATACTACAGTTGACGTACATAAAGCCTCTGGCGATAACATACTTGGCGGACTAAATACGATCGTGTTAATCGATGAGGGTAGTGCAAGTGCAAGCGAGATAGTTGCCGGAGCATTAAAAGATAATAATCGTGCAAAATTAGTAGGTCAGGATAGCTATGGAAAGGGTAGCGTCCAACAACTTACGCCAGTATCGAGCGGAGGACTACTTAAAATTACTGTGGCCAGATGGTTTACACCAAATGGTAGAAATATAGACAAAGAAGGGATAGCGCCCGATAAAAGAGTAAATCGTGGCGTCAAGGACATAAAAGCAAATAAGGACCCTCAACTTGACTACGCGATTGATGAACTACAGAAATAGCCCATTATATTTTTAAAGTCAGTCCAGATATGGTAATATTTGGATTGATTAATTAGGGGAGTATAGGTGGCAAAAAGACCTACTAAGTATATTTTTGTAACAGGCGGAGTTCTTTCAGGACTCGGTAAGGGTATAACTGCCGCCTCAATCGGAAATATTCTAAAGAGTAGAGGGCTTTCTGTAAATATCCAAAAACTCGATCCATACTTAAATGTTGATGCGGGCACGTTAAATCCAGCAGAGCATGGTGAATGTTTTGTTACTGCGGACGGATCGGAAACTGATTTAGACCTAGGCCATTACGAAAGGTTTTTAGATGTTGAGTTAACTTCCTCAAGTTCGGTAATGAGTGGGAGAGTTTTGCGGAAGCTGATTCAGGACGAACGAGATGGTAAATATCTAGGAAAAACAGTCCAAGTTGTCCCGCACTTTACAGACGCAATACAAAATTATATCGACCAGGCCAGCCAAGGGTTTGATGTACATATTGTCGAAATCGGAGGAACGGTGGGAGACTATGAGAGTCCAGCTTTTTTTGAGGCGATACGAGAATATCGAACGCGAGCGGGGCAGGAAAACTGTATTAACGTTCAGGTTGTTTATTTACCGTATTTAGCTGCAAGTAAGGAGATAAAGACAAAACCCGCTCAAAATGCCACTAGAGAGCTCAGGAGTATGGGTATTATGCCGGACCTGCTCGTAGCGAGATGTGAGGAATCTCCTAATAGTAAGCGGGTAAAACAAAAATTGAGTACTTTTTGTGGAGTGTCAGAAGATGGTATTGCCTTATTGCCGAATGCCAAAAGTGTTTATCAAGTCCCCTTGACTTTAGAAGATCAAGGAATAGGTGACTATGTAGTGAAAAAATTAGGTCTCAAGCATAAACGTTCTCACATGAAAGAGTGGCGAGATATGGTTGCAACTATTATGGACAAACCTAGCAGGAAGGTAAAAGTTGGACTAGTTGCGAAATACTTGGATAACGAAGACACTTATATCTGCGTTATAGAAGCCTTAAAAAGTGCTGGATGGCATAGTAAGGTTGGGATTGAATATCACTGGATTGATGCCGAAAAATGTGAGGCTATGACGCAATCTCAATTGAAAAAGACCTTTGACAAAGTTGATGGCATTATTGTTCCTGGCGGTTTCGGGGAAAGAGCACTGGAAGGTAAGATTAAAGCGGCGCAGTACGCGTTAAAACACAAAGTTCCTTATCTTGGGCTTTGTCTTGGCTTGCAGATGGCAGTAATCGCTGCAGCCAGAAATGCGGGGGTTTCGGACGCGACCAGTACGGAGCTTAATTCGCAAAGTGATTTTCAAGTTGTCAGTACTATGAACTCACAAAAAGGTTTGGAAAATACAGGCGGAACAATGCGACTCGGTAATTATCCGTGTGATCTTGACAAGGATTCTTTAACTGCCAAGTATTACAAAAGCAAAAAAATAATTGGTCGACATAGGCATCGCTATGAATGTAATAATGAGTATCGAGAAAGCTATAAAGATTGGGGCATCAAAGCTGTAGGGTTGTCGCCAGATAAGCGATTAGTAGAGGTGATTGAAGGGGTAAATCATCCATTCTTTGTAGCATCGCAGTTTCATCCTGAATTTAATTCGCGACCGAACAAACCACAGCCATTATTTAAAGGATTCGTAGAGAGTTTACTTGCTAAAAAGTCATAAATAATTTAGCATTATCAATATATACATGAGCAATCAAAAGAAAATATTATTAGTTGAGGATGATGATGGGTTAGCGAACGTCTATCGCATGCGTCTTGAAACGGAGGGATTCAGCGTACATAGAGTACCGAACGGTGAAGACGCCCTGGCTGCAGCAGTGGAATTTCGGCCGGATCTAATATTATTAGATGTGATGATGCCAAAAGTAAGTGGCTTTGACGTGCTTGATATTCTGCGAAATACTCCAGAGACGGCGAATATGAAGGTGGTCATGCTCACGGCCCTTAGTCAGGACAGCGATAAAGAAAAAGCCCAAAAATTAGGTGCAGATGACTACATGGTCAAATCGCAGGTAGTAATTGCCGACGTAGTAGAACGAGTTAAACACCATCTTGGTGTTTAGTAATTAATCTAATATTGACAAAAACACAAGCATAATGTATACTGTATATATTCCTTAAGAATGGAAAATAAACATGAATCAAAAACAAACCAATCAAGACAATTTTCCCGTAAACGGCTTTGATACATTTAACGATGCCATTTTGAGTACAGCCATAACGAAGTCAATTGATTTTTAGATAGAGGATATATATGGGTGAACAAAGAAAAATTATAGACCACGTACCAACAGCAGATGAATTAGCACTTAGAGAATTACCTATCGCGCCAGTCAGGCGTCAATTAACTGAAGGAGAAATAGCAACAGCAGCCGCTGAAGCAGCTGCGGTAAGACCTCCTAAAGCTGAATCAGAGGGCGATAAAGTCAGAACAAGAACAATTCAACAAATGGGTGTTGATGCAGCCGATAGGGCAATTCGAGCTAGAAACGGATTACCTCCTCGAACGGCAAATCTTACTTAATTTATTCTACGGTTACTTCGGTTCGTCTGGCAGTTTTACCAGTAAAACGTTTAACTTTACGTGTTTTAAAGCCAACTACGCCATCTTTAGCAGCGTGGATAGTGAAGTTACGGCTCATGAATGTACCGTTACCAGGGCGCTTTGTCATCCCGATTTGTCTGACAATTACTTGTCCGGTTTTTACTGGTTGACCACCAAAAAGCTTAACGCCAAGTCTTTGACCTTGAGAGTCTCTGTTATTCTTACTAGTACCGCCCGCTTTGACATGTGACATATTTACTACTTCCTAGTTAATGCTATTAATTCACGACCAACAATTTGACCTTCACGATGATAGATCAAATCTTTATCATCTGCGTGAGTAAACTTCATACGAGTATAGCCTAATCTCTCGAGATGGTCAAGGAGTGGAAGGTGCAAAAAATCGGAGTGAGTTTTCCAGGCGGGGACTGCTATACATAGACGGAATCCTGGATTTGTTTGGTTGGCGAGATTTTTTAAAAACTTTTTTAATATTGTATCAACATCCCTGATGATTTGATCAAGTATAGCCATGCTTGGAAGTGAGCTTAGTGGGCGTCCTAAATAGGTTTCACTGGCAAGCGAATCAAATTGAATACCTTCGGCATTATTCCAAATAACAGAGGTGGCGTCGGCGATTTTTAGATTGACCTTATCTTTAAAATCAGGGTATTTGCCTGCGAGCCAAACCTCAATATTTTCATGGGTATATTCAATCATTCGTGGCTCTAAATCAGTCCCGGCTACGGCGAAACCCATAAGTAGTGCTTCTTGCAGGATGACTCCAGTTCCGCAGAATGGATCTAAAATAATATCTTCTGCTTTAGGGTTAGCTAAGTTTATGATTGTCTGGGCTAGTTTTGGTGATAACATGCCTACTCGGGCATCACGTTTAGGTCGGGCTTGATCTCTGGCAGAGTAAGCGTTAATGTCTTGAACGTCTACAGTTTGCCCCATATAAATCTTATTACCAGAGCCAACAAAACAAAGCTCTAATGAACCAGGCTTAGTTAATTTGTTGTGATATACTTGGGCACTTGATAGTGCAGGGTCATTATTAGGGACTAGCCTAAACGAAGTACCAAGTTTTTTAATTTGTTTCTTTAATTTAAGACCTGTTTTTAATAGCTGACTAGGATTTACAGCTACACTGTAAGCACTCAACCCTAATGTTAATTTTTTGTTATCATTAATGTGATTGGGGAGTTGGTTCTCTAGGTAGGACTCGACTTTCGACCAATTTTTTTCTTCAAAAATATGTAATAATTTACACGTTTTTACAGTACCGCCAAGACGAGAATAATTAATAATACTTGGATCTTCGTTTAAAAGAACTGATTCGGAAGAGAGTTTTGTAATCCGATCCGCCCCGAATAAGCTTTCAAGCTCGGCGGTAGCAATAGAGGGTAGTCTGCCAAGGATACAAATAGTTTTATTGTGCATAGTTAAAGTATAGACGGTATAATAAATAAACATAATACTTATGTCTGAAGAACAACAGAAAAAAACACCTTGGAAGCTAATCATTAACGTCGTGACGTTCTTGGCGTTAGCTGGTTTGTTTTATGTCACAAGAGACCAAATAGGGGAGACCGTATCTAATGTCGGGAACTTGAAAAAGTTTGCATTGTTCTTGATGGTTCCAGCACAGATCTTAAATTACCATGCCTATTCTCAGATGTATCAAGATTTGTTCTACATACTTAATAAACGAATAAGATATTTAAAAATGTTCCGCGTACAGCTAGAGCTTAACTTCGTGAATACTGTGTTTCCTAGTGGCGGAGTAACAGGAGTGTCTTATTTTGGGGTTAGGATGAAAAGTATGGGTGTAAGCGGCGGCCAGTCCACTCTCGTTCAGTTCATGAAATACATTCTAGTATTTATATCGTTTCAGATACTGTTAGCAGCTGGTTTGATCATTCTTGCCATAGGTGGCCAAGCGAGCAACTTGGCAATTTTAGTCGCTGGCTCATTGGCAACACTATTATTTATTGGTTCATTCATCGGGGCATATATTCTTGGCAGTAAACAGCGTATTAATAGCTTTTTTACTTTTCTAACAAATATATTAAATCGATTGATTCATGTTTTTCGTCGTAGACACCCGGAAACTATAAGTGTGCAGACGGTTCAGGATTTATTTACAGATTTGCATGAAAACTATATGTTAATAAGAAAAAACCCTAAAGTTCTAAAGCGTCCTTTGGTCTCAGCCTTGCTAGCGAATATTGCAGAGATAATAACTATTTATATAGTTTATATTGCGTTTGCGCAGTGGGTAAATCCTGGAGCTGTAATTATAGCTTATGCAGTGGCTAACTTTGCCGGAGTCATATCAGTTTTTCCTGGGGGTGTAGGTGTATACGAATTTTTGATGACTGGAGTTTTGGCTTCTGCTGGGGTCCCGGCTGGGGTGAGTCTGCCGATTACAATAACCTATAGGATTATCAATATGACAATACAGCTTCCTCCCGGATATTATTTTTATCATAAAGCAATTCACGATAAAAACTATAATCAATGAGTGTAGATTCGAGGTTAGAGTTTGGAGTTAGTGATTTTGTCGCAGTCTTTAATCAGACTATAAATTATGCATACTCTAGTGTAGTGGTATTAGGAGAGGTTAGTAACCTCCGGATTAGTAGAAATACTTGGCTGTATTTTAGTTTAAAAGACGAAAACTCTAGCGTAAATTTTTTTGGATCGATTTTAAAATTACCGGCACCAATAGAAGACGGAATGATGCTTCGAGTTAGAGCTACCCCGCAATTGCATCCTAGATTTGGATTCAGTCTGCAGGTCGAACAAATCGAACTCTCTGGCAAGGGAACAATTAATCGTGCTAATAAGTTGCTACACGCCAAGTTGGAAAAAGAAGGTTTATTTGCCCCAGAACGTAAAAGGCAGATACCAACGATTCCGTATTCCATTGGTTTAATTACATCATCTGAGTCAGCCGCCTATAGTGATTTTATAAAAATTGTTAATCAAAGATGGGCGGGGTTAAAGATCGTTCATCACGAAGCCTTGGTTCAGGGCGTTGATTCACCTAATCAGATAATTAAAGCAATAAACAACTTGAATACCGGGCTTCCTTATTTAGACTTGCTGGTTATCACTCGAGGAGGTGGAAGTTCTGATGACCTTGATGCGTTTAACGACGAAAAACTCACAAGAGCCATTGCGAGTAGCCGAATACCTACATTAGTAGCTGTAGGTCACGAACGGGACCTATCTTTTGCAGAACTAGTAGCAGATAAACGTGCAAGTACGCCTAGCAATGCCGCCGAGATAATTGTTCCGGATAGAAGAGATGAAGTACGAAGACTAAATAGGGACTTAGACAGTCTCGCAACAACAGTTAAAAGTATACTTTCTGGGGCAAGTAACAGCTTAGATCAAAACATTCTGAACATTTCTAATTACTTGAAAGATTTTTTGAATCAGGAAGCATCAAAGATAGAATTAAAAGAACAATTATTGAGAAGTTTTGATCCACAAGCAGTCTTAAACAGAGGCTACTCGATAGTCTCAAAAAATGGTCAAACAATAAAATCTATACAGCAGCTTGATATAGGAGACAAAATTGATATTCGTCTCGCAAAAGGGAGTGCTATGGCTGAAATAGGCAAATTAAAGGTAGAATAAAAATATGACAGAAAAAATAAGAAAATACACCCAGATAAGAGATGAGCTAGATGAAGTCCTAGATCAACTACAGAGTGTAGATACAGATGTTGATAAAGCTTTGGACCTGCACGCAAAAGGCACTGAGCTCGTGAACGAACTGCGTCGATACCTAGAAAATGCAAAGAACGAAGTAAAAAAGTTTAAGGGATAGATGAACTGGCTATCTTTAACAGTATTAATATTTGTTGTTTGTTTCGGATTCGTGATTTTATTTGGCGCACCCTATTTGCCAACAAAAAAAGATCAGATTAGAGTTGCTTTAAATCTACTCAACTTAAAATCAGGACAAAGTTTTATAGAACTAGGTTGTGGCGATGGCAGGGTGTTAAAGGCCGCAGCAAAAAATGGCCTGCGTGTTACCGGCTATGAGCTGAACCCAATATTGGTTGTAGTAGCAAAAATTGTTACTTTTTCACACCGAAAACAAATAACCATCATATGGGGAAATTATTGGCACAAAAAATGGCCTGAAGCCGACGGGATCTATTGTTTTTTGTTGGACAAGTATATGGCGCGGCTTGACCAAAAAATATCAAAAGATTACTCAAATCCAGTAAGGCTGGCAAGCTATGCGTTTAAAATACCTAACAAAAAACCTGTCAGAACGGATCAGGGTGTATTTTTATATGAGTATAAGTAAGTGATTTTGTGTCTGGATATAAAGAGTACTTGTCAGATGTAAGTATATTGTTATACCATTAGCAATATGGATTCTAAAAAATTAAATGAGAATGGTGCAGTCAGCTTATTGCTTATTGCTTTGATATTTGTGTTGTTAATGTTTTTCGGTGCGCTTGGCTTTGGCTATTGGGCTTACGCTGAAAGAACAGATTATAAGAATAATGTCGATGAAAAAATAAGTACTGCTGTTGAAGTTGCAAAAAAAGAGACCGCAACTCAGAAGGATAATGATTTTATTCAACGTGAAAAGGAGCCCTTGAAAGAATATGCCGGGCCATCGTCATTTGGAAGTGTGTCTGTGAAATATCCAAAGACATGGAGTGCATTTGTGGATGAAAATGGCTCTAGCACGCCTGTTGACGGATACTTCCATCCAAATTTTGTACCAAATATTAAGGGAGGCACAGCTTTTGCATTGAGGTTGCAAATATCTAACGCAACTTATGCCGAAGAAATTAAAAATTTTGACTCTGCTGTAAAAAATGGAGACGCGAGAGCAAAACCTTATAAGCCCGTAAATGTTGATAATATTATCGGTACGCAAGTTGTTGGCAAGATTGATACTAATAAATCTGGGGTAATGATTTTGCTTCCGCTTAGGGATAAAACTATAAAAATATGGACAGAAGATAGCCAATTCGTACCCGATTTTGAGAAAAATATTCTTAAAAATTTTGATTTCTCGCCGTAGCTGATAAATTAGTCAAAAATCCTTGGCGTGATATACTTTTCTTAGATATTAAGAGAGGGAGAAGTAGATTGTGTTAGGTAATCAGCAAGTTCAGGTAGATCCGAACATTAAGCTATTATACTCCCTAGTAGAAGAGTTGAAATTGCCCTTTATGCAAGTGGCGCGAAGTGCAGAATTTGGCCGTTTAATGAACGACCGAGATCAATATAGGCGTATCGAGATAACTGCGGAAGCTGCTATTAAACTACTTGATAGTTACGTTTTGAGCTCTCAGACTCTAATCAACCAAGTACCCTTAGAACTCAGCTCAATCTCACTCACCTCAACAATGTATGATAGCGCGCAAAATCTAAGTCGGCTGACCAAATTATATAATACAGATATTGATATAAGAGTTGAGGGCAAATGCGGTTTAGTAATGGCAAATAAAAGTGCTCTAGAAGCCGCACTTACAAGCTTGGCATATACTTTTATTAGTGCGAATACCTTCTCGATAAAAAAATTAGTTACGTTATTGGCTAGAAATGATAATGACGTGATTAGCGTGGGCATACTAAGTTCTGGCAGTAAGATTAGTAAAAAATCACTAGATAGCGCGAGAAAATTGTACGGGAACGCGCGTCAGCCAGCTTCAAATATGACGCATACTAGCGGAGCGGGCTTATATGTCGCAGACTCGCTTTTTTATGCAATGGACAGTGAGCTACATTTTATAAGACACAATAACATGACTGGACTTATCGCCAATCTCTTGCCGAGTGCACAATTAAAGCTATTATAGCGTGCTTGGACTGTTTGGGACTATAATATTTGCATGGTAGATGTTTTGTTAATTGAACCGGACGCAATACTTGGGAGTACTTATAAAAAGATTTTGCAAAGAGCGGGGTACAAAGTAGATCTTCAGACAACCGCGCAAACAGCGATCCATGCGCTAGACAGACAAAACCCAAAACTGATAATTCTAGAAATTCAGTTAGGTGAACATAATGGAATAGAATTTTTATACGAGCTTCGATCACATCCAGATTGGCACGACATTCCGATTATAATTAATTCTTTGATACCAGAAGACGTATTGGGGATTAGTCCGTTAGTTGCCGAAGAATTAGGAATTTCAAGGGTGCTGTATAAACCAAAAGTTACATTAGACAATCTGCTCTCGGTGACGGCAGATTTAGTGAAGGCAAAAGATGCCAGCGCCAAATAGTAAATCGACCAGCGGCATAGTTCTAAAACGCATTAACTTCGGCGAAGCTGACCGAATCCTGACGATTATTACCCCCGATCAGGGCAAGCTATCGTTGATCGCGAAGGGTGTTCGCAAAGAAAAGAGCAAATTAGCAGGCGGTATTGAACTTTTTAGCGTTAGTAGTATTAGTTTTATCCCGGCAAAAAAAGAGATTGGAACATTAACTTCGTCTAGGCTTGTTACGCATTACGGAGAAATAGTAAAAGATATAGAACGAACAAACACGGCCTATGCGATTCTTACGACCATTGACTCGGTTACTCAAGATAATTGCGATATTGATTATTATAATCTACTACTACGATCGATATCAGCTCTCAATAATCCAGAATTTAATTTGAGTTTGATTGAAGCCTGGTTTTATATGAACCTAATTATGACGATGGGACACGAACCAAATCTTACAACCGATAGGGAGGGTTACAGTCTAGCAGAAGCTAGTAATTATGCATTCGATCAAGACGACATGTGTTTTGTGCGCAAAGCCGAGGGCTCCTATAACAGTAGGCATATAAAGCTAATGCGCTTGTTGGCAGACGAGACTATTGAGCGAATTAATGTTGTGGGTGGCGTTAAAGCCGAGGTAGGTGTTTGCTTGCAGCTGTTGCAACATATTATGCAAACTGTAAGCTAGTGTATCTGATACAATAGATAATAATATGAGTAAAAAAGTTAGCCTAGAAGACATCGTTAGTTTATGTAAGCGCCGTGGGTTTGTTTACCAAGGATCAGAGATTTATGGTGGAGAAGCAGGTCTGTACGACTACGGTCCCTACGGAGTCGAGCTACTAAATAATCTAAAGGCTGCGTGGTGGCGAGCAAATGTAACAAGTCGTACCGACTTTGTAGGTTTGGATTCCGCTATCTTTAAAAATCCTAAAGTATGGGAAGCCTCAGGTCACACCTCTGGTTTTTCTGATCCATTAGCAGAGTGCAAAAATTGTCATAATCGAATTCGTGTCGATAAAGAGCTTGAAGGCGTAGGCGTCACAGCTGACGAAAAAATGTCGGAGGAAGAATTGAATCGACTATTCGACGAAAACAGAAAACAAATAAAATGTCCAAAGTGTGGAAAGAAAGATTTTTCATCAGTTAAAGCCTTTAACCTACTAGTCAAATCAAATCTAGGCGATTTTGCTGGAGAAGAAGAAAGGGTTGTCTACCTTCCCGGCGAGGCATGCCAAGGGATTTATCTTAATTTTAAAAATGTAGTCGACACTACCCGAATGAAAGTGCCTTTTGGTATTGCCCAAATCGGGAAGGCCTTCCGGAACGAAATCAGCCCGCGTAATTTTCTGTTTCGAACCCGCGAGTTAGAGCAAGCTGACACACAATATTTTATTAGGCCAAATGAGAATAAAAACGTCTACGATCAAGTTAAGAAGAATCGTTGGCAATGGTACCAGGATATAGGTATAAAAGAAGAAAATCTGCGCTGGAAAAAACACGATAACTTGGTCTTTTACTGTAAAGAAGCTTGGGATATAGAATACAATTATCCATCAATGGGCTTTGATGAGATGGAGGGAATACACGACAGAACCGATTATGACTTGAGTCAGCACACTAAGTTTTCTGGTATAGACCTCAGTTATCAAGACCCGACTACAAATGAGAAGTACATACCTTGGGTTGTCGAAACGTCAGTTGGTTTAGGCCGAATGTTCTTGGCGGTGGTTTGCGATGCGTATGAGCAAGAAGAAATCGATGGTGAAACACGCACCGTTCTAAAACTGCACAAATCTCTCGCTCCAGTTAAAGTTGCTGTTTTTCCATTATTAAAAAACAAACCCGAATTAGTAAAAATGGCAAAAGCAGTTTTTGAAACTCTTAGCCAAACTATGACATGCGAATTTGATGATAACGGAAATATCGGGAAGCGATACCGTAGACAAGACGAGATTGGAACGCCATATTGTGTGACTGTAGATTTCGATACTTTAGAGGATGACACTGTTACGGTACGAGATCGTGACACGACAAAGCAAGAACGCGTTAAAATTGCTGAACTCGTGGGCAAGCTAAAGCTTGCATAAATCTTAAACTTTGGATCGCCAAAACGAGGTCCCCAAAAAACTTGTTATTAGGGGTGTAGAAGTATGGTAAAAGCTCGGGCTTAACGTTTATTCTTGTTTGACGTGAGCTTATCAGGAAAAAGCCGATGCCCAACAAAACTGCTATAATTCAAGAATGATTAGAAGTTATACAGATTCAGATTATGAAAAGTTGAAGGAGCTATATCTGCATTCGGAGTGGTTTGGTGGTCAGTTTGATGAGGCTCGGGATGGGCGCGATAGACTGGAAAAGAAAATTTCGGATGATTCAGAGAGTATATTGGTGTACGAGCATGATGGAGAATTATTGGGTGCCATTTCTTTGATCGAAGACGGTAGGGTGGCATGGCTTTTTAGATTTGTAGTAAAAGATAACGACAAGAGGGTATCCAAAGAATTATATGACCATGCAACTAAAATTCTCAAATCGAGAAAGCACACACAAATTTTAGTATATACTCCCGTTGGAGATGAAGCACTCGATAAACGTTATAGCGAATTAGGTATGATAAAAGGCGGCGACTATACGTGCTATTGGACAGATATATAAAATGGTATGATTAGCTTATGAGAGAGATTGAAGTTAAGGCACGTATAAGAAATCTAGATAAACTTGAGAAAGTTTTAGTTGAGAAGGGGATCACGCTTGGCGAGAAACTAACACAACACGATGTCGTGTATGGAGAGCCCGGGAATAAAGATAACGAGGCGGGGGCAAATTGGCTAAGAATCAGGGCTGAAAATCATAAGACAGTATATTTTACCTTAAAAAGATCTGTTGTCGGGCATCTAGATAGTATTGAGCACGAAACGATAGTAGACAACGCCAAAGAGCTTGAAGCGATAATTAAGTTATTGGGTTATGAACTGTATTCTGACATTACTAAAATCCGCCGAAAGGCAAAAATTGGAGAGATTGAGATTTGTGTTGATAGTGTTCCGAGCTTAGGGGATTTTATCGAAGCTGAACTAATGATGGATCATCAAAGTGATCATGATAAAGCGGTCGCCAAACTATGGGAATTGTTAGAATCTTTTGGCTTAGATCGGGCAGATGAGGTACATGAAGGATATGATGTATTAGAGCGAAAACAACGCGGATTATAAAACAGGGTAGACTGAAATATAAAAAAGTAGTATAATATGTGTAATAGTTATTAAATTGAGAGGAGTTATTATGAATAAAATCATTCAGAAAGTTAGTGCATTTGTAATGGTAGCAATATCAGTAGTTAGTGTTGGGACAGTAATGGCACCAGTAGCATCAGCGAAGGCAAAACCAGTTTCTTGGAATTATTCTTTATGTTTGAGTAGACAGCCAATGCTAAGTATGACAACCAACTCAACTCATCCTTGTGTTAGCATTTTGCAGAGAAAACTAAATAATGTTTATCATGTTGAACCGCGACTAGTTGTTAACGGTGTTTTTGGACAACAGACTAAGAAAGCTGTGAAGAAATTCCAAACACTAAAAAGCATAACTGTTGATGGAATCGTAGGCCCGCAAACATGGAACGCTTTACTTGCAGACTATAACCCTGGTGACTAGATTAAAAATAGCTAAAAAACTTTGTTGGATGTTTGCCTAAGTCTTGGAACGACTCAGTGGTTAAAAATTTTGGCAAAACGAAGTTCTTACTAGGGTCGATAAACGCAAATTCGGCTATTTCTGCTAAGCCATGGCTAGTATTGCCTAGATCTATGTTCAAGTAGTCTTTGCCGTTAATGATATGGAAAAAAAATTCCATTTGTTCTTTATATTCGAACTGATTATCAAAAAACTGCTGTACATACAGTAGACCTCCAACCTCTGGTTTTACGCCCGTCTCTTCGATCATCTCTCGTTCTAATGCATCCAGTAATGGCTCTCCTACGTCAACGCCACCTCCGGGTACGCACCAGTATTTTGTGACGTCGTCTCCGTGTTTTGACCTTAGCTTAAAACATAGAAGCTTTCCATCAACAACGATGATGCCACGTACAGCAACTCTTCTTTTCATATATCAATAATAACATTTGTTTATACACAGAGATCGTATAAGTCGGCTATACTAGTACAACAACATGGATCAAGCGTTAGCATTAGAGATTATGGAAGAAGGCCTGAGTGTTCTGCTTACCGGACCAGCAGGATCGGGCAAAACCTATGTTTTAAACGAATTTATTCGTCGTGCTAAAAAACAACACAAGACTGTCGCTGTAACTGCAACTACCGGTCTTGCTGCAACACATCTTGGCGGAAATACGATTCATTCATGGAGCGGTATAGGTGTAATGGAAGAACTGCCAAAAAAGTTTTTCGAAGGACTAACAAAATCAAAAGTAGATAACCTAACAAAATCAGATGTTCTGATAATCGACGAAATCTCGATGCTTCACGATTATCGACTGGATATGATCGATAATCTGTTACGTCAGGCCAGAAAAAATGATATACCTTTCGGTGGAATACAACTAATTCTATGTGGTGATTTTTTTCAATTACCGCCAGTTAATCGAAGTGACGCTAGAGAGGGATCTTTTGTGGTTAACTCTTCGTCGTGGCGGGATCTTGGTCCAGTTATATGTTATCTTGACGAACAACATCGACAAGATGACACGCTTTTCTTGGATGTACTAAATGCGATTAGAAACAACGACATTCGTAGGCGTCATGTTACGGCATTGCAGGGCAGGAAGAACAAACAGTTAGGATCCTCGGCTGCAGTAACAGAACTTCATACGACAAACGTTGACGTAGATAGTTTAAATGCTCGGCAACTTTCTGGTTTGAAGGGTAGTGAGCATATTTATAATATGCAGTCGACGGGTAAGGAATATCATAAAGAAACGTTAAAACGGTCGTGCCTAGCACAAGAAAACCTAGTACTAAAAAAGGGCGCATTGGTAATCTGCATCAAAAATAACACCGAGAAAAAATTTGTAAATGGATCGCTTGGAGTGGTAGTTGATTTTGATAAAAACTCAGATTATCCAATAGTAAAGCTTAATAATGGTAGGAAGGTTACGATTTTGCCGGATACTTGGGAGCTTCGAGATGGCGATAAAAAACGGGCATCTCTGACACAGCTACCACTGCGACTGGCTTGGGCAATAACAGTGCATAAAAGCCAGGGCATGACGTTGGATGCCGCCAGAATTAATTTAGAGAGAGCTTTTGTTGAGGGGATGGGCTACGTTGCTTTATCGCGAGTTCGTAGTCTCGATACATTGAGTCTACTTGGGCTTAACGCGATGGCACTTCGTGTTAGTCCAGAAGCGCTAGAGATAGATCAGCATCTAAGATTACAGTCAGATAAGGCCAGCAAAAAATACGAACATCTACGTGAGCGAGTCAAAAGTAGAAAAACGGTAGTTCTAAAATTAGATTCCCCAAGTACATGGTCAGAAAAGCTTGCTTCAATGCGACAAAAATTTCCTAAGGCCTATACCAGGTGGGAAAAGGCGGATGATCAAGAACTGAAAGAACGATTTGTGTTGGGGGACGGAGTTGCTAAGTTGTCACAAAAATTCGGTCGTCACCCAGGATCTATAAAAAGTAGGCTAATAAAGCATTTCGGTGAAGATGTAGAAATTCCTAAATAGATAAGTTTTGTAATAATTCTGTTAATCAAGTCTAGAATGATAAAATATAAGTAAATATGGCAAAATTCTTATTCAGACGCCCGAAACCTACCGGCAATTTTGCTTTTATTGACAGCCAAAATCTTAACCTTGGCACGCAAAAAGCTGGGTTCAAGCTGGACTGGCATAAATTTAGGCAACTACTAAAAGATAAATACGGTGTAACTAGGGCATATCTATTTATCGGATACATGCAAGAGCACGAGGATATGTACAAGCAGCTTCACGACCAAGGCTATCTGATAGTTCTGAAACCAACTGTTACTATAAATATGACATCTGAAGAAGTACAAGCACATAAACTAAACGAAGAACATCTAGTAAAAGGCAACGTTGATGCTGAATTGGTTCTTTATGCCATGAAAGAACTGTCTAACTATAAGAAGGCCATTATAGTATCAGGAGATGGTGATTTTTACTGTTTAGCAGAATACCTAGAAAAGAAGGAAAGATTAGAATGCATCATGACGCCAAATTGGCAATATTCATCACTGTTAAAACCCTATGAGAAGTATATAACTAGAATTGACCAAATGCGCAGACAACTAGAGTATAAAAACTATTCTCGCAATTCCAAAAACAACAATAATCGCAACAACAAACAAAAAACTCGTAGATAACACAAACTATAAAACTACTTGCAAAAATGTAAAGCTTATGCTAATATAGTATTGTTAAGTTATAAAATAGTAAAAAAACAAAAAAGGTTATAAAAAAATGTCAGAAGGAATGCCACGTAAAGTAATTGGTCCAGACCGAGAAGATATTGCTCGAGCACAAAGTGATTACATAGATCCAATGACTATGGGAATTCTAAAATTGTCTTCTTCTGAAGAGCACGGATCTCCAACTTTACGACGAGCACTTGGTGCGGGAGTGGTAGCTGGTGCCTTATCGCAAAATGGAGCCGCATCATCAGCTATAGCACCGGTAGGGATAACCGAAGATCTGCCCAATGTTCATGCAGCTCCTACTGGGGAGTGGCTAGCTCAAGATGCTGAGTTCTCGACCAATCCTCAAGAGATGCAAGTTCAAGATGGCAAACTTAAGCTTAGAATAAATAATGAATATCGAAGGGGCTTTACAGCTAATGCCGAAGATGCAGTTGATTCAGCCGACCAGATTAATGAATTGATTGATCAAAACCGAGATCGTCTGTCTAATCCTGATTTGATTGAAGAAGTAGATTTAACGGGCTTAGTATCAGCTAATGATAATCGCGAGAACCTAGGTGAAGAGGGTGTTATTGAATTACAAACACCTGGCCCTGATTTAGATGGTAATGGAGAAACTGAACAAGTAAAATTGGCGCGTGAACGATACGAAAAAGCCAAAGAATCACTAGTTGAGCGTATTCAGGACGAGTTTGGCTATGATATTAGCGACAAGATAAAACCGTTCGATCCAGCTGTTGATACCCACGAAGACTCATTTACTGATACTGAGGTTGCTAAGGCTGAAGAGCTTCGAGAAAAATATAAAGAGAGATTTGATAGCGTTGAACAAATGATTGATTATTTTGAAGGTAATTTCGGTACTCCAAGAGACGTGCCTAATGATGTTGCGCGGTTCTTAGATCGAGCGATTGCAAGAGAACAAGGCGCTAAAATTGTGATCACACTTAAGGACGAAAAACCGCCACTACCACCAATTGGCAAAGAAGCTCCTGTTACGCCAGTTATGGCTCAAATGGTGCCTGGATTTATTCCGGTCGAACCTAGTCTAAGGAGAAAGGGCTGGGATAGAAAGGTCGAAGATGATAAAGGTGGAAGATTGCCAGACGGTCACTTTAGTGTGGCTCATCGACAAAAACAGCCAAGAAACCATAACTTCAGTAAGAATCGTCAAGCAGGGCGTGGTCTGAAGGGACGGATGGCTAGAACTCACGGTGGAAACCGTCGTTCTAAAAGGGGATAAACGTTTTTATCAGACTTCCTAAAGATTCGATGATATTCTAATAGTTGATGGAAGATGATTTTAAACCGGAGTTGACACCTAAAGAAATGCTGGAATTGGGTGTTTTTGGCGGTAATTATTTTGATGGAGATTACGAAGAATTTCCTGATGATTGGTTTGTTAATGCGCGATTAACCAGCGGTAAACCCGATCCTAAGTTGAACTTCTTTGAAGTAAGCGCTAGCCAACCATTGAGTGTGTGGCAAGAAAAAGGCTGGATTAACCCGCAAGACCCACTAGGGTGGTTTCAGTGGTATTGCCGTTATTGTCTGGGTAGGAGAAGTAAAGATGATGAACGCCAAATAAAACGTTGGAAGGCGATGAAGCGACACATAGCGCAGATCCAAAAGGGATGTAGCCCTGGAGATTTGACTTGTCGTCGAAAACAGCGTCAGGCTCTACTACATTGGGCTTATGATAGTCGGAAGATGTGAGATATGACAGCCGCAGAATTAATTAATGAATTGAATAGTTTTGAAGACCCAGCAAGAGCTGTTCATTCGCAACGGTTTTTTAAGACAGGTAAGGGACAGTATGGAGAAGGGGACGTATTTATAGGCTTAACTGTGCCTCAAACTAGACTGGTATGTAAAAAGTATAAAGAATTACCTATTGATGAGCTAGAAAAGCTACTAGAAAGCCCCATACATGAGCATCGTTTAGCGGCAGTGATAATAATGCGCTGGCAAGCGGAGCGTGCAAATTCTGTACTCAGAAAATCACTGTATGATTTGTATTTACGAAGGACGGATAGAATCAACAATTGGGACATAATTGACATTAGTTGCCATAAAATTGTTGGTGCATACATAGCAGACAAAGATAGGGCAATTTTGTATAAATTAGCTCGGTCAAAACAGATGTGGGAACGTCGAATAGCGATAGTAAGTACTGCATATTTTATAGACAAGAATGATTTAGAAGATACATTTAAAATTGCTAAAATCTTGCTAAATGATGAGCAAGATTTGATACATAAAGCTACGGGTTGGATGCTGCGCGAAGCAGGGAAAAAAGACGAGCCTAAACTGAAAGAATTCCTAGATAAATACGCGTCAACGATGCCCCGAACCATGCTTCGCTACAGTATTGAAAAGTTGCACCCAGCCGATCGTGCCCATTACATGAAACTCAAGTAAATGTTCTTTTTCTACAGAATTAAGTTATCTCATACTTTTCTCAGCAGCAAGAAAAGTATGCAAAAGTGCCACGCTTGCTGTTTTTCTTGATAAGACTACTAGTCAAACACCACAACAGACTGCGGAACTTAATAACGAATATGCCATTTAGGCATATTCGTTATCTTCAAACAGTCCTCGTCCTTTTTGTTGTAGTGTTGACGTAGTCTTTCAGGAAAATACAGAGGCGATTCAATTCGTAAAGTGTTCCTATTGAACCCTTCAATAACGACGCTTCGCGAGTGTAAAATGCTACAATTAGACTGATATGAATGTTATGGAAACGGCTAAACTATATTTTGAGCTTTCTAATAAGAGCGATTTTGATAATATTGAAAAACTATTTACGGATAAAACAGTTTATATTTCTCAGGCAACAGGGGAGTACGTTGGTAAGAAAGACATTATTGCCATGCAAAGGAATTTTCATGGTCAGTTTTCGTCTCTAAACTGGCGAGTTACTTCTGTAAAAGAAGTAAAACCCGGCGTGATTTTATTCGATTTCGATTTTGTGGGTGAAATGCTAGATGGGGAAGTTATGAAAACCTCCGGCCAAGAAACCGTAACGGTCAGCCATGATAAAATTATAAAAATAGTAATCACAAAAAAATAACTGCGAGTTCAGTATAAGATAATCTTGTTTTTGTTTGGGTCTCGTCGTTCACGGGCATTGGCAGAAACCGATGAATTGTAGCGTACAAGAACCGAATCAAGCCGAAAACCAGTCGAGAATCCTACACTAAAAACAATATTCGAGACCGCTTGCGTTTTTTCGGCGCGGTTCTTGCACACTACAATTCAATAGTGTTTATGACTCAGCCCAGAGTTTTATATTACTTTGGCGATACAAAGTAATAGAGTGTGCGAGCTTTAGCTTGCAAGAAGGGGATTGTGCTAAAGTTAAAGTACCTATGAGAAAAAGTGAATCTCAATTTCCGCCGAATTTTTTATGGGGAGCGAGTACCTCGTCGCACCAGGTGGAAGGCGGCAACCACAACCAATGGTCGGTGTGGGAGCTTGCTAATGCTAAAAGCTTGGCAAGATCTGCACACAGTAGATTGGAGTGGCTACCTAACTGGCCAGAGATAAAACAACATGCCGAGGACCCGAATAACTATATATCTGGACGAGCGGTTGATCATTACCGACGCTACAAAGAGGATTTTACTATTGCCAGAAGCTTGAACTTAAATTCGTTTAGATTTGGGATTGAGTGGGCTAGAATTGAGCCGAAAGAGGGAAGGTGGGACAATTCGGAAATAGAACATTATCGTAAATATATAAAGGAGCTTCGAAAGCATGGGCTGGAGCCAATTTTGAATATTTGGCATTGGACTAACCCAGTTTGGTTTGAAGAAAAAGGGGCATTCAAAAAGCGGGCAAATCTAAAATACTTTGATAGATATGTGCAAAAAATTTCTTCAGAATTTGGCAGTGACCTTACATATATAATTACTATTAACGAACCAAATGTATACATGAGCAATAGTTACGGAATGGGGTGGTGGCCACCTCAGGAAAAGAATTGGATTAGCGCATTAAAGGTGTATTTTAATCTCGTATCGGCACATAAAAGATCTTATAGAATACTCAAACATGATAATAAGCATTTGATGGTCGGAACGGCGCCGCAACTATCCAATATTCAGCCCAAGCGCGCTCAGAATATTATTGATAAAATGAGCGTGAGGTTAATGGAATATTTTTGGAATTGGTGGTTTTTAAACCGGATTCGTCGGTGTCAAGATTTTGTAGGCCTGAATTACTACTTTTCTGATTATTATCGAAATGCGAAAATGGATAACCCCGAGACTCCGAAAAACGATTTAGGATGGTACATGGAACCAGAAGGACTACATCCTTTACTGAAAAGAGTTTGGGCACGATACCGTAAGCCAATAATCATTACCGAAAGTGGCGTAGCAGATACTCAAGATCAGTACAGAAAGTGGTGGATCGAACAATCGGTGATAGCAATGGAAAGGGCGTTAAGTGAAGGGGTGCAGGTAGTCGGGTATCTGCACTGGAGCTTACTGGATAACTTCGAATGGGCGTACGGTTGGTGGCCCAAATTTGGACTTGTTAGCGTAGATCAAAAAACTATGAAGCGCGAGATTAGACCAAGTGCTAAATATCTGGCAAAAATAATAATGCATCTTAGCTAAGTCAGCTCGTTAGTGCATAGACCAATGTATAAAACCCCACATGTAGTGTAGGGGTTTTTCTTTTTGTCAAAACTGTGGATAAGTATGTAAGAAACAGATAAAAATGCTTGCATGTGGGTAGGAGTGGGTAGTATATTGAGACTCAGTGGGTAAACGTGGGTTAGCCCATAACCAACGAATCCTTAACTGCTAGCCAAAATAGCTTGTAGTAAAGGCAAAAAATAAAAACCACGAGTAACAATTAAAAAAGGACTGACCAAACAATGGCAACGGTGGATTATTTCGAAAGGAGACTCGACGACAAGCATCGGTTAACTATACCGACTGAGCTTCGTACTGAGTTTGCTAGCGGAGTAGTCGTAACCAGGGGATTCAAGCAATATTTACACTTGTATCCAAGAGCTGTTTGGGACGAACTGGTAGAACCGCAACTCGCAGGAAATATCCTAGACGAGAAGACGGCGGATCTAAACGTACAGTTTCGTAGCGGTAAAAGTGAAGCAGCCTTAGATCAAAAACAGGGCAGGGTTCTCTTAGAACAACATTTGCTTGATTTTGCCGGAATAACACGAGATGTAGTAGCGGTCCGAGCCGGAAAATACTGGCGACTAATAGCAAAATAATAGTCGTGATCAGTTAGTACATTAACAATTTACAGATCGAATAGAATAACCAAATAAACGAGGTTAGCTATTCGGCAATCAACAGGTGGAAGAAGGCAACCACCTCATAAAAACCTTAGTACCTTACACTAAAACACCTCCCAAAACTCCACCTCACACAAAGTCTCTCAAATGAATTAGTTAGAATGTTTTGAAATGAAGTCTTTATTGGTTTTTTAAACGAATATATATTCTTTCAATGATCAACAGGCTAATTAGTTCTTAACAAAATCAAAAACAAAAACGTACAAAACAAAAAGTTGATTGCTGAATAGGTGACCTTTCAAAATAAAAAATATGAAAACAAAAATCACCAAAGATCACCAAATACATACTCCAGTTCTTCTAAACGAAGTTCTGTCATACCTAAATCCAAGTCAGGGCGAAAGCTTTCTTGATTTGACTGCAGGATATGGCGGACATTCGGGCGAAGTGCTGAAGCGCACCTTATCATACGAGGACACAATACTTGTCGATAGAGATCAAACAGCGATCAACTATTTGAACGACAAGTTTAGTCAAAAAAACGCAGTAATCATTAAAGATGATTATCTGTCTGCAAGTACGAGATTATATCGAGATCAAAAAAAGTTCGATATGATACTTGCAGATTTGGGCGTATCCTCGGAACATTTTGACAATAAAGAGAGAGGGTTTTCATTTATGGAAGACGCTCCTCTCGATATGCGTATGGATCAGTCTGCTGATTTTACAGCATCCGATATAGTGAATAACTACAAGGAAGCAGAAATCGTAAAGATCCTAAAGGAATATGGAGACGAGAAATACGCTAAACGGATCGCTAACAAGATCGTGAAGAATAGACCAATTAATTCTACGATTGAGCTAGTAAAGTTAATTGAGTCAGCAGTCCCACGAGCTGGGTACAGAAAGATTAATCCTGCTACAAAAACTTTTCAAGCGCTTCGGATAGCCGTCAATGACGAAATTGAAAGCCTAAAGAAATCGCTACCCATTTGGGTAGAACTTCTTAAGCCGGATGGAAGGTTAGTGGTAATTTCGTTTCATAGTATCGAGGATAGGATTGTCAAAAGGTTCTTAAATATCGAGGGGAAGTCTGGCTTTGAAAGTAGGGTAAAAATATTGACCAAAAAGCCGGTTAGCGCCAGTTCTCAGGAATTAGTTTCAAATCCACGCGCCCGGAGTGCAAAACTCCGAGCCGCAGTAAAAATAAAAATACAGGAAGGAGCAAGTTGAATGCCAATTCAGGTACGAAGCAGCTCCCGAGCATACAAAGTTCGGGTGAAAGTTCTCTAGAGTAGAGAATACTGCACCCAGAGTAGTAATGGTGAGCACGACAAAATAACGTGCTCACCGCAGTGAACGATCGCAAAAATAAAAAACTTTAAACGAGAAAAATATGACATATTCAAGTTCATTGTCGATGACTAGACAACAAAGGTTTGGCCAAAGAAATCAGAATACGACAAGCTTACGTTCAGAAAAAAAGGGAATCGGTCCAGTTAGCAATACAATTATTTTAATAATATTAGCCTGTATTTTAGGGTTGTTGTATCTCGCGCAGATAACAAAAACAAACGCCTACGGATACAAAATTAATTCGTTAAACGAAAAACATTCACAGCTGAGACAGGAACACGCCGAGCTAGAAGTAGCATCTGCTAGATTACAAGCTCTTGACCGAGTACAGAGTAGTGAAGTCGCAAAAAACTTGACTCCTGTTTCACCCTCCGGCACAGTCTCTAACTAATAATCATGACCCCAAATCGTAGACAGACGAGTCCAAATACTTTAGTTCGAATTCGTACTTGGTATATCTTAATAGTCGCCGTCTTTGGAATAATTGTACTGAGACTTTTTTATCTTCAAGTTATCAAACACGATTATTATAAAACTTCCGCGTTATCGGGACAGTATAAGGAATATGAAATCGCGCCTGTGCGTGGCGTAATAGAAGCCCATGACGGGGAAAGAGTAGTCCCAATTGTGTTAAATGAAAAGAAATTTACACTCTTTGTAGATCCGAAATATGTAATTGATTTACCAGATACAGCAGACCGTATTCAAAGAGTTGTAGGTGGATCTGTGGCAGAATACGAAAAAGCAATGAAGACTGATAGTAGATACGTCATACTCAAGAAAAAGCTGTCTAGGGAAACAGCTAAACAAATTGATGAATTAAAAATTTTGGGCGTTGGAACGCGTGCTGAATCCCTAAGGACATACCCGCAAGGTAATTTTGCTTCTCAGATTCTTGGATTTGTTAATGATGAGGCTCAGGGAAAATATGGGATTGAACAAGCACTTGATGATAAATTGAAGGGAACACCCGGACAATTAAAAGCAATCACGGACGCACAAGGTGTTCCACTAGTTGCTAACGAGGATAATATTATAACCAAACCAATAGACGGGGATCGTATTGTCTTATCGTTAGATATTTCAATGCAACAACAACTCGAACAAATTTTAAAAACTGGATTAGATAATGCAAGATCAAAATCAGGTAGTGTGCTGATTATGGACCCGAATAATGGAAAGATAAAAGCTATGGCAAATTACCCGAGTTACGACCCGTCGAAATTTTCTGAAGTTAAGGATATTAGTGTATTCAATAACGGAACGGTTAGCGCTCCGCTCGAGGTCGGATCTATCATGAAGCCACTTACGGCTGCTGCAGCATTAGATAATGGTTCCATAAAGCCTAATCAAACATACTATGACCCAAGTTTTTTTAAAGTCGATAACGAAACTATCACGAACATTGAAGAAGATGGTGGTGCCGCAACCCGAAGCGTGTCGGATATTCTAACGTTATCGCTAAATACAGGAGCAACTTGGCTACTCATGCAAATGGGCGGCGGTAAAATAAATGAACAAGCTCGAATTACCTGGCATGACTATATGACCAACCATTATCAGCTTGGTAAAAAGACAAACATAGAACAGGGCTATGAAGAACCTGGCTTCATACCTGATCCAAAGAAGGGCTATGGGTTAAATATACAGTTTGCTAACACTTCTTTCGGTCAGGGTATGTCTGCTACTCCATTACAAATGGGCGGCGCACTCTCAGCAGCGATTAATGGAGGCACTTATTATCAGCCGTCTTTAGTAGATAGTACAGTCAAGCCAGATGGAACGAGTAATGATAGTAAGCCAGTTATTGTCAAAAAAAACGTCGTGAGTCCATCAACTAGTAAGTCGTTGGTTGGGTTCATGGAACAGGTTGTCAATAAAAATTATCAGCTCTACAAAATGAAACAGTTACGGCCGAATTATTCGGTAGGAGGAAAGACCGGCACGGCTCAAATAACTAAACCTGAAGGTGGATATTATGACGATAGATTTAATGGGCTGTTTATGGGATTTGTTGGCGGGGATAAACCTCAATATGTAATTGTAGTTAGAGTTAATGAGCCGGGAATAGCAGGTTATGCAGGAGCTCAGGCCGCTGCGCCAATATTTACTTCTAGCGTAGACATGCTAATAAATAACTTTGCTGTGTCGCCGAGAAGCTAGAAAAGGTATAATTAATATATAAAATATGTCCCATAAAAAACAAAAACTAACAAATCGAAAAACACTATGAACTCTTACGCGCGAAGGCCACTAGATTCGACCACTGAATATTCTAGACGACACAAGCCCGATTATTTATTGCCAATCCTTAGCAGCATATTAATGGCTATTGGTCTGGTTATTGTTTTTGCGATTAGCCCGGCTCTTAGTGCAACGAACAATGTTAGTGATAATTATTACGTATCGAAGCAGGCTATTGCAATTTTAATGGGTTTTGCTGCATTTTTGATTACCGCAAATCTAAAACCTCAGATATGGAGAAAAATTGAGAAACCAGTACTATTATTAGCATTTGGGGCTTCAGTTGCCGTAAGACTATTCGGTGAGCAGGTTAATGGTGCTTATCGATGGGTACAAATAGGAGGGTTTTCTTTTCAAGCTGCTGAGTTAATCAAGTTTGCGTTAGTAATTTGGTTGGCTGGGTTCTTGGCAGATCGAATCAAACGAGGTACTTTGTCAGACTGGAATGATACATTGAAGCCGCTTGGTCTAGCTATTGCTGTGATTGGTTTTGTGGTGGCTGTAGTGCAAAGCGATCTTGGTTCTGCGGCGGTTATGATTGCAATCGTAATATCGATGACATACGTGGCAGGGATGCCTATGAAAAAAGTCGCTGTGGCCGGTGCAATTATTCTAGTGGGCGTTACTCTTGCTATATCAACCAGTAGTTATAGAAGAAGTAGGCTTAATACTTTTTTAAACCCAGCTAGTGATTGTCAGAATGCAGGCTATCAGTCTTGTCAGGCCTTAATTGCCGTTGGTTCTGGTGGAATGTTCGGGCAGGGTATTGGTAGTGGGGTGCAGGCCTACGGCTATTTACCAGAAGCTGCTAATGATTCAATATTTGCCATTTATGGTGAAAAATTCGGTTTTGTTGGTTCGGTGGTCCTTATTGGGCTATATATTCTATTGTTTTCTAGATTAATCAAAATCATCGAGCATACACCAAACGACTATATGAGACTGCTGACTACGGGGGTGCTTGCGTGGCTCAGCACCCAAGCTTTAATCAATATTGGTGCAATGACGGGCTTATTGCCACTTAAGGGGATTACGCTTCCGTATGTAAGTTATGGAGGTACTAGTATAATATTTGTAGCTGTATCGGTAGGTGTTGTATTTAGCGTCTCGAGGTATACGTCGTATAGGGTAATTCGTGAGGAGGAAGGAGGAGTCAATAATGACCATATTACTGGTAGGCGGGGGGAGCGGAGGCCACGTAGCCCCGTTGTTAGCCGTCGCGCAGGAGCTTAGAAAAAGTAGCAAGACATGTCGTTTAGTATATGTTGGTGAAAAAAGCGGTAAGTTTGTTAAAATGGCGGTTGAATCTGAGGTATTTGACGAAATTAGAACTGTTAGGGCAGGGAAGTTCCGCAGGTATCATGGCGAGAGTTGGCTAAAGATTATAAGTGATTTAAAGACGCTTGCTCTAAATATCCGTGATTTCTTTTTTATGATAGTTGGGATTTTTCAAAGTGTACTGTTAGTACGTAAAGAAAAACCAGATATTGCGTTTATCAAAGGGGGTTTTGTTGGCGTTCCTCTAGGAGTCGCCTGTAAAGTGACCGGTACAAAGTATATAACTCATGATTCTGACACCGTTCCTGGACTTGCGAATAAGATAATTGCCAGATGGGCTTCTTGGCACGCTGTTGGTATGCCTGTAGATTATTACGATTATAATAAATCGAAAACTAGTTTTACTGGAATACCAATTGACGGCCAATTTAAATCGGTATCAATAGCTGACAAGAATCGTTTTCGAGATGATCTATTGATTCCTCACAAGTCTAGAGTGATATGTATTACTGGTGGCAGCCTGGGCGCTGCGCGATTAAATACAGCCCTTGAACCAATAATGGCGCGGATGCTAGTCGAGGATGAAAATATTTTTGTTATCCATCAAACCGGTTCACTAAGCAGTAAGCTCTATGATAATTTATCAAGTAAGGCAAGGCAACGCTTGATATTAGCTGATTTTTTTAACGATCTTTATAGGTATACAGGTGCTTCTGACGTTATTATAACTAGGGCTGGCGCAACGACTATTGCAGCACTGGCATCACAAAAGAAATCAATAATTGTTGTACCTAATCCAATGCTGACGGGTGGTCACCAAACAAAGAATGCACAGCATTTAGAGCATTCTGAAGCAGCTGTGGTTGTTAACGAATCTGATTTAGAATACAAGACCGTAATGGGTATTATCGATAAAATTTGTGCGGATGAGGATTATTCTAAAAAATTGGCTAGTAATCTTGGGTTGTTAGCCCGTCCTAACGCTACACGCGAAATTGTAGATTTAATACTAAAAAACGCAAAAACAGGATAAACCCAATGTTTAACAAATCTAAAAAAAGCCGTAGCTCACAGAATCCTGACAATAATAGAAAGATTTTTTCATACTATCAAAATAGAGAACAAGCTGGGTACTCCAGAGGTAATCGGGACGAACAATCGAAGAAAAAAACGCCAAAATTCATTGCTAATATACCTTTATATTTGTCTGTGTTGGTTATAATTGCCAGTATTATCTACACTATGAGTTTAACGACGACTCCTGAAATTAAGATTGTTAATAGTGATAGCCTAATCACATCCGAAAATGATATTGAAAAGTACAAGAAATTGGCATCAGAACTTTTATCCTCATCTATTTTTAATCGGACAAAAATAACAATTAATACTGATAAGATTCAGAATGACCTTCTAGAAGTTATTCCTGAAGCTACCGATATTGCAGTCGCATTACCAATAATCAGTAGGTCTCCGGTCGTGTATGTCCGTATAGCAGAGCCTGTAGCACTATTGTCGACAGGGAGCCAGAAGTTAGTCTTGGATGAGAAGGGTAGGGCAATAACTGATTCTAAAGATGACAATAAATCTTTAGTTCTTGTTAAGGATAGATCGGGCCTACCGATTAATATAGGCGATCAAGCGGTTCCCACAAATCAAATAGTTTTTATTAACGAAGTTAAGTCGCAGTTGACGCAAAAAAAGTATGAAATTGAATATTTTGAACTTTCGAAGAACGCTAATGAACTCGTCGTTAAAATAAAGAAGAAAGACTTTGTTTTAAAATACAACCTATCAGGTGATGTACGCCTACAGTCAGGGACGGCAATCTCTACAATAAAATACCTAGGTAAAAATAATATAATTCCTAAAAAATACATAGATGTTAGGGTAGAGGAGAGGGCATACTACAAGTAGCAGCCCGCGATAGTCTACGATTAGATCCCGTTGTCTGCTCGTGCAAAGTTATACGGTCGCAAACTTATGTCCGGGTAGCCTCTACTGTACTCTACCCTAGTGTTCGTAAAATGTTCAGTATAACTATTATATTAGAAGATCAAAAAAACTATACTAAAACGTCGCAATCGTGAAATGTCAAATTTTCGTGAAATGTTAGTTAGTGAAGGGGAATAAGAAAAAACATATAAAAGAACACGAAATAGCTAAAAAGCAAACATTCACATGTGGATAACTATATGTTTGTTGTATTAAATATAGACACAGGCTTAAAGAGCCAGTGTAGCCAAAAAACAACTAACTAGGTATCAAGTATTAAAAGAGTATTAGCCGGAGTTCTTGAAGTTTGCAGAGAACTTATCTAAAACTCCCCCGTTAGGAAGGTATAGTCAATCAACTATCAGTACATATACAACGTCGCAAAATATACATTGTGCGACGTAATGTATATATGTAGATTTGAGTACTCTTCCGTCCAAACTTAGCTATATTTTGTAACCAAATTTTGTTGAAGTTTTTAAGTTAGTGTTATTTCTAGGACTGCCCTATACATTCGTTGAGTATAATATGTTACTTAAACTTAGTTGCCTACATTAGTGTTCGTAAAATGTTTGTAAAACGAATTAGTATTTAATTTTTATACTAAGGACTGTAATTAAGAATCGAAGTTAAAGATCTTCTAATGTTGCACTATAGAGTCCATGAAGGGCTAGTTGGTCCCCTATCATCCCCAGCGGTAGGGCTCGTATTTCATCAAGGTAAGCACTAACTTGTTTACGGGTCTGTATCTCATCAGCTTGTGCTGTAGCCTCAATGAGCCCATTAAAACTTGGTGGCCAAACAAGCTTTGGTCTTACGTCTTGCTCTACTTGAGTCGTAACTTCGTCTGAGAATGCGGGAATTTCAAATAGGCTTCCAGATTGCGTCATAGCAAGTACTGATTCGAGATCTTCTAGAGTTTGACTGGAACTATGGGGGTTTGAACCGTATGGCCTAGTTAATAGGTCGGCTTGGAGATTTGCATTTGAAGTCAATAATCCCATAAAGGTTGCTGGAAGATTAAGCCGGACACTTGTGATATTTCTGCCTGCATCATCTTTTGTATCTTTTACTAGTGGGAATGTATCTGGCACTCTTAAGTTGTCAACTGATTCTTTAATTCCTCGTCGTGTTAAAGAAGCACGATCAAAGATGTGTGATAATGTGGCGTTTCTTCCTCTTTCCAAAAATTGATCTATATCCGGTTGTTTAGCCTCGTCACGCAGATTCAGGACTCGCTGTACACGCCACCGCCAAGCATTTAGATTAGGTATGTTAATTGCAGAGTCATCGGTTAGGATATCGTCTGATAGTTTTTCGGTGCTCATTTTCGTAATACCAATAATTTAAGCGTCAGCAAGGGTGTAGGTGGCTTTGGCGGTCCGTTTAAACTGGGGCTTGCCCTGCAGGTTTAATAGAATAGTTGTTTCTTTAACGTAGCGGTCTTTTAGTACACGCTTGACGATTTCGTCGCGGTGAAGTGGCTCGCCAGCCTTTTTTAGTACATCAGTTATAACGTCGGCAACTGTTCCCTTTTTATAGCCCCACTCTTTAAGTGCATAAATTCCTCGGCCTACTAGTACGAAACGCTTGTCTTTAATTAATTCGTTATGAATAGCTTGGGTTGTAACATCTTTACGTTTAAAGTCTGATTTTTTGATTTCTTCGGCAATTTCTGAAAAGTGCATGTGCTTCCCTGCCTCGAATAATATAACGTATATTTTGTCTCGGATATTTTTAGGATTAACCATTGGCCACTTGATTAGTCCCCATCGTCCGTTCAGTGTTGCTAGTTGTTTTGATATACTTGCAAGTGCTGCAACTTCTTCGTCACTTCCCTTTTTAACAGCGACGGCAACTTTATCTATTCCTACTGGTTCACCAATCTCTTTAACGGCCTTGATAACGACGTCTACGGCTGTTTTAAGCTGTTTATCGCTGTACTTACTAGCTATTGCCGCTGATTGGAAGTAAAAGTCGTTTTCGTCAACTGTAGTGAGTTTGGGGCAAAGTTTTGTCAAAAATGTAACCCTTGATTGATCGATACGAGAATTCTCTTTAGTGAGCTCTAAGCTTAGGTTGGTTACACGGGCAGCCTTCCCTTTTGAGTTTAAAAGCTCGATTAGTTTTTCTTCAACTTCTTTCAGCCCAGGGGTTTCGCCGTTGTCGGCTTTAGCCTTCATCTTTGTTATTACGGCTTTCTCTAGCTGTCGTACACGCTCTCTTGTGATACCAAGTAGTTCGCCAATTTGTTCTAGAGTTTCTTTACGGTCGTAAAGTCCGAAGCGTCTAGAGATAATCTCTCTTTCTCGCTCTTTTTCGATAGTACTAATAACACCCGCTACCGTTTTCTCTATATTAATTGTCGAAGTTGTATCTGTCATAGTGCTTCCTTTTTAGTTAATTCCCACCGATTAGATGTTATTATAATACTTACTATTCTAAAAGTCAAGCATATTATTGCTATATGTAAATTCTATCACAAAATGGACTAGTTTGCTCAATTAATTGCTTGCTAGTACTGTTATCCAATAGAGGTGACGTTGTAGCAAATACTATGATAATTGTATTTGATAATTACAAATCAGAACTGTTAGTTTAAAAAATAATTCCAATTACTTTTGCCCGCCAAAAGTAATACAAAAGCTCGGGCCGGCTGTATTTTCTTGATGTATCTGTTGATATAAATCAGGCTTGCTCCGGAACTCACCGTAAACATGCCACAGGCATCTTTACGGCTCAAACAATCCTCGCACCCAAGGGCGCCTGATTTATTCAACATCTACTCAGGAGAATACAGAGGCCCAACCCAAAGCTTCATTACATTATCTTCAGTCTGGCCGTAGGCCAGTAATCAATGAGAATTACCCATGGAACTGCCTCTGTTTTTCCTGAATAACTTCGTTAATACTACAACTAGTTAGCCGAGGACATCCCCGAATTAATACTCTAAAGACAATAATTCGGGGCGCTTGTTGTTCCGCAAGGCTGTTGTAGCTATTGACTGGAAGTTATATCAAGATAAAACAGCTGGCATGGCACTTTTTGTCATACTTTTCTTGCTACTGAGAAAAGTATGAGTTTATTTGCCTTCGGCTTCGGCTTCCATTTTGTCTAGGCGGGTGTAGTAATCAGGGATCTCTTTTAGGTGTGCCCAAGCGATTTTGCCAGTAAAATGCGGGTCGTCTTTGGTCACGTTGGTCTCGTCGCCCCATAACGAACCGTGCTCCATCTCTACCTCTAGCCCTCGACGGAATTCACTTAAGGTAAATTTGTTAAAATCTATCCCTATATCTTCGCCAATTTTACGTGCTTCTTCTTCTGTGTATTTTCTGCTCATGACAACCTCTCTTTCTCTATATATTATACCACCGAGCACAATGAGAGGTTTTTTGCTGGCTAGCTCAATTCTTTTGGCTTTGGTGTATCGAAATTAATTTTGGGGATTAATGATAAATGCCAGCCGGTTTTGACTATATCTGGGTATTGATGCCTATAAGCGACCATAACGTCTCCAAAAAAAACGTCTTTCCAGTTAAAACCAAGTTTTTCCGCAATTTGCTTGATTGAGTCTTCGCTATTTCCTTCAATTTCTATATACGGATCAAGCCATGGCCACATATCTAGAACAACTTCGACATCGTTAATTTTCCAGGTTTCACGCTTTGTCTCTTGTTCGGTTACGACTTTTAAGCCGATATTTTCAAGAAGTGTAATCGTATTGCTATACGAATCGACCTCTGTCTCCGCCTCCCTAGCTGCATCGATCCCCTCCCCTACGAATTGTTTGTATGTGAGAGTAATCTTATCTCCTTCGTCTCGGACTCTTACGTAGGAGTTGTTTTTTTGTAGTTTATTGCCTGGATAGTCTAGAATCGAGCGCCTTAACACTCTCATCGGCTGGGTTTGAGAGGCGTTAATTGATTTGAGTTTTTTTCTGATATCGTCAAAATCTACATCTAAAAACTTAACTTCGATCTCGTTTTCCATATACCTTGATTTTAGCAGGTTTATTTGGTGGGAGTAATTCGTTTGCGGTATTCAGACATACTCATGTAGGTTTTCGTATTTGATACTTTGTCGACGAAGAGTATGCCATTTAGATGGTCGGTCTCGTGTTGAATGATTTGAGCAATCAGGCCCGAAAATTGTCTTGTGTGTTTGACGGCGTTTTCGTCAAAGTATGTGGTCTCAATCTTTTTATAGCGTGGTACTTTCGCGAACAATCCGGCTTGGCCAGCACCAGAGCTGATACAGCCCTCCCACATTTCTTTTTTGGCCCCTATCCCTTTGTAGTTTGGGTTAATAATGACTAGGTCAAACTCTTTTACTTTTGGTCGATGGGCTGTTGGACGGACGGCGATGACAGCTAGAGTTAGACTTTCTCCGACTTGTGGCGAAGCAAGGGCCACACCTAATTCTTTCTCGACTAGAGTATGGCGGATATTCTTGATTAGGTTTTGAAATTTAGCTGTCTTGATTGTCTTAATAGGAACTTTCTTAGCAGTTTTCCGCAGCAACGGATCCCCAAACTCAATTATGTTCATAGTCTTCATCCTAACTTCATTCTAACACTCGATAAGTTATTCAAAAAACAGAGATACCAAAATAATTATTCAACAAAGCTCTTCAATTAATTTGATTATTTTTGGAGCTATATTTTTCGCAGCCTGCTTATTGGGGTGAGAATTAAACGGCAGTAGTTTTCGGTATTTTTTATCTAAAACACCTTTTTGGTTTGCCAGCTGGCTGTAGAAGTCAAAAACATATATATTTTTCCCTAGATTTGTAGAGCTTAGCCATTTTGCCAATACCTTAGCTCGTTGTGCTGCCTTAAAGTTTGTCATTAAGGGTGCAAGCGGTGGTGATGTGAACATGATTAGTTTTTTCTCTGGATAGTTTGAGAAAAACTTAGCAATTGAGAGGTAATAACTTTTTATTTCTTCTAGCTCTGCATTGCTTTTTATGTTTGAGTTTGGGTAGCAAGATTTAATGATAATAGTGTCGTAGCGTAGCGTTTTTTCCAAAATCTTTTTGTAGTCATGAATGCCTTTTTCACTAAATAGTTTTGCGTAGTCGGCTGGATTTGTGTCGTTACCCGGAAAACTAAAACCCATTTTTTCGCGCAAAGAATTGGAGCGAAGCATATCGGTATTCTGATTGTAATCACTAAATTCTATGCTTAACCCTTCCTCATCTATGAGTTTATATAAGTCACTATCATTAATAAGGTTATTGCCGACAGATCTGTGGATAAACAAAACCTTTTTCATTTTTCGGAATTAGTTTTTTTGCCGATTATACCTAGGTGAGTGTGATGGAAGCCTTCACTTGTTTTTAGTCCAAAGCCTAATGCTCTATCCATGCCGATATGAGCTATCCATACGGCTACAGATACGAATAGTGCATCAACGAGAGTGTAATAATATTCGGGTGTTGGTACCATCACGTGGAGGTTGTTGTACTTATCAAGAAGAAGCGCGTTTATAAACAATAAACAAAACGGCAAGATTAAACTATGCCCCAAATTATAAATAATCGCACCAATCTTTTTATTGAACAGATAACCAAACATAGAAATATCAGGTAACATAATTAATAGCAAAAACCATACCCAGCTCACTTCTAAACTTGCGAATAAATAAAGTCCAAAAGCTACAAATACTAAACCCTCAAGTCGCAAGAACCCCACGCTGTACCAGTCTTTTTTTGTCATAGGTTTAATTGTAGCAGTTTTGCCGGGCATCGGCAGAAACCGATGAATTGTAGAGCGTAAGAACCGAATCAAGCCGAAAACCAGTCGAGAATCCGAAACTAAAAGATAATATTTGAGACCGCTTGCGTTTTTTCGGCGCGGTTCTTGCGGTCTTCAATTCAATAGTGTTTATGACTCAGCCCAGAGTTTTATATTACTTTGGCGATACAAAGTAATGAAGGTGCGAGTATTAGCTCGCAAGAATGTTGTTTTTTTATGAGGCAGAGAGAGGCATGGGGATGAACGGTGCTCTACTCGCGGTATTCCACTCTTCTATTTTTTCCGTGACTTCATCTACCCCTTTATAGCCAAGGGCTTTAATAAATTCTATATCAAATTCCGAGGGTTCTTCTGGATATACAGAAATCGCAGCGTAACCTAGAAGCGGAACTTCAAATTCGCGAGGTATGGCAATAGCAATCTGTTCTTGCCCTAATGACTGAATCTCAGTCCCATAATAAACAGTCGCACCAAGGGCTGTAGAAATGTCACCGTGTTCTGTCTCATGTGAAATTGTTTTTCTTACATCGGCCTCGGATGCACCGGTATCCGTCAGCCTATTGATAACTGCCCACATCGTCATAATGTCATCAGGATCTCTTGAGAGTATTTCATGATCGAGTTCTATGAGCGCTGGGATACGCAGGATAAAGTCGTCAGAAAACTCTTCGGGTAACTCAACGCCCAGGAGGGCGCTTGTTTGTCTTGGACCTGGCGTCACGTCAAACAAACTTTTTGCTAGAGCTCTCCTCGTTTCAGTCCTTACCTCTTGCTCATTCCTACATAACATCGTAGCGATATTATACAATACTAATGAATATTATTCAATTCTACTACTATCGATTGTAATAAAACTTGTAACTTTGTTAGTGGGCTTGCTACCTGAAAAATTTTTAAGCTGTCGATGTGGATGTTTATTATCTCGTGAGTTAAGGTTTCTTGCGGCGGATGGGACGTTTTTTGCGAACTGGGGCTTCGTCTAGAATCTTTTTAGCTTGCTCGGCTTTGATTTCTTCAGGCTTTAAATCTTTAGGGATTTTGGCATTCTTTTTGCCGTCAGTAATATATGGTCCGAATGGGCCCTGAATAATCTTAATTCCGTTTTCAAACTGAGCGATATTCTTCTTTTTATCTTTCTCGAGTTTTTCTTTGTATAAATCTCTTGAAGTAGTCTCATCAATCGTGAATGGGTCGAGCGGTTTTATCGATACAAATACGCTACCGACTTTTATATATGGTCCGAATCGTCCGATATTGGCGATAATTTCTTCACCAGTTTCTAGTTTGCCCACGACTCTTGGAAGTTTGAACATCTCTAATGCTTCGTCTAATGACACATCTTCTAATTTTTTACCTTGAGGCAATGGTGCAAAGGTTGGCTTGGGGTCATCAGATTGCTCTCCGCGTTGTAGCATTGGGCCGTAACGTCCAAATCGCGCGTAAATAGGTTGCTTGCCATTAGGGTCTAGGCCTACTAATCGAGCTTGGCTGGCCTCTTTTCGGGTGATATCAGCGCTGTTCTCTACTAATTTGTGAAATGGCCCATAAAAGTGTTTTAGCACCGTCACGCGGTCTTTTTTGCCCTCTGCGATATCATCCAACTCTTGCTCTATCTCTTTAGTAAAATCATACTCCATAACCTCGGTAAAATGCTTTACCAAAAAGTCAGTTACCACTGTACCGGTGTCTGTCGGCACTAGCTTGTTAGTGTCTTTGCCATACATAAAAGGCTCAGTCGACTCGGTAATTTTTCCACCAGTTAATAATCGTTTTTGTATTGGTTTTTCATCACCTTCCACATCTGCTCTCTCGACGTATTGGCGGGCTTGAATTGTGCCGATTGTTGGGGCGTATGTGCTTGGCCGGCCGATGCCCATCTCTTCTAGTTTGCGGACTAGGGTTGCCTCGGTGTATCGGGCTGCAGCCCTACTGAGATTTTCGGTTGCCTCGGCTTGGATTAAGTCTAGTTTGTCGCCTGCGCTGACGGGTGGCAGTAGGCTATCATCGCCAGATCGGCCATAGACCTTTAAGAAACCATCAAATATAACCACTTCCCCTTTAGCCTCGAGTATTTCATCGCTTTTACTGGCGCTAATACTAATTGTTGTTTTTTCAAGTTTTGCCGGTGCCATTTGGCTGGATAACGCCCGGCGCCAGATTAGGTTGTATAGTTTTTCTTGTTGAGAATCAGCACCTGCCTTAAACTTGGCAAAGTCTGTTGGGCGGATAGCCTCATGGGCTTCCTGAGCATTACTGCTTTTGGATTTGAATGTGCGGAACTGGTGATATTGTTCGCCGTATTCTTTCTTGATAAAGCTTGTCATAGCGCCCAGTGCAGTACTTGATAAATTAACTGAGTCAGTACGCATATATGTAATCAATCCGGCTTCGTATAGGCGTTGTGCGAGTTGCATAGTGCTACGAGGGCTGTAGCCGAGTTTGCTGCTGGCTTCTTGTTGCAGGGTGCTAGTGGTAAATGGTGCTGACGGGCTACGGGTACCAGGTTTTTTACTGATGTCAGCTATCTTGAATTCGCTTTGACCGTACTGCTCTAGTACCTTTTTTACGGTTGCGCTGTCTTTAAACTTTGTTGGAGCATCAGCTATTAATTCGGTGCCGTCAGTTAACTTGAAAGTTGCACGTAGTTTAAAAGTCGATTCTGGTGCGTGGTCTTTTATCTCTCGCTCGCGTTCTACTATTAGACGGACTGCAACCGATTGGACGCGTCCAGCACTAAGCTTCGGACCAACTTTTCTCCATAATACTGGGCTTAATTCGAAGCCTACTAGATAGTCTAACGCCTGTCTGGCTTGTTGAGCCTGGACTAGTTTGTCGTCAATGATTCCGGGGTTTTTGACTGCTTCATCAAGTGCTGATTTAGTAATTTCGTGAAAAACAATGCGCTTAGTTGTTTTATGATCAAGGCCAAGTACTTCTGCCAAGTGCCAAGCTATTGCCTCCCCTTCGCGGTCTTCATCACTTGCTAGCCAGACGGCGTCAGCGGCCTTGCTGGCTTTTTTAAGCTCTGATATGACTTTGCGCTTACCGGGATCAATTTCAAAAACTGGCTTAAAGTCGTTATCTACATCTATACTGCCGTTTTTGCTAGGCAATGCGCGGATATGACCCATGCTACTTTTAACCATGAAATCACTACCTAGATATTTCTCGATAGTTTTGGCTTTTGCCGGACTCTCTACTATTACTAAATTCTTTGCCATGTCTATTTGCTTATGCTAGTGTATCGTCTTGATTAATACAAGCCAGGATAGTAACGCATGTAAATTAATAAAGCAATAAGTATTCGGCTGGCGTATACTGTCTCTAGTGTCTAAAAAACATAATAGAACCAGACTATTATTGGTTTCTCTTATTATAGGGTCGGTCCTAAATATTGCCTCGCTTTTATATAAGAAAGACTTAAAAACAGGCTTTATTTGTGAAGAAACGCGTGCCAACCCTTGCCCAAATATACCTGTCGCCAAGGATGGAAGGGGCTTCCCAATCCAGTGGCTTGAGCAGCCATCAAGCTTCTATGGTTCAGTTGGTTTTGCAGATAAAGAGGTTGTGGTAAAGAATTTCATAATTAACGAGATAGTCTTCGTTACTCTATCTTATGTTGGCGTGGTAGCGATAACTCATATCCGTAAGAAACGTAATTAACTTATCAGAGTTCGCTAGAGTTGTTGATGATGTTGCTTTATAGCTCGAGTAATCTTTAGTGTTTTGCTTTTGGAGTTAACGCAATTGCCGTTGCACCAGTTATTAGAAAAACGATTTGTAGCGGATGGAGCTCTCGTATGGAGGCTATCTCGCCGATAATCCAGATCATTACTATAAGGCCTGCTAGAATGCTGGCCAGCTCTGCGCCGATTACTTTTTTATATAGTGCGATGCCGGCAAGTAGCGATATGCCACCAACGGCTGCCAGCAGAATTACTCCGGGAAAATAAAGGCTAGGAAATCCACTATGAGCTAAGGTTGACTCTGGGAGTTTTACAGAATCGGTAATTAACCCGATCCCGCCTAATACACCAACTATGCCGTTAAAGAAATGCACTGCGATTAGTTTTTTGTATGAGCTCATCTAACTATAGTACGCAATTTTTAGGTAAATCTAAAGTTCGGTCAGTGCTTGATCCCAGTCTATCGCTCCAGATTTAATTTGGTCTGCCAAAGCTTCAATCTCTTCCATCCCTGTTGTTGGAGATTGGTCTATACTTTCTCTAGCTAGTGTTGAAAGGTAGACCATGAATCCAATACCGTTGTGGTACGCTGTTTTTTCGATTATATCTTTACATAATACTGGTTCCCAATCACTGATTAACTCTCTGAAAGTTGGTTCTGCGAGACACCATCCAGCCCACGAGGCTGCTCGGTATTTATCGCTTAGCTCATCTTGTTGTTCAAAGGAAGGTGCATTGTAGATAGTATGCTGACTTTCAAATTCTTTGCCGGATTCAAGCACTAATTTTCGACCCTCAACATCAAGTTGTGCGTAGCAGAGTCTTACTACTAAAATGCCACCTTGGAAGAATCGTATCGCTTCTCCGGCGTGTCGATAGATATCGTTGTCGTAATCGTCAAGGACTGTGGGAAAAACTTTAACTGCACTATCTACCAAAGCATGTGTTAGACTTTCGTGTCTGTATTTTTCAGATAACGAATTAGTATAAGGTATGACACCGTTGGCTTCGGAAGCTTCATTACCCAAGATAGACATTGATCTCTCGGTTAGTAAGGCATCGAATCCATGATCGTGAGTTTGCATAAGTATATTTTGGTACTTAATCTGAATATTGTCAATAATTCGTGCGTTAACTAATTGCCCATTTATTATTACCAAGAGGTTTTACTTTGCCAGAAATTTCCAGCATGGTTAGGGTTTGGCCATACATAGCTGGGTCTAGGTCGCTTTTTGTTTGGAGTTCTAAGCCATCGGAAATCCCCTCTTTGAGTAGGGATAGAATAATGTACTCTTCTTTACTGAGTGCTACTGGTAGTGACTGTTGCGAAGAGTCTTCATCAAGCTTAAGAATTGATAAAACATCCGACACTTCTGATATTAGGTGCGCCCCGCTCTTTATTAGGTTGTTTGTACCGCCTGACATCAGGCTGTTAATATTGCCAGGTATTGCCATTACGGGCATACCTTGGTTTAGCGCGTGCCCTGAGGTGTTGAGACTGCCACTTCTCTGAGCCGCCTCAGTGATTAATACGGCATCAGCGAGGCCAGAAATGATTCGGTTGCGGGCTAGAAAATGATGTCGCAGAGGCTCTGTCTTTTTCGGATATTCTGACAGGATAACGCCACCCTTCTCTACGATATTGTCAGCTAGTTTTTTGTTGGCTGCAGGATACATTTGGTCTAACCCGCACGCCAGTACAGCAATACATTTGCCTCCGCTTGTTAATGCCGTTTGATGGGCACAAGCGTCTACGCCGTAAGCCAGACCGCTGACTATAACTATGCCCTTGCCTGCTAACTCGCTAGCGAACTTTTCGGTCACAAGGCGACCATAAGGTGTCATTTTTCGTGAACCAACAATTGCTATACGAGGTTTTTTGAGAAGCTCATTTAGGGTATCGCCAATCGCGAACAAACTCTCGGGGGCATCTGGAATAGTGGTCAAAATGTCAGGGACAGGAATTTGCTTATGTTTATGGTTAACAATCATATTTGTCTATAAAACAATAATATTTTTTAGTATTGACATAATGTAATTTATTTGCTAATATGGCAACTCGTAAGTCCTTTTATAGGATTTATCGTACCTTATATACATATTCTATCATCTTGATTAACCTCAAGATGACAGTTAGGTTGTTTTAGAGCGAGCCCAGATGAGTTGTTACCCTCCACTTATTTTGAGCGCTGATTTTGCATTTTTGCAGATGATACGCTCTAAAACAAACTAACCCCTTTAACTGTAACCTAGGGCTTGCTCGCAAGATCCCTTAGGCTACCCCAATTCAAAATAGCGAGTCTACACAATTACCGTTCGCGGTAGACACGAACGATTACGTATAACTACGTTCGATGTTTCGCTGGGGTGGGTTGAAGGGTGTAATAGGCCTCAAGCGGTGCCCACCCCCTCTTGAGGTCTTTTTGATTAAAAAGTATATTGTATGGTTATGTATTCGCCAGAGTTTAATGAATTTAACCCAGATGTAGTGCGATCTGCTGTCTTTGATGGTGCCGCAAAAATATCTGGATTGTTATCAGATGAATCTGTTGGAGAGCTAAGCCGGTTAGACGATTTATCGCCATTACAAGTAGTAGAATCTGCCCCAGAGCTTAAAATAGTCTTTAACAGTTTGCTTACTGCAGAAAATGCTAGGTTAGGAATGACTTGCCTGAGTGGTCTAATTGAAGTTAACGCGGAGAAAACTACGGGCGTACCACATAAAGATTCTAAGAAACTAAGGCTTGGGTGGTATGGGTTGTCGCTTTTACTTCCTTTAAGTGGCGGTGAGGCATTTTTTGCGGCAGATGAAAAGTATTTTGAGCTATTTAATGATGAGTATAAAACGCCTGATAAGTATTGGACATATGGCCCAAGAGATGGAATCTTTATTAGACAAAGATTGAATGAAGTTGATGGGACATGGTACCCCAACCCTGAGTTGGACCAAATGTGGCACGTAGGTTGGGGCAAAGAAAATCGACAAATACTTGGGATTGACTTTCGTTCACGAGGCATTGTGTTGCCTGGATCAACTATTGAAAGAACGAGTAGTGCTTTCAAGCTGGCTGTTCGCAGTGTATTCGGCTAGGGCTTATTTAAAGTTATATACTTCGTTGTTTCTGACATACATGTAACTGCGCATGATAGATGGCGGAAGTGGTTTTTTGAAAAACTTTATATCCGGTATGCCAGAAATAATCGTTATTGGCATATGATTGTCTGATTCGCCCATTACAATATTAGCGCTGGCTGCGAGCCCATCAATCATATCGGCAGTGGCGCCTTTTTGTTTTCGGGTATATGTCGGCTTGAAGCCGTACCCGGCGACCGCTAAACCCACGGAGCCTTTTCTGAATGGGACGCTGTGTGAGTCAGTGATAATTACACCAACAGATTTCAATTTATTGCGTTTTTTGAGGATTTGCCAGATCTCCATAGCGGTTTTGTAAGGAGTTTTTGGAAGAGTCACATAGTACTTACCTCCGTAGACAGTATCAACTCCACCATATTCCACCAACATGTCAGCTTTTTGGGTAAGTAATATCTCACCGGTATCTTTATGGGTCAGTACGTTTAGAGACTCTGATTTCTCAAGCGTCTCTTTGTTGACTGAATCGATTGGGATACAGTCGCCAGTACAAATACTGCAGACCTTGGACGAAATGGCGACTACGGATTGTTCACCTACCTTGCCATCGACATAACTTAATAATTCGTCCAATGAGTCTTTTGGGGGTTTAAATCTTCTTGTTTTAACGCCGATTATTTTCATGAGAGAATACTGATAGTTTTATTTTCAAGTCGGCCTTGAACCGTATACTCGGATAGCATCGCTGAAATTTCTCTGGTTATTTTTGGTATTTGTTCATTCTCGGCTTTGTTGAATTTTGCTAGCACGAAGTCGGCGCTGTCCATCTTTTCTAGCAGATCATTTTTTATGCCGATTCTGATTCTACCGAAGTCTTCACCAAGATGTTGAATAAGTGATTTTATACCGTTGTTGCCTGCTGATCCGCCCCCGACTTTGGTTTTTATCTGACCAAAATTAATATCGAGATCGTCATGTACTATGACGATGCTAGAATTGGCTATCTTGAAGTACTTTGCAACTGCTTGAACGGCTTGCCCGCTCTCGTTCATAAAGGTCGTTGGTTTTATTAGTATTACGTGGGTCTGGCCAATATTTTGTTTTGATAAATGGCATTTCAAATCGGCTTTTTTTTGCCATGCCGGAAAGCCCTGTTGGCGGGCAAACTCATCTATGCAAGCAAAACCAATGTTATGGCGTGTACTATTATATTCTTCTCCAATATTCCCGAGCCCAACAATTAGAATAGTGCTCCCTAGCGATGTGCTATACAGTGGCTGATCAGTATTCTCGGTATGTTTGCGAACGAATAAACCCATGCCCATCAGTATCTAGCATTAAGCTCAAGGTATCAAGTTACTAATCATTGTGTAATAATATAAAAAACAAGGAGAGATGTATGAGTGTCGTAAATAGCCAAAATGAAACAGCCTTCGGTCGTAGTAATATTTTGATCCCAGATGTAAGATTCGAGAACTTAAGGGGACACTCTCCAACTTATAAAATTCTTGATTTGTTTAGAAGGTTTGCTTTAGCTAATGAGTTGATTAACCCGCCAGATAGGCATACGGGCATTCCAAAGTTTGAATATGAGTTTGTTGTTCCTGAAGATTCAAGCCGTGGGCTTGCTGTTGTTGATGGTGTCAGAACTGTAAAATCAGAGCCAGAAATTGCAGAAGCTAGGTATAATTCAAGCACAAATAGGTTCTCGCATTCATCTAGCTCTAGAGGCTATAAGGTGGCTGCTGAATCGCATAGATTGGCTGAAGCGCCCGAAGAGCCAGGGTCATTTGTAGCTAGGATATCTCTAGGCTACGGGCAATATGAAGGTGGATACAGTATGGGGGGTTCAATTGTCCCTAATGATGCTCCAGCAGTTATTCATGACGGCGAACATATAATTTCAGCCGATAGAAACGCGGAACAAAGATGCCGCGAAGTATTTGACGCTTTTCATGAAATTCTTGGCGCAAATTAACCTGAACCAACCCGAGGCTTATCGTTTTGTGTAGATGGCTGGAGAATCGTCTCGGCTATCAAAAAACCAGAATTTTACCGGCGATCCAATAAAACCATATTTTTCACGAAGTTTGCGGTCCATAAATCGTTTGTAGCTCCAATGTAAAAACTTGGTATCGGATCCATAGACTTTAAAATTAGTGGGGTTATCCTTTTCTTGAATAATATAGCGGAGCTTAGGATTCTTATTCTTCAGTCCAGCAGGTGGGTGTATATCAGTTATTTGGTGTAGCCAACGATTTAAATCAGGTGTAGTAATTAGCTTCTCCGAGGCGTCGCGAATGGTGTTTAAGAGTTCAAAAATCTTTGTGACATTTTGGCCTGTTACAGAGCTGGTAAAAATTAATGGAGCCCATGGGACGAAGGCAAAGCTTTGTTGGATCTGCGGGGCAATTTGATCACGGGTAAACTCAGTTTTATATATTTCGTCGCCTTCGCCAGAGCTATTTGACTTGGCCTGTCGGAGTTTTTCAGCCTTAGATAGTTTTCGATTCGAATCAGCAGTTGTTTTATAAATATCATCTTCCTCTGAACCGTATCCAATAGTCAGGTCGTCTTGCTCTTCATCTTCACGTTCTTTCAGGCTATCCCATTTGCTGACAATGATGATTAACCCCTTTCCGGCCTCTTTTATCATGCCGGCTATCTTCTGGTCTAACTGAGTGTTCAACTCATTCACGTCCATGACTAGGGCGCAAATATCGGCTTGTTCAATCGCACTGATGCTTCTAATTACGCTAAATTTTTCTACCCCACGTTCTATCTTGCCACTTCGTCTTATGCCGGCGGTATCTAGTAGTTGAATGGATTTTTTGTTGTACTTAACGATTGCGCGGTTAATGTCCCGGGTGGTCCCAGCGCGCTCTGCTACAATAGCTTGTTGTTTTTTAGCTAGAGTGTTAAACAGATAAGACTTACCAACATTCGGTCGTCCTAACAGCGCAAAAGTAATGGTGTCGGGATCAATATTAATCGAGACTTTTTGGATATTTGCAACAAAAAAATCCATGAGCTCACTGATCCCACGGTTTTGAGTGGCGGCTGTTAAGACGATATCTTTAATGCCCAGTCGCTGATAATCTTCTGGCTTAGCGCCTTTGACTTTGTCAGCTTTATTGACTGCCAGTATCACAGTTTTCTTACTCTTTAATGCTTGTCTTGCTAGTTTGCGATCATCATCTGTTATGCCAATATCAGCCTCGATAGTGACCATAATGATATCGGCGCTTTCGGTGGCTTGTTCGATTTGCTCTTGAATTGTAAATTCAAAATCATCTTCGGGGTCTTTCATGCCTGCGGTATCAACTATCCAGAAGTCTTGGTCTTGCCAGCTGGCTCGTGCGCTGATGCTATCACGAGTGGTTCCGGGTTCATCGGCTACGATGGCTTCTCGTCGTTTTAGCATACAGTTGAATAGGCTGGACTTTCCGACGTTAGTCCGGCCGACGATGGCTATAATTGGCGCTTTAGTAGTACTCATTTCTTTTGGGTAGTATAACAGAGGTGGATAATATTGACAACAGTTTAAAAATATTTCAATAACTTACTAGACTATTTTAAATTCCCCAGTCTTTATATCGTTTAATTCGTAATCGCCAAATTTTGTGCGGTGAAGTTTTGTAACTAGATACCCTAGGGCTTCAAAGGTTCGTCGAATTTGGCGATTACGTCCTTCCGTCATCGCGACTTGCCAGTTCTTATCGCTTGATAAACGCGTTAAGTTTAATCTGCTTGGACCATCTTCTAGTTCAACTCCTCGTTCTATCTGTTTTAAGCTAGACTCTTTTAACGACTTATCTATGAATAGTTCGTAGACTTTAACTTTTGAAAATGATGGGTGGGTTAATTGTTGTGTTAATTCTCCGTTGTTGGATAGCAAAATTAAGCCAGACGTATCTTTGTCTAGCCTACCGACTGTCTTAAGGCTTTGGAGATTATCTGGCAGTAATTCGTAGACCGTTTTACTTCCTTGTCCATCTTTAGAGCAGACGTATCCAATGGGCTTATTTAGAATAATGGTCGTGAAAGTCGCTGGCTTGTCTAGTATTTGTCCATCTAGGGTTACGGCATCAGAGTCCTTAACGATATTTGATAGCTCTGCCACCATGCCGTTAATGGCTACTCTTCCCTGCTTTATGAAGAAGTCAGCTTTACGTCGAGAGATACCAGAAGATAGAGCTACGAATTTATTTATACGCATGAGCTAACTATACAAGATAATCTAGTCTTGGGTAGAGTTTGACAAGCCTTTATCTGGGTCCGGAGCAATTACAGTATTTACTGCCGGCGGTGGAGAGCTGGCTACTTCCACGTCTGGAATTTCTGATAGATTGGTAAGGGTTGGGTTGTCGTCATCTTCTTGGCTTGGAGTTGGTTCGATTACCTTATTATGGACCATCGATCTGCTTTTATCGTCTTTGTCTGTTTTTAGGTATTTTGTTGAAGTCGCGTCTTCGCTACTGTTTTGCAAGGTATTATCGGACGCATTAGCTGATTCGCTAACTGAGGGAGTAGCAAGGCTGTCTACGGCATTTTGTGCAATAGAGTTATCTACTTCCACTTTAACGGACTCTGTGGGCGGACTAGATACTTCAGTTGGCGGCGCAGGATCGGGTGAATCAGATAATGTAGGATTCTTTGCTAGGAACGGGTCTTTAACTGTTGGGACAACAGTAGCGTCAGTTGTTTTGTTCTCGTCTGAATCATCGGTAGTGATTGGAATTGATGTAGTTGTAGGGGTCGCGGTGGCTGTCTGTGGGCTGGCGGGTGGTTGTTGATCTGGCACTTTTGGCATACTTGTTACGGGGTCGCTTTTTGTTGGCTCTGGGGCCGGTGTCACTGGGATTGCAGTAGTCATTTTTGGCATAGGCTGGCTACTGACTAATGGCTTGGCAGTAACAGGAGATGGTATTGCTGGCGTTGCAATATTGGATTGAGGTGTTTGCGGAGTTGAAGTCGCAGGCGTGGCCGGTTGGTTTTTAGTTGCGTCATTGTCTGATGGTAGTGACGGAATAACAGGATTTACAGGCATTGATTTATTTTGAGTCTTCGAAGGTTCTACGCCAGTCGCAGAGGTAACTGCCGCTGCAGCGGCAGCGTCTTGTTCAGCAAGCACGTCATGGACTATTCGCGCAACATCTTCCAGCGTAACCTGAGATTTAACTAAGTATTTGTCGGCACCCAGCTTCTCTGCTCTGGCTTTATCCTCGGCTTGGTTCAATGCGGTCATCATAATAATCTTTGTAGCCTTGGTTTCGGGGGTTGAGCGAAGGATATCTACCATGTCAAAGCCACTTACTTTTGGCATCATAACATCGGCAATGATAAGGTCTGGGTGCTCTTTGAGGGCAACTGTCAGTGCTTCTTCGCCATCTCTAGCGGTGACAATATCATAACCCTCAGCTTTTAATCTTGCTTCATAAATCTCTAGAAGACTGTTATCGTCCTCGACTAGCATTATTTTTGACATGTTGTACCTATACTTTTTATCATGCTTATGTTCTGTTTAACATTGTATCACGGTTATTTTTGGCTGTCTCTTGCATCTGTGCCTGTTTGGCGCGAGCACGAGCCGAATCGAGGCGTGGCAAATTTACAAAAAACGTAGAACCCTCACCTAATTTGCTTGTTGCCCAAATTTTACCATTGTACATATCTAGGATTTTTTTACTGATGAATAGACCAAGGCCTGTGCCGCCAATTGTTCTGGTTGCAGAGTTGTCGACACGGAAGAATTTATGAAACAGATGAGGCAAATCATCGCTTGGTATACCGGCTCCAGTATCTTTGATATAAAACTGAACTACATTTTTATCACCAGTCAATCCGATCGATATACTTCCAGAAGGAGTGTATTTAACGGCGTTATCGAATAAGTTAGTAATTACTTCGCGTAATCTATCCGGATCAGCGTAAACATAATATAATGGTCTGATCATCTTGTTATTGGTAGAGCTAGCGTCTTGGGTATTCTCATCTACTCCCATGATATACATTACATTTAAATTCTTTTTCTGTGCACTAAATCGCAATTCTTCAGTTAGTTTTTCTAGATAGTCGCCTATCTCTATAACTTCTGGGTGGTCAGCAAGTCGGCCGTCATCGATTTTTGAAGAAGTTAGCAGATCTTGAAATAGCTGTCCTAAATGTTGGGTTGAAGCGTGAGCTTTGTTGAGGTATTCTTTGGCCCTATTGTCAATTGTGGCGACTTTATCGTTAAGAGCTAACGACAAGTAACCTTCAATAGCTGCAACGGGGGTTCGCATTTCGTGTGAGGCTGTGCTGATAAATTCTGTTCTTTGACGTTCTTCTTGCCTTTCTTTGGTCATGTCTCTCATCACTCCGAGTATTCCTCCAGTTTCTACCCCCTTATCGTCGAGTAGTGGCATGGCGTCAACCGAGACGTCCATAAAAGTACCAGCGCGGGTTTGTAATAAGATATTGTTTTCTCGAACTGCTTTTTTACTAGTAAGTGATTTTAGGAGAGGCTCTTGATCCTGGGTGAGTTGTTGTTGTTTTTGGTCGTAAAATTTTAGTACGTTGTCAAATGGAAGTCCGATAGCATTTTGAGCCGGCCACCCCGTCATTTTCACAGCAGCTGGGTTTATATAATCAATCTTTTTAGTCGGAGCGATTAGCATTACGGCGTCGGTCATTGAAGCTAGAATAAAGTTAGTTTTTAATTTCTCGTTCTGAAGCTTTGCCAGAGTTTCTTTATCCTCTTGCTTTATGTAGAATCGTCTAAAGAAAAACCAGCCTGAAATCGCAGCTAGTGTGACTAAAATGTCTAGAATAATATTGAGTACCCTGGCTTCTGGTATAGGATTACCTAGACCTATAAAATCAAAGATTAACAGTATCCAGGCAACTACGGCTGAGGCAATAGCTAAATATGGGCCGACCATATTGAGCATAAAGACAAGTATTATGAATAAAATTCGGTAAAAAATATTCATATTACCGCTAGTCTCTATGACAGCAGAAAGTAGTAGGCCATAGGGCACCATAGCAGTAACAAAAGCACCCCATTCTGTTTTTTTGCGAATCAGAGGATAAATTAACAGTGTAACAATTATATGAATTACAGATATTATTAATACCGCAGGCGTTATTCCCCAAAAATCTAATGTTTGCTGGTTTGCGCTACTTGTTTGAAGGTAAAAATAACCGCCGAACAATAATCCGTCGATTATCAGTGTCGAATAGCAAAAGTTACGAAGCCATTTTGGATTTACATGCTGCATGTTATGTTAGAGTATTCCCGCCCTTATTAGTTATGCTTAATTATAAAGTATGATACAAATTATTAATAGGGGCATCTTTGGTTTTTTACCTCTGTTATGGTAGTATTGTTCTGTTCATGATATTAAGGTCTCGTATCTTTGATACAGAAACATTCGCTCGTAAGCTGAATACGGCGAGCATACATCTCACCTTTCTCACTCATGGTCCCGTCGTCTAGCGGTTCAGGACACCTGGTTCTCATCCAGGAGATCGCGGGTTCGAATCCCGCCGGGATCACCAATTGCTTATTCTCTATCTGTTTGGCATTATAGGTTTATGACATACAAAAAAATCCCAGAAGTCCGAATTAACTTCTCTTGGCTTCTGTATGATGTTTCGTTGAAACTAGGAGAGTATCATAAGAAAGAAACTGCACCTCCTGAGGACTGTGAAAAGTGGGCGGCAGCCTATCGTAAGGAGTGGAAGAAGCATAGCGCGAAGATTCTCACTAGTCTTTGCGATGTAATGGAGATGGGTTTTTACCGTCCGGTCATAGATGTTAGTCTTGCTCCTTGGTTTGTACCACAAAGCGACCCGTTGATATTGCATTTCAAAGCTACGCCTGATGAATTTGTTGATGTACTAACTCATGAACTTATACATGTTCTGTTGACTGACAGCACCCTTTACTCGTCAAAAAGTAATCCAGAAGACAGGATGCTATTACCCTTCTGGCAGCAACTCTATGGCAAAGAGCATGACTTTAATACGCTCGTTCATATTCCAGTTCATGCAATTCACCAGTATGTCATGGTTGATGTGCTCAAAGAGCCCAGCAGGCTAGAACGAGAACGTTCTTTTACAAAAAAGAACAATAATCAAGCTTATGTTAGAGCATGGGAATACGTCGATGAGCATGGCTATAAAGAGATAATTGAAGAGCTAAAGCAAGCTTACAGACTGACCTTTTAGGCGGACAAATCTCCGTATATTGCTGAAACGATTTTCAACACATTATCCTATGTCGGTATGTGGCGCCATTTAAGTCGTCTGGACAAGATATGGTTTCAGTTCGATATCTGGTAGTTCACCAAACTAATAATTAGCACGTAATATTCTCTATTTTATCCTTGAGCTATTTTGCCAATAACGTCTTCATTTGATTTATATAAAATTGTTTCACATCCAGCTTTCTTCGCAGCATCAATATTGTTGTGATTATCATCGATATAGATAATCTCATTCGGTTTAAGATCGAGTAGTTTTGCAATCGCTGCGTACGTTTTTGAATCAGACTTGCTCACATTTAGTACCTTCGCGCTTAATATCTCCTTAAATACAGCTTTCAATCGTTTATTGACTGCCGGGTGGTCTTGTATGCTATCGCTGGTGAAAATATATTTAGGTAAAGTAAGTGTAGTGTAGTAAGTTAGCAATTCTTCATTTAGTTGGAAGTACTTCCAGAAATCGTAATTTGGAGTAGACTCAAGGAGTTGCCTATTTAAAGAGTTCAATCCCTGTTGATACGAATCGTCTGCCGGAAACAGTAGTACTCTCGAGAAGTCGGTTATAACGGCTTTTAACATACCCTAAGTATACAGTTTGGTAACAACGTAGCGCCAGATCTATCTTCAGTTGCGAGCTTGGCTCTTAAGGCATATTCAATAGCCTTCTCTCATTGGATCGGGTATCTGTTAAGATAATAATATGAAATTACTACACGAGGATTCTCAAAACCTTACCATCAAACTAAACAAATACCTATCAAAGGACGAGAAATATCGGACGGTTTTTGACTACACAAAAAAACGCTTTAATGACGCTCCGCACCTTACCGCCCATAACTGGGCACACGCCTATCGAGACACTATTAACGCAATTGTCATTGGTGAAGCTGAAAAAGCCGATATGAGCATAGTGTTACCTGCTATTACGATGCATGATATCGGTTTTTTGTACGGGGCGACAGGTAGAACTCATGGTGCTATTGGTGCCGAGAAAGTTGCAGAGTTTCTCCATGAAGCAGGAGTTGATTATTCGGATGAACAAGTCCAAAAAATAGCTGATTGTATCCGTACTCATAAAGGTAGTATGCATGATGAAGTCCCCGAGAGCTTAGAGGCTAAGGTTGTAGCGGACGCAGATTTGTTAGAAAAATTCGGGCCTTTTGGTGTTTATCAACTAGTCCGCACGTTCGGCGAATTTAATTACCCACTTGAAAAAATTCTTTCTCGCAAAGACGAGATTCAAAAGCTAAGGTTAGAGACACTGACAGGTCAAAAATTGGCAGAACCTGCAAGGCAGTTTGTTTCAGATTTTTTCAGCGAATTAGCAGAAGCCAACGAACCATATACCCAGCTAGACACCTAGCGTATAATACAAACTAGCTATGAAGGCATGAGGCGAATTTCGTCCATCGCCTTTGAGCCTTTAATCAGGACGATATACTGCGGTCCCTATCGATCCTTACTCCAACACCCGTCCTCCCCTATTCGGACATAAAGGGATGATCAAATTATCAACGTCCGATTCTCTTTTATTATTTTTGGAGTAATTATTATGGATCCGATTATTCGTGTCGACGAGCGCGTGGAAGTGGCTGCCACCTATCATTTGCGTGATGGCTTGCCTGCCTGCATGCCACTAAAAATGAAATATAAAAAACAAGAGGTTGTTTTTAAAAAACTTGGCCTAAGACATCCTACAAAAAAAGGTCTACGGATGATACATGTGTTTGATGTTAGCGATGGCGTTAATGACTATCGGTTAGAGTTTGATGCTGAAGCATTAATCTGGAAGCTAACCGCAATACTGGAGGGCGAAAATGCAGTTACCAATTAGTCATGAGAGGCCGAACGTTATGCATATCGATCTAAATAGCGCCTTTGCTACGACTGAGCAACAGGCTCACCCTAGCTTGCGCGGCAAACCCGTAGCGGTAACTAATCGTCTGACTAAGGGTGCTTGCGTGATTGCTTGCTCGTACGAGGGCAAGGCCAAGGGCATAAAGGTTGGTATGCGCTTTGACGAGGCCAAGCTACTGGCGCCTAATCTAGTTATGGTAGAGACCGACCCGCCAAAATATCACTATGTCTATCAAAAGTTAGCCAGTATTATGAAGAGCTACTCGCCTAACGTAAAAATGAAAAGCATAGATGAAGGGATTATTGATTTTCATGGCACCAGAGGCGTTGTTAATCCTCGCCCGCTAAGCGTTATAGGCTACGAGATAAAACAGCGCGTACAGGCCGAGATTGGTGACTGGATGCGGGTAAATATCGGCATTGCGCCCAATCGATTCTTGGCAAAATTGGCCGCAGGGTTACACAAGCCGGACGGACTGGACGTCATAACGCATACTAACCTCAAGAAAATCTACGCTGGGTTAAAATTGACGGACTTGCCTGGTATAGCCGAGCATTACGAGGCTAGATTGAACGCCCAAGGCATACGTTCCCCGTTGCAGTTCTTGGACGCGCCATCTGATATTTTGCGTAAAGCAGTATTTAGATCGGTTGTTGGCGAAGATTGGTACCAACGTCTTCGAGGTTATGAAGTTGATGATTATAAGACAAAACTGGGTAACGTCGGTCGGCAGTATGTGCTTGATGTACGTACCCATGACGAGAGCAAGATTTTGTCGCGTTTTCAATATTTGTGTGAGACGACTGGACGCAAACTGCGCTATAACAAGGTAGATGCCCGAGGAGTGCTAGTCTGGTTTTCGTTCGTTAACGGCGAGGGCTGGTATAAACGAAAAATGTTTAAAACAACTTTTTATACCGACCGTGATGTTTATGAACGGGCGTTGCTACTCTTTAACCAACGGCCAAAGCATCTTGTTGTGGCCAGCATGGGCATTACTTGTTACCAACTAACAAAGTCAAATCGTAGTCAGACAAGTCTGCTTAGTAGCGTCAACAAAGAGGAATGGCTCACAGAAGCAATCGATGAAATAAATGAGCGCTATGGGAGTTTTGTGATTAGTTCGGCAAATTCTATGACCAGTAAAAACATCGTCAAACAAAAGATCCCCTTTGGCGGCACACAATATTTCGAACTACTTTTAAAAAGCGCTTAAGTATCTGATTCGAACTTTTGTAAGAACTCGGCTAATTGTCTAGGGGTAATGTTGGCTTTTATGATGTAGCCGTCGGCTTGTTTTTCGATAGCTTTTCGGTCTTCCTCTTTTTGCTCTAGATTAGTGGTGATGATTATCTTAGCTTTTATTCTTGGCAATTCACTTCTAAGTTTTTCGAGCAGTTCTATACCAGTTATTGTTGGCACCATAATGTCTAATAGGATAATGTCATATTGATCTGTCTTGGCTTCTTCCAGCCCTTGTTGGCCATCAATAATGGTTGTTACGTTATAGCCGGCTTTTTTTAATGCCCGATCATACAATTCGCTAATAAAATGTTCATCCTCAATACACAACACATTTTTTAGTTTTGGGGCATTATTTCGAATTGGTTCTTGTGGAGTTGTATCTTGTTGGTCGTCAGTATTGTCTTGCATTATTGGCTCCTATAAAATGAATGATTTTTTATCCAGCCGTGAGCGGTCCTGGTGATATCTTTATTATGTTCGTTCTTTTGTTTATCGGCAAGTTGATCATAAGGGATTAGGGTAAATCCAAAAGTACTACCCCGCCCTTCTTTGGATTGTACCCAGATTTGACCGCCATGAGCCGATATTATTGCTTTGCTTAGATAAAGCCCTAGCCCCGTACCGCCAATTTGGGCCCTTGATCGGTGGTTGCGATAGAATTTTTCAAACAAATTACCGATTATCGACGGAGGTATGCCGATGCCAAAATCTTGTACGGTGGTCTCGACTAGTCCATCTTCTCGCTTCGAGGTTCGAACAATTATCTCGCTACTTTTGTCACTGTATTTTATGGCGTTGTCTAGTAAATTATTAATCACCTCGTAGATACTGATCTTATCGACTGCGACTTTTGGCAGGTTTTCGTCAACCTCAAATGTAATGTGCTTTTTATTAACTTTGGCACGGAGTTTCATATCCTTGGATACTTCCTCTAATATTGTTGGCCAATCTTCTTCATGCAGTTGTAGGAATAACTGATTCTCTTCAACTCGCGCAACGTTTAGGATGTTACCAACAAAATCAGCTAATTGCTGAGCCGAAACATTCATTTTTTGGATATAGTCCTGTAGCTCACTGTTGATTTTGCCGTCTAGTTCTTCTTCGAAAACTTCAATATAACCACGGAGCATAGTTAACGGAGTCCGGAGTTCGTGCACCGCAAGAGCGATAAAACCTAAGCCATCATCCTCTTTATTATATGTTTTTGTTCTATCTACTATCGTTAGTATCGTCTCTGTACCGTTAGAATTACCTTTATTGAAGTAAGCGATCAAGTCTAGTTGGCGTCTGGTTTTTTGATCTGGTAGGAATAGCCTGACCCGATCCCACATCTTGGAAGATGTTAGTTTGTTTTGGCGGTTGTTAGCAAGCCAACTATCTAGCGTATCATCTGAATGAAAAGATAAATTGAACACTGAGTAAAAATCCTTACCAATTATTTCTGACTCGATTAATCCTAGATAGGTTGCGGTGACGGGGTTTATATATTTTATGACTTGGTGCTTGTCCAGTGCGATAAGAGGCATGGGTATACTATCTAGTACGGATTTTGAGTATGTCTGTTCACTTGTTTTTCTGTCTGGAATTTTTTGATTATCGATTACGCTAGCAATTTGATATATCTGCATTGAAAGACTCGATATTAATTCTTTTCCCAATTTGGCCTTGTCTAGGTTTGGCGCTGTAACTCCGTGTTGGGATGGACTAACATGCAGTATTACTTGTTGCAGTAATTTAATTGGGTTAGTTATGTAGTTGGATATTTTGCTTGCTACAAAATAGACTAGCGTAATATTTAAGACTGAAGCGGTCGCAAGAACTAGTGGTTTTGGGAGTACATAATATTCTGTAATCAACCACCAAAACGCGTAGTTTACGATTATTAGAACTATAAAAAAGCATAATACGTAGTTTCTGATTTGTCGTTGAAGTTTGCTAAAATAGTCCACCGTTTTTATCGGATCCTTGTTACTTTTGGGTTACCCGTCCGGGCTCAACAGCTGTTATCCAAGTTTTGCCTGGGGCTAGTTTTATCGGATTATTTTCTTTATCTAATAGCTGGATTTCTGACTTCCGATTTTTCTTTTTCCATTTTCCAATTATCATCTTACCGTTTTGATATACTCTAACTTTTCCGCTCCCGTTAACTGCGTATACTGAATAAACACCATCTTGCGATCTTTTGATTTCCATGGCTATAACCACCTTCGGCGAAATTTGTTTTCCACTTTTTTCATCTTTGTGGGCCGCCCCACCCAAAACTCTGTCGTATGAATTATTCTTTTTGTCGTACTTATACGTAACGTCGTAAAGTGGTCCTGACAAGGAAAGATTGATTGTTTTTACCTTAGGTGTTTGTATGGGTTTTTCTTTTTTGTCGCGTTCAAAACCTTCAAACACACTCTTGTTATATTTCTTTTGTTTTTCGATCGCTTGAAGTCTCTTCGTACTAGAATATACGTTATGTGGCGCTATTCGCGCGGAAACGCGGTCATACGCATTTGGGTTATTGAATTGATCCAAGTCTTTGATGTTCTGCCTCTTGATTTGGGCAATTGCCTCCGGCGCTCCGCCTACGTGAGCCAATGCACCACCGTATGGCACTAACCAATCGAGGTAATACGGCCGCACACTTCTAATTGGACCTAAGTATTTTGAATCGTTATTCTGGTATAACGCTAAAAATCTGGTTATTCCGCCTTCTGCAACGGCTTCGAAGACGATCTCGGCATCGATTAGGCCGGCTTGAGGACGTGCATCAGGACTGTTCTCTATCATTACACCAGTTACTTGTTTGTCTACTTCCTCGGGTTTTACCATTATGCCGGTTAAATGTGACGGTACTTCAGTTGGTTGTTGTGCTACGGTGGTGCTCGGCAAAGGTTCTGCTTGTTTGTTGAGTATCCACATAGCGCTTGCACACGCTCCACCTAGTAACGCTAGTACTACCGCCCCAAAAATGATTTTTTGTTTCTTAGTTAGATTCTTAGTCCATCGCCAGGCTCTTTTGTGAATTGCAGGGCTCGGTGTGTCGACAGGACTAGCTGGATCTCCAGGAATTTCTGTCGGTAATGTACTAGCATCGGTCACACTATCAAGTTCAAGCTCATCATCAATTTTTGTTTTGTTCTGGTCTTCCAAATTATAACTTTCTATTTATTCTTCTTTATCTCTCGCTTAATTTTAGCATAACTTCTTTCAGCCTAGCCAATGATTCGTCTTTGCCTATCACCGCTAAGCTACCTGCTAGTTCGGGGCTCGATGGCCAACGCGATACTGCCACGCGAATTATTCCTAGAAGTATTGCTGGTTTTTCGCCGGTCTCGGCTAGCAGTTTATCTAAACTCGCTTTAATCGTTGCCTGATCGAATTCTATATTTTCTAGCTCATTTATCGATTTATCGAGTAGTTTGATTAATATGTCGTTTTCGGTCTTGGCCAGCTGTTTATTTGAGCTTATTAATTCTTGGTCAAAGTCTGGTCGCGAGAAGAAAAATTCAGTCAGCTCGGGAATCTCCTTAAAGAATTTGAGTCGTTCTTTAATCAGTTGTAATATCCTCTGCTTATAGTCATCCTCAAATACTTCGCTTGATTTTGGCCAGTATTTTTTCGTCAATTTATGAAGTTTCTCCGTAGAGAGATTTCTGATGTGAGCACCATTTAGCCACAGTAATCTTCTTTCATCAAAGCGCGCTCCACTCTTCTGAACTCTATCAAGCGAGAATCGCTTAACCAAGTCATCGACATCATATATTTCGTCTTCCGTGCCGTCGTTCCAGCCTAGTGTCACCAAAAAATTTACTAGTGCTTCTGGTAAGTAGCCCTCGTTTCGATAATCAAGTATATCTTTTGCCCCGTCGCGTTTGCTTAACTTTTTGTTGCCAGTTGGCCCTAAAATGTGCGGCACAGTTGCAAAAATTGGGTGCTCTATGTCCAGGGCTTTATATAGGTTCAAATAGTTTGGCATTGATGAAATAAATTCTTGACCACGTATGATGTGAGAAATCTTCATTTCGGCGTCATCAACAATGTGTGCAAAGTTATAGGTTGGGAAACCGTCAGATTTCATTATTATGAAGTCGTCAACGACCTCGGGCCCCGTATTGAGCTCTCCCATAATTTCATCGCTCCATGTGTAGGCTTTTGGGTCAGACTTAAAGCGTAGTGGCATAGAGCCGTCCCATATCGGTGGTTCGCTGTCCAGCGAATTAGGTCTGTGATTCCGAAACAGGAATGGTTGTTTGTTCTTCTGAGCTTCTTCCCTAAATTTTTGAGTTTGGTCTGGCGTATACGGGTCAGCGTATGCCCGCCCACTGGCGAGCAGTTTATCCGCCCACTTTCTATATATTGCTAACCGTTCGCTCTGACGATATGGCCCGTAATTCCCATTCATATCGGGCCCTTCTTGCCACTGTATCCCAAGCCATTTTAGTGACTCGATTATATGTTTTTCAGATCCCTCGACCTCTCTATTTTTGTCTGTGTCTTCGATCCGTAGTATAAAATCACCTTGATTTTGTCTAGCTATAAGCCAAGCAAATAATGCCGTGCGTACTCCCCCGACGTGCATATAGCCAGTAGGGCTGGGGCAAAATCTTGTCCTAACTTTATTCATATTAATCATATTGTAACTCAGTAACACCTGTTATATAAACAGTTAAGTATAATTTTTAGGTACTACTAGCAATATTCAGTATTTGACTACTACTGAGCTCGTCGGCATCCTGGATTTGGTACCATACCCCACCGCTAACCCAAGTCGCGTTTTTATCATCATAAAGGAATATTGTTTTGCCTTTTTCTTGATAGGTCTCAAAATCCTTATTCTTGACGGCAAAAAAATTATCAATCAAAGCCTGAGAATTCCAGTTCGATACTTGTTGGGTCAAAGTATAATCTCGGTCATCAGAATTGGAAGAAAAATTTACCGTTATTTTCCCTGGCGAGTATACAACTGGTCCAGATAGTGTGTAACCTGAGGGATTGTAGCCCGGCAGGCTGGCATTAAAACCCGCCTTGCTTGATGCTATTCGCATGCTTAGGTTGGGTATATTTTGATAGAGAACAAAACCTGTCAGTAGTACTGCCGCTAGCATCCCGCTTGCATATCTGAAAGTTCTTCGTTTTGAGCTGATTTTTGAACGATGGTGTTTTTGGTGATTAGAACGAGGAATTGTTTTATGGGAGTTTGCATTCTCGATAGCTTTCTCAAAAATTTTCTCTTGTTTGGTTTTGACTGCTCGTGTTTCTGCCGCATCTTTATTATTATTTTCAGGCACTACTTGATGCGTTGCAGTTTCGGGAGTTGCTTCTACTACAGGAATAATCGGTGGGGCTATAAATTCTTCGGCACTTTGTGGCGATACCGGGAAGCGTTGGATGTGTCGGCTCTTTTTAATTGTCTTTGCTCTATGCAAACGCCCCTCTTTATCTGTCAAAATTACCGGTTTCTGGTTTGCTCTAGTCAAAGCTGCATTTTTAGACGGTGGCGTTACTACACTTCTCATGAGTGTGGCTGCTTTAAGCGGATGATGTTTCTTCACGTGATTGACGTTGTGTTGAGCATGGCTTGATGTTGTTCCGACGGGCGTTTGATGTTGAGGGTGTGGTTTGTCAATGTGCTTTGGCGCAGGAGAGTGTGAATTAAAGACGGGTTTTTGGTGATTTTGATGAGTTATCCGGGTTTTTGGTTTTGATATAACACCATCAATTACTTTTTGTTGCATGACGCGGTTGTTCTGTGGCGCAGACTCTTGTTTTGGACTTTCATGATGTCCGGCCACAGCTTGGCCTGTCTTTACATCGTATATTTTGCCGTTTAGTACAATCTTATGTTTGTGATTATTCACTATTACCCTCTTGGCGGATTACCCTCTAATATTCAAGCTTTAGTTTAGACTCTTACGATTATTGCCGCAAGCACTTTAGTGGCCATATGTCTGTTAGAATATATAGGTAATGGACTTTCTCGACCCTAAAAAGAAGCGTAGTAATATTATAAAGTTATATATCGGCTATGGTTTAATGGCTATTTTAATTGGCGTAGCTGCAGTCGTTTTATTGTATGCGGCCTTCGGTTACGGAGTTAATAGAGACGGCGAGGTTTATCAAAATAGTACCGTCTTCTTAGCCTCACAGCCTGATGGTGCAAATGTCGATATCATAAATAGCGATACAGGCACTAAAGAAAGTACCACCACAAACGACAGACTCATCCTGCCTCAAGGTAACTATAGTGTGACTTATCAAAAGCAAGGTTACAGACCTTGGACAAAATCCGTAGAATTTCAGGGTGGACAATTGACTAGACTAGACTATCCATTTTTATTCGCAAAAACTCTGTCAACAAGCGATGTGGCATCATATAGCTTGAAGCCTGGATTGATTTCTGTTAGCCCTGACAGGAGCAAACAATTAGTACAGCGTCCAGATTCTTTTACGAGATATGACCTGCTTGACAATGCAGATCCGAGCAAACCGGCCGTATTCTTAGAGTTGCCTTCAAGGGTTTTTCCTGGGCTTGTCAAATCAAGCAAACTAGTAGCTGTTGAGTGGTCCACTAACAACCGTCATTTACTGACAAGATATAACTCTAGCGCCGGATTGAAGTATGTTTTAATCGATACTGAGAACCCTCAAGAATCAGTCAATATCAATACGCTTTACGACAAGAAATTTATTGACGTTCGACTTCGGGATAAAAGTCCAGAGAATCTATATATGTTATCGGCAGGCGGTAATCTTCAGACAGGAAATCTAAAGAATGTCTCAGCGCAAAAAATATTGTCAAATGTTGCAAAGTTTCAGCCGTACAAAAATGACAAAGTATTGTTTGTAAATAACGTAAACAAATCTAAGCAAGGATTTGTTAAGGTTCAACTTTGGGACGGTGCTGATTTAACGGTGACTATAAAAGAGTTGCCGCGTTCTGACACATACTTCTTAGATTTAGCTGAATACGACGACAATCTATATGTGGCTATCGGAGCCTCTAGCGGTAAAGACGAGGCTTATATTTTCCGAAACCCTCTTAGCAGTGCCAAAAATATTGGCGACCCATCGTTCTTTGCAAGAACTCTAAGGCTCAAGAACATCCAGCAATTGTCGTTCTCGCTCAATGCACGATTTGTTTCTATTCAGAGCGGTTCAAATTTTAATATATATGACGCTGAAGATGACAGACAATACAAGTACGGCTTGGATTTTAAATACGAGAATGTTACCAAACATCAATGGATGGACAATCACCGTTTAGTTGTTAATGCTACGGGCGAATTTGTTGTGTTCGAGTTCGACGGTACAAATGCTAACGAGTTATTTAAAGGTCTTAGTGGTAGCCTGATAAGCTTTGACTCAGATTATCAAACTGCTCGGGGCTTGGTGTCTGTTAAGGGTAAGAAAGCCCCATACATTATCAGAAGCTTTAACTTGCGCGCCGAATAAATGCTAGTTTTTTTAAAATAACCAATTAGTGAATCTGCTCCACAAACTCTCGGCATTACTCGGGAGCTGCTCAACTGCTGGACTAGTTTCTTTAGCTTCAGGTGCTGCATTCTTTTTTGGGCTCGGGCTGATTTGCTCCCCTACTACTATTAGTCGATTCAGTGAAGTGCCAGGCGGATCACACGTAATTAGCGTAGCAGTCGATCTGCTACCTTTGTTGGCGAGTACCGATACGTCTGATGGCGGGACAATTTTCTTCTGAAATATTTTATAGGGGTAGCGGACTTTGTCTTTGGTTAGATAAAAGGTGTCGCCTTCTTCCAATTTTGATAACAACACGAAAGCGAATTTGTACTTACCTTTGTTAAAAATGTTGTTACTTGAGTGCCCAACAATCGCAATATTACCCTTTTCTCCTGGCAGGGATGTTGAAGGATAATGTACTACCCCATTTTCTAGGTTCTTTTGTATGGCATCCTCTAGATCTTTAGCGTTTGAGGCTCTTATGACGTCCTGGGCATCATAAACGACCGGTATCTCTACGTTTATTTTTGGGATAATTATTTCAGACCCTCTACCGGCGACATTAGAGCTAGGATCCCCAATTATCGGTGTGGTACTGACATTTTTACTAGGTGTAACAAATGGTGCTATGAATCTCTCGTTGAAGAATCCAAATAAAATAAATAACATAGTGATACTACCAACAACGAGGCCAAAAAGCAGAGAATGTAAGTGTTGTTTCAGAGTTAATTTTTTTCTACTAGTCGGTAAGCTACTGTCGCTATTGAGCGGGGCTAAAGTGTCAGTTGGTTCTTTTTGGTCTATCGCACTAGGCCCGGGGCCATTATTATTTCGTTGATTTATTCTTTTTTGGTTGTCATGTTCGTCGTAAAATTCTTGCCATACTTCGTTTTTTTCAATATCAGACAAACTAGCATAATAATTGTGCCAAGCTGTTTGTATGTCGGCTAATGATTTGCCTGAGCTCGCAAGATTAGCCATATATTTTTGGTATTTGGATAATTTTAAAAAATCTTCTCTTGATTTTTCGCTCTTGTCATTTTCATCACTAGAATTTGAAACTTTATTATATAGCGTATTGAGTTTTAAGCGCGCAATATCTGCAGCAGCTTTCGCGCTACTGTTTAACAATGGATCTTTTCGGGTTTTTTCGTCGCTCATCAATATTATATGTTTATGCTAGTGTTAACAGATAAAAGTATATCAGAGTTAACCTATTTTGGTGTACAATTATCTCTGTTCCGTAGCTAATGTGTTTTCCTAGTTTTTTAAACCAAGAAGCGACTAGAAGGTGAAAGAAAATTAAGTAAAGTAATTTTCGGAAGCTGACCGTCGGTTCTGACGAGCCGGAGTGGCGGAATTGGTATACGCGCACGACTCAAAATCGTGTGGGGCAACCCTTGAGAGTTCGAGTCTCTCCTCCGGCACCATCCTTCGTCGCTATATTTCTATTATAGCTATGAAGGATTTTTTCGTTGTAGAGAGACTCGAACGTAGTCATAAATAGCCCTAGGAGGCTGTTTATGTTTTAAGTACTTGTTCGCATGTGCAATTGCTTCAGCAATTTTGTCACTAGCGGATAATGAATAGTCTCTCCTCCGGCACCGTTTATATTAGATCTAATAGTTTGTCGATTCTTCTGTCTAACCTTTGCTCTACTAGTTTGTCGTGGTTTCCACAATTTACCTCAACTTCATAGCATTCTGAGGGTATAGTGTTTGGAAACACAGGATGTCTCTGGCTGAGGGCAAGATCTTGTCTTGCGTAGACAACGCTCACTCTTGTCTCGTCGTATTCATGTACGGACTTTTCGGCAAAATGTTCTGACGCTTCTCTAGAGGACTTAACCTGTATTCGATGTTTAACTTGAGGTGTTGTTTCGCCTGCATATTGAGTAAACGCTGAGACATCCCATCTACCTACTAAGTAGGACCCGCGATTATCGGCATGATCTTCAGACAATAGAGAAAAGGCAGCTCCATATTCAGTGTCCCTCTCTCTTAAGATAAATCGCATTAATAGTAATAGCACGCTACCCTCGTATTCGGCTCCTGTAAGTTGAAATCTATCTTCAGGTGTCAGTAGCCCGTTTGTCCTAGATCTATCTAACTCCAAACATGTCCGAAATAGTTTTGAGTAATTTTCTTCAACCACACTTAATGGTGGTAGTTGCTCACCTGCAATCACCCATTGTGTGGAATCAAAAGTCGCCAGTCTCAATGCTGCATGTCCAGCTTCATGTGATAAACCATTTTTTCTGACTACTCCTTGTCTATAAATATCTTCGTAGCCCTTTTTGCCTCTTTCTAATAAAGCTTGCTTTTCGATTACGTCAAGTTCGGGGCTGGTAGCCGTTTCAACAAACATTTCTGCGCCTATTAATCTATAGATTGGAATGCCGACCGAGGACACAAGCTCAGCAGTTTTCTCTTTGAAGCCTGGATCTTGATGGTGCTTGAATTCACTTATCTTTTCGTTAAGTATAACCTTCTCTGCCTTCGGATGGTTACGTGCTTTGCGATGAGGAATATTGTGTGACATGAGTACAAACTATACTACATAATAGAACAAAAAGATAGTTTATTACACAACTGCTGTAGTCAGAGCCTCGAATGGCTTAGTGGGATTTTGGATGTACCATACGCTAGCTTTGCTGGCGATTTCAACGCGCCAAATATCGTCCGTTTGGTCATTTTTGGTAGTGCTGACCATGCCCTTGTACGCAACGAAATAATTGCCATTATGCGAGGTCACAATGCTAACTTTGTTTTGTAAGGTCACGCGATGCAAGAATTCGACCAATTGTAGTATTGTCATCTGAAATGTCACAGCAGATGTCCAGCCGATCTCTAGACAAAATTTTTGAAGCTGGGATAGGCTTAAAATTAGTACAGTATTGTCTCTAACGAGGATAGATTTTGCATTTGCTCTGAAATAATCAACTGCATCTTTTGTAATGAATAGTGGTTTTGTCGTCACCGTAATAAATTTTTCTAGTACAACTGCGGTTTCTGAGTTTCGTCCTAAATCTCCTGCAATTAACACCCCGTCAGCCCAATTAGCCCAAGCGGTCCACGATTCCAACGCTGTATGCCCAAAGCTACCGCTCTTCGTGCTAGGAGCGTACTCGCCGTTTTCTAATATTTTGCCCACACTTTTTTGTAGAGCATCAGGCAACAATACTTTCGCGACCCCAATACCATTATCTTGTGCAATTTGATAAGCTTGCCCCGGCGCAGAAAAGCCGTGAGCATTACCGCCTATAATTAGCAATTTGCCAGCAAGCCTTTTGTTCTCTGGCTTGTCCCACGCAAGTTCCGGAAAAAGAGGTTTGTCGCTTGATTGTCTACGCCAGTAAGTACCCATTATCACCTGCCTTTAGCCTATAGATTACGTTCTTTCTCTCTATGATTATGGGCCAACGGTGTTTTTTTGCAATTGCCAGCAACTTGAGGTCGGGATTAAAAGCAATCGGATTTTCTACTAATTCTAATAGTGAGGCATCGCTTTTACTATCACCTATAGCGTAGCTATTTTTGGTTGATAAGTTGTGTTTTTTGATAAGTTTTTTTAGGACAGTCTTTTTATCAAGCGAAGGTACCTTTTTTACTCCGCTAAATCTATCGCCTTCTCGGATGTATTCTGTTCCTACCCAATCATCAAAACCATAGTTTTTGGCTACGTGTTTTACCAGTTCTTGGTGCGAACCCGAAATAGCCAACAAAAAGTAGCCTTTAGCCTTTAGTTTACCGGCAAGGTCGCGTGTATAGACATAGGTCTGATATTTGTATTCACTAACAATTTCTTGGACAATTTTGTCAAAAACATTAACATCCAAATCGCTCAGAGCCTCTTCGTACACAGCAATAACTTCCTTCTCGTATGACAAGAATGCATCTGCGTGTTCGCGGCGTTTCCAGATCATGCGGGCGTTATGGAGCCGATTATGGGCTTTAGGACCTAGTAAGTCATTTTTAGCTAGACGGTCCACCACTGCATGGTACAGTTGCCAGCGTATTAATGTACCGTCTATATCAAAAACCGCAAATTTTCGATCCACTTCTTTCCCCATAAACCCAGATTATCACACTTGCAGACTATTGACAAATATGCTATAATCAATAGATGATTGAAGTGGACAATGGTATCAAACCAGTGTTTGTGTCAAAATGTAATTTCACACTTTGAAAAATGTCAACAATAGAAGATACTTGACAATCTAGGCGAAACTGCACTGCGTTTTGGCGAAATGCCTAGCGGCGCGCCAGTCCTGTTACACCCACCAGAGCGCGATGTGCGAACGGTAAGTGTTGGCGAAATTATCTTCTTTAGCGTACGTGATCAGTCAAAACTACGCCCCTGAAACTAACCTGGGATGTCTACTTTTATATGGTTAAATCTTGCAAGAGCGAACCCTGTTTTAGGCCTATTAACGATTAGTTTGAAATCTTACGTTTTTGGATGTAATAGTAGCCAAATCCTGAGACAATCGCTGAAATAATCGATACGGTCAGTGCTGTTGAGCCTACTCCGGTATCAGGTAGCACTTTTGGAGACTCGAGTTTTCCAGTTGGCTTGAGGATTATACAGTTACCATCTGCATCTCTTGTGTATCCATCAGGAACATCTTCTTGCATACCTTCGATGTTAGGGCAGACATCTTCTTCTTCTTCTTCTTCTTCTGAGACACAGTCACCGTCGTCATTTATGAAATATCCATCAGGAACATCTTCTTGCATAC
>DAISWO010000002.1:159293-222252 GCA_036826295.1 Candidatus Saccharimonadota bacterium | reverse complement strand
TTGGTGTTGGTGTTGGTGTTGGTGTTGGTGTTGGTGTTGGTGTTGGTGTTGGTGTTGGTGTAGAACACGGCGTTCCACCCAATTTATAATTGACGAGTATGTCCTGAGGTATTTGATAGTTAGCATCACCATTTATGGATGTTGGGCGTTGTTGACCAAGTAAGTCAGCTTGCCAGTATCCGCAAGCGGGTAGACTAGCTGAAAGGTTATATGTGCCAGTTCTTTGTATGTGATCCGTATTGGAACTAAAAAATTCTTGTGATGATAATGGAAGCCCGGTTGAGTTTCTTAGCTTCCATACTGCAATAGTAGCGTATCGGTCACAGTTTCTATTACTACCAGTAACAATTAATCTCGTAGAAATTGACCGCCCATCATCAGAGACCTTTAGGGCGTTATTGGATATACCATCCACAACAGTTACATCACAGCTTGATTCTGTCTCAGCTTCTGAAGTTTTGACTTGGAATACTTTAATCCAGGCAAAAATTAGCGCAGAGCTGATTACTGAGATAATAAAAACGAGAAGTAATACCTTATCAAATTTTATTCTCTTATTAACTTTTTTCTTTCTTTTTTTGCTTTTCATAAACATAATCCTTTATGTATTTAATTAATCACTTTTCATATTAGCATTAACATTAACTACATGGCAATATGGCAGAAAAATTTTCAATAAAAATCCGCGCATATCTCAGATACTTTTCTAGATTAACGTGACATAATATTAATAATACTGACTAAATATTATTTAGCTCGCAACCTATCAACAGTTTTTTAAAATTTGCAATTAATGCTGACTGGACAATGGTCTGAGCCCATCACTTCTGGGTGAATTTTGGAATCAACGATTTTGTCTTTTAGACTATTGCTAGCTAACCAGTAATCTATGCGCCAACCAACGTTACGTTCTCTGGCTTTCGCCCAATGTGTCCACCAGCTGTAATGACCATTGCCTTTTGTAAATACCCGAAAAGTGTCAATGAATCCTGCGTCAATCATGTTTTGAAAGCCCTCGCGTTCTTCGTCTGTAAAGCCATGCTTGCCAACGTTTTCTTTAGGTCTGGCTAAGTCATCTTCGGTGTGCGCAACATTTAGGTCTCCGCTAATTAGTACTGGTTTTGTTTTTTCGAGCTCTTTGCAGTAAGCCAGAAAGGCCTTATCCCATTGTTGATGGCGGAGAGGGATTCTGGATAAGTCGCCTTTAGAGTTAGGGGTGTAGGAGGTGACGATAAAGAAATCATCAAATTCTGCCGCCATCACTCTACCCTCTTTAGTGGGGTCTCCGTATTTGTCGCCTACTACTTTGTACTTCTTTATTATGTGCGGAGGGAAATTGTTAACTACATTTAGCGGCTTAACTTTCGTAACAATTGCCGTCCCAAAATGCCCTTTTCTCTCGGCAGAGTTCCAATATTCCTCATAACCAGGCAATTCTACTTCTGCTTGGTCTCGCATAGATTTTGTCTCTTGAATGCACAAAATATCGGGTTGATAAATTTTTATAAATTCTTGCAAGGCACCTTTGTTCCAAACCGAGCGTATTCCGTTGACGTTCCAGCTATACAACTTCATCTTATATTAGTATAGCCGTATCTGGGATTATCTGCTAGACTTGTCTTTTAGATGAGCGCGAAATATAAAAGAGTGCTACTAAAACTCTCTGGTGAGCAACTAGCCGGAAAACACGAATATGGAATCGATCCTGAAGTTGCAAAATATCTAGCTAATGAAATCAAAAAAATCCAGGATATCGGAGTACAAATTGTAATCATCGTAGGTGGCGGCAACATGGTAAGAGGCGAAAAATTGGCTGGTGAGAGTGGTATAAAAAGGGTTACGGCAGATCAAATGGGTATGTTGTCGGGGCTAATGAATGCAATGGCACTAACAGATCTTTTTGAAGCTGAAGGACTAAATACTAGGTGTCTTAGTAATATCTTCGCTGAGCAAGTAGCTGAAAGTTTTACTTTCAGACTCGCTGAAAAGCATCTACAGAATAATCGAGTATTGCTAGTCGCGGGCGGTACCGGTAGGCCGTATTCTACCCACGACACTGCCGCTATTTTGACTGGTCTTGAACTCCAGTGCGACATAGTACTAAAAGCTACAAAAGTTGATGGAGTTTTCGATAAAGATCCAATGAAGCATGATGATGCCAAAATGCATACACACTTGGCCTTTCAGAGTGCTGTTGAAAATAGCGATGTCAAAGTTATGGATAAAGCAGCGCTAGGACTTGCTATGGAGCACGGCATGCCCACAATTGTCTTCAATGCCTTCAAGGAAGACAATTTGTTAAAAGTCGTAAATGGCGAACAGATCGGCACTACAATTTCTTAAATAGATACCGAATCTCTTGGCTTATGGGCTTACCTTTCTCGAAACTGATTATGCTTAACCGTTTACCAAATCTTTTGGTATAATTGAAGCCATGATGAATTACCTTTACGCGTTCTTGACTTCACTAGGCACAATGGCCGTACTTGATGCTGCTTGGCTTGGTTTTATAGCCCCGTCATTTTACAAAAAGCACATTGGTTTTATTATGACAGACAAACCAAACTGGTTGGCAGCCATAGCATTCTATTTGATATTTATCGCAGGGCTAACGATATTTGTTGTCTATCCAGGCTGGAAAGAATCGTATAGTTTAATTAAGATTGGACTGCTCGGCGCGCTCTTTGGCCTAGTAACCTATGCAACATACGACCTAACCAACCAAGCAACCTTAAAAAACTGGCCGTATATCGTTACTATTGTTGATCTCATCTGGGGCACTTTACTAACCGCTAGTGTATCGGTGGTTGCCGTATCCATACTTAAGGCCGTCATAAAATAGCCCTATGCAAACCGAACTACTTGATACACTCGGTTTTGCAGCCATTGTAATTTGGTCTTACATGTCAGCTTGGTTTTTAGTTGCGCTATATACTAAGCGAAATGATGTCGCTGATATCGCTTGGGGCTTGGGTTTTGTTGTCGCAAGTATTGCAACTTTATTAAAAACAGAAAACTATTCTTTCGCCGCAATATTAGTGACAATATTAATATTAATCTGGGGGCTTAGACTCAGTTCGCACATTGCGCGTCGGAATATAAAGAAGCCAGAAGATTACCGCTACAAAGCTTGGCGAGACAGCTGGGGTAAATGGTTTGTCCTGCGGTCTTATATGCAGATATTTATGCTACAAGGATTATTCATGCTCTTAATCGTGTCTCCGGCACTACTCATCTATGCTTACTCGATTGATGGGATTTATCCTCTGGTTATTATTGGGGCATTCCTCTGGGTGTTCGGCTTTGTGTTTGAAAGTATTGGCGACAAACAGCTTCGTCAATTTATCGCAAGTCCTAAGAACAAGGGCCATGTTATGAATAAAGGACTTTGGCAATACACCCGGCACCCAAATTACTTTGGCGAAGTTACTCAGTGGTGGGCGATTGGCGTTATTGCGCTGACATTCAGCTATGGTTGGCTAGGATTAATTGGCCCAGCCGTAATTACTTTTCTCATAGTTAAAGTGTCCGGCATTCCACTACTAGAAGCAAAATACTCAAATAATCCTGAGTATCAAAAATACAAACTCCGCACAAGCGCACTAATCCCCTTGCCTACTAAGAAATAATTAGTTTGGTTTCTATCGGGTAAAATATCAATTGAATAGTTGGCCTGACGGACAGGGATATACGACTCCCAAGTCAAATTACTCCATATATTTGCTCGTGAGCTCGTCTCACGGTTTGCCGAGTACCGGCAAACTACGTTCCGACTGTTCGAATCCCTTCAAAGCCAAGCAGTTGGCTTTGAACTCTATCAATAAAATAACCCCACCTAGTCAGATGGGGGTATTTTATTGGCGGAGAGAGAGGGATTCGCCTACGTTCCGCAGGCCCGAAACTTCATGATTGGCAACAAGTTGCCATCAGAAGATTTCCTTGCGAAATGCCATTCTGGGCATTTCTCACCCTATCGGGTTCGAACCCACCTCCTGTTACGCCAAACTAAAACAGCCACAAATGGCTGTCATAGTTTGGCGGAACACACGGGTCTGGAACTCAGACCTTGTCTCATATTTTAGCACTTTACAGATAAAAACGAGACAAATGAGACACGGCACACCATAAATGACCGTGTCGCATTATTTTGTCGCTAACAGGGGTAACATCATAGGAGTATGTCGTTGCCATCTTTGTCTTTGATGGTGTAGGCGTTCTTTTTTAGGTCAGCCTTGCTAGGTTCTTGCTTGGGTTTCAACTTCTTGCTCTTGATAACTAACTCCTTTAAATCGTCCTTTCGTTCGTAAGCTCGGAGCCTGCCATTCAAATAACCAAGCCGATAGGACACTCCATCACTCATCAACCGCCAATTGGTATCCTCCAGAGTCTTTTTAACTAGCTTCTGGAGAGTTTTTCTACTGTCGTAGTCTTCACGGTCGGATTTACTATCTAAGCAGCTAAAACCAATGAAGACATCACGACCTATTTCCGGTTTATCTAGGTGGAACTCAATATAACCAGCTTTTTCGAGAGTTGGAGCAAGCAATGGTGTAAGCTCGGCGATCTTTGGCTTCTTAAGCTCCTTCACCGCATCGTATATGTGCTTGTTATCTTCCTTTTCCTTAACCTCTTTACCGAGCCGAGCCATATCCTCAAAACCTTGCTTGATAGCTATCATCCTATCGCGAAACTCTTTATCTAAAAGGCAATAAGTCACTTTGTCTTGGTCGTATTCAGGATCTGGTTTTTCTTTCTTGTCACTAAGATCAGTTCTGTCCTTATAGCTATGGCTACACGATGGGCAGGTATAGGTAAAAGTCAGCGCTTTCTTTGATTTGGTTACCTTGTGCTTCATTTCAGCTTTACACTTCGGGCAAAGCGTTGGCCTTGGCTTCCAAGCGGTGCCGTCTTCCCAAATAGCGCTGTTCTTGTCGCAGTGTGTACAGTGGAGCATAAAGAGCACTTCTTCGGGGTCACCGATGTTGTAGGTTTTGCCACGGTGCATGAGGGACTTATCAGTAATCCGCAGACCTTGCTTTTTACAGTGGTGGCAGTATGGTTCTTGTCCCAACCTAGCACCAGCAATCTGCTCGTCTTTGGCTTCGTCTTTTGCCATCCAGTCGTTGATACTTTGCTCTCGTTTTTCGTAGCGATCGAGTAAGCCATTACCGACTGTTTGCATGTAAAACACATTCAGCAGAAGTGCATTACCGGGTCGGTCAATCTTGTCGTCTTTCGGGAGTTTCTTTTCAAAATCAGCGTGGAACTTTTCGTAATGAACCATACCTCGCCGGGCATCTTCCACAGTGTGGCGATCATAAATGTCTTCGTATAATTGACGTTCTTTAAGGTGAGTGTACATAACCTAATTTTACATCTTCAGAGTTCGTTTCTAGATTTCCAAGCAGGATTACTTTTCGTATTCTGAGATATAACTACGAACCACATCGGACACCGTGTCTTCATCAATCTTTCTGGATTTACAATATTCGGCGTTAAACCAAGCAAGAAGCGGCAGATCCCTTCGACTTGAGTTGCAACCCCCGCAGCATAACCCAATAATTGAATGTACTTGCTTCCCATTGCTAACGAAATCCCTAACACTATCCCAATCTGCTCGATGGTTCAGGTGCTCTATAGTGGCAGAATCGGAACGGTTATTAACGTCATAGGGTAGAATCATGGTTTTGTGGCAGTAAATGCAATCAATATCGCGAGTTACAATTTCATCTAGTTGATCTTGAGGAATGCCAAATTTTGTTCTCATAATGTCTTATTATAGCTCAATAACAGATAGAGTTTGCTAGGGTTTACAAGAGTTTGTAATATTGCATTGTAGGTTTTAGGTGTGTTACTCTTTCAGTGAGCACACGCTCGAACATTTAATTAACAGCAATTTCTAAGAGAATAAATAAGTCTGCTTAAAAAGACGACTCAAGGAAATAAATCATTAACGGTTTATTTCTCATGGTCGTCTTTTTGTTTTAACAAAAACTCTGGACGTATCGTGGGATAAACCACGAGACGGAAGGAGAAAACCATGTCTCAAGAACAACTAAATATCAAACAAATAAAGATCAGTGAGCTCAAAGCCTCGAAGTACAACCCTCGTAGCTGGAGCACAGAAGCAATAGAAGGATTAACGGAGAGTATCAAACGCTTTGGTCTAGTTGACCCACTTTTGGTAAACAGCGCTAAGAGCCGAAAAAACATTGTGATTGGCGGTCACTTTAGGCTCAGAGTAGCCAAAGACTTGGGCTTCAAGGAAGTTCCGGTGGTCTATATCAACATTCCGGACGAAGCCAAGGAAAAAGAACTCAATCTTCGATTGAACCGCAATCAAGGCGAATGGAACTGGGAGTTACTTGGTCAGTTCGATGAAAAACTGCTCGATGATGTTGGATTCACCAGTGAAGAGCTAGACACCATCTTCGACGTCGATCTGGTGGAGCCAGAGACATTCGATCTTGATAAAGAGCTAAAGAAACTCGATATCAAGAAAATCACCGCCAAAAAAGGTGATATCTACAAATTAGGCGATAGCCGTCTTATGGTTGGTGATTCCACAGTTGAAGCAGACGTTCTGAAACTCATGAACGGCGAACAAGCATCACTTTGCCTGTGCGACCCACCCTACATTTTGGATTATCTAGGTGCTAAACGACACGGAAAAGCCGTAACTGGCTTTGGTGCTAAGCGCAACCGTCGCTACCTAGAAACTGACGAACTGCCAGACAACTTCACCGAACTTTGGATGGCAAACGTTGCCAAAGTAGCTAAAGAAGATTTCAGCATCATAGTCTACGAAAATTGGAAAAATTTACGGACTATATGGGGCGAGATGGAAAAACACTGGAAAGTAAAAAACATGATCGTCTGGCATTTGGCCAACAGGCATCAAAACTTCGCTGCAAAGTACAAATTTTTTTCGAAGTACGATATTGCAGTTGTTGGTGCAAAAGGTACAGTGCCCTACAACCACGATAAAGAGCCGGACGGACTGCAAGAGGAGTACGAAACAGCTCTGTATGCTATTTCCGGTAAACCACAGTGGGAGCCGCATGCTAAGGGCAAGAAGTATCAGCCGACTGATTTCATTGAACACTCAGCCGAAGATGAAAAGCACAGCGGGCAAGGCATAATTTTCGGTACTAAGCCCGTTCCCATCCTGATTCCCTACATAAAGGTATTGACTAAACGGGGAGATATTGTAATAGAGACTTTTGGGGGCTCAGGGTCTACGTTGATTGGAGCAACAATACTCAAACGTCGTTGCTATTTAATGGAGAAAAGCCCGGTGTACGCGGAGGTAATCATGAAACGCTGGGAAAAACTAACTGGTCTTAAGCGGGAGAAGTTGTCATGAGTCGTAACCAAGAAAAGACTAAGAAGGAAATGATCGAACGTCTGCAAAAAACCCCGATTGTTGAAGTTGTTTGCAAACAAATAGGCATGTCGCGCGCCACCTACTATAGGTGGCGCAAGGATGATGAAGATTTTGCTACAGCTTGTGATGAAGCCATCGTAGAAAGTGCTGGCCGGATTAATGATATGGCCGAGAGCCAGTTAATCGCAGCCATAAAAGACCAGAACATGACAGCGATAATCTTTTGGCTCAAGCACCACCACCCTGCCTACGAGGCACGTATTAGAGTCGATGGTCGGATTACCCATAAAACCGAAGAGCTAACTACAGAACAGACGGAGTTAGTTGAAAAGGCTCTAAAGAATGCTGGATTGTTACTTAGTAAGAGCGAGGTATCGCAATGAATCCCGAATCACCCTTTTCACCAAAGCTATGGCAAGAGATTCAAACTAAACGCAGTGTTCGCGTCAAGCTAGCCCGCGAAAGCGTCTATAACTTTGCCCACATCTACTTCCCGGACTATTTTGAGTACCAAACTGCCCCTTTTCAGCAACAGATGTATGCGATGTTAGAAGATCCGTCTATACGACACCTCGGCATTGTTAGCTTTAGAGGTAGTGGCAAAAGTAGCATTGTAACCACCTTCTTTCTAATGTGGGCAATTCTAGGCAAACAAGAAAAGAAATACGCCCTGATTGCTAGCCAAACCCAAGTCCAAGCCCGAAAACACCTCGCCAACGCTAAACAAGAGTTCGACAGTAACGAATTATTACGTAATGATTTCGGGCCACTAAAAGAAACTAGCGACGAATGGGGTTCGATGTCGCTGGTGTTACCAAAATACGGTGCTCGTATCAGTGCTGTATCTAGCGAGCAAAGTATTCGTGGCACCCGTCATGGGTCACACCGTCCAGACCTAGTAATTGCTGACGATGTGGAGGACTTACAGTCGGTAAAAACTAGTGAAGGTCGAGAGAAAACCTTTGATTGGTACACCAGTGAGATACTACCTGTTGGTGATCAGAGCACTAAGTTTGTACTGATCGGAAACCTACTACACACCGATTCACTAATGATGCGGATGAAAGCTTTTAGTGAAAGACAACCCGAGCGGTTCGTGTTCAAAGAATACCCCCTGATTAACGATGCTGGCGTATGCATCTGGCCTGGAAAGTATCCAACACCCGAAGCTGTTGAACGAGAAAAAAAGGAAGCCCCCAGCGAACGTGCCTACTACCGAGAGTACCTACTGAAAATCTTGCCAGACAACATGCAGATCGTTAAACCCGAGAACATCACCTACTACGAAGCAATACCGCCACAACTGGTTGGTGGTTCATATCGCATTGCCATTTGTGTAGACCTAGCAATCTCCAAGAAAACGTCCGCCGACTATACAGCCATTGTTGTAATGGAAAAACACGGTTACGGCAAAGATGCCAAGATCTACGTTTACCCTTACCCGATCAACAAACGTAACCTTTACAGCGAAACCGTTAAGGACATCGTTTCGCTTAAGTCACGCCATACCTCTGCCGATATCTACATTGAAGATGTTGGTATGCAACGAGCAATCATCGAAATGTTAAGCCAAGAGAATATGCGAGCCGAAGCTATACCACTCAATGGTCGGGATAAAGAAGAGCGCCTACAGGTAGCATCTTTTTGGATCCTTAACGGAACAGTCCAGTTCCCTCAAGAGGGTTGTAAAAAGTTGCTGCAACAAGTTATTGGCTTCGGAGTAGAACGAGACGATCTGCTTGATGCTTTAACACTAGGTATCATCTACATGATGGAACAGAAAAACAATATCCCTGGCTTTCATACGGGACCTGTAAAAGGCTCTGTTTTCGATCGCAGCCCTCGCACCAGAAGTCGCCGTTACAACGTAGCGACAGCCTCGGATGACGAGTTCTTCGGTTCGTCTACAGGGTTTTACCTGTAAATTCTTCGAGTGCCGCAATGATTTTGTCTACGTTCTTTTCAACGTATTCGGCTGGTATCGATTTGTAGGTAGATTTCAGAGCTTCATCTTTTACGTCTGTAACTTCAGGAACAGTTACATGTTTTGCCAACGTATCGCGCAAGCGTTTACGAATTTCAATATCTTCTTCTGCCGGTAGATAGCCGTAGCTTATTTGAACTGAACCATCAGTAAAAACGGAGCAGAAGGATATTGGAGATATGCGCTCGAATATTGGGTTGAAAGAGCCCCTGGAAGCACCTGTACCCCACGTAACTTTATCAGCTTTAGCGAGTGACCAATCGTAAAAGGTTCTTAGTGCTTTGGCTTTCTGAGCATCAAGATTGTTCGCTACTTCCTCCCAGTATGACTGTTCGTCCCACTTGCGACGTTTACCAGAACTAGACTTAGTAGAAACCACATCTTTCTTAACTTCAGCCCCAAATAGCTTAGGGATAGTGATCTCATATTTTTCGTGTTTGTAGTACTTTAGTTCTACGGCAAATACATCAAACTGACTGTTCTGGTTAATAAAGACGATCAGGTCTTTGAGCCGATCGTGCAGTTGGTCCATTAAAACTACGAATTTGAATTTGCCAGCACTGAGATTATCTTGAACGTTTTGTAATAGCGTAGAGACGGCTTCGTCATCGATGCCAAAGAAATCTTCTAATTTGTCTCGCAGGCTCATGTTGAACTGTTGCTGTACCTTGCCTTCTAGTCTATGAGTAAAGTCATCGAAATCTGTAACATGTCGCCACATTGATGCTCCATAGTCTAAGGCCTGAGCTATTACGAGGCGTTTGTCGGGGTTTTTATAGAGTTTGGTCTCAATGATGTAGATTGTGCCGTCTTGGTCGACTCCAAGTGCGTCTATTGGTCCGCTGTTAGTTGGAAATTCACGAGCCAGAATCAATAGCCGGATATCTTCACGGATATCGTATACCGGAACAGTCTCAGGATTATCTGTAATAAACTTCTGGAGATTGTCTTCTGGTCCAAAGCCAGCAGATTCTAGTTTCTTTGCGTTCTTGCCGTTTTCGGAAATTATTATTGCCATTATTTATCCTTCCTGCGGGAAAATAAAAGGACACCCGCTCTAGGTGTCTAAACCAACTACTGAGATAAACCCAAATAGCTTTTGAACGGATGCCCATTTATGGGTTTATCTGTTCAAAACAAGATATTTTCATATCTCAATAATTGGTTTAGACCTGCTCAGTATAGCAGGTCTAACCTCTGTTGCGAAGCTACTTTTCTAATCAGTCTTCTTGTAATTCTTCTGTTAGGTTCCAGATTTCTCTAAAGTGAGCTTCAGATTCCTGTACTTCAGTGTTTAGCTGTGAAACAACTTCCTGAGAAACTTGAAAGTATAAATCGTTTTCCGCATCAGAAAGCTGAAACTCTAATAACTGCTTAGAGTCATTTATGAGCGTAAAGACTGAATCAAAAAGCTTCTTTATGTCATCGACGCCACTATCTGATAAATCAACCTCCACATCCTTGTTGTCATCGATCTTTTCAAAAACTAATTGAACAGCTTCGTCTTCCTCTCCTTGACTCTGCCTCTTAATTTTTACTAGTATTTTCTTGGTTTCTAATTCATCATCAGGCTCCATAAATATTCCTCCGTTTACTAAACATTTTATTACCACCTTCAAGGTGAACTATAGCTTCATCAAGCCAATTCAGCTTGGAGCCACTCTTAATACCGATTAGCTCATTTGAATACATGTTGCCTTCATAGTATATTTCTTCATCTGGATATGAACAGTAGATTGTTTGGCTCGGTAGTGTACTAACAGCTATGTTCGCATCATGGGTTGTTAATATGATAGTTTTGCCCCTGTCTCTGAGTTTTTTGATTTGTGGGATTAAGTACTCAGCTATGTATTTGTGTCCTAAGCCTTTCTCGATCTCGTCAAAAAGGTAACACGAATAATCGTAGGATTCTAGCGTACCGGTGATGGAGAGGATCGCCTTCTCTCCAGGTGAGGGGTGATAACTACCATTATTCTTAATCTTTATTTTGGTACTCTTTCTGACTACTTGATCTACGAAATCTTCACCGGTAAGTTCGCCCGATATATGTTCACTATTGAAGTGATCATTAATGTTTGGAAAATTATTGGGTGAAAATTGATGGATTCTACTTAAGATTTCTCTATTTTCTCTCACTGTATTTTTATCAAATACAGAGTCGGAAGACCAAATAAACCCTTGGGGCATAACTTGTATTTCAATTTCAAGACGCACCTTACCTTTTTTTGGTAATTCACCAATGAGCACAGATGTCTTGTGCCCTATGGCCTCTAACGACTTTGTTAAATATAAGTTAGATCTTGTTCTTTCAAGTCGCTTTGAGACCAGTTTCGAAAAGCCAATATTTGTAGGTTTCGAGATTACGCCACTTTCTTTTCTTACTGTTTCTTTAATGGCTCTAAGTAAACTTTCTGTACCGTTATTAACAAAGTAATTTCTAAAGAAGCTTGTCACATTACTTTGTACATCTTCTTTTAAGACTACAAGCTCTGTCTCCAGTGCTTCTCTTCTGAGTTCCTGACTTCTGTCGATTTTACGATTTATATCAGATACTTCAGATATACTCGTGATGTTACTTTGAGCCTGTCTGATTCGTCTTTCAATGGTTTCACCAATACCACTTGAGAAGGAAGCATTTCTCTTATTTATTGTCTTAGCTTGTTTATTTTTATTATCATCCTTTTTATATGCTAAATAGTCTTTGATAAAATTATCGTGTGGCTCTTCTTGATAGTCCACAATGCTATCAAATTCGGTCAAAATCTCCGATTGGAGTTCTGAGTCAATTTCAATGGCAGTGGAATGATCTTTGATAATATTTTCATAGTATTCTTCATATCGTTCGCCGAGGTGAAGCACGGTATTCTTGCCAATTCTTTTTAATCCCGGATGGATGCGATCCTTGAGTAGGACTGTTTTCCCAGAGCCCTTCTCTCCAAAAATAACATTTACGTCCTCGAATATATCTATTAACGAGCCATCATCGTCTACAGAAACCGCATGCTTAGGAGCGCCGTCGAGACAATTTTTAACAAAGTTTACAGGGTCACTAGCAAGTTCGTAAAATTTACCAAAGGAATCAATTCCAAATTTAATTTCTGGCAACTCATCTCCGCTGTACTTATCCCAATCTTTTACATCACTGCCAATCAAGCAAATTTTTTCCATATGACCGTTTACAAAACCCATAGATCGTAAATTGCTTGTTTCAAGTACGAGGGAATAGTCAGACAGGTCAGAATACAGGGTGCTTCTTTCTTCAACTTTGAAACCCTTAGCTTTATTCATGAAGTGCGCAATAATTACTATCTCGTCGTTAGTAAACTCATTTACTTTTTCTAAGAAATCATCGTACTCCAGGACGTGATTATCAAGATCTCGCTCCGGTTCGTCATCAAAAACTGAGTAGAACTTATCCGCTAATTCGGGGTTGGCTACAACGATTATTTGCCGTTCTTCACCTTCGAACATCACATCCAGCTCAATCCCAGGGAACACGACTAAGTCACCAGCAGCACCAATTACTTTTTTGTATTCATCATTGTCGAATTTGTTATGGTTTGTTATAGAGCAAATGCCAACACCGTTGCTTTTCATTTTATTAACGAATTGCTCAGGGCTGATATTCCTTTTATCTCCGTCGCCAACCTTACAATTTTGTGTGTGCGCGTGTAGATCGATTCTCATACGTAAATTTGTAAATTAGAGCTATTGATAAACTATTTGCTCCGCTCTTCTGTACTCCTCGAGTGTAATTATACTACTTAAAGAAAATTTCAGGTTTTTGTGAAACCTTGTTCTTTGTTTCTATAGCAATTATTTTCAATTCCTCTAAAGCAATAGAATTATAGAAAAGCTTACATTTTCGTGTATTTTCGTATATATTAATAATATGAGCACAAATAGACAAACCCAAGTTTTAGACTTTATTAAAAAGCACAAGGATCAATACGGTGAATTCCCTACTTTATCAGAAATATCATCGGGACTAGGTCTTAAGTCAGTCTCTACAATACATAGCCACCTGTCTAAATTAGTAGGGCAAGGTTTTCTAGAAAAGTCTGAAAATTACCAAGGATACGAACTGTCTGACAATCGTCCTAGGAGCGACAAAGTGCCAATCGTAGGTACTATTACAGCTGGGCAACCTATTGAGGCGATCGAGGAAGTTGATCAGGAGCAAGTAGCAGTGGCCGGACTACCTGCTTCAGGAACTTTCTATGCTTTGAAGGTTAAGGGCGATAGCATGATAGACGAAGGCATTTTTGATGGCGACACTGTGGTTATAAAAAAACAAACATCAGCCCAAAATGGCCAAACAGTAGTTGCAGTAATCGATGATAATCGGGCCACACTCAAAAAACTATATCGAGATGGTAATAGATTTAAGCTTCAACCAGCAAATCAAAAACTATTGCCTTTATTCAGAAATGAAGTTGAAGTAAGGGGAGTTGTCTGGTCAGTAAGAAGGAATTATAAACAAGATGATGATAAGGAAGATCAATTGAGAACAAAAACGTGGCGAACATTGGATTTGTTTGCAGGTATTGGTGGAATCAGGATTGGATTTGAAAATGAAGGATTTAAAACAGTATTCGCAAATGACTTTGATGATAAATGTAAATATACCTATGATATGAATTTCAAGGATTCTAAATTAGTTGTAGAAGATATCACCAAAATAAAAGTGGATGATTTGCCTGAATTTGATTTTCTGCTTGGTGGTTTTCCGTGCCAGGCATTTTCGATAGCAGGATACAGACACGGATTCGATGATAAAAAAGGTAGAGGTAATTTATTCTTTGATATAGCTAGAATTATCGAAGCAAGAAAACCCGAAGGGTTTTTATTGGAAAACGTAAAAAATCTTAAATCTCACGATGGCGGGAATACATTCAAAGTTATTGAAGAAACATTAAAAGATCTAGGCTATTCAATTAAACACAAAATTATGAACAGCATGGAATACGGTAATGTTCCTCAAAACAGAGAGAGAATTTATATTGTAGGCTTCAAAGACCATAATAAAACTGAAGCGTTTGAGTTCCCCGACCCAATTAAACTAGAAAAAAGCATTAAAGATATTCTTGAAAAAAAAGTTGATGAAAAATATTACTACAATGGAAAACCTCTATATGAAAAGATCAAGGATGATGTTACAGAGCAGAATGAAGTTTACCAGTGGCGTAGAAAATATGTAAGGAAAAACAAAAAGGGTGTTTGTCCAACATTAACTGCAAATATGGGGATGGGCGGACACAACGTACCGATAATATTTGACGGCAAAGGGATCAGAAAACTAACGCCAAAAGAATGCCTAAGAATACAGGGCTACCCAAAGAATTATGTTCTACCTGATATCGCTGACTCGGCTCTATATAAACAAGTTGGTAATTCGGTTACTGTCCCTGTTATTAAGAGAATTGCGAAGCAAATGCTAAAAGTCCTATAGCCAGATTTTTACATTCTTTCCTATAGGTTCAATATCATTCTCAGCAATAACATCTTTTAGAGATAGCCTTGGTCTTCTTCCCTGTAATTGTTGATCTTTAAATGTTTGAGTTCTATTTATCTGGTGATTGTAGATTAACTCGTCTGGGATTTGGTACGCGTTAAAGGACCCATCTACTAGTCCGTCAGCATAGAAATCCATGAATATTAATTTGTCCCATTTTGAGGTCGGTCCAAATGAAGTTAAGTCTGAATCAATGCTACATGCTTTTATTTGTTCAGCTTCTTTTGTCTGGGTATTGAAGGTGACAAATGATGCGTTTGTCCCTGCGCTAGCTTTAATAAATCTTTTCGAGCCAGACCAGATACAATAAGCACTTTCACTTAGGCCTTCAGGAAAGTTTGGCTCTCGTGATTTATAATCACGCATTCCCAGTTTAAGTTTTTTCCAAGAATCAAAGAGTTCTTTCCATTTTAACTTATCAAGCTCATCAAACTCCATAAGTTCTAGGGTTGATGGTTCACCGTACACTGTTGTCTGTATTGTTATAGTTTTCATATATCCTCCATATACATTATTTACCAAGCAATCAGAATATCCAAAGCGGAAGTGAAATAGGCCTAGACTTTGTGACACTTACTGGTACCTTTGTACTACTATGTCACCCCAGCTGAAACCACTTAAGTACTGTTTGTACGCCAGAAAATCGTCAGAACAAGACGAACGTCAAGCTCTCTCAATCGAGCAACAGATTAAAGAAATGGAGCTACTGGCCGATCACTGGGGCATAAAAATTGTTGAAGTTCGCAAAGAAAGCCACTCTTCCAAAGAATCAGGCACTAGACCTGTTTATAATCGACTGATAAAAGACATACAACTTGGATATTTCAACGGAATTGTGACATGGGCTCCCGATAGACTCAGCAGAAACGCAGGAGACCTAGGCATATTGGTAGATTTGATGGATCAAGGCAAGCTTATTGAGATAAGAACACACGGGCAGACCTTCACAAACTCACCAAATGAGAAATTCTTGCTAATGATTCTAGGATCACAAGCAAAACTAGAGAATGATAACAGAGGTCTGAATGTTATTCGAGGGCTTCACAATAAAGCAGCCAACGGCTGGCGTCCTGGTCAAGCTCCGATAGGATACCTAAACAATGGTCTTGGCGAAGAAAAGATAATTATTGACGATGAACGTGCGCCAATCATAACGGAAATGTTTGAACGAGTTGCTAATAACGCCTATACAGGACGTGATGTTAAAAGATGGCTAGATGATATTGATTTCCGCTCTAAGCAAGGTAAACGTCTGGTACTTAGCCACATTTTCCGGGCACTTCGAAACCCCTTTTATTACGGAGAGTTTAAATACCCTAAAACTAAGCCAACAATGCATCAAGGCAAGCACAAGCCCCTAATAAGTCGTGAATTATTCGATAAAGTGCAGATCCAGCTAACCGTAGCCCCGAAAGCACCAGCAGGTAGTAAAGAGTTCAGCTTCACTAAGATGCTGAAGTGTGGTGTATGTAAAACAGGTGTTACGGCCGAGGAAAAGATCAAACAGCTTAAATCCGGTGAGATCAGACGTTATGTCTACTATCACTGTGGTAGAGCAAATGATCTCGACTGCATTCAGCCATACGTTAGAGAAGCTGATCTCATGCGAGAGCTCCTTGCTCTAGTGGATAACCTAGAAATTGATGAGATTGGTGCCCAAAAGCAATTCAAGGATGAATTAGAACGATATGACAGATTCAACATAGTTCTGGGACACAAAGAAGGCTCAACAACTAAACCTGCCATAGATCTAAAAATGTATGCAAAGTATGTCCTAGAGCATGGGTCTAAAGAAGAAAAACGAGAGATTCTGCAATATGTAACTGGCGAAATATTCCTCGAAGATCAGAAGGTATATGTAGCAAGATCTCGTAGGTCTAAAAAGTTGAGCTAATAAAGTTCGAATCCTACTGCCCATGTGAACGGGAATGGCTTTTTTCGTCGTTTAGATAACATTTTAGCCGAAAATAAAAGTTCACCCTACCCTATATAGGGCATTAGGTGAACGGGTCAAAAAAGAACTTTATTCTTGGCGGAGAGAGAGGGATTCGAACCCTCGATGCAAGTTGCCTCACATACACGCTTTCCAAGCGTGCTCCTTCAACCACTCGGACACCTCTCCTCGTCAGAATCGACCGTCAGATTTCGTACAATCAAGCTGTTGATTGTATTGCATCTTCTTGTCGTTTCTTCCTCATAGTTTTTTATCCATTCGAGACGAATAAATCGACTCTTTAGAATAAAAAACTGCTAACACAGAAACACTAACAACAGTATATACAAAACCAAACCAGCAATATAGACGGTTTTCTTGATTTACATCTGTCGTCTAGCGTATATTATTAATAGCCATTGAAAATTGGTCAACGAGGAGGGTCGGATTAATCGGACCTCTTTTTTTTAACCAAAACTTTTTAAGGAAAATATGCCACTTATTGATATTAACGACGTCTCAAAACTATATGGCTTCGGTGAGGCAGCGACTATAGCGCTCGACGAAGTTAATTTTGTAGTGGAAGAAAATGAATTTATTGCAGTTATGGGTCCTAGTGGTTCCGGTAAGTCTACACTAATGAATATTATTGGGTTTTTGGATGAGCCGACGCACGGTGACTACAAGCTGAATGGACGAATGACTTCAAAACTCAGCAATAATCAAAAAGCTAGATTACGTCGAGATACTGTTGGTTTTGTTTTTCAGACTTCTAACTTACTTCCCAAAATGACAATACTAGAAAATGTCGCTTTGCCATTAGCTTACAAAGGTCTATCGCCAATTACTCAAATGCGTCGGGCCGGCGAGATATTGGATCGCATGGGTTTGGCGCACCGCGAGTATTTTTATCCTCGTCAACTGAGTGGTGGCGAAATTCAACGTGTGGCTATTGCCAGGGCTTTAATCAACGACCCTAAACTAATTATTGCGGATGAGCCGACGGGAAATCTCGATAGCGAGTCTAGTAAAGTCGTGATGGAGTTACTAAGTGAAATTCACAAAGCCGGAAATACAGTGTTAATGGTTACGCACAACCCTGCTCTAACAAAATATGCTAACCGTGTCGTGTATGTACATGACGGCAGAATAATCCATGATGAAAAGAACAAGATTGGCGACATACCAGAGATATTAAAACGCAGTATGTATTTTGTCAGCAAAAAAACGACCGAGGATGATGCCGCAGGCGTTTCCGCATTAATGAAAAATATACCTGGTGATCTTAATGAAAAAAAGAAACCGAAAAAACGCAGTAGACGCAGATCCAAAAGTACAAAAAGTAGGGTTAAATCAAAATGATAAGGTCGAATTTAAAACTAGCGTATCGGACAGTTAAGGCTACGAAACTCAGAAGTTTTTTGACCATGCTAGGAATAATTATTGGTGTTGTTTCTGTGGTTACCACGATTAGTCTAGGTGAGGGTGTAAAACGTCAAGTCGAGGCACAGATAAAAGAATTCGGCAGTGACCTACTCATTATCCGCCCAGGAAAATATGTTGAAAAAGATGATAACGGCAATATCATAGGCGTTGATGTTTTCTCGGTTTTTAATAACTCGACCACCTTAGCTGATAGCGATATTGAAGCTGTATCAAGTTCTAAGGACGTCGCTTCGGTTGCGCCGTTATCCTTAGTGAGTGGGAATATTGAATATGATGGCGAAGAGTATAAATCTGGGCAAGTTATTGCTACAACCAACACTTTTAAAGATTTGATAAATCACGACATAGAGTTCGGCCAGTTTTTATCTGATACAGATGAAGGCAAGAATTTTGCCGTAGTTGGATCCACCGTTGCCAGACAGCTGTTTAATGACAGCGCCCCGATTGGTCGAGCCCTTACCTTTCGAGGTCAGACATTTATTGTAAAGGGTGTTTTTTCAGAGTTTGACGAGATTCCATTAAACTTTGGCGCCAACTACAATAATGCAATTTTTATACCATACGTTACCGGCAAGTCTATTAATGAGGGCTCGGCTCAGGTGTTCCAGATTCTAGCTAAACCTACAGATGAAGACAAGGTTGACGAAGTTCAGCGGTCTATAGAGCAAAATCTGATTAAAGTTAACGAATCGAGTAGTGATTACACTGTGCTCAAACAAGAAGATACTTTAGCTATAGCAAATAACGTACTGAAAGTATTGACCGGTCTTGTAGCTACAATTGCCGCTATTTCGATTGTTGTGGGTGGCATCGGGGTTATGAATGTAATGATTGTTTCTGTTACGGAAAGAACGCGCGAAATCGGAATTCGAAAAGCTGTCGGAGCGACGGATAAACAAATACTAGGGCAGTTTGTGTCAGAAGCAGTAGTATTGAGCGTGCTCGGAGGCTTAATAGGATTATTCATGGCTCTACTCGTGAATTTTGCTATTAGGATTTTCACAGAGATGCAGCCAATAATCACCGTTCAAGTTTGCGTGTTGGCGGTATTGATATCGTTAATAGTTGGTATATTCTTTGGTGTAATCCCAGCCGTTAATGCATCAAAAAAGAATCCAATTGATGCTCTTCGTAACGAATAAAAAAGCCCCCGATACCTACTAGAAAGATCAGGAGCTAATTTATTACTTTTGTTTTCTATTTTGTTGCTTTTTTGATGTCCATCCCAAGCGCAATTAAGATTGGGCCTGTTATTAGTGCGTAAAGACCAACGACCCAAACAAAAGCTACCCCCGCGCTTGCCGGTTGCATCAATAGGATCACTCCTACAAGTACTGCTAATGCACCGCTGATGATACCTAGCATTTTATGAGTTGCGCTAGACTCATCAATTAAGGAACCGACAACTTCTAAGACCCCACTAGCAATAAATACAAACCCGAAAAGCAAGATGAACGTAGCGAATGTTACGAGCGGGTGTCTGACTAGATAAAGTCCGACACCTAGTTGCACAATTCCTGCAATCATTCTTAGGAACCAGTTATCGCCTCTTGTTAGGCTCATAACTGCTTCGACTAGACTAACTACACCCATCAGGAGAATATATATACTAACTATGTATACCAGAGTTGTTAGTGTTAATCCTGGCCAAAAAACTGCCGCAATACCAAAAAGTATCCCTGCTACACCCCTCACTACCAATAATTCCCACATTGGTTTAAGTTTTTCACTCACAATAACCTCCTTTATTAGTAACTAAATATATTATTGCGCTAATTTTGTGTAATAGTCAATTCCCTTTGGATTGTTTTAGATGAAGTGTTGCTGGGGTAAATTATAGGGAGAAATTTATCCCAGTGTTATAATTTATTGTGTAGGAGCTGATTGTCATGGACCACAAGACTCGAATTAGACATGAACTGATAGAAGTCGGAGTAACTAGCTACGGTCTAAGGAAGCCGACAATCCATAACCTTCCCTCTGTTATTCATCCAGATGAACACATCAAAGGTGTAATCTATGGTTGGCGAGATAAAAACACTGCAACTATCGTTGCTACCGACAGACGCCTAATATACATGGACCACAAACCGTTTTTCCGGATAAATGACGAGATATCATACGATTTTGTAAGCGGAATTAGTCATAATGCCCAGGGACGTTTTTCGGGTGTAATAATCCACACTCGGGCTGGGGATTATAATTTGCGTTTTGTGAACACAGAATGCGCAAAGATTTTTGTTCAATACATTGAATCAAGAGGCATTGAACATTTAAAGAACCGCTCAGTCGGACCAATAAAAAAACCTGTAAGTTCCGAGGTCACTCCCAAGATCGAATCAGAAGAAGTGGAGCCAGTAGAGCCAGCATCTCAAAAGCCGATTTCCAGTGAAGTCAGAGACTTTTTAGTCGGGCATGATATTGCTGTTCTTTCAACTATCAATAGGCGTGGGTCTGTTAGTGGCTCGGCTGTGTATTATCTGCTTGGAGAAGAAAATTATTTTTATGTTGTTTCGAAGAGTCAGACCGATAAAGCTCAGAACATTGCTATCAATCCAGCGGTTGCGCTTACCATTTTCGATGAACAAGATCGCAAAACAGTTCAGCTCGAAGGGGTCGCCGAAGTGATAACCGATAAAAATAATATCAAATCAGTGACTACAAAACTGATAAAGCCTAGAGTTTATGCTGGAGATATTGGATGGCCGCCGGTGTCTCTATTGATTGCAGGTGAGTTTGTCGTTATCTGTATAAAACCAACCAGCATGAAATTCATGGATTATAAATAGACAGATGTTTATTCAATTAGCTTTGGTGTGCCGCCTTGATGGTACTTCGAATTTTTCACAGTACTCTTCATAGGCCTTACCTATTGAAGGAAAATGAGGTCGATTTTCTATCTTTGTTCCAAGGTGAGTGGACCGCAGGGTGTCTCTTATCGGGCCTTTTAGCCTCGCTGTAGCAAAACCAATGTCTCTATGATTGAGTTCGTGTAGTATTGATTTGATCGTTTTCGCTCCCGTAGAGTCTATGCTCGAAATAGATTCTGCGTCCAGCAAAAACCAATTAATTTTTTCGCTTGATTCGTTAACTAGATCAAGAATTCTGTTTTTGAAGTAATTAGCATTTCCAAAATAAAGTGGCGCATCAAATCGATAAATAATTAGTCCAGGAATATCAAATGTCTTCGGTGGTCTAGACCTATCGCGAAAAGTCAGCCCGTCTTCACTAACCCCAAGCACTGCATCGTGCGGAAAAGCGGAACGCCTTACTAGATTAGCTACAGCTAGTGCAATAGCTAGACCTAGGCCAGGTAGAATGCCTAAAAATGCTACGCCTCCAGCTGTGATAAAAGCCAAGATAGCTTCACTTCTCCACCCTCTCCAAATAGATTTAACTTCTTTAAAGTCAAATAAAGTATATGCTGACAAGATTATGATTACAGCAAGGGCAAATTTTGGAATATAGCTGAGGTACTCCGAGAATGCGATTAATACAAGAGCAATAATCCCTGATGCGTATAGTTGAGAGAATTGTGACTTGGCTTTTAAGTTGTCGTTAACTGCTGTCCTTGATCCGCTAGCCGAGACTGGCATACCGCCTACTGGAACGACCGCCAAATTAGCTATCCCTAGGCTTGTTAATTCTTGATTTGTCGATACATCTTCATGGTTTTTCGAAGCAAATGATCGAGCAGTCGCAATAGTGTCAGCAAATGAGACTAAGGCAATGGCTCCAGCAGGAAATAATAATGTCTGCATTGAATCAAAGCTCATTTTTGGGACGTCAAGATTTGGAAGACCTGCAGGGATGTTTCCAACATTAGTTACGCCGAGCTCTGCGAAACCATATATCATCGAGGCAACACTAGCAATTACTAATAATAAGATTGCTATGGGAATTTTAGGTAGTAATTTTTTGAGCAAAAGGCCGATTACTAATAATGAAATACTTAATATCATAGTTAGGGTATGTGCGTTTGGTATTTGAATGGATAGTTGGTAAAGATTGTGTACAGCATTTTCACCGCCAATAGCTAGCCCGAACATTTTTGGAATTTGATCAGATATAATTACGATCGCTACCCCCATAAGATAACCTAAAAGAATTGGACGCGATAAAAATTCTGCAATGTAATATAGTTTTAACTTTGCGCCAATGATACAAAAGCCTCCTACTAAAGTGGCTAAAATGACGGCATAGAATGTTGCAGATTCAGGATTACCTACAATTAATGGAGTAATCGCTGCACCAGTCATAATTGACATTGCGGTATCTGGTCCAACGATAACCCTTTTAGATGACGTAAACAGCCCGTACGCTATCATTGCCACGAGCGCAGTATATAGACCAGTGCTTATTGGGACGTGTGCAAGTTGGGTATAGGCCATTGATTGTGGAATAGCGATTGCTGCCACTGTTAACCCAGCCAAAAAATCTGTCGGTAATTGTTTTTTTCGCCAACTACGTAACAGTATTTTTGGCTGAAGAAAATTAAACGAATTGTTATTCATTATCATGAGACCTTCTTATGCTTTTACTATACGAAAGTACTAGGCTTATAACAATAATTTACTGAATATTAGTTAATCTTTGAAGTTTATTTTGAATTTATGCTTCTTGCCAATAGATAGTATGGATTTTTTTGTAATCAAATCGTTATAGCTATCCATAGAGACTTTTTTATCGTTAATTTTAACAGCGCCTTCCGTTATTAAACGTCGGGCTTTACTCTTACTATCGACTACACCTAGTTCGACAATCTTTTCGATTAGATCAGTGTCCGAATCAAATTCGATAGTCTTAATATCACTCGCTAGCTCTTTGTTGCTAATCTCAGATACCCATTGCTTCTCGGCTAGCTCTGCAGCCTCTTCGCCGTGATACATCATTACGATTTCACGGGCGAGAATCATTTTTATGTCTCGTGGATTTTCATCCGATGCCAAACGCTTCTTTATATCTTCAATCCTGTCCATACTAAGACGAGTGCAGTCAATAAAAGTTTGTAGGATGCCAGCATCAGGCAGTTGCATGGTTTTAATGAACATTTCTTTTGGTGCTTCGTTGAGGCCTATACCCGTGCCGAGACTTTTGCTCATCATCTTTTCACCAGTCTCAGGATTTTCGAGTAATGTGGTTGTTATAACAAACTTCTCTTTATTCTTGTACCTTTTAAGTAGTGTTCGTCCAGCAAGCATGTTAAAAGTTTGGTCGGTCCCGCCAATTTCACCGTCGACATCCATCGCAACAGAATCGTAACCTTGCATTAACGGGTAGAAAAATTCATGCACGAACAGAGGTTTTTGTTGTTTAATCCGTTTCTCAAACGCGTCGCGCTCTAACATCTGTTGTACGGTGAAGTTTGACGCAAGTTCTACACTATCTTTGAATGTTAGCGGTGAAAGCCACTGTGAATTAAACTTGAATTCTATTGGATTTTCTCTACTCTCAAAATCTAGTATTTTCCCGATTTGGTTTTTAAAAGTTTTCAGGTTTGCCTTAACATCTTCTTCAGTTAACGGCGTCCTCATAGAAGTTTTGTCACTAGGGTCGCCGATCATCGCCGTAAAATCGCCAACTAAGACTATAATTTTATGGCCCAATTTGTGGAGACGCTCTAGTAGTAAGTAGTTTGTAGAATGCCCTAAGTGAACATAATCTGCCGTAGGGTCAATACCCACGTAGAAAGTGAGTTGCTTTCCCTCTGCTAATTTCTCAGCTAACGCTTGCTTTGAGGGGTATACCTCAGCGATAGAGCGAGAAGTAATTTCATCAATTGCTTGTTTGTCGGTGCTTATTTTCATTAGATCGTTTCTTTATTGTTTATTAGTCTAGATTGTATCATACATAAACTTTGTTAATTGACGTTGCCTGCGAGTGAAAATTATCGGATGTAACTGGATATTCTTTATATCCAACTAAATATTTGATAACAAATTGTCGCACAACACAAAAGCGCTCCAATATATGGAACGATTATCGGCACAGTTATATAACCAGTGTTTTTTGTTTTGCGTCGTTTAATCACGATAAGCGAGATGTTAACTAATGAAAAAATACTGAGTATTAATAGGCTGGTAATTTGCGCTAAGGACACTAATGGAAAGATTAAGGTCCCTGCAATCATTAATGCTAGCACTACTAAGGTCGCAACAACTGGTGTTTTATGCTTTGGGTGTACAACTGACAGATGATTACTGAGCCATCCTTGCTTGGCCAGACCGTATAGAATCCTAGAACACATAATTATCTGGACGATAACGCCATTTACGACGGCAATCATCCCTATTAGGCTCAAAATATTAGGATAATCGGCACCGCTTTGCTGAAATACGAGCGTCAGCGGTGCGCTACTACTTGATAATTCTGATGGTGTTATAACATTAGTAGCAACAATTACGACAGATAAATACAAGGCCGTGGAGGCAATTAAGGCCAGCAGTATTGCGAGGGGCATAGTTCGACGGGGATTTTTTGTCTCTTCTGATATATTAACCATATCTTCAAATCCAATAAACGCGTAAAAGGCTAAAAATGCGCCTGCTATCAATCCACTAACTCCGAAGGCTGGATCAATTGAAAATAAACTTGACGCCTCTATATTGCTAAAAGCATTTCTGCCGGCCCATATTACCAATATTAATCCCAGAATCTCGACAGCCGTAAAGATAGCGGCCGTTTTCGCTGATTCGTTGATTCCCTTAAGCGCGATTATCCCGAGCCCCACAATCAAACCAACGCTGGCAATCGAACTAGGAATATCGAAAAACGAGCCAAGATATCCCGCAAAACCTTGTGATAATGCCGCCGCTGACGCAATACCTCCAGCTACCATCATTAGCCCGATTAGCACCGAAAGCCAACGTTTACCGAATGCTTTATGTAAGTAAACAGAGACGCTTGCGCTGACAGGATAGCGTCCGGCAAGTTCCATATATGAAAATGCCGTAAAACCAGCGGTTATCATCGCGATGACGAATGCGAGCGTGGTGCTTGTGCCGGCAAATCCAGCAACCTTCCCAATTAACACATATATGCCAGCTCCTAGAATGTTCCCTAGCCCATACATCACAACAAGAGGAAGCCCCAGTGTTCTTTTTAGTCTTGCTGTACTGCTCATGCTTATATTTTAACAGCACGACGGATAATAGCTCTATCGCTCTATGTCTATTGCTTAATTTAGTAATTCATCGATTTTTGAAGCCATTAATATTATTAAGAGATTATTGTTTTTTTGTTTGTGCATCAATCGCGGTTTTATTGATTGTTCGGTCTACAGAGATTTCATTCTTGTCTTTTAAAAACAGGACCACAAGCAGAGTAATAATAAACGATACGAACCAAGATAATATCAGGAACAGAATAAAACTGTACCCTTTACGTTTTGCCAGCATTGCTGGCCAAAGTGCTAGTAGAACCCAAAGAATCATTCCAAGTAAAAACATTTTATTCCTCCTTATTTACTATTATTGTAATTCGATATTAGTTTTTTACATAACTTTTATCTACTTTGGCTGTTTGTCTAGAATCCATTTTTGCGTGGGGTTGATAGACTTGTCGGTGCGGTGGACGCACCCCATCCAACAGCAAGGGCGGCGCTTGCCTTCTTTTAACTCCACTATTGTGCGCTCTATGTGGTTTTTGCGAGTTGCTCCTTGCTTAACGCTAATAATCCAGCAAATCCATTCGTTGCGAGCAAGTGGCGTCAAATCCTCCCAGCGTTCTAGCGCAGATTCATCGGAGTTAAGTGCAGCTTTTAGGTCAGTGGGCAATTTGTGTACTACGCCGTCAGAAATTTTTTGCGAATTTGCCATGCCTTGATTGTATCAAAAAGAAAAATCTCTTAAATTATATACAAAGCCTATTCTACACGAGCAAGACCAAACACATAGTTTTTGCCGTAATGCTTGGCGCATTTTGGACAGGTTGTGTAGAAGAAGTATGTGTCTTTTGGAGTATGCCCTGTCTTTTTAACGTAGCTTTTCAGTTCTTCGTACCATTTTTTGGCATTTTGAAATGGGCCTTCAAAAACTTTTGTCATAAATTTGCCACTAAGTGTTATACAGTCTATGCCTGGAATCGTTTTTGTTACTGCATAAAGTTGCTCTGCTTTCCATGGAGATAATTCGCGGCTGAGTATCATTACCTCCTGTGGTGGCATCTCGGCACTAGCAGCTTCTGCGACTGCCTGAAGCTCGGTCATAATCTTAGACATGTTAAGAGGAATGTGCAGAAAACTACGCGTATGCATTCGTATAAAGTGTTGATTATCGAATTCTACTTCCTGCTCATCCCATGCCGAGACGTTCGGTACTGCACAGCAACCTGTTTCGTTTGTGTCGGTATAAGTAAGTGGTAGATTCATTACTCCTCCTATACTTATATTATACTCTTGTAACGCAACGTTCACAGGTTAGATTAGGCTATATATCAGATCGAACTTATAGATAAAAGATATGCATTAATTCTCTACCAACTTGGTGTGCATCGTGGCGGATTAGTGTGCGAGGGATTATCGTATCGTTTTTGTCTTGTTTTGCGGGTTTTTTAGCAAGGAGGTTAGCGCCAACTGGCGACGCTGAGATATCTGCAAATTTTTTGAGGTCTGTAGCTACAGGGTATTCCCCCTCCGCTGCATATCTTTCCAGAAGTTCGGCAGACGGAGGATCTAGGTTAAATAGCACGAAGTCAATCTGGCCCTTTCCAACGTAGTGTTCAATGACTTTGACATAATCTGTAACGTGCCAACCATTCGTTTGACCAGGTTTTGTCACTAGATTAGAGATAACCACCTTCTTAGCAGATGACTTCTTGAATGCTTCAGCCATACCATCTACCGCCAGAGCCGGAAGTAGTGATCCATAAAGATTCCCGGGAGCAACGACTACTAGGTCTGCATTTGTTATAGCATCAGCGGCATCAGGATTGAGTGTCGCTGTTGGTTCGTGTGAGACAGTAGCATCTGCTGAATTAATCCGTCTATGGCCAATGAGGTATTCCCCCTCTACTCTCTCTTCGCCGTCTTGCATTACTAATTTGTGGTTATCAAGAGTTACTGGAACAACCCTTCCGGTTATGTCGAGCATCGAGCTAGCGATCTCTACCGCTTGCTTAAAATCGCCATGTTTTATTTCAAGTGCAGATAGTATTAGGTTGCCAAGACTATGACCACGAAGTGAACTGTTCATATCATAACGATAAGCAAATATATCTCTGACTTCTGGCATATTACTTAACGCCACTAAACATTGTCGAATATCGCCAGGCGGCAATACCCCAAATTCGTCCCGCAACTCACCTGACGAGCCTCCGTCATCGCTCATATTTACAACAGCAGTAATATTCGGCGTAAAACCTTTTAATCCTTGCAAGAGAGTAAAACTACCAGTTCCGCCACCTATAAGTGCAATCACTGGAGCATTAGCCATAGCAACTAACTTGACATATATTTATGCATAAGTCAATCAAATGTCGAGTCTTTCATGGCATAACTTTATTGAATAACTCTCAGATTGTCCCACTAACTAAGTCGATTATTATTTGGGTGTGTCTAGCCGAACCTTGCCACCATGAGACTCTATTAATTCAAGTGCAGTTTCTTGAGTCATCCCAGAGAAATATTTATCCTTTTCTTGATTATACCAGTCAGCCTTTGTAATAGGACTTAGATCAATCGCTTCTTCATAGTCAGGGACTATAAATTCGACTGCAGGATCTCCGACACCAGGAATCGGTCCAATGCTTATGATACCGCCTGGCGAGCTCATAGTACGCATATTATGCATAGCTATTAACGCAAGACCAGGGCTGTATAGGGCAACATGTGGTAACACATAATAGCTGAAAATTCTTGCAAATCGCATTTGCACTAAAGACTCGCTCGGACTGAGGATAGACCCCGTCACATACTCAACATTATTTGGCGCGTCATTTACTAGTCTTTCAAATCGCCATTTCATGCTTGGTCCGTACACAGCATTATTATAGTTAATATCAAGGTTGCACCAATTTATATCAGGTCTCGTGCTAGCAATTTCATTCCCTAAGTTTGAAAGACCGGCGCCTACGTCTAGTACCCGAGAATCTTCAGGAATGTTCTCCGCCATACGCTCAGTGTTCTCGAAGCCATAGCGCAGAGCTAGCGCATCCGCACATCTACTCGTAACTGGTCCGTGGTGAGAATTTGCTCCTACTTGAATGGGATTTAGCATTAATTTATTGTACCATACAATAATCTCAAAGTCAATATGGACAAAACTTGAAAGTGTAGTGTTTAATAAATTTGAACTTTCAGTCGATTTTCCAAAAATCCCCTAATAATTTGGCCGAACTTAGTACTCATACCCCAATCTTTTATGTTTAGGCTTGCGAAGATAGATCGCGCGCATACTTTTGTAAACGCTTTTTCCGGATACTCGCTTCTGTAGATACATCATATCCTCGATAGCTAAATGTCTGAGTCTCTTACTCCTTGTTCTATATCGTTTTGCTAATTTCATTCACCCTCCTTTAATTTACTTGCACGAATTTTCTAATGTGCTAAACTAGTTAACATTATTAACTAGTAAATAAAGTATACCAATGCGAACAATATACAGTCAAGAACAAATTATTAAAACTAAAGGCATCGCCAAGATTATCGGTGACGCAAGTAATGTGTTGATTCTTTATGAGCTGATGAACTTTGGCGAAAAATCATTCAATGAGCTAAAAAGGATGACGGACATTAATGCCGTTACCCTCTCAAAAAAGCTTACGATGCTTAAAACCGAGGGTTTAGTGGACAACCACAAATGCGGTAAAGAAAACCGATATTTTGTTTCAGAAAAGTCCGAAGACTTTCGACCCCTCATCAAGGATATAGAAAGTTTAGTAATTAATAAGTAAGGAGGTTATATGGGATTATTCGATTCAATACAAAACTTAATTGGTGGAGCTACGGGTTCTATAGGAGATGCTGTCGGAGGAATAACCGATAATCCTGTCGTGCAAGATATTCAAGATCAGGCTCAAACACTCACTGACGGCGCATCTGATGCAACAACCTCCGTTACCGAACAAGGTCAAACAGCGGTAGAGGATATTACTAATAATCTAGGTTTATAAGAGTAGTGACTAATCGCGATAGCAAGACAGGTTTCAAAAAATGCTTATCGAAACGTAATAATCAAAAACGAATGACTGGGCTGTAATGTTTGAAAATCTTGTAGGTGCTAGAGAGTTAGAGTTTTTATTCGATCTCGGGTTAGCTCTATTGTGCGGAATAATTATCGGCGTAGAGCGAGAACTAAAGAATAAGCCCGCAGGCATCAGCACCCAAACACTCGTGATATCTGGGGCAATGATGTTTGCGTTTATGTCTCGCACAATCGGCGATGGCGATCCTACTCGTATAGCAGCGCAGATCGTATCTGGGATTGGTTTTCTCGGCGCCGGCATTATTTTAAAATCCGAAAGCAAGAATAGAGTCAGCAACGTGACAACGGCAGCTAGCATTTGGTATGCGGCCGCGATTGGAATGGCGCTTGGATTCAACATGCATTTTATTGCCATTGCTGCAGCGCTTTACGCTGTAATAATTTCACGAATACCACACATCAGCACAGGCTCCGACGACTGATTCAATAATCTCGTTTCTCATATTACTAATCACTCACTTGATGGTCGGCTTCATATAATTGATTGACCCAAGGCCTAATGCTATTTATTGCCGGTTCTTCTGAGGTATTTATCTATTACACTGATGCGGTTCCGGTTTAGCATGAAAATTGTAGCTGAACTAGCTAGGACACCTAAGCTTAGCGCTTGTAATAGCCAATGATCGGCTACAATATTTAAGTAAGTGCCGCTAACGAGCAGCACGATTGAGAATATATCCCAAGACCATTTAATCCATCGAATATCTGGAAAGACGATGCCTCTCAGTGATACGCTATGCTTTTTTATGTAGGCTATTGCTCCATCGGCCCAGTCGTGATTAATTGCTAATAAGCTAAACCCAGCTAATATCAACGGTATCCCACCGGGCCCAGGAAGCGGACCTAAAAGTGGCACTAAGAGCAGTAATAAGACGCCTAAAGTATCTGTAGAAAGTATTTTCAACCAGTGTTTATCAGGATGTTTCTTCGCCATTCTGTGCGTATGATTATGAGGTAATATCAATGTAGCGACAAGAGGCTAAAGCGTTAATGTTAGTGGGCTTTGGCTGAAGTTTTGCTGTTTTTGATGTTAACGTATCTTAGAGATGCGAGTAGAAGTATGACCGGAACATATAACCCTAATGCTCCGATAATTGCGACAGTTGGCGCGAGTTCGGGAGCAGGGCCTAGTGTTGCCTCTCGGGTAAAAATAGTAAAATCCCACAACCCGTGCAAAATCATCGGTACGATTAGTAGACCAGATTTACGGAAGATCAAATAGAAGATCGCGCCTGTTAGTGTGGCAAAAAGTACTTGCTGTATGGTCGCAATAATATCTTGACCCAAGAAGAAGTTAACGCCGTGAAATAGCCCAAAACTGAGCGCCACAACCAGCATCACTCGCAGTTCGCTCAAGCCAGATCCTCTTGCGCCCCGTAGCACAATACCTCTAAATAAAATCTCTTCGCAGTAGCCTACGAGCGCGGTGCCGATAAATATGTAACTTATTAACTGTGCAGAAGAGCTTCCTGAACTGGCGGCCACCAGATTGGTGACGATGCCAATAGCCATAATGATTGCAAAAAGGTTCATCCAGCTGTGCCCTTGAATTCTGTGTTTGTCGCGCCAGAGGTCTTTCCACCAGCCACTCCATTTTGCAAAAGTAGTTAGTAGAATCGCGCCACCAATCAGAGGCAAAACAACGGCTCGCAGTATATTACTCGGAGTGTCTATTATGCTCTCGTAGCCTACTCCGGATATCTTCAATGCCACCGAAAAATATAAAATGTATGCAACTGCCATAAGTAATCCATTACGAAGGCTGGGTGTAATCCTATAGCCATTGTTTGTCTCATTTTCTGACATATGTGCCCTCTATTGATTTATTGAATAATAATATGTCAAAGCGGTTATCATTACAATCCAATCTACCCATGCTTTCTGGCATGAAGCAGGGTGCGCTTGGGCTTGCCGATTAGACCGATAAAATCAAATTAACGACCTCTTGTTTCGTTATTCAATGGCCCAGAATCTGATCGTTGTTGTGGTTGCATGGTTTCTTGTCGTCATCTTGCTATGTGCGCGGTTTAGAACAACGAATTATTATTACTGATTTAGTTGGGTTATTAACACAATAATGTAATAATATCGTTATAATAAAGGGGATATAGATGGTAAAAATAATAAACAATTCGCCTTCGGATGTACAAATAATAAAAACTAGATTTGAGGATCCGAAAGTTGTGTTTGTTGAGCGTAAGGGCATTGGCCACCCGGATACGTTGGCAGATAATTTAGCTGAATTTTTGAGCGCTTCTTACTCTCGTTACACCTTAGACAAATTCGGTGCTATCCTGCACCATAATTTCGACAAGTTAGGTATTTTGGGCGGTAAATCAATAGTGGATTTCGGAAGCGGTGAGATGATCAGCCCTATCCGTGTTCTAATTAACGGTCGAATTTCAGACCAGTTTGGCGATGATACGATACCTTATGAAGAACTATTGAGAAGTGCCACCCTTGAGTTCATAAAAATTAGATTCGGTGACTTAATTCCGCCAGATATGGTATCGATTATATTTAATATCAGCACAGCCAGCAGCCCTGGCCATTCAGAAGATAATGAAAAAAATGGCGGTAATAGGAATTTTTGGTTCAGGCCTAGAAATCTAAATGACCTACCTGAGATAAAAAGTTTATTCGCGAATGATACATCAATAGGCTGTGGCTACTATCCATTAAAAAGAATAGAATCATATGTCCTGAAACTAGAAAAAGATATTACAATTAATGAATTTAAGAAAAAATATAAGTGGGTCGGGACAGATGTAAAGATAATGGGCTCAGAAATAGATGGGAATATTGAAGTTACTTTGTGTGTACCTCAAGTGTCGAGATTTGTAGCATCTCTAGACGAATATAAAAACAATTTATTAACCACTCAAAAATACTTAACTGATCACTCCAGAAAACACCTAGGCAAAGAGCTTAAGTTTAATTTGAATACCAGAGATGATTTTCAGAAACAAGAGCTTTATTTGACTGCTACTGGATCTTCAATCGAAAGTGGCGATGAAGGTCTGGTTGGTAGAGGAAATAGAGTAAACCAAATCATCTCTATAAACAGTCCAATGAGCATGGAAGGGGCAAGTGGCAAGAACCCTGTTTATCATATTGGAAAGCTATATTACATCGCAGCTCACCAGATCGCTAGAAAGATATATGATAAGTTTGATGGATTACAAAACGAGGTATATTTAGTTAGTAACAGTGGTCGTGCATTGATTAGCCCATGGAAGACAGTTGTGAAAATTTCAGAAACTTCAGATGTCAATCAAGAAGAAATAGTAGCCTTTGCGTCATCTTGCTTGAATGAAATCCCAGAAATTACTGATAGTCTGGTTTCTGCGGATACTGAGTTAGTAATTTCTTAAGAATAGATTGTTGAAAGTAGCTAGTATCTAAGTATACTTGTAAAACATTTTTGATATTGTATAATATTTAATATGCATGATTTGCGAGTTTTATTTTCTGAAGAACAGTTCCCTGCTTCCGTTGAAGCGTTGGATCATAGAGGTTTTAGTCTGACCGAAACTGATCAATCAATCTACCAACAAATACATACATTGCAGTCCGAGCAAGATTCATTGAGAGCAGACAAGAATCAAATATCAGCCCAGTTTAGAGATTCATCAGAGGCTGAACAGGCACTCCTAAGGCGGGTACTTGGTTCTGTCGAGATTCGAATGAGTGAGCTAGAGGAAAGTTTGGCAGATATTGAACCTTCGTTTCATCAGCGCATGCTGAGTATGCCTAATGTTTCGGCTGAACATGTTCCAATAGGCGAGAGTGAAGAAGATAATGAAGTCATTTCAACTCATGGCGAACCTCGTACCGAAAGTTGGACGGTTGATCACCTAACTCTAGGTACTAGGCTGGGCATTATTGATAATAAAAATGCCGCAAACTTATCGGGCACTAAGTTTTCTGTTCTGAGAAATAAAGGTGCGCTTCTAAAGAGAGCTTTAGTTAACTTTATGCTAGATCAATCTACAGGTAACGGCTACGAAGAAGTTGAAGTGCCGTATTTAGTCAGACCAGAAATCATGCAGGGTACTGGTCAGTTGCCTAAGTTTGAGGATGACATGTTTACTACTACCGATAACAAAGGAAATGTATTGTATCTAATTCCTACGACAGAAGTCCCACTAACAAACTTATTGCGGGATAAAATATTTACTCCAGACGAACTACCTTACAAGTTAACAGGATACTCTGAGAATTTTCGCAGAGAGGCAGGCAAAGCTGGTCAGGATACTAAGGGTTTGATTAGGAATCACCAGTTTCCAAAAATTGAGCTTGTTAGAATTGCACATCCCGAGAATTCTTGGGAGAGTTACTATGAAATGATAGATGAAGCAAAGTTTGTTCTCGAAGCTCTGAAGTTACCATCTAGAACAATAGAACTTTGTACTGGGGACTTAGGTATCGCTGCCTTATCGACAAGAGATCTAGAAGTGTGGTTGCCCAGTCAGAATCGTTATTTAGAAGTATCTAGCGTCAGTAATACCGGTAGCTTTCAGGCACGAAGGATGGGTATGAAGTTCAAGGACCCTGTGACTGGTAAAAGAGAATTTGTACACACACTAAATGGTACTGCCGTAGCTGTTGGTAGGACTATGGCTTGTATCTTAGAGAACTGTCAAAATCCTGATGGTTCGGTAGACATACCTGAAGTTCTGCAAGACTATACGAAGTTTAAGAAAATATCGGAATAGTATAATGGGCAGTATTATCATTGGAGGTGGAGGCGATAAAGAAAGCTCTGCCCTACTAGATGCTGAATACGAGAAGTTAGTTCTTGATAGTAGCTATAATTCTTCTTGTTTGTATATCCCCCATGCTATGGAGTCTTCAAGGCACGCCAGCGCGTTCGAGTGGTTTTTGGGCGCTTACAAATTTTTTAGTTCAGCCAAACTACTGCAAACAAAAGATGATATTGACGGAGATTATGACTCAATTTACATGGGCGGTGGTTATTGCCACAGGTTGCGAGACAATCTTCTCGAATTAGGCATAGACAATGGTTATCTTAGCTCGTTTTTACAAGGTGGCGGTGTTCTTTATGGTGGTAGCGCAGGTGGCGTTGTACTTGGTAAATCATTAGTCTCCTCAAGAGAAGTATTGCGTTATCCAGAAGTATTTATGTCGTTACAGCATGATGGTTTAGATCTTTGTGATGGTTGGAGTTTCAGGCCACATTATCTAGGGACCGAAGAAGAAGATCGATCTTTGGACACTCTCGCACAGGCCTATCACATCGGGATCATTGCGTTAAGCGAAGACTCTGGATTGATTTTCAACGGCTCGGGTGAGTTAAATGCTATAAATGAGAGTAATACTAGGACTATAAGAAGCTAATTATGGATAATAAAGAAGAGTTTATCGCTTTACAAGACAGGATTAGCTGTTACTCGTTCAGTGATGACTATTGTGGTGTTTTGCTAAGTCTTGCTGGTATATATCCGGAGACCGAGTATGTTGAGCCCTTGCCTTTGATCCGTAATGACGGAGACTCTACTTTATTCACTTCTTCGGGCATCCAATACATGAATCAATTTATCTTTGGAGACCTCCAGCCCACTGATAAGTCATATGTTATTTCACAACCAGTCGTTAGGATGAACTATCTCCCAGGAGTCAAGCTCGGTTCGTATACCAGTTTTATCAATTTCGGCTCTATGCAATTAAATACATCGTTGCCAGATCATAATGTTGCAAGAGAGGAGTTCGCAGATTTATTGTCCTCTGTTTCGGGAAAGAACGTTGAAAGACATGAGCGACAAGAAGAGACATATTTACGTGATGGTCTAGAATATACCACTCTTCAAGAGAATTATTTAATAGACGACTTAGACGTCGGCGATTCGTTATTCCACGATATTCGACTATCAGATGGATCAAGTATGACCATGTCTGAAATGGGTGGGGGCTTGGAGCGCTTATTGTTTGGCTGTTCGCCTCATTTTCTACAAGAAACAACTGGTATTCCCGCAATAGATGACGATAATGTAGTGAGCGTAGATGCATTTCGCGGGGCAGTCTTAATTGCGTCTAATAAAGTAATACCCTCTAATAACAATCAGGGTTATCAGTTAAGAAGATTAGCTAAGCTTTTGCCAGTATCTAGCCCTGAATCAGAGCTGTATTTAGATGCTTTAGCACACGATGACTCTACCTATCAATTTTGGAGTCGGATGGGTGGCGTGATCACTTCAAACGGAGTGACGGTAGAGACTGTGAGGAGTGAAATTTGGCGCAATATAAACTTAAACAATCTACGCATAAGTGGCACTAAATCAAAAGCCAAAATGAATCTTTCAGAAGACCCCGAATTATTTGCTAAGCGTTACTCATTACAATTAGAAGGCTAGTAATTAATAAATTTATTGATTCCTTTTTTATTAACCTCAGAAACTATCTTTCCTCCCTTAAAAATTACACCAGAACTTTCACTTATTCCTAGCAACTTTGTTCCATACTTCTTTGCTTCGTTAAAATGATGTTTACTAAATTTGCTTTCAAAATGCGGTATTATTGAGTAATTCCCCAAAAGATTTAAACCCCTATTATCTTTATCTTTCTCATATTCTTTTTCGGGGGCAGTGGTAATTGTTTTACCGAGTACAATCGCTCCCGCACTACCGCCGTAAATAATAGTACCACTACTTAGTTGAGTGATTATGTATTGATCTAATGAGTACTCCTTTAGTTGATAGAGTAACTTGCCTGTGTTGCCGCCTCCTATATATATCAAAGCATAGTGTTTTTTCATTGCCTTTTCAGCATCTTGTTTATTTCTAACAACTGTGATCTTTTCCAAGTACGGGTGTTCACTTCGGAACCATTGCTCTGCACTATCAAAATAATCTTCTTTTAGCGCGAGTGGTATATACAGCGAGCTCAATGAAGTTTTAGATTTCATTTGATCGTAAAGAAACCTGTTGATATCAGACGCTTGTTTACTATCTCCACCGCCGGAGAGGATGATTGAACCAGACATTAGCCTAATTATACATATCGGTCTAAGGTTTGACTAATATGTGGATAAGTATTATTGTATCGAAATGGATCCTAACGAAAGAACGCTCGGTGCGTACGAAAGAAATGTTGATAAATTTATAGAACTTACACCGAAGGATACTATTGGCGATACAAAGCTATGGCTTGATCTTTTAATCGATAAGGTAAATGCTGACAGCGATATATTTGAAATCGGAAGTGGTTTTGGACGGGATGCTCAGTACATGGAATCTAGAGGTCTAACTGTACAGTGCTCCGATGGAGCACCGGGATTCTTGGGTGAACTGGCTAGTAGAGGTCTTAAGGCTCAGTATTTTAACGCGCTAACGGACCCATTTCCTGGAAAATATGACCTTATCTTTGCCGATGCAGTCTTTGAGCATTTTACTAGGCAGCAATTTGAGGGCATATTGAATAAAGTTCATGGAGCAACTAATGAAGACGGCACTTTAGGATTTTGTGTACGGCGTGGAGATGGCGAATACTGGACATCAGACAAACTAGATGAAGAACGTTATTTCTGCTTGTGGCAACCTGACAGTTTAGCCGAGCAAATTAGAGATGCAAATTTTGTTTTAGATACGATTATTGAGAGTACCGGGTATTTGGATATCGAACGGCTTTATGTAGTTGCAAACAAAAAATCCTAATCAATTAAAAAATAAGAAAATTAACTAGGTTTAGGTATAATATGACCTAGAGAATTTATAATTGAAAACTTGATACATAGTTATGACTATTAATCCTTGAAAGGAGCAGTATGGGAGTAGAAGAATTACCAGAATTTTCAACAGGTGCATACACTCAGGAACTTGTTGAGCTCAGTAGAATAACTGACCAGATTCCAGATGAAGCGTTAAAGGAGGAGCTAGTAGAAAGGGTTAATCGCATGCAACTGATGTTGCAGCCTGTGATTGATAGTTATCTACATCATAATACCGAGGCGCGGAGCACCCCACTAACTATGGAGGATTTGATGGGCCCCGCAGGGCTTGGTTAATAGTAATTTGATTCGATAATCATGCTCTAAGACAATTAATTAACAAACTTCATTAATATATTGAATTTTCTGGGGTCGGACTGTTCATTTTCTGTTAGCGACTAGTTGGCGTAGCCAACGCGCATACAGACTAGTAAGTAAAACGTAAACAGCCATCAGGCTATTTACGACCAAGGTTCGAGCCATACCCCTCAAAGAAAAAATCCTTCATAGCTATGAAGGATGGCTCCCACTAGCTGACGTACTTCGTACCAAGTATTACTCTCAGATTATGAGGTTAGCTCGAGATATTGCTGAGTCGGCACAATCTATAAGCTTAGCTGTCTAGCTGTTCCTGAATTGTCTTAACGGTCTCATCAATACTGTGGTCGGTGGTATCTAGCGTAACGAAGTCTTTATAGTAGTAATTAGTCACAAAGTAGTTATGAGAATTGGTAACTGCTTCATCGCCCATGACAGTATCGCCAGAACGCTCTTTATCCCTAGCCTTTGTGACGTCAACATGCGGCAGCAATAGGAACTTATGTGTAAGAGTTACATGCTTCTCTATAAGTTTCCAGGCGGTATCATCGATATGCCCATCGATTATTACGTCATAGCCAGCGTCCAGGAAGCCTTTAGCCAGAATGCCAGTGCTATTACCTAATGTATCCCAATCTTCAAATGTCCAGAGAGTTGAACCATCTTGCTGGCTGTCTTTGCGGAAAGCGCTGAACAGGAACTGCTTTATGTCATCTGTATCAATACGAGCACATTTTTCACGTTGTCGGATGATTTTGTCGGTAACGGTGCTTTTACCCGCTCCAGATGGTCCGGTGATTGCAATAGCAAGTTTGCTCATATCACTTTACCTTTCTCAATAATAAGTGGCTCACTTCCAATGGTGGTGACGCTGTTGCCATCTATAACCACGGCGCTGCCATCACGCAGGCCATAGACTTTAACTTCAAACTCCCCTACGGCTTCAAGCAGAGTATCTTTACGGTTCGGAAAATCAGGTGAGTCAAGATGAGGCATGACAGATAGGTCGGCAAGCCCAAGGTAGGCATCGATACCCCACTTGCTATCCTCACCGTAGATAAGTCTATATGCAGCAGCTGATATGCGCCTGCCGACCACCATTGAGCCAGCGCTGCTACCGACATAGACCTTGGTTTCTAGTAGCTTTGGCAGTAGTTTGTCGAAGCCAGTCTTTTCGTAAACGCCCATCAGATAGTCGGTATCCCCACCGACCACAAAGATGACATCCTTGTTAACTAATCTGGCTTCCACTTCCTCAATAGATAAAGCCAATAGATTAACGATGTCCACTTCACCACTGAAGTTATCAAAGACGCATTGTAAGTTATGGAGTACCCACCGTTTATCACCATGCTCCACGGCGAAGGCTTCGTTAATGATGCCAATACTTATTTCTCCTTTTGGCTTGCCTACAAGCTTGGTACATGCTTCTACGGTGTTTGGTGTACTAAACCCTTCGGAGCATAGGACAAATTTCATTTGTTTAGCCACCCAGCAATCTTATCTTGATACTCTTCAAGCTGAGCCTGAGTAAACTTACTTTTAGCTAGCCCATGCACAAATCCTTTGGCTTCCCATGCTTCTGCACCAAACACCTTAATATACGGGTCGGTGCTGCTCTTTGGGCAGGCCTCATCCAACTCGTGTGTTAAAACGTAGGCTGTACCCTTAAAACTTTGTCCATGTGCAAGCACGGGATGTTCTTTGAAGTTGTTTGGGTCGGCCCTGTATTCATTTCTGATTTGTTCCCTGTCAAGCTCTCGCCACGGCGTATACAGGTCTTTTGGGGCGTAGTTCGCCGGTACTCTTAAGACTAGTTTATTTACGTCACGCACACCAGCAAGCATAGCTGCAAAAAAGCCGCCGTAACTTGTTCCCATAACGTTAATTGCTTTATCTGGATAATGCTTCTTGAGCCAGTCATAGGCTCTTACAACTTCAGAGAAGTTCTCCATGATGGTGATGTCTTGAACATCGAACGGGCTTTCGCCGTGGCCAGAATAGTCGATGACAAGTGCTGAAGTTCCAGTTTTACTGATGATTGCCGCAGTCAGGTCTTTGTAGTTTGCCTTGCTTGATGTAAAGCCAGGTAGAACTAGCAATACACAATCACTCCCTTCGTACCAATCAGCAGCTATTTCATAACCAATACACGAGATATTTACGGATTTCATGTTTTAAGTATACCTCAAACAAGAAAAAGAGGCCTCTCGCCTCTGTTATCCATTCCGCTTATGCTTGGCTCGCACTGGCAAACGAACTGCGAACGGCTAGTATGGACTACGACAAAAGCGAAGTTCGTAACATCAAGGGACTACTACTTAGCGTGGCATAGCCCCCCCTATGCCTTGACCCTTGATATTTTAGAAAACTCGTAAACGCACATACTACCTAAAAATGTGTCGCTATAAAAAAATCGTTTGTTTTCCGAAATAGCCCAACAACTCCAACGTGCTAACAGTGGTAGCGTTGTTGGGAATAATTGTTGGCAAAGACCATATGTTTCAGCACATACCCATACGGCTGTAAAATAGAAATATGACAAAGCAGATAACAAAGAAACAGCACTTCGCACCACGCTTTTATTTCAAAAGGTTTGCTGTTGATAATATGTTGCAGACTTTAGATATTCAAAAAGGCAAACTCATAAAAGCCCGACCTTATAGTGGTGTTTGTTATGCCGACTTTTACTACGCTATTGAAACTGGTAAAGAAGATGAAACAAGCCAAGTATTTGAACAGTATTTTGGCGAAATTGAAGATAAGTTTGCCAAAGAGTATGACGCCATCGTTGACGCAATATTGAACTACCAACCACTAACAGACCAGCAGTTAGATATTTTAGCGTGGTTTATGGCTTCACTTTGGATTAGAAGTCCACATATGCGAAGACAGATAAACAAGACTATGGCTGATGGTATGAAACAAATCACTACACTAATGGCTTCACACCCGAACTTTTCTGACGGTGCTAAAGAGGCTATGAAAGAAGAGGGACATCAAGTTACCGATGAACAAATTGAAGACGCTAGAAAAACATTTGTAAGTGGCGAATACGAACTGACTTTTGATAACAACGTCAATCACTTACAGCTCATCACTAATTGCGAAGAGTTTCATAGGTGGTTTGTAATAAAGAAATGGCGGTTCTATCTGTCTAAAGGCTCAAAGAAGTTCATCACTACTGATACACCAGTAGTTGAGGTATTCAACAATACTGGAAAAACAATGGTTGAAAAAATGTACAGCAACCATATAGCTCAAAGACGACACTACTTCGCTTTGACCCCTGAAATACTTATTGAACTTATAGACCCACTAAAATCTGGTAAAAAGCAGAAACGACACGCTATAACAAACGATGAAATGATAATTCAGAGTAACTTACTGCTTGTGCGTTGGTCTAAAGACTACGCTTACGCCACCAACAGAGGTAACATAGGGGGGTAGTCGCCCTTTGTTCCGCCGTTTGACACTCCGCTATATGAAATGCCGAATTTTTGGGGGTCATTTTGCCAAGCGTTTTTTAGGCGAGCAATTTAGCCTCAAAATCTAGGGCAAACTCGCTTTCGGGGCGTGGGTCAGTGTTATAGAACTTTATGCCAATTGGCTTTATCTCTTTATAGCCGTGCTTGCTCATTTCAGCCAAGTATTCTTTGTAAGCCTGCTTGTCGTTTTCATTTGTATCAAACACAACTTCACTGTCATCGTTCAGGCTTATCAAGGCTTCTTCCTTCCAAGCGTCTTGTTCAATGATATGTCCACCCTTCGGTTCAATAATGACTTGGTAATACAACTGCTGATTTACTACATCGTTGATGATAAGCATATAGTCTGGGCTGAACCTACGACCATCTTTTAGACTGTATAGCCAGTAGTCTAGTTCATTACGAATTAGATATACTTCCGAACCACTGTATTTTGCGTGTAAGTCGTCAATCTGGCTTGCAAGGTATTTTACAAACTTCTTTTCTTCGCTTGTGCCATAGTTTTCACTATACGCATACCAATCAGCACCTTTTACATTGAACTGTAAATCAGGATTGTCGTGGTCGCTTTGAGCTTTGGCTCGCTCGTCTGTGCTTATGAACACTTTCTCGCCAGTCGTAAGGTCAATACTTGGGAACGACATCAAGTAAATGTTCTTTTCTTTGCCGAACACTTGGGAAAGCGATACTGGTCTAAACTGGTTACTTCCTGCCTCTCTCGGCATATAAATGTCTATACGCCTGCGAACTTCTGGCAGTATCGCACCGACAAGTAGTTGTAGTTTTTCTTGGGCGTTCAGTAGACCAATATCTTTGCCGTCTTCGTAGGTATAGGTAATTTCGTATTTCGGCAGGTACTTTTCTATCAGTTCATCAACCGTCTTCAAGTCGGGTATGTGATGAACTAGATTGTTGTATCGGAAAAAGTTGGCTTCGGCTGATACCAATGCTTTGCGAATAATAGGCTCGGCAAAAAACTCATCGGTAATACGAATAACTTTTGTTTTCTGGCTCGCAATTTGTTGATTTTGCTCATAGTCAGATAAGCCTCTTGCTCGTAGATTATACAAGCCTGCCTTGATAGTGCGGTTGAAAGTAGTGTCAATCTCGTCTTCGGTTGTCTTGGTTCGCTTGATGGTATGGTTGACCAATACAAAGCCTTTTTTGTAGGTTTCACTTTCAAGGAACTTTGTCTTTAGCGTAATGGTCTTTTGCTCAACACCTTCGTTGATAATGCCTTCGCCAAGCAAATCACGCTGTAAGTTTTCTAGGAACATACCAGTCTTTACGAAGTGATAAACAAAAGTTTCCAGCACACGACCACGCTCAAAAGGTGCATTATCAAACTTTCGGCGGTCTATATCAAACTCCAAATTGCGTTGGGCAAAATCAAGTGATAGTTTATTGCTGTCATCATCTGGCTTGTATGAGCGTGGCAGTTCATAAGGGAAATACCTAGCACCACGACCAATCAACTGAATATCTTGAAGGCTAACTTTTTTACTTTCACTAATATCAAAGTGAATAATGTCGTATAGGCTCAATACGTCCCAACCTTCGTTCAAGGCATTTACACTGAATATGGCACGAATTGTATTGCGTGGGCTATCTAGCAAAGGCAACAGTTCGGCTTTTTCCTTCTTTTGGCTGTTGTATATGAGCGTATTATCGTGGGCAAAACTGGCTCGTATTTCGCTGACAAACTTATTCAAGCCTTCCCAGTCGCCCTGTGTTACAAAGCCGTTTTTTGCCTCTTTTAGCCACACAAACATATCGTTCAGTATTTCGTGTTCGTGGTTGATGTTTTGCTTGGCAAGTTCCTTCAAGCGGTTCAAGTCGTCTGGTCGTAGGCTAGAAATAACAGCGTCAAAGAACGCACGGTCTTCTTCGCTTTGTGCAATTTTGACTGACTTTATAAGTACAATCGGTTTCATATCTACCTTCATCTCTCGCTCGGCAAGTAGCCTACGATATTCGCTCAAAGCAACGGCGTTTATGATAAGTAGACGCTTTTGGTCTTCGGTATGAACCTCTTTGTTGTATAAGAACTTTACGTCCTTGCTATACCCATCACGGTTGAACTCTAAAAAGTCGTAGCGATGGACTAACTTTTCTTTGTATTTTTCGTGAATTGCTTGGTTGGCTAAATCAACAGTTGCCGTATATTCAAGTAGCAGGTTTCCTTCACGAGCTTTGACTGCTGACATAACGGCAGTTTCCCAGTTTCGTACTTCTTCAATATCGGCTTTCTTTTTGCTTCTGGTATCTACGTTGAGCCTATGGGCTTCATCGGCAATTACCACTACATCATTGTCGGCAAAATCTTGGGCTGTAAGTCCGTTTTCTTTATCTTCAAGCAGTCGGTTATACAGTAGTGAGGTGCTGAAAAACATAAAGTTTATAGCGTTGCGGTCTGCGTCTGCTATGCTCTTTGTTTCTTTGACCGCTACATTACGTCCGTTTATTCTTACGCCTTTTGGATTGAACAGGTACTTCTCAAACTTATAATCGGTAAAGTTCTTTAGTGCTTGGTCTTTGATTTGTATTTGATGAACCAGAAACAAGAAATTACGATAGCCTTGTGCATACAGGTAAAGCACCACAGACGCCATTACAAGCGTTTTACCTGTACCTGTCGCCATATTGAACAATAAGTGCTTGGCTCTGGCTCTATCGGTTTCATATAGCCAAATAAAGTGCTTCAAGGCTATCACTTGGTATTCACGCAGGGTCTTACTCAAATTGTCGGTAACGTATTCGGGAATAGTAAAGTCGGCTTGCCACGCTATGTAGGCAGGGTCGTTTTCTATTTGGTTGAACAGAAAGTCATTGAGCGTGGCATTTATTTTAGTTTTCGTCTTCGCCATAGAACTTGTCCGTTAGTGCCTTCTCGTCTGACGACACTGTATGACGTGTATCGTTCATATCGGCGTAGTTTAGGTAAAGTTGGTTCTCGTCTAGTATGTCAGCAAGTGCTTGTTTGCGACCTTCTAAATCTTTGCTTCGGAAGTTTTCGTCTTTTTCAAACTCGGCACGGTCAAACCAAAACTTCAAGAAAGCATTGTTACGCATATCAACATACAATTCTTCCAGTTCCTTTATACTTGTGGCTTCCATAATGGCGTCAAGGTACTCTTGGTTGTATTTCTTCAACTCAAAGTAAACAAACGATGTGTCGCTGTAATACTTCTTGATGGCGTTTTCTAAACGCTTGAAAGTAACATTGTTCACATAGTTCATTTGCTCAACCAAGATAAACTTGCGGTTACCGCCATCTTCGGCATTTTGAGCCATAACAGCCTGTGCGGTAGTGCCTGAACCGCCAAAGAAGTCCAGCACAATGTCGTTAGGCTCTGTGCTGATTTGTATGCTGTCTTTGACCATAGCTACTGACTTCGGGTAACTAAAAACTTTGTCGCCCATCAAATCTTTCAAGTCGCCAGTTCCAGTTGTGCCAGAGTATTCGGGTCTGAACCAAAGTGATTTTGGTCGCTCGCCTTTTATGCGAAGTTTGGTGTATATCTTGTATTCGCCATTGACTTGTCTTACTTCTGTTTCGGTTTTCCATTTTTCCATCAGCGTATCTCTACCCCAACGCCATCTTCGCTCAATACCGTTGCTGTCAATCGGTAGCATTTCAACACCGTTTTCAGGTTTCGTTATAGACACCTCTTTTGTATCAAGGTTGTAATAAACAGGGTAAAAGAGGTTTGGTCGGTCTGCTCGCCGTGAGCCATCGCCACTACGCTGTAATGGTATGCTCTTGTATCGGCTTATTTCATCTTCGTGCGGGTAACTACTTGAATTGTCAAAATTGAAGTCTTTGATTTTAGCGTATTGGGCATTTTTGGCATATACAATTTTGTTTTCGTGTGCAGGCGAAAAGAACTCGTTGTATCTGCCCTTTAGGTTATGGACAACAGCAAGTACGCCAAGCCTATTTTCATAGCCAAAAATCTCATCAGCCAAGACGCCAAGATAAAACAATTCGTAATGGTCAATGTCTATGAAAATCACACCGTCTTCGGTAAGCAACTCTTTGGCAACTTCCAGCCTGTTACGCATAAAGGTAAGCCACGAACTATGATTGAAATTATTGTTGTAGGCAAAAGTATTGGCGTCTGTGCGTGTGTTGTAAGGCGGGTCAATGTAGATGAACTTTACCTTACCTGCTAACTTCTCACGCAAAGTGTATAGTGCCAGCAAGTTGTTGCCCTTGATAAGCAGGTTTTGTTGTAGGCTACCGTCTTCGTCAAAGAACTCAACATCGCTACTCGCAGTTAGCGGTCTTTCGCCGTCCTTACCTACATAGCGAAAGTCAGTAAGCACCTTTGGTTCTTCAAGTGTGTCAATGTCCTTGCTGTCTAGTTCCTGATGTAAAAAGCGTTCATCACGCCCCACATCTTCCTTGCTCATACCCGCTTCTAATACGGCGTCCTTGAACGGAAAGCTCAAAACAACGTCATTGTCGTTCTTTATAAAACTGCCTTTGCTAGTGCTATACAAGCCAATTTTGTTCGGTAATTCAGTATATCTGCCTTTTTGTGCCATTTGTTGTTACTTCCTTATATGTGCTAACACATTGTTAGCAAACCATCTGTTATCAAATATAACAAATTATAAGTAGTTTTGCTAACTCTCTGTTAGTAGTGTTTGGCACTTTTGACAACGAAAATAGAGTACGATGGCATACACTAATAAAGCATTTGACGCCTTCACTATAAAACTTGGTCGCAGGATACAAGAACTTCGTGAAGCCAAAGGTTACTCGCAAGAAAAACTTGCGTATCTGTCAGACTTGGACAGAGTTTCTATTGGCTATATTGAACAGGGTCGCAGAAGCCCAAAACTTTCTACCTTGTTCGTATTGGCAAAGCAGTTAGATGTTAGCGTTGCGGACTTTTTTACTGGTTTATAAGTGTTGGTTTACAGGTTGACCCTATTTGGGAAATTGCCACTAACGGCGTTGACCATATTTTCAACCAATTTAGTCATAGAGTTGTTCATTGAACCGTCAGTTACCCACGCATAGGCAGGTGCTGACCAGATATTACCTTCGTATTCTGCGAAGGTTTTAGGCTCTGCTTCAAAGCCATAGCCAAATAGTTTGCCATCTTTGACCATTTCAATAACCTTGTCTTTGTTCTTCAATTCAATAATATCAACGACTATTGCGGACGGCTTTATTTTACCCAATAGTTCGTCGGTTATAATTGCGTATTACTACGCCTGACTATGACAAATACGTAACTAAATATAAAGCAGAAAAGGAAGAATTAGAGTATAGGCTCGTTGAATACACTAACAATGACAAAAGTTTCATTTTGACCGCTACACATCTGTTAGAACTAGCCCAAAACGCCCGCAGTATCTTCCAAAGTTCGCAACCTGCCCAAAAGAACAAAATCTTGAAGGCTCTACTTGCGAACTGCCAAATCAACGAAAAAAGGCTTCAACTCAATCTGTTGAAACCTTTCTCGGTACTCGTTGAAAGCACTCTTTCACAAAATTGGCTCCCGGGGCCGGACTCGAACCGGCAACCTCGAAGTTAACAGCTTCTTGCTCCACCATTGAGCTACCCGGGAATATTGGTGTGATACGCGAGAAATTATAACGGACTCCCCTGTTGTTGGCAAGGAAGGAGTTGCTAGGCGGCTTCCACCATGATTAGTCTCTCTTCGTGGTCTTCAAGTGTGATCCCATTTTCGGTTTGAGCCTCCATCACTGGTGCCATAGCGTCGAAAATTTGCTGGAACATTTCTTGGTGTTTCCTGTGCAGTCTACTGTGCGCAGCAAGAGTTTTGTCGATTTTGTCGAGACGCCTGTCCATACTGCGCAGAAAGCTAAGAATAGTGACTTCTGTATTCTTGGTCATAACCATATTATATAGCCCAACCATTAATTAGTTATGAACTTTTTGCGGATTTTGCAAGTAATTTTTACCGCATTACCGGACTAGCCGAGCGTTCTCGCGCTTCTGATCGCGCTCTTTGATAGTTTGGCGCTTGTCGTACTTCTTTTTGCCCTTGCCCACCGATACCCGCAGCTTGATGTGCTTTGAGCCAGTATGAAATTCAGTTGGCACCAGAGTATTACCCTGTTGGCGAGCCGCGATCATGGTGTCGATTTCTTTGCGGTGAGCCAGCAACTTTCGAGGTCGGGTTTGCTCATCCTCAGGAATAACGAAAGTTTTACCACTGGCGATTGTGGCGTTGGTCAGCCACAGCTCATCACCCTTGACTGTCACATAAGCGCCGCGTAAATGAGCATGACCCTGGCGCAGCGACTTAGCTTCGCGACCATTTAAAACAATGCCCACGACAAAGCTGTCGCCAAGTTGATAATCAAACTTGGCGCGGCGGTTTACAATTTTACCAGTGGCTTTATGCTTCTTTTTCATTTTTTGACCTCATGCACCACATCATCAAAATTACGCAGTCAAGCTACGAAATATTAATGATGTTCTTGGCTTCAAATCTACTTTTTCCTTCCGTCGCTCACTTCAACGTAGTTTTCTACGCCTCGCTGCGCGCCGAAATGAAGAAACTAGATTTTAAGCACAAGTGCATGGCTCAATTATAACACCTGTTAATTTGATGTAATAGATGAGTATTTTTAGCAAGGGCTTTTTGATCGACCGTTGGGGACATTTCGATAATACTCTGGACATTGTTTGTCGCTTGTGGTGAATTCTTCGATAGCTTTTTTGCCCTCGTCCCATAGTCTCGGGTCATTGAGCTCTACTTTTCGCCAATACCACCATTCGACACCCCAGAGGTCGATAGTCCTCATTCCTGTATCGATGCCGTATTTTATTCGATCTCGTAATTTTTCGGGTGGCATTGATTTGTCTTGTTCTTCGATACTTGTGTCTTTCATTGCCACTGGGGGCCAGGCTTCGGTCTGCATTTCGTGGATGAAAGTATTTGTCCCAGTAGTTAATTCTGCTCCACCTGCTAAGAATGCGTAAAACCAAGGTGGAAGAGGATATTCAAAGTATCGTTTCGTGACAGTTCTGTCCCATACGCGTTTGTAGATTGAAGCGCCATTAATATCCGCTCTTGGCTCACCAACCGGCCAGCTAGGCACTGCGTTGTTACTGCGCGTTACTATAACTGGTCTGCTAGGGTCTTTAATTTTAACGAAATTAAATTCGTCAACTAATCTTTCTCTGGTATGGTCCGGACAGTCACCAAAAACCTCTAGAAAGTATTCGTTTTCTAGCTGATAATCTTGCAATACTCCGCGATCTTTGTATCTATCAATCACTTTACCCATAACGTCTTTTAACTTACCTTGCCACTGTGCTTTGGGCATCTTCTGAGCCCATTCTGGCCAATGACACTCTGGCCAACGAGGCTGTCGTAATCCAATTGCTAGCGAGATGGTCCCACCGGCCTTTTCAATCTTGTCGAACTGCCAATCCAGCTCTTTAAAATCATATTTACCTGGTTTTTTCTCAATATCGCTCCAATAGCTAACTAATCTAAAGCGTCTGATCCCTAGGTCGTTGATCATGGCGTCCATGGTGTTCTCTGGGCTGAGATTATAGTACCGAGCGTAATTTGGAATAAAAGTCGCACCAATAGTAAGCGGTTCGTTCTTGTGTTTTTGTATGTACCACCTCGCAATCCCATACATTGTTGATAATAGAGTGATCGCTAATATAGAAATCCAGATGCCGACTTTTTGCCAAAAACCTCTCCGTTGGTACCAGTGTTTTGTCCTTACTGCGTGGGGTTTTAGGTGTTTGACGCCTATTTTTGCTGTTGCTTTGGTGCGATTAACTACACGCGTATGAAGGCGTTGTTTTCTCTTGGATTTAGTTTTCTTCTTGTTAGTTCTAGCCATTTTGTTAGTATCGAATCAGTATGAGTAGTAAAGCATTAACGTTATCGATTGTTATTCCAGTATATAACGACCAAGACCACATTGGGAAATGCTTAGAATCTATTATGCGTCAATCTGTTAATCTGAATCAGGTAATAGTTGTAGATAATAATTGTTCGGATAATTCCATGAAAATAGTCAAAAGTTTTGCGGATGTAAAAATTATCCAGGAAAGAAATCAGGGTATTGTTTACGCTAGAAATGCTGGGTTTAATGCTTGTAGCAGTGATGTTATTGCGCGGATCGATGCCGATACGATCGTTCCGCACAACTGGGTAAAAGATATACTGGAACAGATGCAAGAATTACCTGATATGGTTGCCGTTACTGGGCCGTGTAGTTTTCGCGGAAAGATCCCGCATTTTTTGACGTTTTGGTCTCATAGGGTTGTATATTTTTGGAGTAGCAGAATACTCTTTGGGCATCAGACCTTATTTGGGTCAAACATGTTTGTAACGAGACGTGCGTGGCAAAAAGTGAAAAATTCGGTTTGCCTAAGAAACGATATACACGAAGATATGGATTTGGCTGTTCATCTTAATCTCGTAGGTGTGCCGGTAAAATTCAACAAAAACTTTACGGCCTCGGTTTGTAATCGGAGATTTAAAAATTGGTCACATTATCCGAAAATGTGGTTAAAAACTAAGCTAGTACACTAATCCTTATTATGCGCATTATCTAGTATCTTATATACGAAGAAAATTGCTAAAGCAAAAGCAATCCAGCCACCTGCGTAGATCAAGTAGTTATCATTTATACCTTTCCATAGTTGATCAATGTCGACAGTATATAGAGGGTTAAAATAATTTAGATCTTGTTTAGAAATGGCTAGAATAAGCAGGCTAGTTAAATGGATTAATCCGCCGACCCCGATAACATATAAGATTGCTCGGACTTTTAAGTTTTTCTCAGGATTTATGCTCATGATGACATTATAGATTAGTTTTCTCGGGCGGTGACGAGAATCCACCATATTCATTTTTTTCTGGATCACAAGCTGACCAAAGGCCTTTTTCGTTCTCTCGAGCAGTTTTTTGCGCCAATCTAAACTCTTCGGCTTTTTGGACTGGAAAGCTAAGATATGCAAACCCGTATCCTTGTTTGATTATCTCGAGGTTAACAAGTGTTCCGTCCGGTAAGTACACATAGCGAAGTAGCCTGTTGTACCTGTCTCGATTGGTGTTAGTTGGGTCTGATTCTAGGCGTACAGGATTGTTTCCAATTAAGTTTTTTGTAAACTCGGATGCTGCTTTTCCAAAACACTGCACTGGTTTTCTCGGGTCGTGGGTCTCTGGCGTGTCTACGCCAATAAAACGGATTTTTTCGTCCACGCCGTTCATGTCTACAACAATAGTGTCTCCATCATCAAACCTAGAAACATTATAGTAACCTGCCTGAGTAACCGGCGCTTGCGCAACGGGTTGGTACTTTGAGTATAAAAATGATCCGAGGAGCAACAAACTACCTACGATAAGTTGAATTAGTTTTTTCTTTTGCCGTTTAGTCACTATTGATTCCAACCTGTATAAAAATACAACAATTTAGCATTACCACTATCATATTAGTGATAATGCTACGCCACTTGACCAGCAAAAGCTAATTGGTTAATTTTTGGCTTTGATTTGGACTTTTTTAGGTTTTGGCAACTCTTTGAATGGAACCGTGACCTTTAGAACGCCTTTGTCGAAGTGTGCAGATACGTGATCAGCGTCAGCGTGTTTTGGAAGTGCTACACGGCGATAAAAGCTAGATGAGCTTTCGCGGATAACGTACTTTTTCTTTTTGTCCTCTTCTTTTTCGTGTTTTTCGGCGCTAATTGTTAGCACGCCACGGTCGACGCTAACATCCACATCTTTTTGTTCGAAGTGTGGCAAATGAGCCTCGACAATCATTGATTTGTCGTCTTCAGAATAGATGTCTGTAGTAGGAAGTTGAGCCGTTGTTGTGGATGGCGACCAATAGTCGTCACCAAAAAACTGTTTTTGTAATGCCCGCATATCATCAAACGGGTCAAATTGAATTAATGCCATAATATTACCCCCAATTTTTTAGATTGATATTGTGGTATCTCTACCAACTCAATTATAAGAAACTGGCACTCTCGTGTCAAGAGTGCCAGAATTAATAAGTGTATAAATGACATCACTTTTTCTTTCCGGCAAAACTCTGTTGATTTAATTGTTGATGATGATTTATAGTACGACTACATATTATAAGGAGCGATTATAGGCGACAACATTATGGCGATGATGAATAATGATAGTTTTGAACAGATAAGGGATTCCTTCCCCTTATCTCAAGAGGGTCCACGTGAAGTTCCGTTAGCAGCGCTTAATGTTTTTGCTCAACAACGAGTAGGTCGTAATGAACGCCAAGACGATTTAACGAGGAGCATTCGGGCGTTAGGCTTACTTTACCCGGTTAACGCAGTTTTGCTAGAGCAATCCCACCTCGAAGGATACCTAGATTTTACGAATAGAACATGGCATGAAGATAAATCACCTGATGAATTTACGCCAATTCCAGAAGCCCCATTTTGTTACGTTGCTCTTATAGCTGGGCACTCTAGACGTCTAAGTTACCAAATAATAGCTGACGAGGACGGCACTGATCATTGGGATGTTACGTTACCTACTCGTATACACCCCGTATCGTCGATTGGCGAGATGCTAGCAATACAGGCAGCCGAGAACACCCATTCTGCTCCGCCACCAGATCGTGCGGCACGGGGATATGCTGAGGCGTTTTTATACGAAAAAGAATACGACCCAGATTTAACAAAAACAGCTTTTGCAAAAAGATTCGGCTTGCCCAGAGAGCGTTTTAATGATGCTTTGAGGTATTGTGAGCTTCCAGACGATATTAGAGCCGCCACTGATGATGGTGGGTTGCCTTTCTCGTTGGCTATCGAACTATCTAGAGCACTAGAGCCAATCAAACGCGACGTGGCCAACCAAGTCAGTGAGATTCACGGTATTTGGACTGATGAAGCAAGTGAGACTTATGATCAGCTGGTAGTCCTAGAGCTTTGGCGGTTTATCACGCAATTCAATGCCGACGACAGAAATATAACTGCGGCACGGAGTCGAATTCGCTCGCATGCCAAAGGTTTACGAAAAAAACTAGATAATAGGACAGAAGTGGGAGAGAATTTCACACTTTTTGAAAAAGATGCGCGTCAGTTGACGGTTCGAAAACGGTTCCTTATTGATGAAATCAAAAAAAATATGTTGGCTGTGGCCGGTAAAAGAGCTGATGAAGTAAGGATTTTAGAGCAACACGCCGAGGAAGTGCTAGGTCAAGCGGAGTTGTTTGGGCAAAATGCTATAGAGCTGGCAGAAGAAGCCAGACGACTGGTTGTCTAGACTGACTCAACTAATAAAATCGTCTTAATTTCGCCGAATGCAAGGTTCTGTTCGGGAGGCATTTGAAACAGTTCGTTTTGAGTGTCGCGTTTCCTTGCTATCGCCCCACGGCGAACATTAGTTGCGTGCTCTACCAGCTCTAAGTGATAAGGGCTGCAACAGGCTTGGTTCCGACAGCGGTGGTCGACGTGTTTGTTTCGATCTTCGTTTCTTGGCAGAGGGACTCCGCGAAAAGTCTCTAGCGTTGCGCGATGCGCTACTTGGCTTCGGTAATTTAGACATGCAAGATTAACAAGCGGGTATCGACTCTGCCCTTTGGCATCATGTTTAGTTGAAAGTGGCAGTTCCCAACATCCCAGAGAATCATCGAAATCTAGCTTTGGTGACAGATATTTCGATAACGCTACAACTTCCCAACCATCAAAAAGCGTAATATTGCCACGGGCTAAATCTTGTACATGCTCATATTGCTCGGCTGAAAAATCGACAGGCGGTAGGAAATCTCCCCACGACGTTATTACTGGACGGTCAGATAGTTCAAAAACAACCCCTTCAGGCATTAAGGGGTGTGGCTCGATCTCGAAAGGAACATCGCCAAACTTTAAATACTCCGACATAGTAAAATACTATCATTGTTGACGGGAATTGCATTATCTAGAATAAGGTGCATAATATTGCGCAATATGACTATCGAGGCCCCTGTTTATGAAGCTCATCCGTACGAGTCCGGATTTGAACCTGCAAATTTAAATGTACCTGAAGCGGTACGCGATATTCGATTTGTTGGGCTACGGAATTTCGTAGTGGGTGCGGTATGGACGACAGCATTTACGGCTGCTGGCATAGCTGGTGGCAACACGTTGGATCAGTATTCTGACGACAAATATAACGATGCGTTAGCGGAAGCAAATATTGAACGTGATGGCGATATTGCTCAAGCGGAAGATTATGTAGCTATCTCAATGGCCACTGTCAAAGAGTTAGAAGTTCGTTTTGACGAGGCCCCTGACTGCCTTGTGCTCATCCGTAATAGTTTGGAAGAAACGCCAGATGATAATTTTGAGACAGCCGTGGTACTTGCAGAAGTATCAGACACTACGAGAAATAACGGTGTGTGCGGCTACGACAGCCCAGCCAGTGATATATTGATCTGGGTAAATGATGTAAAGACTACAGACAACTGGCTCTCTATGGAAATCGTATCTCTAGAAGATCTGCAGGAATCAACTGTTCAAGATTATGTTGACCAAAGCGCAAAGGACCGCGCATGGGGAGACCCATTAACAGTGTTACTAGGAATAGTCGGACTTAATATTGGCCTTGCAACCCTACCGATCAGCTCTGAAGATAGTATTGCTCGGGCAAGGATTAAGCGAAACTTAAAAAAGCATCTTGATCCGAAAACATATCTGACAGAGCGCTCGCCTGTTGCCACTCACCGGAAACTAAAAGAAGATGCGGCTTGGGCCTTAAGAGATTACAAAAATACTCAACCAGAAGAACAAGAGAGATATTTTGCACCGAATCGCAAGGAAAGACGAGCTCGCGCCAAACAAACAGCTAAAAATCAGTAGTCGATACCTTTGTTGGCTAGAAATTTATCATCAAAGTGATGTTTTAGCTTTGTCATATTAGTCGCGATGTCTACGAGTGGCAGTAAGTCGTTCGGGAAGTTTCGGCCAGTTAGACACAGGCTGGTATTCGCGTGCTTTGATTTTATCAGTTTTTTGACTTGAGCTTTTGTCAGTAATCCGTCATTTAGGGCGTTGTTGATCTCGTCACAAATTACTACCTGATATTTGCCACTGACGGCTGCTTTCATTGCCTGATCATATGTTTCTTTGGCGGCTTGTTTATGTTCGGCTTTCGTAATTCCTTTGGCGCTAAGCTTACCAGCGTTATAAAAACCCTTCCCGCCTTTATAAAAAAGCAGTTTTGATTTGTATAATGGCTGGATATCCGCGATAAACTTGTGCTCTCCAACTTCCCAATGCTTGATAAATTGAATGAACGCCACTGACCAACCAGTGCCTAAAGCGCGGGCCATCAGCCCCATGCTAGCACTAGTCTTACCCTTGCCTTCTCCCGTGTAGACAATAACGACTGAATCTTTTTGTTTAAAGTCATCAAATGTTCCCATGCTACCTAGGATATCATGCGTTTTTATAACCCGTGTTTTTTGTCCTCGATTTGTTCCTTGCATGCCGTACGGAATTCTGTCCAGTGAGTAACGATCAAGAGCGATCTTAAGAATGCATTCAAAGCCCCAACATTGACGTCCTCTTTCTCTCTCAGTTCGTCAATTAATTGAGAGATGTACTGAGTTACTGGGTCGTTATCGTCCATTAACCTCGCAACCACGTGCGAGACGGCGGTGTCTAGATCAATCAGCTCCTCTCGTTTTACCATCCGCTCATTGATTGGTACTTTGGTAGCGAAAAAAGTTTTTGCGCTCGTGCGTTTCTTGTCTCTATGGCTCGGGCTTAAATACGTCTGTGCGGTTTCTGGATCATCGATTTGTTCTGCAATATTTCGTAGTCCTGTACGAAGTCGCGCATCGTCAGTTGTCTCGATAACTGATGTAGTTGGCAAGAATTGCTCAGTATTTACATTATCAAATACTATATCTGGCGGTCGGTCCCCTTCTATAACTAAAAACGGCCCCTGGAGGCCGTCATTGTCTAATGTGTCGCCGTGATTCGGCAGCCTCTGAGTATTATCGGGTGGTGTGATTGGCATTTGGTTTGAATACGCCTCAGTCATAATTAACATTTTAGAGAAAAGCGTGAATATTTACTGTGATATTTCTCACATTAGCCAGCTAGCGCGGCGTCGATACTAGGACGATCAAAACCAACGATAATTTTGCCATCAATATCAGTTACTGGGACGGCTAGTTGCCCTGTATGGTCATAAACCCATTTTGCGGCAGATTCATCTGTGGTTAGGTCTTTTTCTTTGAATTCTATCTTCTTGTCTTTTAAATATGATTTTAATGCGTGGCAAAAACCACAAGTTGGTGTTGAATATACAGTTATCATTATCGGCCTCTCTTTCTAATTAGTTAAGCAATAACATAATATCAAAGTAACTATACATTGTAAAGTCGCATTGTATGTCTTAGATTTAATAATCGTTATGCTTGCACTGAAATATTTATTTGTATAGGATACTTTTCATGGAACTTAAAAGAGCAAAGACAATTAGAAGCATAGAGGCCAAGGCAATAAGGTTGAGAGACCCCAGAGATTTGGTTGAATCCGAGAGCCAGTTAACACCCCAAGAACGTTGGGATGCTGCAATTACAAGAATCACGCCGTATTTTGAAGAAAGATATGATCCTGGCAGGAAAGATACTGTCCCAACTATTAAAAATGAGCTTTCGACAAATGTTGTTGAAGTTTCACCTGCTAGACAAAAAAGTCCCGCTACTTATTTACAGATTTCTAGCCACCCTGTTGGACCATATTTGCGTGCAACATGGAGCTTTGGTGAATTCCCTGAAGGATTCGGTCATCTTCCTGGGGTCAAACCGCATCTAGATCCGATAGTTGAATCATTCTCGCCTGCTCTAATTAATGACGGTTTTGACGAAAAGCTGGCGCTCGGACTCTTAACAGCAGTTGAACAATCTGTAGAAGTTTTTTGCAACGCAAAGCAAGCCGAAAAATTGTAAACAAACACTTCATTATATACCCCTTGCGTACAGAGGCCAGTTTGTATATAGTAAACATACGTAAATGAAAACAGCCGCCGACAGTTTGCCGACGACAAATCGGAATTATGAGGAGGACCAACAATGTTAGGTTCTTTAGTTCGTTTTGCGCCTAGCGACATTCACGTTAGTTTAAAGGCCGAACCGATTGCTCAAATTGGCCCGCTAACAATTACTAACTCTATGCTTTATGGTCTATTGACATCAATTTTTATCATAAGCCTATTAGTTTGGGCTGCCAGAAGAATCAAGATTGAGCCAAAAAAAGGCTTTTCGCAATTTATTGAGATGATTATGGACTACATTCTCTCAATGCTTGAAGGCGTCTTTGGCTCTCGAGCCCGCGCCATAAAATATGCTCCTATTTTCGGGAGTTTTTTTGTATTCATCCTAATAACAAACACTTTCGGTCTATTACCGGTAGTAGGGCCATCTGTTGAAATATCTTATCAAGGCGTCGCAACTCCCCTGTTTCGACCTTTCACAGCTGATTTGAATGCAACTATCGCAATGGCAGTTGCAGCAATTTTAATGGTCCAAGTATTATCGATTAAAGAACAAGGTGGAAAAAAACACCTTCAGCATTACTTTACGAATAAACCATGGAATCCTCTGAACTTTTTTATCGGGATATTAGAAGTATTTGGCGAATTAACTAGGATACTCAGCTTGAGTTTAAGGTTGTTTTTGAATACAGCTGTTGGCGAGATTTTGATAGCTGTATTTACCTCCCTTGTCTTGTCCGGCGGTCGAACGCCACTTGCAGCATTACCTATAATTTTATTCGAAGTATTAGTTGCGGGTATACAGGCCTACGTATTTACAGTATTATCAGCAACGTATCTGGGACTTGCGATATCCCACGCCGATGACCACGGCTCCGAATCAGATCATGACCGTATTGATGCCTCTAAACAGGTCGAAGGAGCGCATTAGTCATGAAAAATGGTAAACCAAATAATAATTAAGGGGAAAGATATATGGTTCCACAATTAACAACATTTGCAGCTGAAGCTGCCAGCAATGACATTATGGCTAAAGGCATAATGCTTGGTATAGCACTTGGTGCTGCTGCCTTCTCATTGGGTTGGCTTGGTGCAAATTACATGAAAGCGCTTGGGCGCAATCCAGAAGCTGGTAAAGCAGCCGGTCAGATCGTGATTATCGCTGCGATGATTGAAGTTACAGCGCTACTTGCATTCTTGTTAGGTGCTTTCTTGCTTGCATAATATACGAAGAACAATTAAGGAGATAAAGTGGTAGATTATAGTCAAATAATAACAATATTCGCCAGCACTGAAGAAGTGTCGGGTATTGGGGCGCTTGGTATTGATCCACTAGCCATTTTGGCGCAGGCTGCCACTTTCCTCCTTCTCTTCTTCATTATTAAGAAATTTGCATTAACAAAAATTGTCACAACTCTAGAATCTAGGCGAAAAACAATTGAAGACGGTATTCGTTTGGGTCGAGAGATGGAGGCCGAAAAAGAACAATTAGATGAAAAAGTAAAAGCTACATTAAAAGAAGCCCGAATAGAGTCTGATAAAATCATCGCCGATTCACACGAAGAAGCAGGATCAGTGATAAAAGAAGCAGAAGACGTTGCGAATCGAAAAGCCGATATGATGTTAGCTGATGCGCACGTAAAAATTGAAGAAGACATTGATAAAGCCAGAGTAGGCTTAGAGAAAGAAATGCGCGGTCTTGTTGCCGAAGCAACCGAAGCGATAATTAAGACAAAACTAGATTCCAAGGCTGATGCTGATCTCTTGGGTAAAACAATGAAAGAATTATCATGACGTTGTTCCGCAGGCCTGTTGAGCCAATTCTTTCATTAGTCTCTAGCGAGGGTTTTCGTCTTGCGCAAGATTTAATGGAAGGAGAGAACTATCTCCCATTATCTAACCAAGGAGCGGAAACTGGGAGCTATGGATTCCTCCACGAAGATAATCTAGGAGTTAGGGGTGCGGCATATGATTTTCCATATGATGGTCTGGATACTCTTAGAGGACGAGTGCAACGTGGTTATAGTGAATGGCTAGACGGTCTCGTTGAGTCTACAGATGCTACTCCCAACGATGCTTTAAGAGATGCTACTGTCGAATGGCTAGGGTACTTAGTATATGTCCGGCCAATCGATAAAAGATTGGGGTTAAGTTGATTATGAGTAAACCGACAAAAAGACAAATTGCCCAAGCAACATTAGAGCTTACTAAGAAATACTCGACTAAGAAGTCGGCAACTTTACTGGCAGCATATTTGATTGAAAATCATCGCTCAAACGAATTAGATGCGATTGTTAGAGAAATAGGCTCAATCAGAGAAGATACAACTGGCGTTGTCGAAGTTAACTTAACTAGTGCGCAGAAACTTGACCAATCAACAGTCAGTAAAATTATGAAATTAATAGATACGGATTCGTATGTTACTAACAATATCCTAGACGAATCAGTCGTCGGTGGTGTTCGAGTGGAGACTAGCGCAAAGTTGCTGGATCTAACCGTACGCAACCGACTTAATAAGTTACGAGAAGGAGTAATAGCATAGTGAAAGATTTATCAGTAAAAGAATTATCATCAGATATACGGCAAGCGATCGAGGCGTTAAAAAACACTCCCGAAGTTGAGAATGTCGGTGTAGTAACGAGGGTTGGAGACGGCATTGCGTGGGTCTACGGCTTGTACAAGTGTGGTTTTGCTGAAATGGTTGAAATTGATGGGCTAAACGGTGCTGTTCCTGCCTTTGCGCTTAACTTAATGGAAGATGAGATTGGTCTAGTACTACTTGGCGAGGATGTTGAAGTCAAAGCGGGTGCAAAAGTGCGATTATCAGGAAAAGTTCTAGAAGTACCCGTAGGTCCAGAATTAGTCGGACGTATTGTCGACCCTCTTGGTAGACCGTTGGATAATAAGGGTCCGATAAAAACGAAGAATACTAGTCCAGTCGAGCGTTCTGCGCCAGGTGTTTTGGATCGAAAAAGTGTCCATGAGCCATTAATGACTGGTCTGATGTCAGTTGACGCCATGGTCCCTATCGGACGCGGTCAGCGAGAACTTATCATTGGTGATCGACAAACAGGAAAAACTGCCATTGCTATTGACACTATGATTAACCAGCACAAACAAGGAACAGGTGTTATTAATATTTATGTAGCCGTAGGTCAAAAACTAAGTAAAGTTGCGCGTCTTGCCGAACGATTGAAGCGCGAAGGCGTGATGGATCAATCGATAATTATTGCTACTTCCGCTTCCGACCCAGCCAGTATGCAATATCTGGCACCATATTCTGGCACAGCAATGGGAGAATACTTCCGCGATAACGCTCAACACGCGTTGATTATCTACGATGATCTATCGAAGCATGCGGTTGCTTATCGCCAGATGTCGCTGTTACTCCGTCGTCCGCCAGGTCGAGAGGCTTATCCGGGAGATGTGTTTTATCTTCACTCCCGCCTGCTAGAACGCTCAGCAAAACTTAGTGATAAATTAGGTGGAGGTTCGCTTACTGCCCTACCGATTATCGAGACTCAGGCTGGCGATATTAGCGCCTACATCCCTACTAACGTTATCTCGATTACTGATGGACAGATATTCATGGAGACAAACTTGTTCTATCAGGGTATCCGACCGGCTATCTCAGTTGGTTTGTCGGTATCGCGTGTGGGTGGTTCGGCGCAGACTAAAGCTGTTAAAAGTGTTGCCGGTAACTTGCGACTGTCTCTAGCGCAATTTCGTGAGCTTGCGGCCTTTAGCCAGTTCTCGACAGACTTAGACGAAGAGACAAAACAACGTATTGAACGCGGCCAGCGTCTAACAGAATTACTCAAACAACCCCAGTATTCACCACTTTCAGTTTGGCAACAGACTGCCCTACTAATGGCGGCTAACGAAGGTGCATTTGACGGCATTTCGATTGATAACATCAAAAAAGCCAAAGATGCCCTACTCTCAGCCCTTCACTCGCAGTTTAAAAAAGAAATGACAGCTCTTGATAAAGGCGATAAACCAGACGATAAAATGCAGAAGATAATCGTAGATACAGCTAATGAAATTGCCAAGGAGTATCAGGAGAACTAATGCCAATAATATTCGAATTAGGCGGTTCTATGGCAACTGATTTTAGAATGGGAGAGCTAGGCTATGCATTAGAAACACTAACCGCACCTGGGTTTTCACCCAAGGTATCTGTAGAAAACCCTTTTCCGAAAAAAGGTTCGGCCTGGCAATGCGTTGAAGACTACATGATTAGAATAGGGTCAATTCTTGCTCACGAAACGTTACCTGATTGCAGTGATCTTGACGTTATTGATGATCTCCGTATGCAATGCCAACCAAATGTACTACTTGGTATGAAAATAGGTCACCAATTCACCGTCGAAACCCTAAGGGAGGATAAGTAGTTTATGGCAAGTACACAGCAACTAAAACGACGGATTACGAGTGTTTCTAACACCAAGCAGATTACTAAAGCTATGGAGCTTGTGGCTGCCAGCAAAATGCGCAAAGCTCAAGATGCTGCTGCAAAATCCCGCGATTTTAGAAATCTAGCAAATGAAATCCTTAATCGACTGAGACAACTAACGGACGTGGATAAGCACCCGCTGTTTAGAATTCGGCACGTTGTAAAAACTCGACTTCATATTGTAATCACCAGTGATCGTGGGTTAGCTGGAGCGTACAACAGTAACGTGCTAAGGCAACTTGCCAAAGAGCTAAAAGTTGATAAAGAGCAAAAAGTGAAAAGCGAAGTTATTGTAGTTGGTAAACAAGCAGCAAGATTTATCGCTAGGCTTGATGACATTGAGGTAGTAGCTGTGTACCGTGACTTCCCCGAGAGCCCAACTGCTAACGATATCCGTCCAATTCTTAACATGATTACAGAGAAGTTCGAGAAAAAGGATATTGACCTAGCGGACATACTATATACCGACTTCAAATCTAGTATTGTTCAGGAAGTAAAATATGACCGTCTTCTACCCGTCTCTTATACTCACAATCCAGTGGGTAGCGATATGGATCTAGCAGAATTTGAGCCTTCGCCTAAAGCAGTACTTGATAACATTACAGTCCGCCTTGTTGAAGCGCAGTTGAGCCAGGCATTTTTAGAGTCACAGGCGTCAGAGCACTCTATGCGTATGATGGCTATGAAAAATGCTACAGATAACGCCAATGACTTGGTGGATGACCTGACTTTGGCATTTAACACCGCTAGACAAGCCGGTATAACCCAAGAATTAGCAGAAATAACCGGCGGAGCGGAGGCCATAAAATGATAGATAATTACGATACATCACCAGCAGATTTAGACAAAGCGTGGGAAATACGTCACGAAGAAATACGTCTAGGAACAGCAGAGTGGCGACAGCAAGTATTAGATGATGATTCGTATTGGGCGCCTTTGCCGGGATCGCGAGAGACTAAAATCGAAATTGCTTGGGATAAAGCCCGACTTGATGCTGCAGAAGTTTGCGGTGCCATGGCTCTAGAATTCCATCGAAGTCTAATCGATACTTACGCGATAGCAACTCTTACTGCCGGGGATTTGGCCGATGACCATACTTTTGTTCGTTGTAGTGATATTGCTACTTTGGCGTCCATGATCGTAGTTGAGAATCATAATGACTTGCTTAGTGGTTTGTACTCAGATTATTCTTCTGTTTTAGTCCCAAGTTATCCAGATCGTGAACTTACCCAGTGGTATGTTGGCGGTATGTTGGGAAGTACCCAGCCAACCGAATCAGGAGAGGCGAAGTGAGAACAACAGAAGAGTTTCGGCTAGATGATTATTATATGCCAGGTCACGATGAGGAGTGGAGAGGAATGTATGGACTAATTCCAGATATGATAGCTGAAGATGCGCGTGAATTAACGTTCTGGTGTTCGCAGAAAGAAGGTCTGTCTGCACAAGAGCTTACTACTACACTGGTTAGTGTTGGTGTGGCGAGTGTTGGTGAACATCTAGCAGAAGGTCTAGGAGCGCGCACACGGGGTGATATCCGCAGTTCTCTACAAAATATGCTACTAGAAGAGAGAGTTATTGATATTGCTAGAAGTCAACCATGTTTTGAGACGGTACTTCAAGACGCACTACTTACACCAGTCAAAGAAAAGAAGGCATTTGGATATACGCAATCGGCACAGAACGTAACTGCAATAGGATTAAGGGCAGCATGGACTGATCAAGTTAATGATTTAGCTTTTTCGAAGGAAGTACCAGAAGACTTGCGGGGTGATGATTTAGATACTAACTTAGTTGAAGGTAAGGGGTTAGTAACGGCGCTTTCTCGATTTTTATCAGAGGCTGGCGTTTTGCCGGATGTGTATATACCTGATACAGAGAGAGAATTGTTTGAAGAATTTATGAAAAGAAGGAAAAGAGCTGTCCTTAAAGCACAAGCTAGCGAAAATCCAGAGTGGAGGAATAGATAGATTGAGTATAGATACGCCAAGTGCTGATCAAATAATAGTTAAGTTATAATAGGAGAATAAATGACAACAGCAGTAAAAACAGCGAATAATAAACAACCAACAGCCAGTAATAATGGAAGAGCCCGCCTGTCTGGCCGACAGGACGGACAGGTAACGCAGGTTGTAGGTGTGGTCGTAGATGTTGATTTTGGCGAAGGCAAACTGCCAGCAATCTACAACGCTCTAAAAATCGATCCGCCAGCTGGCGGAGATGGCAAGAAGATAGTGCTTGAGGTTGCTCAACACCTTAGCGAGACTAGCATTAGAGCTATTTCGCTTAGCTCGACAGATGGATTAGAGCGTGGCGCGAAGGTTATCGATACCGGTGCGCCAATTAGTGTCCCGATCGGTAAAGATACGCTTGGCCGGATGTTCAATGTTGTTGGCGAGCCAATCGACGGCAAAAAAGCTGTAACTAGTAAGACTGCGCCGATTCACCGTGCTCCCCCTGCCCTATCCGAGCAATCAGGCGAAACTGAAATCCTAGAGACCGGCATTAAAGTAATCGACCTCATATCACCGAT
>DAISWO010000002.1:0-159283 GCA_036826295.1 Candidatus Saccharimonadota bacterium | reverse complement strand
TCACAAAGGGCGGTAAGGTTGGATTGTTCGGTGGCGCGGGTGTAGGTAAAACCGTGCTAATTACGGAGCTTATTAACAATATTGCCAAAGAACACGGTGGTACATCTGTTTTTGCCGGTGTTGGTGAACGTACCCGTGAAGGAAACGATCTGTATTATGAGATGGAAGAATCTGGGGTTCTAGATAAGACTAGCTTAGTATTTGGACAGATGAACGAACCGCCGGGCGCGCGTCTGCGCGTGGGATTATCAGGGCTAACTATTGCCGAGGGCTTTCGTGATGAGGGTAAAGATGTACTGTTATTTATTGATAATATCTTTAGATTTACTCAGGCTGGTTCAGAAGTTTCGGCCCTACTTGGCCGTATGCCATCAGCGGTAGGCTATCAGCCAAACTTGGCGCAAGAAATGGGCGCCCTACAAGAACGTATTACTAGTACAAAAACGGGTTCAATTACGTCGGTGCAAGCAGTCTATGTGCCTGCCGACGACCTTACCGACCCTGCACCGGCGACAGCATTTGCTCACCTTGATTCAACAATCGTGCTTAATCGTGGTTTAACAGAGCAAGGGCTGTATCCTGCCGTTGATCCACTTGATTCTAGCTCGACAATCTTGGACCCAGAGATAGTCGGCAAAGAACACTACGAAGTGGCTCGTGAAGTCCAGCGAATACTACAGCGATACAAAGATCTTCAGGATATTATCGCGATCCTCGGCATGGAAGAATTGTCAGACGAAGATAAACAGACGGTGTCTAGAGCTAGGCGTATCCAACGGTTTTTGACTCAACCATTCTTTGTTGCCGAGCAATTTACTGGTAACGGCGGTAAATACGTCAGCCTAAAAGATACGATTGTAGGATTTAGAGAAATTCTAGATGGCAAACATGACGACAAGTCCGAGAACGCCTTTTATATGAAAGGTACAATAAGCGAGGTCAAATAATGGGAGAAATCGACAGAGGTTATACGCCACAAGATGAAGAAGGACCACGAACAGTTGAAGAATTATTAGCGCTTGAAGGATTTATTAAACAAGTACAAGAAGGTGCTGGAAGTCTTGAGTATGATGAGCAAGGTCTGCCGATAATTCCAGACGCGAACACTGGGGACGAATTTGAGATTGGGCCAAATATCATCAGAGGAGAAGAATGATAACATTTCAACTAGTTACACTTGATGGCGTGAAGTACGCTGACGAGGCCTACGAGGTGCTCTTGCCTACCCCGGATGGCATAATCGCCGTATTTAAAGACCATATGCCTCTTATTAGTATTGCTAGCCCAGGGGTTATTAGCGTCAGACGTAAGTCTAATGAGCCTGATGATATGATGGAAAACTACGCTACAAACGGGGGCGTTATAGAAGTACTGAATAACGAAGTTAGAGTGCTAGCGGATGAGGCTGACCATGCCGATGAGATTAATGCTGCCGAGGCTGAAAAAGCCATCGCAGACGCCCGACAACTCCGTGCAGAGGCCAAAGATCAGCTGTCGTTGGATACAGCACAAAACTTAATAGATCGTAGTCAGACACGTTTGCGTGTGGCCGAACTAAAGCGTCGGCGAAAAACTCGGCGATAAGTCCTTGAAAATGTGATTGATATCACATAATATTTGTGTTATATTTCACAGGTTGTTTTATAAATATCGAATGAACAAAGAGGTAACTAAAGTAATAATATGGGAGATCATTATCCTACACAGGAACAAATTAGAGCATCGGCGCTCATGGAGGAAATTATCGGAATGAAAGCATTAGAGCAAACTGTAATTGTTGAGCCGCAATTAATTGATCTTGGTCAGGTAACATCAGAAAAATGGCCTGGCTTGGTCTCTGTCAAGAATCTTCGAAAAGAAGGGATTGTTGGAGAGGATACCTTAGATAAGGCCGTCGAAAGGCTAAATGAGTTTTACGTTCCGGTTAATCCAAATGCAAAAACAAGGTGTATAGATGGACGTCATGACCCGAAATTAGATGAGAAACACCTAGGACCTCAGGTACCAGGTGGAGCACCTGGCGCTGCTTTAGCCTATCGATTAGGTGTTGATAAAGATGATTTGACTAGAGGTACTTTTTTGGTAGATGCAGAGGCGATGATTGGGAACTTTGAAAGAATAGGATTTGCACCTGGCGGTCATCGTGACGAACATAGCGAGTCGGACCAGAATAAAGTCGGTTGCGGAGCGATAGATGGCATGGATGCAATTTTGAGAACAATGACCGATCCTAGGCTTGTTGACGATCATAAACGTGTAGTGAAACAAATCCTCGGACCATTTTTTGACAGAGACATCTACTTACGGGTTATGGGAGCTGGATTAGTTTTGAGAGGAAACGAAGACGACTATTTTCGTGACAGAGAAAAGATAATCGATATCCTAGAGAAAAAATCAAAGGATAGTGTGTCTGTTTTAAAGGGGGATCATCAAGAAGGTCTTTGGGTAATAAATATGGTCCCTAATGAAACATTTTCGTCAAACAGGTTTGCGGAAGAATTCGACGGGCTTCAGGCATTTGGCTATGATCTTTGGCGATCGATTGAGATGGCAGAGAAAATTTTACCTAGACCCGACCAACAAATTGATAGGCACCGGTTTATTATGGCTCGTGTTATGAGTACGACCGCTACACTCATGGCGTTAACTGACGGTACTCAACGGTTTGTTCTTCGGATGCCTGCTTAGGTCATTGTAATAGATTGTTTGATAGACTTACGTCAAAGTGTTATTATTGTTTTAACGTAAATTAAAAGAGGGAGAAAAGTTCTATGCTATCAAAGAAGCAAATTACAGCGTATGTAGCCGAGTTTTTCGGTACGGCAATTTTAACATTTAGTATTTTAGCGGTGTCTAGGTCAGCAGTGGGTGTTCCTTACTTTGTAGCTATTGGGGTTGGCGCAACACTTGCAGTGCTTGTAATGACAATTGGTCAAATCTCTGGCGCACATGTTAACCCAGCGGTAACAATTGGCCTATGGACTGTTAGAAAGATCAAATCACTCGATGCAGTTCTATACATTGCTGCTCAATTTATGGGTGCGGTAGCAACTTTCAAACTGTATGAATACTTGGTGGCTCAGGGTGTGCAGAGTATTGCCCCTGCGCAATTTGATTGGAAAGTATTAGTCGCAGAAATCCTAGGTACATTCGTGTTTTCTTTTGGTATTGCGTCAGCAGTATTTCATAAGTATGAAGGCGGTAAACTCGCGGCAACTATCGGAGGATCGTTATTCCTTGGTGTCTTGCTAGCCGGCGTCGCATCTAATGGAATCCTAAACCCTGCAGCAGCATTGGGCGTGCAATCATGGGATAAAGCATACGTAGTAGGACCAATCATCGGTGCTATTATCGGATTCAACCTGTATGTGCTTCTGTTCGCTCCTGAAGGTAGCATTAAAGCTCTAGTTGCACCAACAAGGAAGAAGTCAGTATCTAGTAGCAGAACTAAAACTACTACCAAAACAAAAGCCAAGACTAACAAAAAGAAATAATACGTTTTAATCAAACTTCGAAAAACTCCTCCACTTTAGGGGGAGTTTTTTATTAGATCGTCTTCGAATTGAAGTATGCCACTCAGATCTTGTTTATAGCTACTGATATCCGGTAGGCTTAGAGCTTGTACGTGCTTCCAAACAGCAATCGCCAGATCTCTTATTCTTTTAAGGTCATCAGAGTCAAAATCTACATGCAAGTCAACTATCTTGCCATCATCGTTAGGTTCTACAAACTGCAAGTACGCATCCGTAACTTTGTAATCCGAGAAAGTGTATGATCCTTCAACTAGTAGCTTATAGAAATACAGTTGCTGTTTGTATTTGTGGAGCTTTGTATCGCCTGACTTCCATTTGTCAAATGATTTACCGGTCTTGAAATCAATAATTGTAATTGTGCGGGACTCTTTGTCGATAATCATTTTATCAATTTTGCCGGTTAAATGTGCCGGTCCAACCAGAACACCCTCGTTTTTAAAGTTAAATTCGTGTATATCACTCTGGCTGAATTGGTCAGATTTTTGGTCTACGAAGGCTTCGACGCACTTCTGTCCGCGTCGAAGCAATAATTTCTGGTCGTTTTCGCTAATATTTTTTTGCGATAGATTAATAGCTAATTTTTTGAGTATTTCAGATTTGGCAGGTAGACAGTCGTTGTTGGTCAACTGAACATGCATCCATTCAATTATTTCGTGGATGACGTTTCCAAACTCGCCTGCCGGCGTTGGTGCGGACGGGAATTTCAAAAGAGTATTAGTAAAAAAGTACTTAGGTCCGCCATATATGATGTCTGTAAATGCGTTAAGATTTGTTGGCGCAAGGCGGAATTTTTCTAATCTAGGTATCAACAAATTTTTAAAGTGAACATCTTGAGCGAGCTTAAGATGGGAGTCGGCCCAATAGGAAGACAGGTCTTCAATCGTAGGATGTTGAGCATCTGTTCGCGATACTTGTCGCTTAGTAATAGGCAATATTTCACTAACTATCTCTCCATCATTTTCAATCTCATTAAAGTACTTAACTCTTGTTGTAGGCCTGTTGGAATAGTTATTAGCGTAACTTGTCATGTACAAGCGGTGTTTTGCTCTGGTTATAGCTACGAATATCAATCGTAGTTTTTCGTCGTCTGTTGCCCCGCTGTATCGTATGTGCGCCAGATTTTTAGGGAGTGGTATCTTTGAAGATTGAGATCTAGCTTTACTTCCCCATACCTCATCAATACAAGCTAGCATAAATACGGCCTCAAATTCTAAGCCTTTAGCTTTATAGGCGCTCATTATTTGAACTGAATCAGACTGCTCGTGATACGGGCTAGTGTTAAGAATCTTTATATCTGCTGATGTGTGCTCGTCTACAAAACCAATTAGGTCTTTAAGGTATAGTTGTCGTTTTGTTATACCTCGGTGTTCTCGGAGATGTTGTCTTAATACCGTTAAATTCGACAACAAATCCCAAAAATCTTGGCGTTTGTTTTTCTCTGCTTCCGTACCAAAATTGAATTCAAAATATGGGCTTACGTACGAGCTTTTATTACTAAGGTCAATTTCTTTGTTGCCCGTTATGTAATCTAGGGTTGATTCGAGAGTTTCGATCGAGGAGATGTTACTTAGACGGAAGAAGAAAAGTCCTACCTGACTGAATTTATCAGATTTCATGATTAGTTCCGTCCACGGTGTGCGTGAATCGCTGGCTTGCCACGACATATCCCAAATATCCTCTGTGTCGTGTTGCCAAAAATCGTAACTCAGTACTTCAGGCCATAAGCTATCGGCTTGACCCATATCGTTGACTCTCAAGGCTAGGACGAGTTGGCTCATTCTGATAATTTGGGTTACTTTAGGATCACTAAGTATGTCTTCTCTTTTTTCGTAGCGCACGGGAATTTTCGCTTTTGCAAGATACGGCAATACAGGCTCTAAAAATTTATGTTTGGGCGCGAGTATGGCAATTTCTTTAGGGTTAATTCCAGATTTAATAAGGTGCTGTATTTGTTTTGTTACCCACGCGAATTGCGCAACATCACTTTTGAACTCATGTCGTTCAATCTCGGCATTCGCCGGCAAACTGCTACTTTCCGCGCTAAGTATTTTATTAACGTCACTCATCTCTTTGTGTAGTCTCGTTTCAATTTGCGAACTAATATTATGGGCGGTTTCTAGGATGTGTTTATGCGAACGATAGTTTTTGGTCAAGCAAATAACTCGGGTATTTTTATAAAGATTTTTAAATGTTGCCATATGCGAGTAATCGGCGCCCTGAAAACTATAGATTGCCTGATCGTCATCACCAACGGCTAAAACGTTGGGCGCGCCTTCGTATACGGGGCTATCGGTGAGTAGTTTTATTAACTCTAGTTGAGCCCCATTTGTGTCCTGAAATTCATCCAGCATTACATAAAGATACTGTTCTTGTAGCGAGAATCTAAGAGCTTTGTTTGTCTTTAACCCCTCTATAGCTCTTAGTATCATATCGTCATAGTCAAAAAGACCTTGTTTTTCGAGTTGGTGTAGATACAAATCATAAATATCAGCTAATGCCATCAGCTTATCTGCTGCATACTTCCCCTGGACTACAAAATGACCTTGTTCGTCGCGTTCGAGCCAATTGTTTTTCCACTCTGTTAATGGCGTGGTTTTGTTTAGTTCTTGAGCGCTCTCGATAGCCTCTTGAAGCTCCGCTTGCCACATTTTTGTAAGTGATTTGCTCCCCCGCAGTTTTTTATTATCGGTCAAGGTGTCTTTTGTTTTTTGGTATAAACTATTGAAAGCAGTTAAGGACTTTTTATCAATTCGTTTTACAGAAGACAAAACATCTCTAGTTAAGGTAGAGGTCTTTTTTATAAAATTTGCATTTGACTCGGCAATGGCCCTAACGTCATTCGGTTTTAACAGAGCTTTTTTAAAGTCACCGATTGCACCGATAACATCTTTTATATAATATTCACTTTTTTTAAGTGGGTTATCGTATGGAAGTTTTTCGATTATTTGCGAAACTATTGAATGTATCCCTAGGGCATCGACAGCGACCAAATCATTAGAGTCAGAGAAGTGCTCAGGGTATTTGTTGATTAACTCGCTCCCAAAACCATGGTAAGTGCTAATTGTTATGTTATAGGCTTTTTGACCGATGATGTTTACTAGTCTTTGTCGCATGGCGAATTCGCCAGATTCTGTGTAAGTCAAACAAAGAATATTATGAGGTTTTGCGTCAGTATTCTGCAGGATGTATGCCGCTCTGGCACTAAGGAGTTGGGTTTTGCCTGTGCCCGGTCCAGCTATTACTAGTACTGGTCCCTCTGTATGTTTTACTGCCGCAAGCTGTTGCTCGTTAAGTAAATCAATTTGTTTATTATATTCGTCCATACGTAGACCTATTGTACCCCGATAACCATCAGGGCTTGTTGTAATATCTTTGCTACACGAGTATAAATATATCTATATAATAAAAATACCGGAGGCTAAAATGCAAAACCTAGAAAATAAACTAAATGATATGCTGGTAAAAAATGCGCCAGTACAATTACCTGAGAATTTTAAAAAATGGTTAGCAGAGTATGTGTGGATCTTTGCAGTAATTGGTTTAGTGTTTGGTGTGATCGGAGCTATGGCTCTTTTGGCTGTGCTTGGAATCTTTTCCGTAGCTGCAGCAGCTGTTGGGGCTACTCAGTTTGTATTTTTAGCTTGGATTTCGCTATTCGCATTAATCGCATATCTAGTTGTATTAGTTATGGCGATTCCAAAATTAAAGGCTAAACAAGCAGGTGGCTGGGATTTGATCTTCTATGCAGAATTAGCTTGGTTCGCGTACAGTGCGCTTTACGCTTTTTCAGATATTACTGCTGGCGCGATATTCAATTTACTTTGGAATGTAGTTGGACTAACAGTTAGCTTATACTTCTTGTTCCAAATTAGAGAATACTTTAAAGGCTCGAAAAAAGTTTCAGCTAAAAAATAGCTAAATTAGAGTTTTCCAGTAGTACCAAAAGTTTGTAATTATCGCGAGAATTATTAGCATGTACCAGGTTATTAGAATGTCTAAATGATGCTTATTGGCGAATTGGACAGCTGATTTTAACTTCTTTGGGGTTGATAAGTTTCCTTCCCTCAGGTTGTATAGAGTCGTGTACCAAAACAATGGAGCAGTGATAGCCCAGACCACCATGCAATAAATGCACAGAGCCCCAATATCGTACAGGCTTTCGTAAAATAGCCAATGTATAAATATAAAACCTAGTAGCGCTCCTATATTTAGCCCTTTCCAAAACCATTTTTTAAAGGTTGCCCCAGCTAGGAGTCCCACGCCGATCGTTATAACTACTGAATATCCGGCTAAACCGATAAAAGGGTTAGGAAACCCAAAGGCTGAAGCTTCATCAGTTCTAATTATCGATCCGCAACTCAGTACTGGATTTAGGTTACAGCTAGGTTGATAATTTGGGTTAGACAGTAGGGTCATTTTTTCCATAGTTAATATGAACGCTGCAATAAGACCGATTGCGCCAAAAATGATTAACATGTAAGGCAGTACCTGCTTAAGAGTTAATTTTGTTAATTTATCCATGGAGCTATTATATCAATATTTAGTCCGGAAGTTTCACGAAACAGCCAGTATTTTTTCCGTCAGTTAAAGTGTTCTTAAAGTTGCCCGTCAAGTAGTTGGTGCCTGGTATAGAACCTACTTGTAATACTTCCCCGCCAATACACTGGGCATCGGGCTCATCTAGAGCGTAGGTGATTGCGTAGGCATCAACGGGCTGTCCGTTTAAGGTTTGGTTATCCTCCCCCAGATGCTGTAATATTATGCCGTTTAATGTTATATTGATCTCGTTAAAATGGTAAGACGTAGTATGTGGGCGTATATCAGGCGCGGTCCCAATATAATTCTTCATGAGCTGATTAAATTCCTCGCTCTCCTGACCTTCGCCAAAATTTGACCCACATCCCTTGTTCTCATATCCAGTTCCGAGGCAGACTCCTGCGCTTGACTGAAGATCAGCTAGGCTATCTATGTCGGGATAAGAGTCGTTCTGTAATTTATACGCAGCTAAAGCTTTGGAGTATTGTTGGACAATATTACTAGTTACCGCCGCCTGGGCTTTACCGGTAATATTTCTATAGACTACGAAAGTCAGCGTAGCTAAAATACCTATTACAACTATCACAATTAACAGCTCTACTATAGTAAAACCTGATGGTTTTTTGTCTTGTTTATGTTCTGGGTTGTACCCGAGTTTATAGATCCAGATATTCATTTATTCGTAGTAATTCATTATATTTGGCTAGTCTTTCACTTCGGCTCATAGAGCCTGCTTTTATGTATTCGGTGCCGAGGCCAACGGCTAGATGAGCAATACTTGTGTCTTCTGTTTCGCCAGAGCGGTGCGACATGACTGTTGTCCAACCAGCTTTTTTTGCTAGGCTTACTGCTTTGATTGTTTCGCTTAAGGTTCCGATCTGGTTGGGCTTAACTAAAAGCGAGTTTGCCCGTTTAGCCGAAATCGCGCTACTAATAAACTCAGGGTTGGTAACTAATAGATCGTCGCCTACGATCTGGATCTTGCTTGTGAATGCTGCGGAAAAATTCTCCCACGCTTCATAATCATTCTCAGAAAATGGGTCTTCGATTGAAAAAATTGGATATTTTTCCATCAGTTGATCGTAATATTCAGACAATTCGTCAGGCCCTAATATTCTGTCTTCAGATTTTAAATTGTATTTTCCGTTCGCATAAAATTCGCTGGATGCAATATCTAATGCTAAAAATACATCCTTACCGGGCTCGTAATTTCCTTTAGAAATAGCATCTACAATTAGATCAAAGACTTGTTTGTTCCCGCCGTCAAGGATTGGAGCAAAGCCCCCTTCGTCACCAACAGTTGTTTGTATTCCTAGGCTTGAAATCTCTTGCTTTAACTTATGAAAAATCTCACTACACGCTCTTATTTGGTCAGGGTACGTAGCAATTCCTTTCGGCACAATCATATACTCTTGAAAGTCTGAAGCTCCTTCAGCGTGTCGTCCGCCATTTACGATGTTAATCATCGGAGTAGGGATTGATAGTGTTTGGCTATTACCTGACAAATCAGCAATATGTTGATACAATTCCACCTTTTTTTCGTTTGCGGCGGCCTTGGCGATCGATAATGAAACTGCAAGTATAGCATTAGCTCCAAGTTTAGATTTGTTTTTTGTACCATCGAGCTTAATCATTTTCTCATCTATTAGCTGTTGGTCGTTCGGGTCCTCACCAATAAGACTTGGTGCGATTAGCGCATCTATATTGTTAATAGCATTTTCTACTCCAAGACCCCCGAACCTTGACCCTCCGTCTCTCAGCTCAATGGCTTCGTGGGATCCTGTTGAAGCACCCGAAGGTACAGAAGCTCTCCCACTCTGTCCCGAACTTAACATGACGACTGCTTCTATCGTGGGATTCCCTCTTGAATCTAATATCATTCTGGCGCTTATTTTATTTATCTTTGGTTTAGACATAAGTACTATTATGCCTTAGTGGAGTTGAGACCACAACTGTGGCATAATACTGGTTATGGCAAAAATTGTGGTGTATGACGTAACTGTTAACGAACGCAAAGCGTTTGCATCTTTCGAAAAAGATAACCAAGTTTTATATATTGAGGGGCCATTGAGTCTTGAGAATATTGTTACCGACGCAGATATTGTTTCGGTTTTTGTATCAAGCAAAATGTCGGCTCAAATCATTGGGCGTTTTGCTCGTCTCAGGCTAATTGCCGCTCGCTCGACAGGTTTTAATAATATTGATGCAAGTACCGCTCAAAAAAAAGGTATTGCGATCGCAAGCGTCCCAAATTATGGCGAATATACAGTTACTGAATATACTTTTGCGCTTATATTGATGATAAATCGAAGACTTCGCGACGCCATAAATCAGGTTCAGATCGAGAAAATCGATAGTGATTTGATTCACGGTAACGACTTGCACGGTAAAACTCTTGGAGTTGTTGGTGCGGGCCGTATCGGCAGACACGTGGCTAGGGTTGGTAAAGCTTTTGGTATGAAGGTTGTTATTTATGATCCGTATGTCAATGAAACGGTAGTTGAAAAAATGGGATGCCTTAAATGTTCGTTGAACGATTTACTTCGTGAAAGTGACGTGGTTACTCTGCATACACCACTTACAACTTCGAATAAACATATGATTGGTAAGGCTCAATTTGATCAAATGAAATCCTCAGCAATATTTATAAATACAGCTCGTGGCGAGCTTGTTGATACTATGCAATTAGTTAAGGCGCTAAAAAACGGTAAACTTGCAGGAGCTGGTCTTGACGTTTTAGAAGATGAAAGATTGCTAGATCTAGAAGAGGAAGAAGTATTGATAACCCACGGTCGTCCAACGAATATTTCTCTAGAACACGCACTCGAGATCAATATACTAAAAACGATGCCTAATGTGGTTATCACTAGTCATAACGCCTACAACACCGTAGAAGCAATAAGCAGAATCAATGATACTACTGCAGACAATATTAAGGCGTTCTTGTCAGGAAAACCTGTTAATATAGTTAGCAATGGCTAACGGAAAACTTATTATTGTTCGACATGGTGAGTCAGAGTGGAATGCTCGAGGCGTATGGACTGGTTCAACAGATGTCCATCTGTCGAAGAAAGGCTTCAAGGAAGCCGAGTTGCTGGGCGAAAAAATGACCGACATACATTTTGATGAAGCATTTTGTTCTCAGCAGATTAGAGCCTTAGAAACGTTAGAAGGTATCTTAGACGCATCTAAGCAGTATGACGTACCTTACGAGAGGTCTAGCGCGCTTAACGAGCGCGATTATGGTGACTTTACCGGTAAGAACAAATGGCAAGTACAACAAGAAGTTGGTGATTCCGAATTCCAACGCATTAGACGAGGTTGGGACCATCCAGTAGCGAATGGAGAGACTTTAAGAGCCGTTTTTGAGCGAGTAGTACCCTTTTATGACTTTAAGATTCTGCCAGAACTAAAAAAACACAAGAACGTTTTGGTTGTAGCCCATGGTAATTCAATTAGAGCTTTGATCAAGTACATTGAAGATATTAGTGACGCTGGTATCGAAAAGACTGAAATGATTTTTGGCGATATTTTAATCTATGAAGTGAATGAAAATGGCAAACAGATAAAAAAGTCAGTCAGAAAAATCGATACCACTCCCCCTCCCGCCTAGATATTCACGGCACGTGCGAAAACTACTATGTTTTTATCATATTCGTATGTCGTGCTATCAAAATTGCCACTACAGGTTATTAATCGAAGTGTGGCGGTATCGGTGTTACCGTATACTGCTTTTGTCGGAAAGTTATCTTGATTAAATTGCTGAATCTTCTCAACTTCATATTCCACGACTTTTTTGTCGGCGCGCGTTATTTTTATTTGATCGCCTGATTTTAGATTTTTTAAATTCCAAAAAACGGCAGGTCCATCAATCCAGTCGACATGGCCTGCTATAACCGACGGGCCGATCTGTCCTGGGGATGGGCTGTATTTGTACCATCCAACTTGCGTCCCATTGTTAGGGGTTTCCATAGAATTGTCTGGCAGCTTGCCTAGTGCAATTACTTCACTCGACACTCCAATGGCTGGTATCTTCAAGCTGACTGGCTTGGATTTGCTCAGATAGTTAGTCTGTTCAACAGGCTTTGTCTCTGATTGGACGGGTATTACTGCCGGTGTGGTGCTAAAGTTGGCGGGGACGGAATCTGATTTTAATGAAAATAATGTCAATGCAATTCCAGCGATACCTATCACTATCAATATCTTTGCATAGCTGTATTTATCCAGTTTGATGCCTGCTGTATTTGATTTGCGTCGATGAGTTTTTTTAGTTCTCTTGAACTCTATATTAATTTCTCTTAACCCCGACCCGTACATTCGAACAATTGGGATTGTTAGAAAGAACTTTTTCCGGTTTTGTTTGTTTGATCTATACTTGCGAGAATGAATAATTATATGTGAACGTTTATTAAGCGACACTTGTTTTAATGAAACTCGGGCCGGTGTTTGCGTAGGAATTCTAGATATATAAAAGAAATTAAACGGCAGCCAGTTTTTCCCTAGCCGCCGTTTAAATTGTTTGAATTTCGTTGCCCTACTCAACAAACTACTCCTTACTGGTCAATTAACTTATAGTTCCCCTTTTAGGAATCTTAGGCCAAGACCAAGAACGCTTAGTGAACCAGTTAGGCCAACAAGCGCTACTGTGCTTGAACTTTCAGTTGCTGTGCTACCAAATCCTGCGTGTACTCCACCTTGTGGTGCGCTAGATACTTGTGCTACAACTTCTTTTTCTTCTTCTGCTGCTACAGTTTTCGTTACGTTAGTAACATTTGTTGTGCTGCAATCAGCGTCAAAGCTGTTTCCGGTTTGTGTTTGAGTTGTTGTGTTTGTGTTACTTTGTGATCCACCTTGATTGTTGGCTTGATCATTAGAGCCAGATCCTAAGTTTCCACCTACACCTAAATTAACGCCTAGGTCTACATCGATGTTTCCTTGAGCTGTGCCGTTAGACTGTATCTGGTAGTTGTCGCCAACAAATGCCGCACTACAGTCGCCTGATACACTGACGTTAGTGCTGGCGTCGGTTGTTACTGTTGTACTTGGTGTTTGCGCTGCTGCTGGCAATGCTACTCCTGCTACTAGTGCAAACGATGCTACGCTTGAACCCAATAATACCTTTAGTTTATTCATATAACCCTCCTTGAATTTATTAGTAACTTCACTATACCCCTCATATTTACAGAGCGTCAACAAAGTTGACCTGTAAACATAAGCACAATGGAAAGTTTCAAGGTGTAAATCGAAAAAACTGTGTAAAATTCCACATCATTATTGTGAACAAGAACCGGCCAAGGTAATTTAAACGGTTTACGCTTTCTGTGAAGTATGGATTGCCGAAGCAAGAAATCTAGGCCATCAAAAAAGTCGATTATCTAGATTGTTTATTCTTGAAGATAATATTCTTGTGTCGTTGCATGAAAGCTAGGTAGCTCGCTGTTATTAACAAAGAAATGGCAGTAATTACAGTTAGTTCCAATGATGATCCTGTGTCGGCGAGACTTGCTGAACCCGATGCATCACTTTCTACGATCATACCAAGCCCTGCCGGGTCTTCGACGAAGCCATCTGCTTCCCCGTCGATATCGTAATTTGAGCCGTCTGTTACGGTGTATTCAGCAACTTTGACGGCAAACTCGCCAATCGTATCGTCGCTAACCTCGGCTCCATCGACTGTAATATACCCAGTACTAGGCTGGTATTTTCTGACTATAAAATCACCGTCTTCAAGCCCGTAGTATATTTGGGTAACCCTAGCATCAAAACCAACCTCATGACAATTTATTCTAAAATTCATAAACCCGCCAGGATAATTATAAGCGCTATCGCTAGGGGTGCTAACGTCACTTTCGCCTAAAATATCAAGCGAGATAATGTTACATTGTTCGCTAACTACAAGCACAGAATATTCGCCTGTTTCTGGATTTGGCATTGAGGCAGAATATGGCTCTGTCGAATCTAATAAGCCACTACCATCTGCATCTCCATCATTCGGACCAGCATCTTCTACGGCATTTAGAATACCATCATGGTCGCCATCTGCTGGCTGACTGTCAACTCTTAAAGTTGGAAAACCACCTTCGTAGGTCTCCCAAATAGTATCGAAGTCCCAGCTCGCCATTGGCTCGTTAGCAGTACTCCCCTTAAAATAATTTGGATCTGAGCCATCAGTGTTTACTGGCGTGACGCTTCCTGTATCAGGTGTTCCAGAACCTAACTCGGTAGCGCAAGCGCAGTTATCTTGGTCATAGTAGACGCCATCAAAATCAGTATTGTCAATAAAACTGGTTATCACACCGGCTGCGGTTGCTGATTCAGTAAAGAATCCTGCAAAAAATACATTGCTAACCGTAAGGTTTGGTGCGTTACCATCTACTCCTTGGTCAGACATATAGCCCGTAAGGCCACCAGAATATGTATCTGCAGTCGAAATAACGTTCATAGAGCTATAAGCATTAGTCAGGGTTCCGCCATCGAGCCCACCGATAAGTGCTCCAGAATATGTCCCTCCGCTGAGTGTTCCTTCGGTATATACATTTGAAAAGTCTGCACCACTAGCCACTGCGACTAAGCCTGCTGTATAGCCATTATCGCCCGCGTCAATGTCTCCGGAGTACCAACAACGGTTCATCGATCCACCTGACATATTCCCTACTAGGCCAGCTTGTGCGACAGAGTTAATCACTGTAGTTGAAGAACAAAGCTCAAATTCTGTATTTGTTGCTGATGCTACAAGAGTACCGTTATAGCCACCATTTTCGCTATCCATAGTCCCATCTCTAAGATGAATATTTGTGATTACGGCTCCGTTGGTTGCTTCGAACAGCCCGACTGCGTCTGAATCTGGCTGATCAATAAAGATATCGACAATCAAGAAATTCTGACCGTTATATGTTCCTGTAAATGTGCCAATTGGCGAGAATCCTTCGCCACCATTCCAGTTTTCGGAATCTGAACAATCTATATTGCCAGTCTGAACATAATAAGCGTCGAGATCATTTTGGATATCTTGTAGATCTTCACAAGTTGTAACGTAGTAAGGATTCTCTTCGGTCCCTGCGGCAAAGCCTCTGCTACCCAACAGCCCTATGCTTATTAAAAATACCGCCAAGACAAAACAAACAAAATACATATATCCAATTTTGTGACGCATTCGTATCATAGTATCTGCCACCGATTATCTCCCTCGCTTAAACACTTATGCTAATTATCATTTAATGATGACAAAATAGCAACATAGAACTTACGCTAATACGATAATTTGGCTCTTGAGGCGTCAGTAATAAGAGCGTACCTGAAGCTATTCACCATTCAAGCCAGTAAGGAATAAACAACTCGCACTTCATTAATTTTCTGTTTCGACTAGGCTGCGGGGGTCAAAACTCGTATTTCCAGCCGGGTTGATAGGTCCAAGGTTCAGTGACGCAGGTTAAAATATCCTTTCCGTTGATGTGGTGCTCGAGTCCGTATTGCGTAGCTCGGTGCCCAATTATTACTACAGTCTTGTCTTGGAATTGATCCCTAAGCATGTTAAGAAAATCGTCCATACGTTCCATGCATTGCTGGTAGCTTTCGCCTTCAGGGAAAGGAGTAGAGATGCGCTTCGGCTTTTCGGCATCGACGACTTTTTTGTCCTTTTGAGTCAGTTCTCCGTAGTTACATTCCCTGAGTCGACTATCGATATAGATTGGAATATGTTTATCCTTGGCGATTACTGCCCCACATTTATAAGATCTCTGCATGTCAGAACAAAAGATAGCATCGACAAATCTGTCTTTATACCGTGCTGGCCATTGCTCGTTTAACAGTTTTACGCCTTCAGCTGATAGATCGACGTCATTCCAGCCACTTGCTAAGTGATTCTCGTTGTCGGTAGTTATGCTATGGGGCTCAAAATATATTGTTATCATTGAGTTAATTATAGCAAAGTAACCGGCCTAGATGCTTGAATACATCTCTTTATTTAAATACCAGACATGCTTTCTATATTTTCTTAGTGTGTTTTTTCTTTTTGTTAAAGCGTACATCATATAATCTAATGTTTCGGAATAATGCATACGATGCCCAGCCGATAGCAAAACCGCCAATTACATCAAGCGGAAAATGAACGCCCAGATAGATTCGTGATACCGCTACTCCGATAATCCAAAGTGCAATTATCCAATGATATTTTCTTGGGGTGTAATGCCCTAGTGTTAACGCTAGGGCCGTGGCCAGTGCGGTGTGCCCTGATGGAAAGCCTGGCCCTCTAACTGCGTAATCAAGGTTAACTATATCGAGTAGATAGTCTGTCGGTCTTGCCCTACCCCAAAGATCTTTTGCAACGCCTGCCAATAGATATGCCAATGTGCCCGTCATGAGTAAGCGGGTTACCACATGATAGTGTTGTCTGAATATATATAACACTAGTAAAAAAGCCAACACATAAATGCTTCCCGTTTGAGTAATAACAAAAAATACTGGCTGGAGGAATGATGGCAACCCGTAGATAAAGTTGAAGACAGCAATTTCCCAGCCTGTAATTACCGTGTCTCTGGATGCGACAACCGTTAAGGCAAAAATAAAAAGTGCGACAATTAGTTGGACGAGTGGATGGATATTAGGAATCCTAAATTTCTGTGATTTGTGATTTTTCATTCTATCGATAATTACCCTATTAAGCTTAAGGTAATTATAACTTATTTCAGATGTGTTAAGGCCGATTTTAGACGCGCGCCATGGTTAACCTCAATATAGTCAGCGATAGCATAAAGTACTAGTACGCTTCCAAGTAGCTCGAGTGTTTCTTCTATTGCGATGATAATTCCTTGATTTATGAAGGTCTCTCGCTCGACCAGACTGGCAAGCATATCGACGAATACGGCTCCAACTAAGAAAGTAAAGATTGCGCCGGCAAATAAGATTAACGTCCGTCGTGGCAAAAGTTTTGCAATTTTCCACAGTAGCCAAAGCGCTCCCGCAAAAACTAACGGAGCTACAAGTAGCCAGGCGTTGCCGCTAATTGTTGAGCTTGTATCCTTAAAAAAGATGTTATGTAGGCTTTGCAATATCAGCTCGTGCATTGCAGTAACTTCGTCTATCGAAAGTAGCAGACTAAGCACGGCGATTGATTTCCACAAACGACGAACGGCGGTCACGCTACTTAAATATGCTGCCAAAGTCGCGCCAGCGCTAATGGCGATAAAAATTGCTTGCGAGAACCAAGTAGCGATACTAGATTCGTCGTCCAAATCAAATCGATTGGATAACTCATAAATAAAACCATTCTGCTGGTCATAAATTATCAGATTCAGATACTGCAAAACTAAATGAGCAATCAAAATTACTAAAGTTGAGATTAATAGTATTCTTAACAAATACATTGAGTATGAGCGACGCTTGAGGTGTGAGACCATGTCGTTATACTATACCACCTCTATAGACAGTGTGCGGATTCCGTCGATTCTTTACCTATAACGTTTTCATAAACCGATTGCACTTTTTGGGCCCATGTAACTGCCCGCACCCGGAAAATTATTCTCGACCAGGTTTTGAAATTTAGCACTAAAGCCTTTGGTAGTTATCTGCTCAATTGGTACAAATTCCATACCGCGAATTGTATTGACATCTAATCCTTCGATTGTGGTGCCCAGCTTTCCGCCAACACGTTTTGCTTCAAGCATCATGTGAAGGACATATTCGTTATTATGACTGTGATCGCAGACGTAAAGCAGTTTGCCAACCGTAATAATCAAGCCTGTTTCTTCAAGTAGCTCTCGGACTAGACCCTCTTCAATCGTTTCATTCTCTTCGAGCTTACCTCCAGGTAATGACCAAGAGCGGTGTTTATTGACATTTTGATCTAGCAGAAGAATCTTTCCATCTTCGATAATTACAGCTGTTAGTCTAATCTTCATTTAACAATTGTACCAAAATCAACTAATGACAACTTCTGGTCTAGAAGAAACTACACGCAATAGTCTCATTGTTTTTTCGGTGCATTACTTTTTGACCCGATATCGTAAATGCAGATAGTTATTTTCAAGTTGTTTCGACTCGATTAGCTCAAGTATTTTGATTTTGTTTAGATCCTCTAGGCGTTGTATGGACTCGCCTCCTATTAGGCTCGGTGTTTCGGTCCCACCTATCAATACCGGACAGACAACTATCGATAGCTCATCAATTAATCCTGTTCTTAGTAGGCTTGCGTTCATTTCACCACCTGATTGGATAGTGATTCTCTCGGCACCGAGGCTTTCGATTTGTTTAAATAGGTCAACTAAATCAATTTCGTGACCATATGTTATAACTTTCAAATTTTCATCGTGAAAGTCGAGTGCAGGATGCGTTGCATCGACAGTGGCTATGATTAAAGATTTGCAACGTTTTAAGAGATTTTCAACGCCCTGTTTAGTGAGATGTGGTTGGTTATCCACTAGTACAAACGTAACTGGAATTTTTTGAATATTTTTTTTAGCTTCGTTCCGCCCAACTTTTGCCATAACCTTACCAGTGTTAAATGAATAGAAATCTGTTTGTTGTTCTAATGCGTAGTATTGCTCTAGTCCTTCAGCTGCCCCCGGGATCTTAGGCAGGTCCTTGTCGAAGTCGCGATCATTCCCTGTCCCTGTAGAGATTTTGCCGTCAAGCGACATCAGCATAAAAAGTGTGGCAATCATGTTTTTTGCCAGCCTTTGTAATTATTTAGTAGTGCTTTGCACTCTTCGCGGAGTACACCGCCGATAATCTCGATTTTACCTCGGGATGGGTCGGCAGCTTTTCTAGATGTCTTAGCCAATGCTTCCGCGCTGTAATTATCGTATTCGTACTCGTTGCCGGCCACATCTATAGCGTAGGCGCCAAATACTATACGGTCCACACCAGCCCAGAGCGCAGCACCAACACACATAGAACACGGTTCAAGCGTGCCGTACATCGTACAGCCCTGCATATCCATGAGGTCATTGTCTTTGGCGCAGTGACGGATACAGTCAATCTCGCCATGATTGGATGGATCGCGTTTGCCCCAAGGGTTGCTTAAGCCTTTAGCTATAATCTTGCCGTCTTTTACCATTATTGCACCAATTGCTGCACCACCATCGGCCTCTGCCTTTTGTGCGGTCTCGATTGCAAGTTTCATAAAGTCTTCGTCATTCATGATATAAGTATAACTCAAACAGTCCCTGACTGTTTTCGCCTGACTGTTCAAATCCATATAGCGAGCTGGGCCATTAGTAGAGCTAAATACGTTTAAATATGAGGGGAGTGAAAAATTCGCTCTATACACATGTCGCGAAGCAAATCTATAGACATTCCGGTAGGATCTATCATTAAACCGGGATGAATCAGTTCTGGCTCAATAACTTGTAGCTGGCTCTCTACTTCTTGTAGTCGTCGCTTTGGGTTGTCTAGATCTGCTGCTCTCCCTCTGTTGGCAATTCTATTAAGGATTTCGCCAACGGGAGGTTTTAGTGCGATTGTGTCAAACTCTATACCGCTATTGGTAAGACTTTCTTGATAGGCTGTGAGGGTGTTTGGTGCTTTTTTGTATAGTATAAACTCAAGCACAACACCCTTATCTTTATTTAATTCATCAGTTACTTTGCTATTGACCTGGGTTTGAATTACCCGTTCTTGTTCAGCTGTTCTAATATCTACACCCCAACCTGTTTTAACCCAAAAGTCGTCCTCGCACACGTATGCCCAGTCAAGTTTTTCAGCTACGCTTTGCGCCAAAGTGCTTTTACCACTTCCAGAAGGACCGGTTATAAGAAGTACTTTTGGATTCTCTGACATACTAAAATTATATCAAAGCTTATGTGACTAGCACTATCAAGGTTCAAACCCATAGAACGCAACAATCCTTCATAGCTAACCCATCAATGGGTTTGCGACGAAGGATGGCTCCCTAGACTAGGACTGTTCATCATCTGTTAGCGACTAGTTGGCGTAGCCAACGCGCATACAGACAAGAGAGTAAAACGTAAACAGCCACTAGGCTGTTTACGACCAAGGTTCAACTCCATATAACGAAAAAATCCTTCATAACTATGCGTTTAAAGCATAGTGACGAAGGATGGCTTCGGGACTAGGATTTGAACCTAGATTGCTGGTACCAAAAACCAGTGTCCTACCATTAGACGATCCCGAAATAGTTTTTTAAGCATCTTACCTCCGCCAACCGGCGGAAGACGATCCCGAAATATAACTGTTAAATTGTAGCTTATTCTCTGTTGTTATACAATTATGATGATAAACTAAAATAAGACAAAATAACCATGAGAATAATCGAACCAAAAACCAGACATCAATCTCGAAAAAAAATATCTAGATCAAAACGTACGCACACTCGGCCTCTGGTAATTATTGCTGGCCTGTTAATTATTAGCTTATTATTTTTATCACTTGCCAACTCATATAAAGAAACTGCTTTAAAGCATCAAGATAATAACGCGACACTTGCGACCAGTATTGAAGTAGATTCATCAAAAGTGGCTGGTGTTAGCGACTCTAACTTTAACTATTTGACCGGCGATCAGATACAAAAATTATACGAGACAATTGTTTATCCTAATACCGCCCCTTTAAGTAGCCCGCCTGATATCACTGGCAATGCTGATGCTGATAAACGGATTAGAACCATTGCTGAGAGTCGTGGCTATCTACTCCGCTCGGTTCCTAAACTTCCAATTGTAAAAACTAACGAGCCTGGACTCGGTGAAGATGATTTGCTTCAGCCAAAAGCCTATTTGTCATGGAGAGCACTAAAGAGTAAAGCTGATCGCGCTGGAATTCCCCTTAAGTTAAATTCTGGCTATAGATCAATAGAGCTTCAAAAGAGTCTGTTTGTGTCTAGATTGGCCTCGGCTGGTGTTGACGTGGCCAAGATACCAAGTGGCAGTCTTGATGACAAAATTGCCAGCGTGCTGTTGACTACTGCCCCTCCCGGCTACTCTAGACACCATAACGGCTACACCGTTGATTTTGTGTGTGGCGACGGTCAGAAGTCGTTTAAATACACCGTTTGTTTTAATTGGCTAAAGAAAGATAATTACAAAGTCGCAAAAACAGTTGGTTTCCTACCTAGCTATCCTGAGGGTGTGGATGATCAGGGCCCAGAGCCAGAGCCATGGGAATATGTGTGGGTTGGGTTACAAACTCTAATTAATTAGAACATGCAAATAAGACCTCTTCAGTATTTGAGGATTAATTAAACACCAAGGCAATAACAAGGACTTTGTTGTGCTATTGTGTTTTACCTACCAATAGTGGTCTTGGGTCAACTTGAGCTTGACCACTAGAATTTGTTATCGGCCGAAATTCATCAATCACGCAGCGATGTAACGCACCAAGTGCGGCTGCACGAGCAACGGCAACTTCCTCTTGATCGTCTCCATTAGATGCTTCTAGAAGTTCGTCGAAACTGCCCATTAGATCTAATCGAGATGGACCGCGAGGAGCACGCTCTACGACTACACCGCTAAATAGTCTGTATTTGGCGTCTGGAGAATTATCAGTAGTAATAACATCTTGTTCGGGGACAACAACAGTCCTTAAATATGGCACATCTGAATAAAGGCCGAATTCAGGATAATAACGTTCTTCTTGCTCAACAGGACGCTCTATTACCACCTCATAGACTTTGTTGCCTTCAGGGTCTGAAGTTGTTTGTACGTCTATTGCTTTGTAAACAGCAACAGGGACCAGATTGCTCCCATCGGGCTCTGTTATTATTTCTCCTAATGATATAAATTCACTCATATATATAACTATAACACATAATATTAGCAAATGCAATCATGTTCTGCAGTATTCTGTGTGCCTCTCCTGACGTTAAGTGAATGGGTTTGTTTTTAGTTGAGTCAATTCCGAGAACTACTTTGCGCCAATAGTCTAAAATAATTGCGAAGGGTGCTTGTCTTTCCACAATAGCTATCCAAAAACAAAAGATTTCACTTCAGTTGGCTAACAGGAATACGATGGTCCTACATTGCTTTTTAAACTAAACAAAAGTAGTACGAATTTTTAACATCATGGGCCAAGAACTTAATCGTGGACATATTGCAAACATATCTTAAATGCATTATAATAATACGTTGCTCATCAATAATAAATGGAGTAAAAATGTCAACGAATTTTGAATCAGATTCAAACAATTACGAGACAGCTTGCCAGTGGGCCGAGGCTGAGCTCGGTCATTTATTACAGCGTGAATCTGGACAGTATTTAGAGAAAATAGCTGAACAACCGGAGGAAATTGCTAATGGATTAGACTTGTTTGCTTCAACCATGCTCGGAGCAATCGCACGCGAAAAATATAACGATCCAGAGGCAGTATATAAGACTACACGAATAATCATTGAGTATGTTGTTGCTGGGACATTTGATGGCGAACGTTTCCTATCGTATCCCGGTGCTGGCAAGTCGAACGTTATTGAGTCAGTTGCCGAGACAGGTATCGGAATTGGTGGATACCACACAACCAAGCAAATTGAAGAAGTATTCAAAGAACTCTCTATGGAGAGGAATGAGGACACAATGATGGTACTGGGGGCGCTTCAGGCGACACTATCCGATCAGGATTTTAATCCCGACTTCATGGGCAATCCTCCATCAGATAATCGCCCCTTTTTGATCGGAGAACTAGTCACCGGGCATCCAGTGCTTGCTCTGCGCAGGTCGCCAAACGTTACGGACATCAATTTAGGCCCCGAATATATTCAAGACCAAAAAGTAGCCTAAACAAATATCAACAAATTTTGGTTATTTGTGGGTTTTTCTTTTGTTGTATAGATAAACACTTAGAAGAATAAAAGGTGGAATAAAGATCAGTGAATTTCTAGCTAAATCGCTGTAGGTTTGGTCGTCGGCTTCATTATCTGGTGTCAATAATCCGTAAAGAGTCATACCGGTGAATTGTTTAGTCTCAGACGAGTATAAGGCTGGACAAACAGTAGACCCGTCGGGGCATCTGTAAAGTTCTTCGCTGCGTGATGGTAGTAACAAGAAGATTATCGCCGCTACTATAAACGATATAATTACGAGTTTCTTCATGGCTTAATTCTAGCCTGTTTCGGTCTTACCAACAATTATGCGTACTGATATCAAAGACGATAGTGCCATAGAACAGGTACAGACAAACGTCTAGAGCACAGAACTCTTACACCAGCCCAAAACTACAAAACATTTTTCTTGTGATCCTACGGTTCGCGAATTTCACATACTTTCTCAGTCAGTAAGAATCTGCTGTCTAGCGGAATGGCAAAGGTGCCCTGCGAAACAAAAAACAAAGCTTTGAAATATATTTTCATACTTTTGTCTGCAGCTACCAAAGTATGCAAAAAAGCCGCCCTATCAAAAAGATAGATGGTCTTGGGATGTTTCTAGTCCGTGCTTGTGGAACGCAAGCGATCCGATTCATTATTCCATTGTATGGAATCGGATTAGTCCTCAGCATTCATTCGGACAATAAACCTCCCATTCCCTCTGTTTTTTGATAAGGTGAGAACTGCCTGTGGCAGTTTGCAAGGCCGGAAGCCCGGCGCAAATTATTGCCCGAGTCGAGGCGTGGCGACAACCGATTGCCAGTTCACTGGCAGTAGGATTGTGGTAGTAAATACAAATAGAACATCTGCTTAGGAAAACCAGATGCACAGGAAAACTGCAAACTATGACCAAAGACCTTCCGCTCCATACTATATTTATTTTACTTTATAAAAAACATCAGGCGACGTAACAATAAGATTGAGCTTATGATTCCGCTGAAAAAACTTGGGTGGCTTACCGCCGTCAGGCACCAGTATTAAATGCGGCTCTGAGTCGTCAGAGTATTCGTAATTAAGTTTTTTTGACCTGTCTATAAAATATAGGTACGGTCGGAGCCATTCTTTGTAATTGCCGCCAAACATCCCTTTCGCTGCGACGAATTTATTCCCTCTAAAATCTTCTATGCTTGCTTCATCTAAAGAATCTCTTAGCTCAAAAGCTGATTGCAACACGCCTCCTTGTCTGGCGACAACACCCGCCTGGATATCCGCCATGACCCAACCGTGTTGTTTGCCTTCATAAAATTCAACAACGACATGACCGGCGCCATATTCCATTGTTTCGACGTCTTTGTTCATAATGTTCAACGTCCGGACATCAATCCCGTGGGCGACCATAAGCCATGCGGCTAGGTGACTGTATTCTACGCATCTGAAGCTTGAACCTGCCTGTGCTTCTGTCAGTATAGTCACAGGGTCAGATGAGCTGGGTTTGCTGTCGCCGTTGTGCGAAAAAGCACTATGGGCAAAATCAGCAATTAAAAGAGCGGTTTGAAGTCTATTAGTGCCAGCCGGTATTTCGATTGATGATAACTCTTTCAATTCTTTAAGACGAATATTGTTATCCATAGTGCAAGTATAACTTATTTAGAGGTCTGAACTCCGCTATATCAAAATACTTTTCTTACGATCCTACGGTTTGCGGATTTTTCATACTTTCTCAGTCAGCAAGAAAGTATGGCAAAGTGCCGCCCCGGCTCAAGCCACGTGATGGTCACAAATTAGTTTTTGATCGTTTCTGCGGAACGCAAAGCGCTCCCGAACATTATTCTATTGTATGGTTCGGGAGTGGTCCTCGAAAATGATTCAACCAAAAACAAATTCGCTACGTCAGTGTTTGAGAGGGGAAAATAACTCAAACAGGCACAACCTCTGCTCAGGAAAATTCAGAGACACCTTTCAAATCCCAGGGTAGTATTGATTTTTTATCAGCATCAATACAACCAAAAAGTATTTCAAACCCCAGGGTAGTATTGATTTTTTATCAGCATCAATACAACCAAAAAGTATTTCAAACCCCATTAATTTTTAATATGCTTGGTTATGTCGAAATAAAAATCTGTTTCGTGTTTAGCCCCGTCAACATCAGTTACTTCAATGGTAAGTTGATCAATTTTCTTGTCAGCTGCAGTAACTATAGTTTGTTTTACGGTTTTCCACTCTTTGCCCATTGCTTGAAAAATTAACTTAACAATATAATATTCTGTACCAACACAGTCTCTAATACTTTGGTTGATTACGATTGGATCAGCTAAGCTTTTACCATTACCGCCTGATATGTCCAGATCAACATCAAAATCTTTTTTTAGTCTATCCTTCAAATTCTCATACATTTCAAATTCTCCCTATCCGTTAGAGGACGCCCCTCAAACCCCCCCTGACCTCCTAACCTAATTCGATAACTTTTCTTCTATTGCTGGTTTCACCGATTGTGCATCTTCAAAAGCAAGTCTGAGAAAGTCTTCGGGTGTATCGCTCCCAATTATGTATTTATCATGCAGGTCCCTAATACCTGCTTCGGCAAATCTTTCAAAAGTTTTAACAATATCAATTCTTTCAAAATCATCGCTAATTTTGATACCAGAATCGGTAGAGTAACATAACAGCATAAGCATACGTAGGTTTACATACATAGTTTCTTTGCTCGCTACATATTTAGGTGCTGATATATCGGTTTCTCTCTTATGTTCTGCTGGAGCCGACAGTCCATTCTTAATAGTATGAGCTGCTCCAAGTTTCATAATCTCTATCTGGTTCATCCCTCGGAAAAACCCTTCGGAATTTTGAAGATCTTCGATTTGCGCGTGAACTTCTTTCGATGTTTTTACTGCTGGCCAATTTTCAGAATCTATCATTTTTTTATCTCCACACTAGAAACATTATTTTTCTGAGATATAAAAAAATGACGCATTACATCATCCTTGCTAAATCCTTCAAGCATCTCTTCTTCATCAAGGGCAGTCACTACTACCTGTTTCTTTTTCGAGAGTTTTTTTAGGTAACTATTAATCGTCGGCTTATGCTCTGGAGCGATTGAATCATAAGGGTTGTCAACCATTATTGGAAAATCTGAATTATCTAGGTGTTCGCTCAAGGCAAAGACAATAGAAAGGCCTAGCATTTTATGATAACCAGTCCCAAATCCAGATGGCCCCCTGTACGAACCATCAGCCGTTTTTAGCATTATTGAATAGTCGTCCTCCATTTTTATCCCGGTGAAATTTGTTGTTCCGGACAGCTCTAAAAATGTGTCATTAAACTTTCTTTCGATTAAATTCTTAGTGTCATGAGTTGTCTTTTTGATGGTTTCCTCAATAAGTTGCATTGCTTCTTGTAGTAGGTTAATTTTAGAATTCTTTCCTTCGGCTTTCGCTAAATCTCGTCGTATGTTATCTCTCGTAATAGTGTCATTTCTCACATCGGCTTCGAGCTGCACAATATCTCTTTTCAAATCAGTAACTTCTTCAGTTAACTTATTATTCAAGTCGATTAAATCTCTCCTGGATGCTTTGTCAGCTTCGGGATCTATGCTTTGGATTTTATCTAGCTTTTCTACCGCCATATCAAACTCTAGATTTTGCTCGTTTTTATATTGCCGATTTTTCGCTATCCTAGAGCGAGAGTCCTCAATTTTACTCGTAAGATCCTTTATGGAATTCGTAATAGACCAGAAGTCTTTTGAGATGTCTACAATATATTGCTTCTCATTAACTTTCGAATACTCGTCGATCAGTTTCAAAAAATGTTTTTCTATCTTTTCGTCTACCTTCGTCCCACAAACACATTTCCCATCTTTAACAAACTTTTTGAGCTCAGATGGTTCGATAGGTGCTGGGAGATTGTGTAAGTCAATCTCTTCGTCAATTGTGCCTACTAATTTAGACATTTTGTCGTAAACCATTATGAAGGGTGTAATCTCTGTCAGCATCTTGAACATATCTTTTTCTTCAAGTTCTATTAACTCTTCGGATTTTTTGCGTTCGTTGTTGCTCCGATTTTTTATAGCCAATAGATCTTCATAACCTTTGTTTTTCTCTATCCGTTCGTCCAAATCATCCAAGCGTTGTTTATTCTCATTTATCCTTTTATTTTTCTCTGAGACTTTTTTCTTAAAATCTTCAATTCTTGTGTTGTTGTTATCTATTGTCGACTCTAATTGATCGATCTGCTCAGACTGCTTCCGATCTGTGGTGGTTTTTTTTAAAAGTTTGGTAGCTTCACTACTTATATGACGGTTCGCACGCTCTAGCACGTTTATGTCGCTAATGTATTTTATGCTGTTTTTTAATCCTTCTCTTGTATCATCGTCAAACAAATTCTTAATCATCTCACCATCAAACATAAATAAATGCTTAATATTTTCTGGTAAAAATTTCGATATTAAATCGTCGGCATGAAAATAAATGGGTTGTAGACCGCCGCTCTTACTAACACTTGACACTACTTGCTTCGAACCATTCAACCCGCCGAGCTTTCTAAATATTGAAAATTTATTGTTGTCCAGCGTGAAGCGTACTTCGATTTCTGTAGGTGCACCTTTTAATTTACCCGAGAACTCAATATCTATATCGTCTCCTGGTTTTCTGAAGGGAGTTTTCTCGAAAAAGCACCAGCTAATGGCGTTAAAAATCGTTGATTTACCAGCGTTGTTATCGCCAGTAATCAAATATAGACCAATATCTTTTTCAAAATCAATAGTTTGATCTTCGTAACACATAAAGTTTTTTATTCGTATGCTATTTAAACTTTTCATCTGTGACAACTTTAATTAATTTATCAAGTTCTTTTGCAAAATCTAGATGAGATTCAAAATGTTCTTTTTCCTTCTGGATAAATTGAGTAACAAGGTACTTTACCTCGTCCGAATAATTAGAGGAGTCAATCTGTGCAAGTATTGTCTTATTGATCGTTGTGCTCATATCCTAACCTTAATATCTTGCATTATATACCGTATTTTAGTTTAGTATCAATTAAATGACCCGCAACATCCGAACTATTCGATGCAAGATCAGAGAAGAAACCGACTCTTTTTAGTTCATTTTTAACTAATTGCTTTCCGTATTTATTGTCTCGAAACGACTCGGGGGGCACAACAACAAAATCCACTACATAAGATAGCTTCTTACCTTCACACTTCCTAAGTACTCTCCCTAATCGTTGAGTGTACTCCCTTGGCTCCGTATTATTCGAAATTAAGTAGGCGGTTTGGGCTGAACGAATATCTACTCCTTCATCTAGACATTTGATTGCAACTACTGCATCATATATCTCATCTTCGAGGTTTTCGATAATGCTTTTTCTTAATACTGGGTTTTTCTCTTCACCGGTAAATCTACTTGTTTTTAGACCATGGACATCCATCATTTTTTGTATTTTATCTAATTGAATTTGATCGTTTGCGTAAATCAAAGTTTTTTTAATGTCAAAACTATGCGTTGCAAGTTTTTTTTCGAGCATTAAAACTTTTTGCTCTGCATTCTTCTTTATGTTTGCTCTTTTTATTTCTGCACTTGTTCCAGATAATTTTTTGTCTTCGTTTGTTTTTGGATATATTTTTTTCGATAGGTCTACATACTCTTCAAACTCCTGCTGAGTCAGTGGAACTTCAAAGTATTCATAATCAAAATTTGTAAGATCATTCTTTTTCAATGCCTTTTCTAAGCTGTATTCATATACCACACCCCCAAACAAATCAATCATTTGATTAGAATTATCTTCTGACCAAATGCTTAACGGTGTCGCACTTAACCCCAACTTTGAATGAAATTCTGATATAAAGTCAGAATGTTCAAGTCTAGCGCCACCAGCAACGTTGTGTACCTCATCAGCTATCAGCATTGTTGTCTTACCGTAGCTCTTAAAGATTTTTATGAAATCTTCCGTGAAAAACGTTGAATAAGTAGTGACCACGATTAAATTATTGCCCCCGCTATTGTAGAATAGCTCATCTTTTATTGTTTTTTTCCAGTCTCTAGCGTATGGTGCCATAATTATATTTGCTTTAGCGAAAAATTCATGGTCTTTAATCTCCTCCACCCATTGATACACTAGTTGCGCTAGTGGCACGACAACGATAGCAACATTGACGTCGGATGATAAGAAATAATCTTTTAATCCGCATAGTGCCGTAAATGTTTTTCCGGTCCCTGTTGCCATTGCAAATATCCCGTTATAATTTGCATTTTTCCAGTTCTCGATTGCTTTCAATTGATATTTATAGGGTTTCTTTTTCTCTTCAACCAACTTGCTCTCGATTTTTTTAACTAATTCAGTGGTCTCAAATTGGTTAGCACCTGAAATTTCTTGGATGCGGTTAATCACTGATTTACTGAGGCTGAATGTGGTAGATCTAGGTATGTCCCCATTCCAGTATGCTTCAAATATTGACATATATTTATCTATATATTCTTGCCCGCCAGGACGCCAGGATGTAAAAGTTGGATAATCCTCTATATTTCCTTGCCACGCGTTTGATGTTTCATTAACCGAACCGACAAAAGAAACGGCATTTCCAGCTGAATCTTTTAATATGCCAATTTTTGAATGAAAAATATTAAACGCATTATCCATAGCAACAATCTTTAATTCTATAATTCCTGCATTTAACATTTTTACAAACAGTCTATAATAGTCTTTCTCGAGTTCAGAAGTTAGCTCTGTTACCGACATTTCGTCTAATGATATTTTCGAGCCGTCGTCTTCCATTATCGCATCGCAAAGCTTAGAGCTAATATTCACACTGCATATAATTCTAATTTTTCCTTTTTTCTCTTTTACGAAACTAGCAATGCCAACCGAAGCGAGTGCTAACACTGACGGAGAAAAATACCCTGCGACTCTATCATATGAAATCGATTGTTTTAAAGTTGGAATAAAAAAATCGTTAACAATGTCATCATATGCAGAGCTATAGGTTAGCTTGATGTCTAGATCTGACAACATATCTTTCTAATTGTATTACATGAACATAAAAATGACCAGTTGCAAACGAACGACTCATATGTGCAATATTCATGAATAGGAAGTTTTGAATAGACTGTCCCAGTTTTATGTGTGGATAGCCACGCTCTCATTTCCATATACATTCTAATGTGTTCTGAATAACGATAAATATACTAACTTATAGAATACAAGGGCAATTGTATTGTTAATTTATAGTATCCGTCCCCTACCACTCCATACGCTGTAATATATTGTTTTCGATCATGGTAAGGTTAAAGACAAATTCGTTATGATTATAAGTTTCTTCAAGTGGTTTTTTAGTAGTATGCCACCCCAAACCGTCTGTAATCCAAACAAAATCAATGCTTTGAGACTTTAACTCATCGTACAAACTACGAAACTCACCGCAAACGGCTTTGAGCTTAGAGCCTCCCCCATTATAGAAATTTACTTCAAATAACTTTATATTATTACTTCTGGGGTTATAAACTGCAAAATCGAAACTTCGCGCAGATTTATCAACTTTTATATTAATATCCCAAATATTTTTAACTTTCTTTGCAGTAGCTTGCGACATTAGTTGTAAGTCATTATCTTTGCAAAAATCCGCTAAGAGAGTGCCGACAATGTCTTCCATTAACGTACCGCCTCTATTTTTTCTGCCATTGCTATCAAGCCCTACCTCAACCCCTAATACATAGTCGACAAGATTCTTGACCCCATCTTCTTTAAAAAGTTTGGCAAGTCCAGATTTCTCAATAAATTCGAAATATTTTTTTGCGCCAGCGGATTGATCATTGAAATTAAAAAATTCTGAATCTTTAGTTGCTTTGTCAAAAATCTCAATTTTCTTTTCTCTAATTGCCAATAGTGCTGGCAGTGCTTTAACTATATCTGAGTTATCAGCATATAATTTTATAAACTCTTCTTCGAGCTTTTCCTTGCCGAGTAAATAATTTAGCTTGTTTAGGGCGATTTCAAGTTCCGATGAATTTAAATAAACTTTGTCCCAATTTACAAAATAGTCCCAGGTTTTAATTGAACTCTTGAAAGTTGAAACCAGTTTATCAAAATCTTTATCAATCATTTCACGGCTTTCAGTAGATTATATCTCTTTATTGAAACTTCTAGGTATTCTTTGTCTAGATCTATTCCAATAAATTTCCTGTTGTTTTTTGCTGCTACTATCCCTGTTGTAGAACTGCCAGTAAAGGGGTCCAAGATTACGTCGCCTTTGTTAGTAGAAGAGAGTACGACCCGCTCTAGTAGTGCTACGGGTTTCTGGGTTGGATGTTTACCGAATGTCTTTTCTTCTCGTTTTGGTGTACCTATGGCCCACACGGAGCGCATCTGCTTCCCTGCTTCATGCATAATCTCAATATATTCTTGTTTGCCAGTTGTAGGTGATTTGAACGGTTTTTTGTAGTTATCTGTCCAGCCTTTCATCACTTCGTAATTGAAAGTATGCTTTCCCTTCGGGTCTTTTCTTGCCCACAGTAAAGTCTCGTGGCTGGCAGTAAAATATCTACAGCTTAGGTTTGGGGACGCATTTGGTTTAAACCATGCGATGTCATTCAAAATTTTATAACCAAGCAGTTGTAGTGCGTATCCACACTGATATATAGAATGGTACGTACCGCTAACCCAAATAGTGCCATTTGGCTTTAGAACCCTATAGCATTCCTCGAGCCATCGTATATGAAAATCAAAATCTGCTTTTAGCCCCTTACTCTTATCCCATTCGCCTTTATTCACACTTACCATTTTGCCGGCGTGTACAGTAAAACCACCATTTGATAGATTATATGGAGGATCCGCAAAAATCATATCAATACTGTTTTCAGGGATTTTCTGGAGTAATTCAATAGAATTATCTTTAAAAAGCACAAAACCCTTATCCGAAAAATATGCTTTTTTTATAATACCTTCAAGAATTTTCTGCCCCATTACCCCTATTTTAGGCTAAATGTGATAGAAGTTCTAGGGCGGTGTTTTTTTTAACCCAATTGCATTCTGGTTGCCTCTGTTGTCCCTGAATAACACCGTCAATCCTACAACTAGTTAGCCGAGGACATCCCCGAATTCATACTCAAAAACAATAATTCGGGGCGCTTGTCGTTCCACAGGCTGTTGTAGGCATTGACTAGAAGTTATATCAAGAACAAACAGTCGGCATGGCACTTTTGCATACTTTTCTTGCTACTGAGAAAAGTATGGAAGATAAGCGAGTTCTTACTCGCAAAAAACAATTTTGTTATCTGTTTAGATAAGTAATGGATAGTTGGAGGGCGGTGGCGAAGAGGCCCCAGAGAAGATATGGAACATTTACTAGGGCTACCCAGCGCATGTGTGGCCAAATTGCTATCAATGCCCAGATTAGCGTGACGACCACTAATAGAATATCGATTGATGCTAGTAGGTTGTTCTTGAGGCCAAATTGTAAAGGTGTGAATGCAAAGTTAAACAGCAGATTGAGGCCAAACGGCAAGGCTACCAGCCAAGGTAGATCTTTGGAGGCTGTCTTGTAAAACACCATGCCAAAACTGAAAAAAATAATGAGATACAAAACCGACCAGACTTGGCCAAACAGCGATTCTGGTGGTGACCATGACGGCTTTTGCAGTGTCTGATACCAATTGTAAGTCTTGTTCATGATGTTTGATCTATCCTTAGCTTAATATGCATTATTATAATGCCCCCCCATATTTTACTATTTAGAGCGTTCTTTTGTAGTTTTCGTTGGGCATCGGCTTTTTCCTGATGACTATACGTCAAACAAACAACTATCAGGCGAGGACTGTTTGAGTCCATCTATTGATGGATGAGTTCCACAGCCTGTTGTTTGTCTTGACTAGTGAGTCAATCAAGAAAAAACGTTAAGCCCGAGCTTTTGCCATACTTTTGGCGGTCAAAAGTATAAGAGCTACACGAGCTGACAGGATCGCCAGAAAGATATGAATTTTGCTTAAAGAGACAACTCTCTTGTCATAGCATCATCCCAAGCATCTGATGGCGCACTGGCTACAGCCTCTAGTTTACTAGCTATCACCTCTTCAGCTTTTGATGCAAGCTGAACAATATAACCAAAACCTGGTCGCAAATAATATTGTGCTGATATATCAGGCACAACTATATCTTCCCATTGCTCAAATAAATCGCCGAAAGTAGGTTGCGCAACTTTCCAACCGTCTTCTGAAAATTCCCTTAAAGCTTCGGTTCTATCTTTTCTTGATTCTGGATAAAATGGATCCTTTGGATCGGGAAGAGGCTCTAGTCCATGTTCAAAATCTCTCATTTCACCACGAAAATTTGACCCAAAATGTTCGTAACAAAGTCTGACCGCTAATAAACCGCCTCTGATAAATGCATCCCGATAGACTGGGTCTTTATCAATCACACCATCCAAATCGGGATCATAAGGTTCAATTATTTCTGATGCCTGAGTTAGTTTGACTGTTAATGGTTTGCCGATATTTGTTACCGCTAAAGAAAATGTATAACCTCGAGGGTTATCGAAATCATCCGCTTCCCTACGAATAAGATCTTGAGATTGAGGAGTCAGTAATTCAGTTGCTGTTTCGTTTAGCCTCATGATAATAGTATGTTACAACTTTCGGTTACTTTGGAGTACATTACCTCAACACGTTTTTCGACAATCTGTATTAGCTCTTCGTTATCTCTATCAAAATCGCAACGCAATATTAAATTCGGTTCATCGTCTGGCCATTCAATATTTTTCTTGACGCTATGATAGGCAAATAATTTTCTATCTATCCAGTCTTGATCTTCTGGGCCTATACCATCAATTTCGCCATTAGCGCGTTGATGTATCCTCTTTGAGATATCATCAAAAGATGATCTAGTAGCAATTAACAGCGTTAAAGCACCGCAACTTTCTGCAACTTCTCGTAATTGTTGTCTACGCTCAATTTGATTCAAAAGGCCCTCGTAGACTACATTGTCACCCTGTTCTAAACCTCGAATAACTTGGTCCTCGGCAATAATCCGTGTCATCTCTCTGACAGGAGCAGATCTTTCTAATCCCTCAGGAACATCGTGTGTTTCGATAAAGTCTTGCCTGATGTCGTCCGGGACAATCACATGAGCATCAAGACAATCAGCTAGATCATCAAAAAAGCCGAAAGGTGATGAATAAATCAGCCCCGTTCGCATTACAAAAAGTGGAGGCGTAGCTTCGCCACGCTCAATATCCGTCATAATCATATTTTAACAATACTATTGCGTTATAGTCAATATATACCGTATTAGTTATGTCAATAAAAGCGGATAGCTCGAGCTTTTGTATTACTTTTGCCTGCCAAAAGTAATCGCAATTTTGTCGACACATAATTATGGAAAAGCGTGAAGCAAAGGCTTTCAAAAACCTATTGATAATTAAACTGTCAGTTTTGTGTTTGTTTTTTTAGCTAACTGCTCTATCCACTTCTCTAATCGGTCAATTTTGTGATCCCGCGCAGCAAGTTCAGTCTCGTATTTGTCTATTCTGCCAATAAAACCATCTATGGTGTTAACTAGCCTATCGTGAGAACGCTTCAAGTCTGCAATATCCTCTTCAATTTTATTGAAACGGTTGTCGACAATACTAGCAAAATCAGAAATAATTTGCGATAAATCCTCGACAGCACCGTCAATCTTTTTTTCTACTCGCTTAAAATCAGCTTTTGTCGCACTATCACTCATAAACTATATTGTATCATTTGTTCATAACGTTTTTCTTATTAAAACCAGCACCCAGCTGTCTAAACTGGGCATCGGCTTTTTCCTGAGTTGTTGTTATACCCCCTCTCAAACACTGAGCGAATTTTGTTTGATTTGTACCGAATCAATGCCGAGGACTAATCTGATTCCATACTTCAAAATCAATGAATCAGATCGCTTGCGTTCCGCAGGCACGGTGCAAACAAACAACAATTTACATCATGTGGCTTGAGCCGGGGCGGCACTTTTGCATACTTTTATTGCTGGAGATAAAAGTATGATTCTACGCAAGCTTCTAGCTTGCAAACTGAGTTAGAGAATTATTTATAATCAGGTGCCGCCGGATACCCAAAAAACTCTTCCATCGTCAAATCCTTCTTAAACAATTCATCCGCTAGCTCCTTGCCGACATAACGCAGATGCCAAGGCTCGTAACTATAACCAACGATACCTTGCTCTCCCTGCTGATAACGCACGATAAAACCAAATTTGTAGGCATTATCAGCTAGCCACTTGCCTTCCGGAGTATCACCAAAACACGTCTCTAGCCGACATTTACCATCTGTCCTACCTAGATCAACCGCTAGCCCAGTCTGGTGCTCGCTATGCCCTGGTCGGGCACTGGTATCATCTGCCTTTTTTTGCCCATCACTACTGACATTACCGCCGTAGACGATATTTTGTAGATCATAAGACCGATAACCGCTAATCATCTGATATTTTAATTTTTCCTTGCCAGCTGATTTAACCAGATCTGCTAGAGCCTTGTTGGCATCCTCCCGAAGCTTGGATTCATCTGGATTAGTGACAGTTAGCGCTTTAACTTCGGATAAGTTTGCTGGTGAGTAAGTCTTTGGCAAGGGGTTTTGTTTGTTAACAATTACCCATAGGCTAGCGGGCTCTGATGTAGAGTATTTGGTTTTATTAATACTAGACACCACCTCGCCACTCTTATAAGCGCGCTGTTCTTCGCGGGTTAGCAGTGATTTTAGCTGGCCAAAAGCAAATATTGCTAGAAGTGTTATTGCGACCGCGTACAGAAGTTTTTCATTTTTCATAAAATCAGTAGTAGAATTATAGCAAATTACACCAGTTAATTGTGTTAAACCAAATAAATTTAGTAGGCTATGAAGGTATATGACCAAGAATAATCAAGATTTAGAACACTATATTAAGCCATTTATTATCAATGGTTTGCATGGCCGAATGCTTCGTATGCCAGCGCCGAAAAATAAAACCAAAGAAATACTAGTAGTCTATGGTCATCACGCCAGCCTAGAGCGCATGGAGGGGTTCGCTAGAGCACTCAATCGCTACGGGGCCATTACTATACCGGATTTGCCGGGATTTGGTGGGATGGACAGCTACTTTAAGATTGGATTAACGCCGACGATTGATAATCTGGCTGATTATTTAGCGGCCTTTATTAAACTGCGTTACCGCAATCGCCGGATTACGATCGTGAGCGTTTCGCTTGGTTTTGGAATTGCTACACGGATGCTGCAAAAATACCCTGATCTTGCTGATAGAGTGGATTTACTGGTTAGCGGTGTGGGATTTTTACATCATAGTGACATAAAGTATCCGCCTAGAAAAATGAAGCTTTTTCGGGCATTGACGAAGATTCTGTCAACTAGGATCGTTTCGGGCATAATGCGACTTGGGCTAAAAATAAAACCGCTAGTGCGGTGGAGCCTACTGTTTGCCGATAGACATAATAAAAGTGAACCGCCAGAACAGAAGCGACTGCGAATCGACTTTGAAACTAATCTATGGCGCATAAATGACATCCGGACGCACTTTTACACGTTAAATAGAATCCTGAATATCGATATTTGCTCTAGTAGCGTGTCGACACATCTAGAATGTATTGCCGTGGATAACGATCAATATCTGGATAGGCATATAGTCCAGCAACACAATAAGATAGTGTTTAGCGACTTTAATACTAGTGTAATTAAATCAGAACGTCATGCCCCAACTGTAGTAGCGTCAGCTGATGAGGCTATCGAATTTATCCCTGGACGCATTAGAAAAGCGCTAAATAAACAGTAGAATGATATAATTAATTCATGAAGATTGGGTTAGTTTGCCCTTATGACATGTTCAAAGGTGGTGGCGTACAAGAGTGCGTGCGGGCTCTTCAGACGGAGCTAGTTAATCGCGGCCATGAGGTATTAATAATTACACCTCGTCCCAGAGGCTTTAGCAAATTGAACCGCAGTAGCGAGGGTATGGTGTTAATTGGCACGTCGGCTGATATCAAGTCGCCTTTTCAGGCTACGACAGCCCAAGTCTCAGCCTCGGTGGATCTCAAGGCTATCGATGAGATGCTTGCTACACACAAATTTGATGTGATCCACTTTCACGAGCCGTGGGTACCGATGTTGTCTATGCAAATTTTGGCAAAATCTAGTTGTGCTAACGTCGCTACCTTCCATGCCAAATTACCCGAAACGATGCTGAGTAAAACAGTTGAAAAAGTCATTACCCCATACACTAAATCCATACTGAAGTCGTTAGATATTAGCACAGCCGTGTCGAGCGCTGCCGCGGAGTATTACACGGCAATTAGCAAACATAACCCGGTGATTATCCCTAATGGCGTTAATATCAATAAGTACACTCGAGCCTCAGATAAATCTAACGAAGAAACCAAAACTATTTTGTTTGTTGGTCGTTTAGAAAAACGTAAAGGCGTTAAATATTTATTGATGGCATTTTCTCAGTTGATTAAAAACGGCGATAAAGTCCGCTTAGTAATTGCCGGCGATGGTCCGGAGCGAAAAAAACTAGAAACATATGTGCGCGAAAAGAAAATTAGCGGAGTAGAGTTTTTAGGTTACGTAAGCGATCAACAAAAAATTGATTTGCTTCGTAGTTGTGATATCTATTGCTCGCCGGCAATATTCGGAGAAAGTTTTGGAATTGTACTATTAGAAGCTATGGCGGCTGGAGCGGTTGTGGTCGCTGGTAATAATCCAGGCTACAGCGCTGTTATGCAAGGCAAAGGTAACCTGTCTATCATTAACCCTAAAGATACAGAGTCATTTACTAAAAAATTAGAGCTAATGCTATCAGATCAAGAACTTCGGAAGCTGTGGTTGAATTGGGCTAAAGATTATATTAAGCAGTTTGATTACAAGAAAATAACTGATCAATATGAAGCAACTTATAAGGAAGCAATTGAGATAGAGAAAACGAGAAATTAATGAAGGTGGGATTTGTAGTTGACGATAGTTTAGATTCTACCGACGGGGTACAGCAGTATGTGCTAAATCTAGGCAAATGGATGAAGCGAAAAGGCATAGATGTCCATTATTTGTGTGGTTCTAGCAAGCGGGCAGATCTAAGCGGTGTTCATTCGTTGGCTAAAAAAATCCCAGTTAGATTTAATAACAATCGGCTGACAATCCCCTTGCCTAGCTCACCCCGAGCGATTCGGCAACTACTAGTTAAGGAGAACTTTGATGTACTGCACGTTCAGATGCCTTATAGCCCGATGTTGGCTGCTAGAATCGTACAGTTGTCTCCGCCTCATACTGCAGTAGTTGGGACTTTTCATATCGCCCCATACTCTAGGTTCCATCAGGCCGCAGCGTCAGTCTTGGGTTATGTCCTACGTCCGAACTTGCGGTTATTTGACGCGGTCTTTAGTGTATCTAGCGCTGCTCAAGAAACGGCTAAAAAAACTTTCAAAATAGACTCTATGGTGTTGCCGAACGTCGTGGATTATTCGGCCTTCAGGCAAACAAATGTTAAACCCAGCTCGCAGGATAATATTGTTTTTTTAGGAAGATTAGTTGACCGTAAAGGTTGTCTCGAGTTGCTAAGAGGCTATGATTTGCTGTTGCGAAAACTCGGAACAAATACTCCGACACTAGTAATTGCCGGCGATGGTCCAGACCGAGACAAAATAGAGACATTTATTAAAAAGAAATCGCTCACCAATAAAGTAAAAATGCTCGGTAGGATTTCGGAAGAGGCTAAGGGCAAAATTCTCTCTAGTGCCAAAATCGCGGTGTTTCCCTCAAAAGGTGGCGAAAGTTTTGGAATAGTATTAATTGAGGCTATGGCGGCTGGTTCTGGCGTAGTCCTAGGAGGCAACAATCCAGGCTACAGTGAAGTTCTCTCTAGCCCTAACTATATATTTAATCCAAAAAAACCCCATGAAGTTGCAGAAGTTTTAGAAAAGTATTTGCACAAAGATTTAAGAGATGATCATAGAATACAAAATGAAATAATGAAGAAGTACGATATTGACGTTGTGGCCCCAAAAATTATGGCTAAGTATAAGACAATAATTGCAAAAAAGACTGACGCAACCCATAATAAGAACTAATTATGTTTAGTGACAAAAAAATTACCGTCTCATTTAGTTATCGCACAATAATTCGGGTAGTCATTATTGGGGTCCTGTCCATTCTAGTTGTGGCATTCATAACGCGTATTGCCCATATCCTCGCGCTAATCTTTATCTCGGCTTTTTTAGCAGTGGCACTTAACCCAGCCGTTAGTTGGATATCAAAGCACCTCAAGAGTAAAAGCAGGGTGCGAGCTACTGGTGTTGCCTACCTGATGGTGTTGTTGCTGATTTCGTCATTTTTAATTGTAGTGGTGCCAACTATTGTGTCTCAAACTTCGACTTTTGTTAAAGATCTGCCAGTAACTTTTTCTAGATATACTAGCGATGACAGTACGGTGCAGAAATATATTCAGGAATACAACCTAGAAGATGACATCGATCGAGCGACTCTCTCGATCAGGGATAGATTTGAAAATGTTGGTAGCTCGGCCTTATCGACTGCTAATAAAGTATGGACAACCGTCTTGTCGCTGATTATCGTGCTGACACTAACCTTCATGATGTTGGTTGAAGGCCCGGATTGGATTAAATATTCTTGGACGTTACAAAATCCTAAGCAACTACAAAAACGTAAACGCTTATTGGCCAAGATGTATCAGTTAGTTACTGGCTATGTCAATGGACAGCTTTTGATTGCATTAATAGCTGGTACAGCAACTTTATTCGCTCTATTAGCCGCAAGTTCGCTCGTTGGAGGCGATATCAACGCTGTAGTATTTGCTCTGATCGTGACTCTTACTAGTCTGATTCCGATGTTTGGCGCCATGATCGGTGCGATAATCGTAGTTACTCTTTGTGCTTTTACATCGTTGCCTCTAGCTTTAGTTATGGCTATATTCTTTATTACCTACCAACAACTAGAAAACATTACCATTCAACCGCTCATTCAATCATGGCAGAGTGAAATAAGCCCATTGACCGTCTTTATTGCCGCACTAATCGGAGTAAGTGTTGGCGGTATAATTGGAGCTTTCGTGGCGATACCGATCGTGGCCTGCATTAGGCTAGTATTAGTAGAGTACTTTGAAGACCGCAATACGATTTCTGAAAAGCTTTCAGAATAAGTTAGCCCCGAGTTCTCTGCCAAATTTGTCCGTTATCTGTATCGCGGATGGCAATACCTTGGGACTCTAGCTCTTCCCTGACTTTATCGGCAGTTGCGTAATCTTTGTCGTCTTTCGCCTCTTGGCGTTTTTTTAGTAACGATTTTTGATCACCGGATATATCTGGGCGGTTATCTAGAGAGAGACCGAGCATTTCGTCGATCTGGGCCAAAGCTGTACCCGTATTTGAGCCGTTTTGCCTAGGAATAGGCACGCTACTCATAAAGTTGACAAGCTTTGCTAGAGCAGCCAGCGCGCCAGGCGTATCGAGGTCGTTTGCTAGACATTCTTTCATGTCCGTGAGTGTTTTTCCCCATTTTTCGTTTAGCTCATCAGACATGGAATCAGTACTGGGTTGATGTCGTAGGTCTGCCCATGCACGTAGCTCATTTAACCGGTTCTGTGCAGCACGAAGATTCTCCCAGCTGAAATGGGCTTCAGTTCGATAATGAGATTGTAATACTAATAATCTAAAAGCCAGTGGATCGAAGCCTTTTTTCTCGACATCTTCTAGGGTAAAAAAGTTACCTAGTGACTTTGACATTTTTTTACCGTCTACGAGATTAAAGTGACTATGAAACCAGAATCTTGAGAACGGTTTGCCGGTAGCGCCTTCTGACTGGGCGATTTCGTTGGTGTGGTGTACTGGTATATGATCAACCCCCCCGCCGTGTATATCGAGAGTTTCGCCGAGGTATTTCATGCTCATTGCGGAGCATTCGATGTGCCACCCTGGAAAACCTTTGCCCCACGGACTGTCCCATTCCATGTCTCTTTTTTCGCCTTTCGGTGAAAGTTTCCATAATGCGAAGTCGCTAGGGTTTCGTTTTTGTTTGTTAAGCGCGACTCGAGCACCAGCTTTTTGCTCGGCTATATTAAGCCCGGCCATTTTGCCATAGTCCGAGAATGTAGAGGTATCAAAATATACGCCATCATCGATAACGTAAGTATGGCCATTGTTTTCTAATTTTTTAATCAAATCGATTTGCTCCTGAATGTGGTCGGTAGCTTTCGGCAGTTTGTCTGGCGTATTTATGTTTAGCCGATTTAGGGCATCGGTAAAATAGTCGGTATATTTTTTTGCCACGTCCCAAGCGGTTGAGCCTTCCCTTTTGGCTCCTTTTTCTAGCTTGTCTTCGCCTTCGTCTTCGTCGCTAACAAGATGCCCAACATCAGTAACATTCATAACCCAAGTGGTTTTGTAACCAACTAGTTTTAGAGCTCTGTTAAGCTGATCATAGCGAATGAAGGTGTACCAATTACCGATGTGTGGATAGTCATAGACGGTTGGCCCACAACTATAAAAACTAACATTGTCTGCTTTATGCGGGGTAAAGTCTTCAACTTTTTTTGACGCGGTATTAAATAATTTAAACCCAGCCATTATTTTAATTCGTCCAAATTTTTACTAATTATATTGATAATCTCAGTTTTGAGGTCATTTATAGGTTTTGAACCGTGAATTTTAAAACCTGCGGCGTATTCGTGACCTCCTCCACCAAGCTCTTCGGCGACTTTAGCAGCAATCGCGAATCCTTGGTTACACCTAATTGATCCGGTGATATGGCCATCATCGTATTGCTTGACGACCAGAGCGATCCCCACACCGCTAGTTTGGAGCATATCGGCCTGAATTAGCGGTGCCGGGTTGTATAGCGGGCTGAACTCCATAATCTCGTTATGCGGCACAACTACGTAGGCGAGTTGATTATCTAGTAGTAGTTCTGTTCGTTCGATAAGACGCGATTTGTATTTAAAGATACTAGGCTCCATTTTTGACATTTCTCGGCGCTTGTCTTCAAGGGTTGGTCGGTTGACGCCTAAGTCGACTAATTCTGCCAATAATCGATATGTCTGCGGTGACGTAAGGTCGTTAGTAAGTCCTTGGGTGTCGCTCAAGATGGCTGACATTATGTTAACGCCAGAGATTTTGTCGATTGGCCAGTCTAGTTCACGAGACAACCGATAAATTAACTCTCCGGTCGAGGACGAGGTTGGATCTGTTATCTCGACAGTGGCAAATGATATGTCGCTTTTGGTTTCGCCGTGGTGATCGAGAACGATACACGGTTTTGAACTAACCCAGCCGGCCGAACCGCTGTTTTGGAGTTTTTCGAGTAACGATATGGTGGAAGTATCAACTATAATACTGGCATCGATATTTTTAGGGATAATGGTGCTGACGCGATCCCAGCCATCGAGGTATTTTAGATAACTCTGCACCGACACACTGCAGTACATCGTCGGTTCTTTACCTAGTTTGTGTAGGATCTGCTCGAGCGCCAAACTGCTGGCCAGGCTGTCGCCATCAGGATTGTCGGCCTGAATAATTAAGATATTCTTTGCCTTATCGATGATTTGCTTAATCTTGTCTATATTTGATTTGTTCATAGTGTTTGTCTACCTTCCAGCGCACTGGTTAGGGTTATTTGATCGGCGTACTCTAAGTCTACACCTATTGGTAGGCCTCTGGCTAAGCGGGTTACCTTTACTGGGCGGTCACCAATCTGTTGTTGAATGTATAGTGCCGTAGATTGGCCTTCTACACTAGAGTTTGTTGCTAGGATAATCTCAGTAACATTATCACTATCGATTCTTTCAATCAGCTCCTTTATATGCAAACTGTCAGGGGAAACACCGTCAATTGGCGAGACTAACCCGCCTAGCACATGATAAGTTCCCTTAAAGTGGCTAGTGTTCTCTAGCGCTACGATGTCAAACGGTTCTGCTACAACAGCAACGGTAGTTTTATCCCTTGATGCGTCAGTATAAAGGTCGGAATATTTTTTACCTTTTTCTACAAGAGCGAACGTTTTTTGACAATATGCGATACTGTCATGTAACCTCCCGATAGTATCTGCAATCTCTGTTGCTCTACTAGAATCAGCTCTTAGTAAGTAGTAAGCATAACGTTCAGCTGAACGCGGGCCGACGCCCGGTAACAGTCGTAGAGAGTCGATCGCGTCTTGCAGGCTTTGGGGCAGCACATTCATTGTTTTTTATATACGCTATACTGATTAACTGCTTCACGAATTATACCAACTGTCATAAGTGCTACGCCTGCTACAGCCTTACCAAGCGTTAAAGTATGCATTAGTTCAGTGGCTGAATTTTGTATAGGCTGAATACTTATAGCAATGCTCATGGCAGCATCAGCGCATGCACTAACTCCGCCTATGAGTGTAGTCTTGCCTAGCTTGTCGGATTCCTCAAGAGTCTGATAAAAGTGTGACACTGACGGAAATTGCGCTTCAGCTGTTTCTTGCGATGGTTCACTACTCATGATGTCCAAGTAGGCTTACAGTCCTAGGTCGCCTAACGCACCCATCATTGGTTGCATTTTTTCGGCGGCTATTTTTTGGCTCTCGGCAATCGCTTCTTTCACGGCTTCTTCTACCCATTTTTCTAATTGGCCGATATCATCAAGATCAACATACTCTGGATCTATATGAATCTTTTTAATTTTTTGCTCACCAGTGATTTCGACTTTAACCGCCCCGTCACCTGCTTCAACTTCGATTACTTGTTTTGATAGCTCTTTTTGAAGTTTTTTTACTTTCAGTAGCATTTTTGCTTGATCAAATTTACTCACGTTTTCTCCTCTTTAATCTTCGTACCTATATTGTACCAAATACTCAGTCTATATGTGGCCGAAATACAATTTTTGTAGTTGGAGAGTTTGGCCAGGCTATAAAGTATCGCTTTAGATGATAAAAGCTAATGAAGGATAGCGAAATAACTACAATGAATATCCCGATATTTTTTACTAGTGGATTTTTAGGAAAGACGGTTAACCATTGTTGCAATATGATAGCGATACCGTAAGAAAGCACGATGTAGATAATTGGCATAATCACCGGAAGTAGACTTTCGCCGTTTAAGGCGATTAGAACAAACGACGCTATTAGCGCCAAGATAATATGCCGAAAGTGAGGTTGTTTTACCTTGAAGTAGGCGGCGTAGACACCTAAGACTAAGAGTGCGCTACTAAAAACGTCAAGTATCGGAAGCCTAGCTAAATTAGTGACTGGATTAAGAGGTCCTTTGGCGAATAGAAAGATTGGAATTGCCAAGACTCGCTTTAGCCATTCTATTGGTAGAAATGTCTGAGGTAATCCGAAGATGCCATAAATTAGCTCAACGTTTTGGGTACTCGCATAAATCAGTGGAGCTATAGTTATGGTTAACGAAATAAAAAACGAAGATAAATGTTTAAATTTCAGCTTGGTTTTCTTGGTTTTTAGTCCGAATATTAGCACTAACAGCGCGACCGATGCAGCTGCTGGGACATACAGAGATAAGCCCAGAACTATCCCCAGCAAGACACTAATTATTGCTGTATTGCTTGATTGTTGAAGTTTTCGGGCCGACATTAGTATTATCATTACAGATAATGGCAAGAGGATGTTAGCAAGCGCAAGTCGTGTGTTATGAAGGAACCAGCTACTAGTAAACAGCAGGATGGTTGCAAGTAATGATACTCTGCGAGTCTGAAAATGTTTAAGATAGTTGTAAAAGCAGATAAGAAATATTACCCCAAAAACTCCCGATAGCCCCCTGTAGACCGTTATAGAGTCAAGATTTAGTTGATTGACTACGAAAAACAATAGTTTTATTGGGGCGTTTAGGGGATTGTCGGTGATGGATTCTAGGCTCAGGGAAGATTTGATAAAGGCTCTTTCAGGCGAGGAGATTCCTGGCGGTATCGTAGATAGTTGGTTGAAGACCGCAAATAGTCCACCAACTACTACTGCAACAAAAATAATTACAGTAAGCCAGTTTTGACGTAAGATACTCTTGAGTTTGCCCATGTTATTGGTACCAGTATACCACTATGAATAGCAGTCTAGTCCGAAAATGGTTGATCATGCTTTTTGTCTAGAGATCTAAAGCGTTGATGCTCTTTGTCGAAGTATAGCTCTACAGTACCTACCGGCCCGTTTCGATGTTTTTTGATTAAGATATCTGTGATATTTCGTCTTTCAGTGTCTGGTTTGTAGTAATCCTCACGGTACATAAAGGCTACGACGTCAGCATCTTGCTCAATTGACCCAGATTCACGCAGGTCGGCTAGTTGAGGTATCTGTGGGCTTCTACTCTCTACTGAACGACTCAACTGGCTGAGGGCAATCACTGGTACATTAAGCTCACGGGCTATCCCTTTTATCCCTCTAGAGATTTCAGAGATTTCTTGCACGCGGTTGCCTTCGTTATAGCGACCGCCACCGCTCATTAGCTGTAAATAGTCGATGATGATTAATCCAATCGGTCTTTTGTGGGCTTCTCGACGTGATTTGGTCCGAAGGTCGCTAACTGTAATACCAGGACTGTCGTCAATAAAGATCGGAGCCTCGCCTAACGTGCCCATAGCCTGACCAATTTTTTCAAAATCCGAGTCTGTTAGATTACCTGTTCTAAGCGCCCAAGCATCGACGCCTGACTCCATCGCTAGCAATCGATCAACTAGCTGTTCTTTGCTCATTTCTAAGCTGAAGAGTAGTACGGGCTCACCTGATTTTGAAGCGACATTATGGGCTAGGTTTAATGCTAGCGCGGTCTTTCCCATAGATGGACGGGCGGCAAGAATGAACAGGTCAGAGCGTTGAAGACCTGCTAGGATTTTATCAAGGTCGCGGAATCCGGTCGGCACACCGCGAATTTTGCCTTTGTCTTTATGGAGTTCGTCTAATCTATCAAAAGATTCTGACAGGATTTCTTCTAAGCTGACAACATTTTGTCCAACGTAGCGGTGGCTGGTCTCGAATAATTCTTTTTCGGACTGTTCGATTAGTTCTTGCAGGTTTTTTGTCTCGTCATAACCGAGATTCACGATGTTTTGACTGTTCTGGATTAGCCGACGTCTCAAGGCTTTTTGGGACACAATTTCAGAATATTGTTCCACGTGAGCAGCGGTTGGCACATAATTAGTCAGTTCGCTCAAATACGAAGAGCCACCGACGGAATCTAGGACATTATGAGCTCTTAATTGATTAGTTAAGGTTAATACGTCTATTGGACTATGTTTGTCATAGAGGATTTTTACGTTCTCGAAAATGATTTTGTGCTTGTCGTCGTAAAAATCGTCAGGGCTCAGTTGGTCGGCAATCTTAACGATAGCGTCACTATCAATTAGTATGGCCCCGAGTAAGCTGGCTTCGGCGTCGGTATTCTGTGGGGGTATTCTTGGGTTATTTTGGGTAGGGCTCATTTAATCTTCCAATACTTCCCCACCACCAAAAACATTAGTTATTGTATCTAGTGTATCAGATGGCTTGGGCTCTTGTGTTTCTAGCTTTGGAGTAGGCGCAGATTTGTCTGTAATAAACTCGATTTCAAATGATTGGCCTGAAAGTTCTTGAAGGGTATCTTGTAATATTTTTTTGTTTCGAGGTTCGCCACAGCGCCGTTTGTGAAAATCGTGTTTGAAGATTAATTTTATTCGGTCTTTTCCGATTTCTGGGTTTGCCATTCTTGCTACGCCGTAAAGTGTATTATGTTTACCTTTTAACATAGCGATTACTCTAGTCCATAGATCGTCAGTTTTTTGAGCGGGTTTTTGAACCGATTCCGCCGGTTTTTGTACTGGTTTTTCAATTTTAGCTTCGGTTTTTGGTGTCGCCTCATTTATGGGGGCTGATTGTGCCTCTGGTGTTTTGGGCTTTGTGTTAACTTGTTCGCCCCAGACGGCTTCAAGTAGAATTATTTCTAAGCGAATATCTGGGTTTGGCGATTTTTGGACTGATGTAAGTTCATTAACTAGCCATAACAATGTTTTTTTTGAAAGGTTGTTATTGTTATTCCTGACGGATTGGAGAAGCGATTCGATTAAACTACTTGCAACAATAGCAGTATCTAGGTTCTGCGACTCAATATCATCGATTGTTGTTAGCAGGGATTTTTGGTCATGAGCCGAAATAGAATTGATAATGCTACTAATAATTTCTGATGGAGCAATCCCAACGGCTTCTTGTACGTCTTTAGCTGTGATTTTCGATCCCGAGGAACTAAGTTGGTCTAGTAGACTAATGCTATCCCTGAAGCTACCTCTGCCATAGGATGCGATTACCTTCAATGCTTCGTCGTCGATATCGATTTTTTCAGTTTTTGCAATTTGAGCCAAGTGCGATATTAGGTCTTCGCTCGATATCGGTTTAAAGCTGAAGTGCTGTGTTCTGCTGATGATGGTCTCAGGTAGTTTGTGGGCTTCGGTTGTCGCCAGTATGAATATCGCGTGGGCCGGTGGTTCTTCTAGCGTTTTTAGTAGGGCGTTGAATGCCTCGCGAGTTAGCATGTGGACTTCGTCAATGATGTAGACTTTATACTTTGAGGATGTTGGGGCTGTTTGAACTTTTTCTCGTAGTTCTCTAATTTCGTCGATACGTCGGTTACTGGCAGCGTCAATTTCGATAATATCTATGTATTTTGGGCCAGCATCTGGTTGATAATCGAGTTCGTTGACAGCGTGGGCCAGTATTCGCGCTACACTTGTTTTGCCTACACCTTTTGGGCCGGTGAGTAGATAAGCGTGACTAATTTTGCCAGATTTAATAGCATTACTAAGTGTCGTAGTAATGTGTTCTTGGCCAACAATCTCATCCAAAGATTTTGACCGATGTTTTCGGTATAATGCTTCCCCCATCGGGTTATATATTATACGTCAATTGTTATGCGAATATGATTGTATAAAAAACACTAAACAGAAGTCTCTAGATTTATAGTGCGGCTTCGAGTGCGGCCCATTCGGCGTTATCGTTGCTTTCAGGAACGTTGATACTGACTTGATCACCCGGTTTTGCTTTGAAGTAGGTAACGCTAGCGAGAAGTACGCGGTATTTTTGCTTATCGACATTTACAAAGTAATGGCCGCTCTCCATGACTAGGGTTCCGACTTTTTGGGTTCTAGCCACTGGGCCAATTTGCTTGTAAAGAAATGCTCCGTCGTCAGCGATTGTAAGCTTTAGGATGTCACCCTCTACTAGTTTTGACTTTGATGCGTAGTTAGCTGGCACTGGATATGTCTTGCCGTCACTTCCGACCATGTTTTGCCCGTCAAAAACTCCTTCAATGATCTTTCCAGCTATATCTTCGCTAGGAATAACTGGCGCACTGTCATCGTCGCCTATAAGACTGACTAACAATTCTTTAGCCGCCGCTAGACTCGTCTCCGACTCTTGAAGTAGTATTTTTAATCTTTTTATTTGTTTATCTGATACATCCGCCATTTTGTTTGTCTCTTTACACGTACTTTTTATTATTGCAGTACTGTTACCATTAAAATATCATTAATGATAGTAATAGTCAAAAAACCTGTGGACAACTTTTTGGTTGTTTTACTGATTTTATCTAAAAACTAAGCTAGTTCTACTGTTGCGCCAGCATCTTCCAATGCTTTTTTAGCGTTATCAATGAAGGGTTGAAATGGGTTACAGCTAAAAACATGGTATAAAAAACTCACCGTAGAAACACGCATAATCTATTGGCTGTTGCAGCGCGGTTCGCCAAAGCTAGCTTCAGGGAACGCTATTTCTTGACCCAGTACAGCAGGAAAGCTTTCCTCAGTATTGTTTTCGACGACCGTTGCTATAATCACAGCCGCTGCCCTATCTTGAAAATTTATGCAATCGGCAGACTCTAGAGATAAGTGAATATCGCGATGGTCGGGATCAGCATAGACAAGCCCACATAAAGGTGTTGCTAGCTCTCTTGCAGCTCTGTAGATAACTTGTCCATTCGACTCACCTACTAGATCGTCTTCGGCTTTTAAGAGGCCGAAATTCGATAAAGTTAAGTCTCCGACCACATCAGCAACACAACCCGCCGTGTATAGCGGGTCAAATAGACTCCTGCCCTCAGTAGGGGCCGGTTGAGTTTCAGCTGCAGGTAATCCTTCGCCACTAGAGCAACTACCAGCTGTTAAAGCAAGACTAAATCCAATTGCTGCTAATTTATGTCGTCTTACCATAATCGAGTTTTTCTGATCGGGTTTAAGCTAGTTCTACTGTTGCGCCAGCATCTTCCAATGCTTTTTTAGCGTTATCAGCGTCTTCTTTTTTAGCTTTTTCTAGTACTGGTTTTGGAGCACCGTCAACAACTGCTTTTGCTTCGCCAAGACCAAGGCCAGTTATATCTTTAACAGCTTTAATAACTGCAACTTTCTGTGCGCCTGCGTCTTTTAGAATAACGTCGTACTCAGATTTTTCTTCTTCTGCTGGTGCGTCACCGCCTGCTGGTGCTGCTGCCATAGCTACTGCTGGTGCTGCTGCACTTACGCCCCAATACTCTTCTAGAAACTTAACAAATTTGCTAATTTCTAGTGCTGACATTTTGTCTAGTTCTGAAACTAGTTTTTCGAACTCTTTTGGAGTCTCTACTTTTTTATCTTCGCTCTTATTTACTTCTTCGCTCATTTAATTTCTCCTACTATTTATTACTTAATTAATTGAATCTGCTCTCGCTTGAAGAACATTTAGTACACCTCTAACGTTGCCTGAAAGTACATTCATGAATCCACTTAGTGGAGCTGCGATTGTACCAACTAACTGTGCACGCAACTGATCTTTGCTTGGCAAAGCTGCTAGGGCTGCTACATCGTCGGCGCTTATTAGCTGACCATCAGATGTAATTCCGCCAACAAACTTTATACTTGGGTTACTTTTTGCAAAAGTAGCCAAGCTTTGAGCCGGTGCAACTTCGTCAACAGAGTTAAACGCGTACAATAGTTGTCCGGTAATACTGGCTGTATCAACGTCACTATACCGTTCGCTTTGCTTGATAGCTTTGATCACTAGACGGTTTTTGATTACTTTAACTAAAGTTTCGCTTTCTCGAGCGTTTTTTCTTAGCTGTTGTAATTGTTTAACGCTAGTATCTTTGTACTCTGCGATAACAGTTAATTTTGAATTCTCAAGCAAGTTAGACACTTCTTCAACAACATCTTTCTTTTGATCTTTTGTTAAAGCCATATCTTCCTTTCTTTGATTATTTTATTCATTTCAATGTACGAAGACTAAAAAAGCCTTTGGGTTACCAAAGACTTTTAAAAACGTACGATACAAAAAGTTGATGTTTTTGCCTCGGCGATATGATTAAGTCGCGTGCGACCATCGCTGTCTTTGGTAATTAACTATGCAATCTTAACAGAGTAAAGCGTCGGTGTCAAATGTTTTGCAACTCTTGAACTTCGGCTTTGCCTGGTTTGCCTAGCGATCTATTACGATTTCGTTTGATCTTATCGACTATTAAGCCTTGTTCGGGTATACCTCGAGTTTGCACTGCAAATATTGCGGCTCTAGCAAAAACATCTGCTTCAGAATGCGTGTAATTTTTACCTGCGGATGCTCTGGAATAGAGTTGATCGATGGCTGAAGTCGCTATAATGAGCTGCTCTGCGCTAAAACCACCTATCATAAATTGGGCCAACTCTTGGGCTATGCGTTCTCGCTCTTCAAAACTAACCCCTCGAACGGCTAACACTGCATCGTGGTCGGGTGTGCTGTAATCTAGTAATTCATGGTTAGGGCTAATGGTAAACTCCTTCGAAAATTTAAAAACCCCGCTTGGCGCGGGGTTTGTTTTTTTTGTAAAACTAACACTACTCCGCGCTTACGGTCCCTTCAATAATTTGAATAATTGAAATATTCATATCATCAATCATAATTTCTGTGTCGATTAATGTCAAATAGTGACGCCAGCGGCTCTTAGTTCATTTTCGAATCCGTCGTAATCGTGTTCGTCTGGGTTCACGGTTCCATCTATTACTTCCCTTAAGTCGGATGCGCCAATTTGTGAAATTGATTTTCTCGCGGCGGCACGACCTGCTTTGCCTTGATATCGTCCTTCTTCGTGGACGGCTTGTTCTCTGTGGCCCCAGAAAGTAGGGTCATGTGGAGTGTATATTTGATGACCACCCTTAATTACACCATCGCTGTGGATTCCGGATCGATGTACCATTGTGTCTCGGCCAACAATAGGATTCTGTCGATCAACACTTAATCCTGCGTAACCCATTACATCATTTGCTATTTGGACTGACTTTTCTGGATTAAAGCCCCATGTAACCGGTACTGCCAAGTCACCAACAAACTTATAGATCTCTCCCATCACAGTGAAGATGTCTGCATTACCTGCGCGTTCGCCTAAGCCACAAATTGTTCCTTCGATTTGTATATTGACTCTGGACTGTGATTTTTGTGCAGCATCTGCGGCGGCTAACAATAAAGCATAGCTATTCGCGGCAGCCATCCCTAAATCGTTATGGTTGTGCGCGGAGATTACTACGTCAGGATTCTCTGAACGAATCCACTCGATAGCTTTAGAGTAAAAATCTTTCATCCAAAATGGATTTCTTTGTCCTACGGTATCTGGAAGATTGATTATATCAGCTCCTTCTGACACCGCTGTCCTAATTACTCTTTCTAAATATTCGGTATCAGTTGTACTAGCAGCTTCCGCGGAAAATTCTACTGAAGCTCCGGTATGCTCATCTGAAAAATCCCGTGCCATACGGATAGCATCTCTTCCCATATTTAGTACTTGGGTCTGAGACTTTCCTGGAAACTTTGCGGCCATATGCTCTGGATCTGTCGAGACAAAAGTATGTATTCGTGGGCGAGATGCGTATTGGATTGCCTCCCATGTTGCTTCGATATCACCTTGAGTTGTACGAGATAGGCCCGCAATAACAGGTGGTCGCGTAACTTCTCCCGATAGCTCTGCTTGTTCCCATCGAGAGACAGAATAGGCTTTATTGCCAATTGTTCTAGCAACCTCTTCTACTTCAGTCGCATCGCCTGGTGTGACGGGAAACCCAGCTTCGATTTCACCAACGCCTAAGCCGGCTATCTTATCAGCAATTTCTGTCCTCGAACCTACAGGAAACTGATGGTCTCTAGGTAACGATTGGGCCCCATCACGTAAAGTTGTGTCAAAAATATGTACATCTACTTGTTCAAAACTCATTTTAGCTCCTTATTATTTAAAAAACGGCTTCGTTGAAGCCGTTTGATGTCGGTTGTGCTAGAAGCGAGTTATTCGCTTAGGCTTCAACCATGTTGAAGCACAACCCTTGTAGGCTGAGTAGCAGGTTTTGTTGCTTCAACGATTTTGTAGTCATTAGATATATAATTTATCATAAAAAATAATCTTGACAACCCCTTTTTATAGGAGTAATTTTAATTGCGGTATGAATAAATTAATACGTCCGGTTAAATATAGCCATAAAACAATGCTCACAAATCGAGTGATCATTTGTGGCGATATGCGTGGAGGCCGATTGCGATAAAGCAATAAAGAACGAAAGACTGGCCTCCACAAAAACGGAGGCCTTTTTAATGAGGATATTATGTCACTAATAAGATTACCTAGGCCCGATGATTCTATAGAAAGCAGAGGACAACGAATGGGGTTCGATGTCTATATGAATGTTAAAAGAATCGCCTATGGCGAGGCACCGAGTAGACCCCTTGTAGGGGTTTTTATGGTTGGCGAAGATCCTATTCACGCTATTGCTCACGAAGTTTTTCAATACGAGGCTGATATCACGCCTTGTAGTATTGATAATCCCGATCGTGTTCTTGCGGTAGGAGAACTCGTATTAGATGTTGTCAGATTCTTTAGCGATGACCAAACGCTCTCACAGGTTAACTACCAAATCCCTACTGAAGGTCTTTAAGTTTAAATTGAGTATATCTTTCAGCTGCTAGTCTGGTTAGCTCGGGATCTTCATCTTTATTAACAAACTTCATGGCTACGCCAATTGATGGGTGTACCTCGCATAATTTGTCGTGCATTTGCTTAACTAACTTTCGGTATCCAGGGTGACCTTGAGGCGCAGTACGCAGTTCGTGTAAATGAAATGCTTCTCTTGCGTTATAAGTAACTTTCCAGCGCATTTTGTGACCAAGGAGTGTTGCGTACTGGGCCTCAAGGGGATATCCAGCTTGTTGCATGTCGCTGTACAATTTTAGGCTTAAATCAAAGCATTGTTCGAAAAGGTCACTCAAACCGGCTTTTTCTACAAGTTCTGGAATCTCATAACCATATCTTGGTGTTAATAGTTGCCACTCTAGATCATCTACAATACGATGACGCTGTAAATCGCGGAAAATCCCGTAATCACACACAAGATCCCAGCTGTAATGAGCCTTTTCTAGGGCTCTACCGGGTTTATGACGCCGATTTAGTCTTTCGCCCACATACGCGTCAAAAACCTCTTTTTTACGCTCATATGGCCAGTCAGAAACCTCACTACGAATATCCTCAAGCGATAACGAGCTGTGATCGTATAACATGTCGGCAACTAGGTCGAACTCGTTCTTTGGCCAATAATCAGTCAGAACCACATCATCATTAGAGCCAACGTTATTGTTAGGCAGGTAATCTAAAGCAAGCTTTTTTACTTTTCTTGCCGTATTAGCTTTGTAAGCAATGTTGGCTCCACCTCGTTCTGGCTTGTCGGCGCGCTCTAAAAATGCTGGCAATACTTTTCGAGATTCAGCTAAGATTTTATCGCCAGTTGTTCTTGCTTCTGCTAATTCGTCAGCTTGTAAATGCATTATTAGGCTTTCAAGTGCTTGTCCTGACGCATAAATTCCTACAGTTGATTTTGTAGCTACTGGAAGTACTGCACGAATTGCATCGCAAGCTTGGGCACGGGTTGCGCCCTTCCAAGCGATATCGCGTTCTGACTCGGCAACCGTAGATTTATTTCGTACATATTCCGTCAAATCACTAGCAAGTTTTGAATAATTATCAAAGAGTTCATCCATCGTTTGTTCATAAACTTGTTTTGTTAACTCATCTAGCTCTGGCGGGGTAAAATATTTGTATCGACCGTTTTTATCCTTTTGATCAAAATAAATGTAACGTGTTGATTGTTCTAGATATGAAGCCAATCTTCCCCACTCAAGTTTTTTTGTTAGTAGATTTGACGCTTCTTCTACCACCAAGTGTTGGCCGACAAGTTGTTGGACAGAGTCGTCTCCGTACGCAGTAATCACGCGTTTAAGTAACCCTTCGTCCTTGCCAAGGTTTTTTGCGAACTCATCTAATATTGTTACGCGCATATCATCGCCTCGACGGCTCAGTCTGGCCATAGCTGCTGCTGCGGTTATTGGTGTTAGCTTTTCGCCAGTGAATGCATAGACATTATCATCTGTATTTGTAATAGCATCGTTAAGGAATTCTTTTCCGGCGTTAGTAATAGAGAACGAGCCGTTTTCGTTTTTTGTGATGTAGTCTTGATCTTCGTTGTCAGGAACAGGCTGATTGATTACAGGTAATCTTGGAGTAATCTTTTCCCAGAGTAGTGAATGGACTTCTTCGGCTGGCAATACAACGTCATTTCTTGCGCAGTCAATGCGTACAAAGTCTTTAGGGAATAATTCGCACATGTCTCGATATACATCAATTGATCGTTTGATGTGATTGGGGTCCACTTCGTGTACGTCTTTTTTCTTGATATGTGTGCTTGATTCTTGTTTATTTTTTAGCCGAGACGTTATCACGTCGTATGGATTATTCAGTACAAAATTAATATCTGGACGAGGGATGCCGAGTGTTCCAAATTCTAGATTGTCCAGCCAAATAAAATAACCTCTACGCTCGGCTGGGTTATCAAACTTCGTACCTTGATGAGCCATATTCGAGCCTACATATCTATCGCAAAGGACAATTTTACCCTCGCTAAGTGCTTGGCGTATTTCATTAGATGCCTCGTATCGATCCAGCGCGTAGAATATTGACCCAGAATACGGATTAATTTCGTCGCCCATGCCATATGCTCCGCTTAAATATTGCCTGATAAAATAACTCGATGGTTGGTCGTAGCGCGGGAAGTGTATTGGGACAATGTCGTGGCCCATACTTTCTAAATGTTCTTTAAGTAGCTGATATTGCGTACTCTTACCAGAGCCGTCTGTGCCCTCGATAACGATAAAAATGCCTTTAGCTAAATTAGTAGATTCTTCCCCACCAAAGTTTTGTGGGATGTCAGTCACCTTTTAGTCCTTTGATTTTTACTGGCAACGAGCGTTTGTCTTTATACGCTTTTGGTAGCATCATTTCTGGTTTCCAGGTTTTTATTAGGGTATCTAGATCTGTGCCACTTTGGTACTTTCCGCTAAAGCCGTTTTCTCGACCTTCACCGTAGTTTCCTTCAACTTGTCCGGTGTCATGAAATACTGCTTGACCGATACGTTCTCCTACGGGCAACAGTACGATCTCTTTGTGGTTGAGATTAAAGATTTCTAATGTCAAACGATTAATATAGCCTGGATCAACCCAACCAGCATCAAAACAAACTGCTATGCCGTTTCGGCCCCAACTTGAACGAGATTTTAGTTCATATGCGCCTGGTGGTTTTATGCCGAAAAATTCGTGTGTATGAGCCAGGATTCTCTCTCCGGGTTTTAGTGGGATTACTGGATGATCAGCGGGCACTCCTTTGAGAAGTTTTACTCCATTGTCATCACACCATTTTTTATGAGGTACAGCTTTGTGTGGGCCTTCAAAATATCTAGAGACATCGGCTTCATCAAATGGATTGTAGATTGTGTGGTCACCGGCTCTTTCTGTTCGATAATAGTAATATCCTAGAGTCACGTCTAGGCTGGCATGCGCTACGTGCTTCGGGTTGAACGGCGTGCAGACAATATGCCCATAATTTATTGCTTGATTAATTTGAGTGTTGCTATATACAGACAACTTGTTCCCCTCACTTAGTAATATCTATATTGTACTGTGGTGGGGCAACAGCAAACAAGCAAATGATGATTATTACAACATCATTTTTACAACTTGATTTACTATATTGCGTTAATCGGGTGTTTTAAAACTAAATTACGGTGTTTGCAACTTTTATGCTTGGCCCCATTGATGTACTGATGTAGATAGAATCGACATAAGTCCCTTTTATTGAGGTTGGCTTAGCGTTTTTTATACTAGCAAATACTGTGTCTATATTGCGAGCAAGATCTTTGTCACTAAAGCTAACTTTACCAGTAGCCAAGTGGACTATCCCAGTACTATCTACACGATATTCAACCTTACCACCTTTAGACTCAGTAACAGCTTTGGCAACATCTTTTGTGACGGTACCACTTTTAGGGTTTGGCATTAAACCTCTTGGCCCTAGGTCTTTAGCGTATTTACCTAGTCTAGCCATTAGCTTGGGTGTAGAGATCAGTACATCGAAATCGAATTGCCCCTTGTCGAGTCGTTGCAAGAAATCATCTTCACCAATGATATCCGCACCGGCAGTTTTTGCTTTTTTTGCATCTTCTGCTTCGGCAAAGACAGCTACAGTAATTTTCTTGCCTGTTCCGGCTGGCAATACTATACTTTCACGAATATTCTGATCAGCGTGTTTAGGGTTGACGTTTAGTTTTACGTGTAATTCTACAGATGCATCAAATTTAACGTTGCTTGTCTTTTTTGCAAGATCAATCGCATCATTTAGGTTATATTCAGTATCTTTGTTGATTAGTTTGTAGCTTTCTCGATATTTTTTACCTTTTCGTTCATGATGCGGTCGTGCTGGTTTCTGGATTACTTTTGGTTTTGACTCAGAAACGGCTTCTTGCTCTTCTTTATGCTTTTGGCGCTCAATTTTTTCTAACTTTTCTTGCTCTTCTTTCAGACCTTTAGCGCTGTGTTTTCCGGCTTTTTTGATCATAGTCTCAGACTTTTCTTCTTCAACGATCTCTTTAGCTTCTTTGTCTACGACGGCTTTGTCGGCCTTCTTAATAGATTCAAGAATCTCTACTTCTTGTTCTGGTGTCTTTTTTGTTGTTTTTTTGGCTTCTGCCATTTTAGCTCCTCTCGTGGTTCAATCGGCATTTTTATAACCTCCCACAAATTAAATGTTTTATACGCTATGTTTGATCAACAAATTGGTCATGCTTGAACTTATCGATTATTGCCGATATTCCTGTATCCACCATACTAACTACGCGTTCAAGTTCATCTATTCTATCTTCTAGCGCAGTTTCATAAGCTTGGTGTGCAGTCTTAAGATTAATCCTGCTTACAAGGTGCAATGCGTGTAGGCTCCATCTATCGTCTAAAAAAGAGTCTGCTAACCTTGAGAAATTCGAAAGGTCGATAGGATTACCGGTTACGCCCCATGAAGCGTGTCCGGCGCGCCAAATATCCTGAGCAGCTTCCGTAACCTCACTATGTGACAATGATCCCCACCAAGAAACATCTCCTGTATTATCACCTTCACCTTCTGCTACTCGACTTTCGAATCGACTAGTTCCTTTTGAAAAATCAAAGTTTCCACTCATATTGCTATCCTATCTCCACGCCCATGCTTCTGGCTGTGCCCGCTACCATTTTTTTAACGGCTTCTATATCATCAGTGTTCATGTCGTTTGCTTTAATTTCTGCTATTTCAGTAAGTTGTGCATCAGATAGTTTTTTGCTGATTTTCTCGGTATTTGGCTTACCACTACCCTTGTCGATACCCAGTTTTTGTCGAATTAGATCATCTGTAGGTTCGGCGACAACTCTAAAATCCATACTCCTATCATCATAAATCTGAATATGTGCTGTAACCGTACCCTTTAACTCACGTGTTTGCTCGTTAAACGGTGTCACAAAATCCATCATATTAACACCGTATTGACCAAGAGTTGAACCAACTGGGGGTCCAGCGCTAGCTTTACCGGCAGGTATTTTCATCTTTAAATTTGCTGTAACTTTTTTAGCCACTTTTATCTCCTTATTTGCATAATACTGCTGAAGCATGCAGTTATCGTGCGTAACTGATACATACTACTATAGATTACCCCTGTTGTCTATACGCGTTTTACTTGCAACGAGTCTAATTCTACTGGAGTTTCACGACCAAACATGTTCACGAGCACCTTTAGTTTGCCTTTTTGTACGTCAATCTCGTTAATTGCTCCATCAAAACCTTTGAAAGGGCCATCGATAATGTTTACGACTTCCCCAACTTTAAAGTCAATTTTGTGCTTTGGCTCTTCTCGTCCCATTCGCTTCATGATTTTTTCTATTTCTTCGTATGACACTGGCGTTGGTTCAGTACCCGTGCCAACAAAGCCTGTAACGTTAGGGGTGTTTCGCACAATATACCAAGCATCTTCTGTCAGCTTCATTTCGACCAAGCAGTAACCTTGAAAGATTCGTTTTTCTACTACTTTACGTTTGCCGTTTTTTACTTCGATCATCTTTTCTTTTGGTACCAGAATCTGAAAGATCTTGTCTTTCATATCTAGACTGTCGGCGCGCTGTCGAATGCTCTCAGCTACCTTCTCTTCATATCCACTATAAGTGTGGATTGCGTACCATTGTTTTGTTGTGTCGTATCTTTTTGTCATTATTTCTCCAATATTAATATTCTAAATAATTTATCAAGCCCGTAATCAACTATTGCTACTGCAACACCGAAAACAAGGGCAAAAACAATTACAGCTGTTGTTAGCTTGATGGTTTGCTTTCTGTCTGGCCAGACAACTTGCCTTAACTCAGCCCAACTATCACGAAAGTATTTAGGAAAAATCCGAACTCGTTTGCCTAGAATTCGTCCAGCTTTGTTATCTGGCAACGGGATGTGATATTCGTTTTTACCTTTGCCAATAACCTTTTTAAGAGGTTTCGAAACAGTACTCGCCCCAGTTTTTAAACGCCTATTCTTTTTACTTGATCCAGCATTACTTTCGATGTTCTGCCGTAATGACTGTGACTTGACGTTTTTGGATTTTTCTTTACTCAATCGATCCTCCTAATTAAAAAACACATACATCTATAGTATGTGCTGTCTATGTCAATACTACCACAGTCATTTTTCCTTTACAATGGGCTTTTGTAGATTCGGTATAGAGATTTTAAAAGTAGAGCCTTTGTCTAACTCGCTATCTACAGAAATTTTTGCGTGTATTAAGGTAGCCAACTTCATTGTTACGTAAAGCCCAAGACCTGTACCGCTATTCTTTCGTGTTCTATAGTCCTCGGATCGGAAGAATTTGTCGAATAATTTTTCTTTGTCTGCCTTGCCGATACCGATACCCGTATCAGTTATCTTGAAAATTACGCTTTTTTCGCTTCGTTGGACCTCGATCTGTACATACCCTTCTTCGGTGTATTTTATAGCGTTTGTTACAAAGTTTTGTAGGATTTCTCTAACGTAGAGTTTGCTCGAATATAATAATTCTAGGCTTGGGTCGATCTGTGTCTTGATAGTGATTCCCTTTTTTTCTGCATCCGATGTATAGTTATGAACCAAATCTAAGATTAGATCGTGTACATTTATCGCTTCGACCTCAACGTTCAATTTTCCCCGCTCGGCTCTAGACAGAGTGGATAAATCATTAATCATATCACCCAAAAAAAGTACTTGATCGTGAGCCTGTCTAAGCGCTTCTTTTATTTGCGCCATATCGCCAGTTTTTTCTGCTATCATTTGGGCGTTTCCAATATTACCTTCGGTAATTGCAATTGGTGTACGAAGTTCATGGCTAACAACGCTGATAAACTCGTCCCGTTCTTCTTCTAATGATTTTTCACGGGTTATATCGCGGAGCAGTACTACGTAACCGCCTGTATCAGATTGACCATAACCTAACCTTACGGGCGCAATACTCAGGTATAGATTGATCGTGCTTTTGTCTGGGTAGAGCAGTAAGTAATCGCGATTAAAATATGCAGTCTTTGTGTTATTAATAATAGTCGCAATATCAACTGGTTGCTTATTTTTATCGATAATTGTCAAAACGCTCGAGAGAAAACTATTTTGAATGGCAGTGTTTTTATCTAATATATTTAGTGCAGCGCCGTTATAAAGAATGATTTTCTGATTTTGGTCGATAGCAATAACTCCGTCGCCCATACTATTGATAAGGCTAGTTAGCCTTTCATGATCAGCAGCTTGTGGTTTGGTAGGTTGTTTTGTTGGTTCTTCGCCCATGTAGTCGTATTATCGCATATTATTTAGTAATTGTTTGTGCTTATTGGTTTTAGAAAACGTATGCTTCTGGGGAATGTTTATTGAGCTGGGTTTTTAATTTTTTATAATCTGGGATTATTGATTCTACGATATTCCAGAATTTCGGGCTATGGTTAAGCTCTATAGTGTGAGCTAGCTCGTGAACTATTACGTAGTTGATTAGGTCCCATGGTAATTGCACCAGATAAAGATTTAGGATTATGTTCTTTTTGTTGTCGCAGCTACCCCAACGCCTTGTAAGCTTTTTATAATTGATCGACCTATAGTCGATGTTGTTCTCAAATGAAATATCCTTTAGCCTATCTGTGACTAGATCTTCACTCTCAGTTTTTAGAATCTTTTCAATTTTTGAATGAATCTTTGTTTGTACGGATGCCGAGTACGGATCGACACCCATCGGAACATTAATATGAAGTGTATTGTTGGTCACTTTTGAAGATATTTTTGTGATATTTGATGTCTCAAGCACTAGTTTGTGCTGTTTCCCTATAAGATCACCGCTGTGAAAGACATGAATTTGTGATTTATGATTATTGATCCACGTTTTTTTTGATACTACATAAGACCGAGCTAGAGTACGGGAAACGTAACGGGGGTATGTTACCTTAACTCTACTGCCATTAATATGGATTCTAATATTTTTTGCCCGAGGGTTTTTAACAAAATCTACGTCGCCAATATCAGGGATATTAATTGTTGTTTTTGACATAGGTTCTAGCGGATTGAAATATTTCTGCGGCTTTCGTCAACTCGTCCTGGTACAAGGTTTACCATGCCAGGCTTTGTAACGTTTGAAGGTACGTAATCGGCAGATATGACTCCTCTTTCGAACAGTCGTCTTACTAGAGCGCTACGTTGCATATTAGGCGAGTGTTTGCCGCTTAAAACTAGATAATCTTCTTCTGGTTTTGGATTCTGTACACTACTTATAAACTTGCCAAATTCTTCTTTTGTGAAATCTCGAGAGTACTTATCTTCAGTTCTTCTTTTATCGCGATTTTTCATTCTCGCAAACGCTGAGTCCTTGTCTATCTGAAACCAAATTAGTGTATATACAGCTTTATGTTTTTTTGCTATTTCTCTTAAAGCTAGGCGCTTTGAAAGTCTATCGCATTTGCCGTCATATATTACGCTGACACCAGCTGATAAAAATTCCTCACACATATATTGAGCAAGATGACTTACTACGCTATTTTCTTCTTTGTCGAATCTTGGACGAGTAAACAGCTCGTTTCGAAGCTTATCGGTACTGATATGTACGGCCTGTATATAGTTGGTTAGGTTTTTTGCAAAATATGTTTTGCCAGAACCTGGGAAGCCAAATAGTGTGATGAGTACGGGTTTCTTTAATGGAATTTTTGACATGTGCATCTATTGTATAACAGAGTTGGACTTTGGTTAAATGCTAAAGATTGATTTGTGTTCATTAGATATTAATAGATAAAAAGCTCAAGTGACATAACAGATAACGTATTGTATTATTAACTGGTATCTAAATAGTTACTAGGTATAGGGGTGTAGCTCAGTTGGTGTGAAACGTCGGTCGCTAGAACCGAAGGTCGCGGGTGAGAAATGCCTGTGGCATTTCGCAAGGAAATCTTTCAGATTATAAGCTATGCTTAGAGTATGAAAGTTTCGGGGTCGCAGAATGTGACCAAGTCGGACTTGAACCTTTAATTATCAATTAGCCGTATAGGGGTGTAGCTCAGCTGGCTAGAGCGTCGGTCTCCAAAACCGAAGGTCGCGGGTTCAAGTCCCTCCACCCCTGCCATTTATTCAAGTTATCAGTTATTCGAGCTCGGACTATTGCATAATACTTTATTCTGCAGTATAATATACCTATGATATCTGAATCAATCCCGTTTACATTTAGTTTTCAACCAAATGATGATACTAGGTTTCCGCGACCAGACAGAGCTGCCGATACAATTGTATTTCCTGAAGGCGATCAGTTAGTTAACCCTTATGGTGATCATTCAATGAATGTGGTCTTCCGAAGTATAGTCGAATTTCCATCTCGTGGATCCCATTCTGGAGATGCCTTAGTAGCTGTTTCTTATGACTTTAATGCAATCGGAAGCGTCGTTTCGGGGTTCTTTATCAATAGGGATGGGTTAGAGAGCGCTTCAGAATCCTATACAAATACACTAAATACGTTCATCCATCCTGATCTGACTCCGGTATTAGAGCTGCGTGAATCAGGTACGGTTAGCGTTGATTTGCCAATATCTCAGTTTCTAAGATGGCAAGATTTATTCGATATTGAGCAGGTGTATAAGAAGAAACGTACAGCGATTATAAGCCAAGAAGAATACGACATATAATAAACGTACTATATGTTCCTATAAAACAATAGCCTCAATATATGAGGCTATTGTTAGGCTAGAATTGTTAAATTGTTTTAAATAAGACCGAGTTTTGCGGAACACGCTGGCCAATGGCCCCATCCACCGCTTCCACGTAATATTTCGGCGCGTTTGATCTGTTCGGCTTTGCTAGCTTGATGTGGGTATCCGCTGCCACCAACGCCTCTCCAACTAGATAGCGAGAACTGCAGGCCACCGTAATAACCGTTTCCAGTATTTATAGCCCAGTTTCCACCTGATTCACAGGCCGCTAACTGATCCCAGACACTATTTCCGGGGGCAAAGTTTGCTGGGGCTGGCGCAGGCTGTGGAGTAGCTGGTGCGACAGGCTGTGCGCTAACCGAAGGTGCAGCGACAACTGGAGCTGTAGTCCTAGATTTAAGTTTCTCTGATTTCTTAGGTATTCGTAGTTTTTGGCCCGGAAAAATTAAATCTGGGCTTTTGATCTTTTTATTAGCATCAAAAATCCGCTTGTATGTAGATTTGTGCTTGGTAGCAATTTTAGCTAATGAGTCTCCACTCATTACTGTTACGATTTTTTGCTTACTTTTACTCACTTTTTTAACTGTTTCAGCATGTGCTGAACCCGTTGTAGTACTAATAAATAGTACACTTAATACTAGCATCGCTAGTAGTGCGATTTTTCGCATAACACCTCCTCTTAATTGTTGCCCTTTTGTTTTTAGGTTATTTTTATTTTAGAAATGATTTTCTATTATATATTTGTGTGTCCAGGGCTTAAATACAGCGTTCCACTCTCACTGACAAAAGACACAAAGACCAGCATACAAGACCTATTTTGAGTGTCAAGAGGGGGTTGTGGATAACTATTTTTTACGAGGCTTAACTTCGTTACGGCCCAAGCTCTTCTTTGTCTCTGTATAAAGTGCGTGTTTTCGGGCAACTGGATCGTATTTTCTTAGGCTCAATTTGTCTGGAGTATTTTGTTGATTCTTGTCAGTGTAATAATGACGATGACCTGAAAGTTCGCTTACAAGTCCTATAGTTTTTCGTTTACCGGTTTTTTTAGCCATGAAATATAGATTAACAGATTAGAATAGTTATTTCAAGTAGTATTTTTGGAGCCGACACTGGGATTTGAACCCAGGACCTCATCCTTACCATGGATGCGCTCTACCCCTGAGCTATGTCGGCATAAGTACTAGATCACCAATGCAATGGTGTATGCGTGGGTCTGGTGCTTCTTGTGCGATAATTTCAGCCTCACGTCTTTCGAACGCATCAATAGCACGCTCTGTGGGTTCAACGAGCAATAAAGTGTCGAACTTTACCTCAGGCCCAACATCTAGTTGCGTTTTGTGGATCGAAATTCGTTCCATAGAATTAATTGTATCACTTAAGGTTCATGCCCGTGACACTCTGTTCTACAAAAAATCAGAACTATTTCGATAACTTCTCGGTAGACTTTTTAGTGATTGGGGTTTCTGTTGTAAGCCAGATGTCATCTGTTTTACATTCGTAAGTTGTTTTATCGTATTCTTTATAGTTTTTGCCTGATTTGAGGTTGTTGGTAATTTCTGAGCGTACATTTCCCATTGGCTTATTGCATTTCGGACAAATCATATTACTATATTAACAAAATATCTACTTTGATTCATGGACATCCATATTATTGGTTTAGCACTGTTTTCAAAGTTAGAGAAAGAGTTTAATTATGTTTTGACAACTTTAATATCCCGATAATTGGACCCACAAATATGAGAATTATTCCGGTTATCCCCGCCATAAGAGATATAACGTCAATTATTGTCGAATCAATTCCTGAAAATCGGGATATTATGTTCAAAATGATAACAATTAATAGAAAAATAAATGGTGATAAAATCCAAAAAATCCCATTTTTAACTTTTGAATTATGTGATGATTTTTTTGATTGACGAGAATCTACTGCATATTCAATAGCTTTATCCACTGTTATTTTATCCCAACCTTTTTGCAATAGATTTTGACGAACTTCTGATTCTGATATTCCTTGGTCAAACTGCTGATTAACGTAACTTTCTAATTGGTTTGACTCTGTATTCATAGTCTAGCCTTTATTCATTAATTCGTTACTTGCGGTTTGCATTTTGGACATTTCATAGTTTTATTGTAGCAAAAAACAGTTTTGGTGTTAACGATGTCCTATTGTTTAGGGTTGGGGAATAGTTTAAGTTCGTGGTGATTGTCTAGCTAGGGTTTTTGGGCCAAATATATAGTCGCCAAAATGTTTTTATGTATCTGAAGTTCAAACTATGAAGAAGAACAAGTAGAAATCCAAATGGATCATGAAGAATTGTGTGTGCATGCGCTCGCATTTCCATCCCGTACTTACCCAGCCATCTGTGTTTGTCATCTAAGTGATAAACTTCGTGGCGAAATACAGCTTGCTCGACTCTTTTCGGAAGCCCTAAACGTATATAGATTTTACCTTTATATGCATAACCACTTAGATAAACACCTGACTTTCGCAGTGTCGAATCATCTATAAAGTTAATCAAATATTTTTTACCGTCGAGTTCACGGGCTATTGTATTAACGGGTTCAATCGTTTCAACAATTTTTCCTAGGTAAGTTCTGGTCATTTTTTCAACAAATTAACTATCTAATTCCAACGTAGGGTTTTTCTTGTAAATAGCACTCGATTGCAAGTCTGCTCGCATCAAAATGTGGTTGAGGTAAGCTGGTTGGATCTGCCCAGAGAATCTCTTCGCATTTATCCGGTTCACAAATACTTGGTTCTCCTTCGAACGCCTTTGCTAATAAAATAACCGAAATAAAGTGAATTCCTTCTGCCCTATATGTCTCTAAGTTATTTGTTACTGCTATCACTTTTGGTTTAACAATTGTTATTCCGTGTTCTTCTTGTATCTCTCGAATAGCCCCTTGTTCGAAAGTTTCTCCTAGTTCTAGCTTACCGCCCGGTATTGAGTAATGCGGAGCATGGCTACCGGTTCTTTTTCCGATAAAAACTTGTCCTTGCTCATTCTCAATTATTACTCCCAGTCCAACGCCAGGTTTATTCGGCATAATAAACTCCTTGTTATATTTACACTTTACAAAGCAGTGGTTTCTTATGGGCTCAGTATATTAGCCTCCTACTGAAACATAGTTTAATTATATACTTTCGTCAACTTTATCAGCCCTATTTAGAGCATAGAAATAATTGCTATGACAGAATTAGGCTTTGATCAGTAACCAGTAGGATTCGGTCACGTTCCGCGAGCTCGAAACCTAAAAGGATTCGGTCACGAACAATTTTCTATATGTAAATTTCCGCGACCCTGCCTCAGCTCGGGCATTAATATACTCCGGGCTCCCGACTGTTCGAACTGCTACTGACAGTTCTCCCCTACGAAGGCTCCCGTCGTAATTTTGAAACCTTCAACTTAAACCAAACAAAAAACCTGAACAAGTCGGGTTCTTAGTTTGGTGCAGGGTGTAGGATTCGAATTGATTAATCCGCTCGAGAACTAAAGTATCTCGCTAGAAATATGGATAACTCAAACAGCCCCCAACTGTTTTCGCCTGTCGGTTCGAACCCTACGACAAACTAAAAATCCTTCATAGCTATGTATAGAAACATAGCGACGAAGGATGGTGCAGGGTGTAGGATTCGAACCTACGAAGGCATAAGCCAGCAGATTTACAGTCTGCCGTGTTTGACCGCTTCACTAACCCTGCTCGTCAGAACCGACGGTCAACTTCCAGTAAATTATTGTTTGATAATTTACTTTCACTCTCTAGTCGATTCTTCCTCTTAGCCTAGCGAACACTCGAGTCGGGAAACCCGCTCGTTGGTTCGTTAGGCTAGGTAACACATAAACACCTACATGAACTCTAGCCCACAATTAAGCTTTCACGCAATAAGCTTAATATTACTGGAGCCGCCTGTAGCCCTTCGGGCTGCAGTTGCTTCCTCGAAAGCACAATAACAGTAAACTGTCATGATGCTTTCTGTGGAGCCGCCTGTCGGATTCGAACCGACGACCTACGGTTTACAAAACCGTCGCTCTAACCAACTGAGCTAAGGCGGCCTAATGAGACAAACCAAAGGTTTTTCTCATCGCGCTGGCAAAATGGAATACATTTTGTCAGGCTGCTCTTTTCCTCTTATTATCAAAGAAAAGTACTGTCAAATTTTACCAGAACAGGGGTTAAATAACAACTCTACGTTTTGGTCTTGTTAGTTTTTTTGGTTTTGTTTTTGAAACTGTGGCTCGATCTAGTCTACGGCGAATATTTCGTGCTTCATCGTGCATATCGTTATTCTCATAAGCTTGGTGTAGATATTTTAACGATTCTTTAGTCGGCTCAATCTCGACAGCTTTCTCGAGCTCTGCAAACATGAGCTTGTTGTTGCCTAGTTTTTCTTGAACTTTTGCATATGCAACATGCCTAGCCGCCAAGTCATCCTCTAGTTTTAGTGCTTGTTCGAACGCAGTTGCTGCCTTCTCGTAATTCTCTGTTTCATAGTAGATTAATCCTAAGTTATGCAGGCTCGAAGGACTCACTTCGATGCTCGAGGCAATCTCAAAGCAATCTATAGCATCTTTGTACTCTTTTTGCTTAGCGTATAAGATGCCTAAACGGTTGTAGGCGGCAGCATTTTTTTTGTCAATCTTTAGGATAGTCAAAAGAGCTTTTTCTGCTCTAATTAAACTATTATCCTTCATCCCTTGATGGGCAATTCCCCAAAGTTGTCCAAGCTTATCACTTAACTTTCTAGGGAGCGGCGACAAATCTTCGTCACGAATTGTAGCGCTACGGTAGGCAATTATTCCAAAACCGACGACTAAAAGTAGTTCTATCATTAGTGGGTATAATTATACTATAGGTTCAAGAACAAGTCAGTTAGTATAATTTTAGTGTTGCCGTTTTTCGCCATTTTTTGTTTTGCCTTATCAGCGTTTTTGAGAATTTTGTGCCAACGTTTTGTTTGCTCAGGGTTGCTGGAAGATTTCATTGCCGAGCGGGCAATTAAGATTAATGAGTCGATTATCTCGGAAGATACTTGCTTGTCTTTTGCTAGCTCGTTTATTTTTATGAGTCTATTAAACTCAGAACTTGCTAGAATATTCTTGGCTTCAACAATCGATTTTTCGTACTCTGATTCATCTTCATCAAGAATCTCACTAATTATTCCAGGCCTATTTGATCCTAACAACATTGCTCGTTCGACCTGCTTTTGGTCAAAGCCTTTTCCGGTAAAGTGATCAACAAGTTGCCCTTTAGTTGGCGTTTTTACTTCAATAGTTACTGCCCTAGATCTCACTGTTTCTAGCAGTTTATTCATGTCGGTTGTAAGTAGGATCAATATAGTATCAGTTGGGGGTTCTTCAAGCGTTTTTAGTAGAGTATTTTGGGCTTCGTCACCCATAATATCTGCGCTCCCGATTATTAGTATTCGAGAAATGTCTTTGTTGCTTGGGATTTTAAGCTTAACTAGACTTTGTAGTTCCCGAATTTGTTCAATCCCTAGTTTGTCATCGATTGGATTTATTTTGTGTAGATAGGGATATGTATTGATATCTTGGGTATCGAGAGCAACCTGAGCAATGTAATCCGCTAATTTTGTTTTTCCAGAGCCAACAGGCCCAGATATTATTAGTGCGTGGGACGGGTTCTTTATGAAGGCATCAACTTTAAACTTAGTCCGAGGATTTATTAACGGGTATGTCATACGTTCATTATATCTATAAATTCGGCAGGAAGTTTGGATTCAAAAGTTGTTGTCTTGCCCTCTGGTAGAGATATTGTTAGCTCTTTTGCGTGAAGCAAGATTCTACTAAATGGCTTGCCACCATATAGCTCATCACCAACAATTGGGTGTTTTTGGTGAGACAGATGGACTCTAAGCTGGTGTGTTCTACCGGTTTTCGGAGTTAGCACTAAGAGCGAATAATGACTGCTTTGTTGTTGTAATTCGTAGGCAGTGATAGACTCTTTTCCGTTTGTTTTAACGCAGAAAGATTTAGGATTTCGAACGTCTCGTGCAATCGGCATGTCGATAATGGCTTTACTCGGTTCAATTGTACCTTCAATTATTGCAATATATTTTTTGACTGTTTTTCGATCAGCAAATTGTTTTTGTAGGTAATCCAGTGACTTTTGGTTTTTTGCGCAAATAATAACACCAGAAGTGCCTCTATCTAATCGATGTACAATCCCTGCCCGTTCACTGTCAATATCTGATATTTTATCTCTGATAAATGTGGCAACGGTCGCCTCAGGATTGAATGAACCTTTGCTATGCGTCAAGATGCCTGATGGCTTGTCGATAACAATACAGTCTTCATCCTCGTACAGGACTGGAAGGTCAATCTTTGGTATTTCGTCTAACTCTTTAGGGTCGAAATACACTTTGATTTCATCCCCCATTTTAACTTTGTACTTGGTTGGCTTTTGCTCGTTGTTAACGAGTACTTTACCGCTGTCACAGAGTTTCTGAATAGAACTCCTGCTTAATTCTGGAATCATTCCAACCAAAAAAAGATCTAGTCTTTCGCTATTTTCTGCATCTACTATAATCTTCTGCATATAATTAATTTGTTTCGAGACTGGCGTGATTTAGCGGGTTTTCGCAACTATCGAATATAGCTTCGCCTCCGGCTTGAATTTGACATAGTGAATTATAATCGAGCGTTCCAATTTTCTCGCCAAAGTCATAAGCTCCAAATTGAAGATCAATATACGGCCTCATTATAGTTTGCCCGTGGGCTATATAGTACTGGACAGATACAGGTACGTAAGTATTGTAATGATCTCCACTATGTCTTACTGCCACTGCCAATGTACCTAGTCCGAGAAAGTTCTCAACAGGAACTCCTCGACATCCTTCTAACTCCGCCCCATTAGGAAGAGTGATTTTTTCCTTTTCGACGAAACAGTCACCGAATCTAATGTTGGGAGAATTTGCTAAAAACACCCCGCCTTCTCTATTTCCTCCCCAGCCATTTCTTAGTCTAGTACTCATAATTTTCTCCTATAGTGTTGTAAGTATTCTAACAAAAAATACAAACTTATACGACAATTATACCGACTTGGCTATATTCGGAGGCCAACGGCTTCTTGAACTTTACGTAAAGTCTGGTTGGCAACTTCGTTCATTGCTTTCTCTGAAGCCTCTAGCTTATCCATTAGTTCTTTTTCGTCTACCTTCGCTAGTTTTGATTGAAAGTTTGTCAAGAAGTTCCTTATAGCATCTGCGACGTCTTGCTTTAGCGGGCCGTATTGAGTCTGACCTTGATACTTTGCGACAATCTCTTTGATAGGCGTATTTGTTAAGGCGCTGAGAATATCTAGAAGGTTGCTAATGCCTGGTTGTTTATGATAGTCATAGTTGATCTTGCTAAGACTGTCTGTTGTGGCGCTCATAATTTTTTTGGCACCTGTCTCAGGACTATCACCGAGGAAGATCACACCTTTACCCGTCTCGTCCGACTTGCTCATCTTTTTAGTTGGATCTAGCAAATCCCTTACACGCAATCTCTCGTCCTGAGTGGCGAAAGCAATTTGTTCTTTTTCGGCTTCCGGTAAAACGAACAATTCTCGGTTGAATTTGTTGTTCATTCGTATTGCAATATCGCGGGCCAGCTCTACATGTTGTGTTTGATCGGCGCCTACTGGTACGTATTTAGCGCCATACAAAAGAATGTCTGCGACCATAAGCACGGGATAGTCAAATAGCCCTACAGAGACAGAGTCCGATTTTGCGCTTTTTTCTTTAAACTGAGTCATGCGTTGCATCTCGCCCATATAGGTGAAACAATTAAGTATCACTGTAAGCTCGCTGTGCGCGGATACCCGACTTTGTCTGTAAATATATGTTTCTGGGTGGTTAATGTCTAAACCAGATGCAATAAACAGCTTTATATTGTGGATTGATTGCTCGTATAGCTTACTGTGATCGATAGGTGTCGTAAAACTATGCAAATCCGGGATAAACATATTCAACTGATAGGTTTCACCATATTTCTTTTGCATTTGCGCCATAGGCAACATCGCGCCTAGGTAACTGCCAAGGTGCAAATCGTTGTTGGCCCTTAGGCCTGTTAAAATTACTGGTTTACTCATTATTATCTCCTATTATAGCTTAATTATTTGTCTTTTATCTGCCTTAAATCCAAAATACATTTTATCTTTCTTGTAGGCTTGTTCACCTACTAATATGGGATAGAAGCCATATTTAGATTTTCTGAAATTTTGCATCGACTTTTGGTTATTGATTCTAAATTTTGACTTCATCAACAGTTCGTTAACTTCAAACAAATGCTTTGTTTTGTACGAATACAACCGATTAAGAAAGTTAACAATATCTAGCGATAATTTGTTTAGTACTTGGGTGTCTATTGTCTTGTCACTTATTTCAATTGATACAGAATTCTGGCAGTTTCCAATTAACGAATGCTTTACAATGTCGTTACTCATAATAACTACGCGACTAATATGCGACGCTTTAAGATACGCAATGTTTTCGTTGTTTACGGACGCAATAATAAAGCACGGTGGCTGATTGCATGTTGTAGTGTGTAAATCTAGCACAATGGTTGGCTTTGTGCTCTCTATATACTTACGAATCTTAGTAGCTTGTTTTTCTTCGTAGCTTTTTACGGGCTTGTTGTAGCTCCTATTAAGATCAGTCTCAACATACCGCAATCCTTGGTCTCGTGCCATAGGGTTTGCAATCATGAAGTCAATTTGAGGAAGATACTCTGGGTAGAGCAGTTGAAAATGTTTATACAACCGCTCCCCTAGTAGCTCGTTACCGTGTTGTGACGCTAGTAAAAGAACCTTAGTCATTTGAGTACTCCAAAGTAGCTGCAACAATCAAGGCGTTACCTACATGCTCTAGCATAGTAAATTCTTCTTTTAAGCTCCGGCCGTCATAACGAAGGGTTCGCTCGGCAGGATCATCGCCACCGTATAGCCCGGACAGTCCAGGTATACAGTAGCGGTTCTCATGAAAGACTTGTCGTCCATTATCTCCCATGTAGAGAGTCGCGTTAGCCATGTTAGCTGCAGCGATGGCTGCCGATCTATTCTCCCTGTTAAAAGGAAATGTATTCCCAAGTCCACATGCTTCAGCTACAGCCTTAATGAGCGCTGGGTTACGCGTGTACGCCGTTAAGTGTCTAGGTCTTTCTACTTCGATGAGTGCCCTAAACGCTGTTGTGGCGATTCCTTGTCGTTGGAACCCTGGTAAAACTGCAATTCCAGCTGCTTCTATAGCTTCATTGCCAAAGACACCTCTGATACATAGAAAATGCAACCGGTTTTCCTTCTGATTCTATAACCTGTAACATTTCTGCTTCAGCGACGTGACGCAGTGTATCTTCGTGCATTGATGGGTCGCCAATCCGCTCAAAACCTGCTTGAGCGATGTAACTTAATTTGTCTATGTCAGCTTTATCAAGCTGATCAGGTGTTGTAAGTGTAAATTTCATTTTATTCTCTCCTAAATTCTTATTGTGTTAAAAACTGCGCGACGCAGTTAGATGCTAACTGATTTATGTGCTTAGTGCGGGCTACTTGTTCGTGAATATTCAACGGCGGATCAACGTCTGGGCGATTGCCGCTGCTTATCTGAGCTACAATATTTGGCACTAAATCAGAGTTTTTGATTACTCCTTGTCCGAGAGCATTAAGTAATCCGTTTGGTATTGATTCTATCCGAGCCGGCAAGCCTGCCGTAATTCTTTCAGTTATTAGTTCTGGTTCTGACATAATAGTTTCCCCTTTAAATATTAAAAAACCGCCTGTGTGGCGGTTAAAATTTCTTGATATTTTGTTATTTTATAGACAATACGAAGTTTGCCGCCATGAATATTTGGAGGTAAACCAATAAGTGCTATTTATAATGTTTCGTAACATAACCATAAGACAATACAGCTTTATAGATTTTATGTCAAGTATTAATGTGGATGCTAAAATCTGGACCAGCTCTTTTCATTTCTTCATCAAGTGCCGAAAGTCTATCGAATTTTGCTTGCTGTTCTGGCGTGACCTCAGGGAGCATGTCATATAGAGTACCATCGACTAGTTCTCCTGGCATCTGGATATCATGTACAACACGAGCATCATTACATTTACTAGGGTTTTGTTCCATGAATAAATTGTAACACTAAAAGCTTAACGCTTTGTGAATTGTCGTTGCTTTCGCGCGCCTTTGAGACCGAACTTCTTGCGTTCTTTTTCTCTTGGATCACGACCAAGCAGGTCAGCACGGCGGAGCGTACTTCTAAGATCTTCATTCATAACTGCTAGTGCTTTTGAAATACCTAGGATAATGGCATCTGCTTGGCCACTATGACCTCCGCCGATAACTTTTACACTAACATCAAATTTGTTGACAAGATCTACCACTGTAAAAGGTTTTGTTAACTCGCTAAGTAGGTTTTTGCTATTTGCAAAATATTCCTCTGAAGTTTTGTCATTTATCGTAAATTTGCCAGTGCCCCCAGTTATTCTCACTCGTGCTGAGGCGCTTTTACGTCGCCCGAGGCCATAAAAGTAAGCATTTTTTGTAGCCATTATTTACCTTCCTTAAGATTTAGAGTTGTTGGCTGTTGTGCCGTATTATCGTGTTCAGGACCGGCATATACCTTAAGTCTTTTGATCCTAGGGTCCTGCAGTTTATTCTTTGGCAACATGCCCTTAACTGAATATATGATTACATTTCGAGAATCTTTATCTATTTGCTCTTGAAGGCTTGATTCTTTAAGGTTACCCGGGAATCCACTGTGACGATAATACGTCTTTTTGTTTAGTTTATCGCCCGTTACAACTAATTTATCAGAGTTAATGACGACTACGTAGTCTCCGCAATCAACGTGAGGCGTGAACATAGGCTTTTCTTTACCAGTTAGCTTTTGTGCAATAGCTGTCGATAATCTTCCTAAAGTTAGGTCTGAGGCGTCAACAAGCCACCATTTGCGCTCTACGTCCGTATTTTTTGCACTGTAAGTTTTCATCTATTTCTTCTCCGCCTTAACTGGTTTTTTTGCTACTGTCTTTTTAGTAACAGTTTTTTTCGGCTTCACTGTAGTGCTTGGCTTCTCTGTAGTTGTCTCAGCTGTGATTTGTTTGAGTTCATCAACGAAGCTGATTCTGGCTAGCTGTGCATTATCTCCACGCCTTGATGAAGTTTTGACAATTCTTAGATGACCACTGTTTCTAGCAGTTAGTTGAGGGGCAATACCATCAACAAGTTTGTGCGATGCTTCTTTTGTCTGAAGATGAGCGATAATGTATCGTCGGTTAGCTAGCCCGCCTTTTTTGGCTTTAGTTATTAGTTTTTCAACATATGGGTTAACTTCTTTAGCTTTTTCTAGAGTTGTCTCAATTGATTCGTGGAGTATCAAAGAATCAGCCAACGATTTAATTAGAGACTTGCGCTGGTCGCGCTCTCTTCCAAACTTTCTTCCTTGATATCCGTGACGATGCATCTTTAAAGCTCCAACTCCGCCATTTTATCTTTTACTTCATCTAGTGCTTTTGATCCAAAGCCCTTCAGCTCGCGAAGTTCTATGTCGCTTAGACTAAAAAGGTCTTTAAGTGTGTGAATATCGTTATTCACTAGCGCATTAGTTGTTCGTGCCGAAAGATTTAGATCCTCTATAGGTGTCATTAGCTCAGTCTGTTCTTCCACGGCATTTTCAATTTCTGGTTCTGCAGTAATTGGTGCCGCAGCTTTAACTCTTGTTTGGCCGGCTAGAGCTGTGTATTGGTTAACTAAGATTGCTGCTGCTTCTTCAAAAGCATCGCTAGGAGTAATAGAGCCGTCAGTGTCTACGTCGATAATTAATTTATCTAGGTCAGTCATTTGTCCAACACGTGTATGCTCAACTTTATATCTCACCCTCTGTACTGGTCCAAAGATTGCGTCAATTGCAATCATATCACTTGGCTTTCGAAGTGCGCCTTCCTCGATCGGACGATAGCCTCTACCTGTTTCTACTACAATGTCAGCAACAAATGATCCTTTGGAGTCATCGATAGTACATATAACGTGCTTTGGATTAACTATCTCAACATCCGCATTCACTTCAATATCTTTTGCCGTAACTGCTCCGCTACCTTTTTTAACAATTCGGAGTGTTTGTGGCTCTTCGCTGAAGACCTTAAAGTTGACGCCTTTAAGATTTTGCATAATATCGACAGCGTCTTCTTTGATTCCTGGAACACCTGTGAATTCGTGAGTTACGCCTTCTATTTTAAATGCTGTGATTGATGCTCCAGAGATACTAGATAATAGTACTCTTCGGAGGCTGTTTCCTAGAGTCATTCCGTAACCGGTATGAAGCGGTTCTATGACGAACGTTGCACTTGTTTTGCTGTGATCGTCGACGGTGACTACTCCTGGTGTATAAATTGATTTTGACATTTGACTGCTCACCTCCCTTATCGTGAGTAATACTCTACTATTAATTGCTCGTTAATATCTGGTTCGGCTTCTTCGCGCGGCGGGAGGGCCGTAACAGATACTTCAAGTTTCTTTCTATTTACTTTCAACCAACTGATTGATCCTTCTGCTCCTGCAGGACTAAGATCATCAATTAGTTTAAAGTACTCGGATTTTTTACTTTTATCGCGAACAGTTAGTACGTCGCCCGGATTAATTCTGATCGATGGAATATCAAATCTTTTGCCATTTAATTCAAAATGCCCGTGTGTAACTAGCTGTCTAGCTGCGCGACGGCTTGTCGCAAAACTTGATCGGTAGACTACATTATCTGCGCGTTGTTCTAGATACTTTAGTAGTGTTTCGCCAGATTGACCTTTAGTTGCGCTAGCTTCTTTCATTAATTTCCTGAATTGTTTTTCTAAGAGTCCGTAAAGTCGTTTTACTTTTTGCTTTTCTCGTAACTGTAGTGAATATTGGCTGTCTTTGTTCCTTGCTCGGTAATTTGGTGCTTTACCAGGTAGCGAAGTTTTCTTTACTAGGGCTTTATGAGCTTTTGGATGCAAGGCATAACCTTCACGTCGACTTTGCTTTACTATACTGCTTCTATCTCGGGCCATCTATACTCTCCGTGCTTTCTTTGGTCTAACACCACCGTGAGGTACGCCAGTAACGTCTGCAATACTCTCCGCTTTAATATTTGCGTTAATCAGTGTGCGAATTGCTGCTTCTCGTCCTAGTCCAACGCCTTTTACGAATATATCTACTTTAGATAAACCAAAGTTTTGCTTTGCTGCGTTGGCGGCTTTTTCTGCGGCGATTTGGGCTGCATAGGCTGTGCCTTTTTTCGATCCTCTAAAGCCACATGCTCCTGCACTACTATATGTCAATGCATTGCCTTTAGAATCAGTAAAAGTGATAATTGTGTTATTGAACGTAGCTAGGATATGCATCTGACCGTAAGGAACAGTTCTTTTTACTTTTTTCCGCTTCGTGGCAGGAGCAACAGCTACAGCTTTCTCCGCTGCGTTATCGTCGATAATTTCTGGTGTTTCGATTGTTTTGTTGTCGTCTTTCATAAATTGCCTATGTCTTTGTAGCTGCCTTTACTTTAGTGCCACCTACGGTAACTTTTTTGCCTCTACGGGTTCTTGCATTAGTCCTTGTTCTTTGACCCCTGCTCGGTAGGCTTCGTTGATGTCTTAATCCTCGATACGATCCGATATCCTTAAGTCTTTTAATGTTAGTGGTTACAACACGTTGTAAATCACCTTCAACCGAATAATTTTCGTTAATTACATCTTGAATCTTAGAGATCTCACTGTCTGTTAAATCCTTAACTCTGATAGTAGGATCAATCTTCGCTTTTTCTACGATATCGTGGCTTGTTTTTCGGCCGATGCCATACACGTAAGTCAAGGCAATCTCTATCTGTTTATCAGTTGGAATAGTAACTCCAGAAATTCTTGCCATGTTTAGCCTTGCCTCTGTTTATGCTTAGGTTTTAGCTTATTAATAATGTAGACTCGTCCTTTACGGCGAACTACTTTGTCATCTGGACTAATCTTTTTTACACTTGCACGCACTTTCATCCCGTTAGATATTCCTCTCTTAATTGGGTTATCGTTTAGCTGTAAACGATTGATGCGGATTCGCTTTACACGAACACACTGCTTTAATATTACGTTTTGCGATAGGTGATTCTTCCCTTAGTTAGGTCGTAAGGGGTCAACTCGACCGTCACGCTGTCTCCGGGTACTATGCGGATAAAATATTTCCTCATTTTACCGGCGACGTGAGCTATAATTTGATGACCATTCTCTAGTTCGACCTTGAACTGAGCGCCTGGAAGCGTCTCAACTATTTTGCCTTCTAGCTCAATTACTTCCTTTTGTTTAGTCATAAATATAACAAGAGCTAATTATAGCCTACTTTGTATCTGTTTGTAAAGTGTTATTTTTTTATTTTGCTTCGGCCACGAAATCTTAGTCTTCTTCCTCCCGTAGCAGCGTTGGCAGGTTCTGAAGAATCATAGAAGAAATCAGGTTGATCGTACTGATCATAAGTTACCATGAGTGCTCTAGATTCAATTTGTCGGAGAGTTTCGAGAGCAACCGCTACAAGAATCAAGATACTTGTTCCTTCAAGGGCAATACTAGTATTGACGAATGCTTGAAGAATGATTGGAAAAACAGCTAGAGCGCCAAGGCTAAGAGCGCCGAAGAGAGTTAATTTGTTAACCATTCTAGATAGGTATTTCTCTGTTTGTTTACCAGATCGAACGCCAGCGAAGAAACCACCTTGTTTTTGCAAGTTTTCACTTATCTCTTGTGAATTGAATGTAATATTCGTATAGAAGAATGTAAATGCAAATACTAATATAAAATAAACCAATGGATATATATAAGGTTGAAGACCGCCACTAGCAAATGATTCTGGGGTGGGTTGTTGGAACCATTGCGTAAGATTGACACCGAGTGCTTGGATATTTGGATTGCTCGAGGAGCTCATTAACTGCCCTGCAAAGCTAGGAACACTTAAAAAGGCCAGAGCGAATATTATCGGTATAACCCCAGCAGTTATCAATTTAATTGGTAAGGTGGTTTGAACGCCACCGTAGGCACGATTACCCTGCACGCGTTTAGCGTAGTGAATAGTAAGCTGTCTTGAAGCCTCGTTTAGCTTTACTACCAGCACAGTTACCGTCACAACTGTTGCCAAGATTAAGGACGCGTACAGCAGAGCTGTGGTGTCGATTGGTAGATTGAAACCAAGTAGCCGAGTTTGTGCGCCTTCCGCGAATATAGCGCTTACTATTGAAGTAATGGTGCTAGGAAGCATACTGACGATACCTACCGTAATTACTAGCGATATACCATTACCGATACCTTCCTCGGTTATTAGCTCTCCGAGCCACATTAGAAGCATTGCACCACCAGTTAAGGCTGTTATCATCAAGGCCCACTGCGAAATAGATGTGTTGGCTGTAATATCGCCCAACCCCCCAATTTGGCTGGCAGTTTGCCTTACTAAAAAGATTGTTCCTATTGATTGCACCACGGCTAGTGGTAATGCCAGCATCCTAGTGTATTGATTGATTTTCTTGCGACCGTATTCACCCTCTTTGTTCAGTGTCTCAAGTTTTGGAATAGCTTTCGTTAGTAATTGCATGATAATCGAGGCATTAATGTATGGCCCTAGCCCAACTAACATTATAGAAAAGTTCGCCAGAGCACCGCCCGACAATACATCGATAAAACTAAGAAGCTGAGGTCGGTTTTCCGAAGCAAATAAGGTTTCTAGAATCTGTTTAAGAGTTTCTCCGTCAGCTAATGGAATTGGTATATGAGCTAAAACTCGGAAGATGAATAACATTCCAAGTACCGCAAATATACGTTTTCGCATATCCTTGTTCTTGAAAGACTGCCATATTGTTTTCCAGCTCATGAAACCCTCTATTAGTTAATAGTATTATAATACTTGATTTTGAAGCTCTAGGCTTGTTCTTTTTTACTACGTTTTGGATTATCGATTGTTTTAAACGTACCACCGGCTTTTTCTAGTTGTTTCAATGCTCCACTAGATATGGCTTGGAGTTCTATTGTCATTTTTGTTATTGGTTCTTTAGCTGACAAGACCTTGATTGGCAGATATAGATCACTGACTAGTTTAGCTTCGTAAACACTAGAATTTGTGACTTTACCCTTGATTAGGCTTAGTTTATCTAGAGTAATTGCTACAGGTTTCGTACGGTGGGATGTAAAACCTCGTTTTTTTGGCATCTTCTGCATTAAAGGTGTTTGTCCACCTTCAAAACCTATTCTAACGCCGCCGCCCGATCTAGAATTCTGACCTTTAGTACCACGCCCAGCTGTTTTGCCGGCACCGGATCCAATACCTCGTCCTTTACGACGAGTATTCTTGTAACTTTTTAGATCAAGTTCGTTGTATTTCATTTTTTAACCTCGGCAATAACTTTTGATTTTGATATTGGTCGTTTCTGCGAAGGCTTATCATCCGTTGTGACCCAATTTTTCATAGGTTCTATGGCTTTTAGTGCTTCTACCGTCGCATATGCGATATTAATCTTGTTGCTTGAACCCAAGGATTTTGAAAGTGCATTTTTAATTCCGGCTACTTCTAACACAACTCGGACCACACCACCAGCGATTAGGCCAGTACCTGGACTGGCAGGCTTGACTAGAATTTTTGCTCCGCTGACTTTGGCTTGTGATTCATGAGGAATCGTATCATTGTATAAACTAATCTGGACCATATTCTTCTTAGCGACATCTGTGGCTTTCGTTACGGCTGTCGTCACGTCCGCGCCTTTAGATGTACCAACACCAATTTTTCCTTTGTGATCCCCGACGATTACTAAGGCTCTGAACCTAAATCGACGACCACCCTTTACAACTCGAGCAACCCTATCGATGTGTACCATACGTTCGTCAAATTGCTTCTCTTCAAATACATTTTTTCTGTCAGTTTGTTTTTGATACATTTAAAACTCCAATCCTTCTTTTCTAGCAGCGTCTGCAAGAGCTTTAATTCGTCCGTGATATAGTTTACCGTTACGGTCAAACACCACTGTAGTTATCTTTTTTGCCTTGGCTTTCTTGGCAATCTCGGTACCAGCTTGGATTGCTTTTTCTGACATGTTTTTATCCTTGATCTTGAATGTATTTAGATCGACCAAGGTATTGTGTTTTTCGTCGTCAATAAGTTGGACTGTGATGTTCTTGTTGCTAATGCTAACACTCATTCGCGGCCTAACTGCAGTTCCAGATACGCGTTTACGTATGCGGATTTTTCTTCGTTGTAAGTTAGTTTTTTTATCAAATAGTCTATTCATAATATTTACCTATTCCTTACCTGACTTTCCGCTTTTGCGCAGTATTCTTTCGCCTACATAACTTATACCCTTACCTTTATAAGGTTCAGGTTTTTTGAATGACCTAATCTCGGCAGCAGTCTGACCTACTTGTTGTTTGCTTATGCCTTCTACAGTGATCTTATTCTGCTCGACAGATACATTGATTCCATCAGGAAATTTGTATTCGATATCGTGAGAAAATCCGACCTTCAGCTTAAGCATGTTGCCGGACACCGCAACCCTAAATCCAACACCTGTTACTTCAAGCTCTTTTTTGAAACCTTCTGTTACACCGACAACCATATTATTTATTAGACTGCGCATGAGTCCGTGATTCGACTTGTCAATTTTTGAATCAGATAATCTTTGTACTGTAATTAAATTTTCTTCTTGGATAATCTTGACACCACTTAAAATTTGCTCTGATAATTCACCCTTTGGCCCTGTAACTTTAATAACGTCGTTGTCTACAGACAAAGTTACATTACTGGGCATTGTTATTGGTAATCTTCCTATTCTACTCATACTAATATACCTTACAAATCAACTCTCCGCCCAAGGCTTGTTGGCGTGCCTGTCTATCTGTTAAGAGACCTTTTGAAGTAGATACAATTACAATTCCTCGACCGTGTTTAACCTTAGGAATATCCTTAGACTTAACATACATTCTTCGACCCGGTTTACTTATCCGTGAAATATGAGTGATACTGGCATTCTCATTCGTATTATTTATAGTTACTTTAAGTACTTTTCCTACCCCAAGTGATACTTCCTCGGTTTTCACGATGAACTTGTTGTCGACCAATACTTTTAGAACTGCTTTTTTCAATTTAGAGTGAGGCACCATTATCTCATTTTTATGAACTAAAATGGCGTTTCTAATACGACTAAGCATATCTGCTATCGGGTCCGTAGAAGTACTCCCAACGATTTTCAATGTATTACCAACTTGATTTTGTGACACCGGGTATTTCTCCTTTATTTGCATGTTCTCTGAACGAAATTCTTGAAAGTCCAAAGGTCCTCATATATCCTCGAGATCGACCGGTCTCAAGGCATCTGTTATTCCATCTGGAAGGTGACGAATTTTTCGGTAGTCTAGCAAGCCCTTCTTGGTCTCCAACAGACTTCAACTCTGCGCGTTTTGCAGCATACTTTCGTATCATCTTCTGACGTTTTAAATCTCTAGCGATCATTGATTTTTTGGCCATTGCTAGTTCTCCTTTCCTTTATCGTTGTCTAATTCTTTCTCAAATGGCATTCCTAATTTTTCTAGTAGCAACTTACAGTATTCTTTCTCAACAGAGTCAGTTACTATAATCGCCTGGAGCCCGTGTGTTATTGGGCTGTCTTCAAAGTTGATCTCAGGGAATACGGTTTGATCAACGATTCCGATGCTGTAATTGCCTTGTTTATCAAACGATTTTAGGCTTAATCCATGAAAATCTCGAAGTCTTGGCAAAACGATATTAATAAGTCGGTCCAAAAATTCATACATTTTGTCGCCTCTGAGGGTAACTTTAAGACCAATCTTGTTACCTTCGCGAAGTTTGAACCCGGCAACAGAAATTTTTGCTAATGTTTGAACGGGGGTTTGACCTGAAATCTTTTTCAGCGTGGTTGTAGCTACTTCCATAGCTTTTTTGTCATCCTTAGCTTTACCTAGCCCAATATTTAGTACAATCTTCTCAAGCTTTGGTACTTCATTGATATTCGCAAGCTTTAGTTCTTCTTTAAGCTGTTTTCGGATTTCAGTTTGGTACATTACTTTCAGTCGGACAGGCATTTTAACGGTAGTTTTAGTATCGGTCATTTTTTGCCTCCCTTGCTTGCAGCAGGTTTAGAAGACAGCTTAACCTTAGATACCCAGATTGGCTGAGTAAGTTCAATAATTCCACCTTGTGGAAACTTTTTATTTGGCTTCTGGTGTTTTTTAACTATATTTATGCCTTCAACTGTAACTTTATTTAACTTAGGATGTGTTTTTGTGACTTTTCCTGTCTTTCCCTTATATTTACCAGAAATTACTTCGACTTTGTCGTTAACTTTCAATTTGATCTTAAATACTTGTTCTGACATTACAGTACCTCCGGCGCTAGGGAAACAATTTTACTGTAGCCCATTTCACGCAGTTCTCTTGGTACTGGCCCAAAAATTCTGGTTGCTTTAGGCAATTTATCGTCACCAATAATTATCGCTGCATTATCGTCGAACTTAATAGAGGATCCGTCTTTACGATTGATTACGTATTTAGTCCTAACAACTACCGCTCTAATGACAGATTTTTTCTTAACGTTTCCAGATGGGCTTGCTTCTTTAACGGTAGCAACAATAACGTCGCCAACGCGGGCATAACGTTTTCGGCTTCCACCAAGAACTCTAATGCAGAGAATCTCTTTTGCGCCGCTGTTGTCGCATACTACTAATCGTGATTCTTGTTGTATCACTTGACGTCCCCTTTGTCTTCGCTGGTCATTTGCAGTACTGGACGCTCGATAACTTTATCTAGCTTGAATGATTTTCGTGAGCTGATTGGCCTTGTCTCAGAAATCGATACTTTATCGCCAATTTTTGCTTCATTTTTTTCATCATGAGCCATAATTTTATTGGTCTCAGTAAACTGTTTTCGATAAATTGGATGAGTTTTCTTAAATGAAATAGTAACAACAATGGTTTTGTCAGCTTTATCGCTCGTTACTATGCCTGTAAATTGTTTTGCCATTACTTTACGCCTCCGGCCTTAAAGACAAACCTGCGGTTTTTCTCAACGCGCAATGAATGAAATGAATTCATTCTTTGGCTGCTCTTTTCCCTTTTAAACATTATTTTGTCTCCTTCACTAGTTCTTCGCTCAGTACTGTGAGTATCCTAGCTAGTTCTTTTCGTTTATTTCTTATTCCTCTGGTGTTCTGGATTTCTCCCAGTGCGTACTGACGTCTCATATCAGCAATCTCTTCTCGAATCTTCGTTGATTGTTCAGTCAAGCTCTTTGTGGGTAGTTTTCGGATTTCAGCTAATTTCATTGCGATCCGTCCTCTCTAACCAAAAACTTGGTTTTAACGGGTAGTTTGTGGCTTGCAAGCCTCATTGCTTCGCGAGCAATTTCTTCTTCAACACCCTGCATTTCAAACAAAATTGTTCCTGGCCGTACCTTTGCTACAAAAAATTCTGGGTTTCCTTTTCCGCTACCCATTTTCACATCCTGAGGCTTTCTTGTAACTGGGGTGTGAGGGAAGATTCTAATCCAAATTTTTCCACCACGTTTTACGTATCTTGTCATAGCTTGTCTGGCGGCCTCGATTTGTCTTGAAGTAATTCGGTCAATACTCTGTGCTTGAAGTGCGTATGTACCAAAAGCAATAGTATTACCTCTGGTTGCTACTCCAGTGATGCGGCCTTTTCGGGCTTTTCTAAACTTTGACCGTTTAGGCATTAACATGACTAAGCTACCTCTCCTTTATAAATCCAAACTTTAATTCCAATGACACCAGCTGGGGTTTGTGCTGGTACGTATGCGTAGTCAATATCGGCTCGGATTGTGTGTAGTGGCACGCTACCGAGGATTTCTTTTTCTCGTCTGGCCATCTCTGCACCATTTAGTCGTCCAGATACTTGGATCCTAATACCTTTAGCGCCTGAGCGCATAGTGTTTTGTGCAGCCATTTTGATAGCTCGTCTGAATGAAATACGTCGTTGTAATTGGAAGGCGATGTTCTCGGCAACTAGTTTTGCGTAAAGTTCTGGTTTTTTGATTTCTTCGATATTTACTCTAGTTGGGACGCCGTAGATTTTCTCGATTGCTGTTTTTAGTTCTGTTGCACCTGTTCCGCCACGACCGATCACAACACCGGCTTTAGCAGTAACAATTGTTACTGTTACTAGATTTGGTGAGCGTTCGATATCAACTTTGTTAATTGAGGCCCGAGTACCAAGCTTGGTGATAATCAATTGTCGAACATCAAGATCTTGTTTTAAGTACTTTGGATATTCGCGCTTGTTAGCAAACCATTTGCTACGCCAATCTTTGTTGGCTTGAAGTCGCATGCTAATTGGATTTACTTTTTGACCCATGTTACTTAGCCTCCTTTTTGGCACTTGTTGCTTCTGATTCAGCCTTCTTCTTTGCTACTCTTTTTTCACCGTCTACTACTACGCGAATATGAGAAGATTTTTTCTGGAATGGCAATGCTCGGCCACGTGCTGCAGGTCTAAATCTCTTCATTCTCGGGCCACATGTTACGAAGATTTCTGTAATCGTCAGGGTGTCAGGCTTGTAATTATGATTATTTTCAGCATTAGCCTTTGCAGATTTGATTACGCTTTGTACTGCAACTGCGCTACGGCGAGGTGTATGTTCTAGAATCGTCAAAGCGTTTTTAACGGATTGGTTGCGGACCAAATCTGCTACCACTTCAACTTTTCGTGGGCTAATCTGGACGCCTTTAGCTATAGCTTTAACACTCATTACTTCTGACCTTTCGCGAGTTTACCGCCATGTGAGCGGAATTTTCGTGTTGGAGAAAATTCACCTAGTTTATGGCCAACCATGTTTTCGGATACAAAAACAGGTACGTGAACTTTGCCGTTATGAACAGCGATTGTTCGTCCAACGAATTCAGGTGGTATAGTACAAGACCTTGCCCAAGTTTTGATAATTGTTCGGTCCTCTTTAGCTAGAGCCTCAACTTTTTTAGCGAGCTTGAAGTCTATATATGGTCCTTTTTTAAGTGATCGACTCATACCATTGCTCCTGTGCCTAGTAGATCTGCTGCCGTGGTAGCGCCATTTAAATAGTGCATTGATGCTGGAAGCAGAATCGGTGGCTGCTGATTAGCAATTGATACAGCGTGAACCAAGATTTCATCAGTATACCTTAGGCCTTCGGGTAGAACTTCGAATAACTCTCTCACTACGCGATCCCCGATGCCTTTAAAAGCGTCGCGAAATTCCCTTTCATACATCGGATTAGCTTCAGCTGACCCAACTGCTTCCGTAAACTCAGGTGTCCGGGCAATTTTCATGGTCATTCCAGTTACATCTCCACTGTCTTCTAATGCTTCAATTAACGGCATATTACTATCTCCTCTTACTTTCATGTCGTGAACGGACAATAAATTTATTACTAATTTTTCGTCGACGAGTCTTATATCCAAGTGTTTTTTGGCCCCAAGGTGTTCGTGGTGCAGAACCGTGGTTTTTACCACCACCAATTCCGTGTCTACCGCCGTCACCACCACCGTGTGGGTGATCTACGGCGTTCATAACAACGCCTCTAACAGACGGTCTAAAGCCCATGTGTCGTTTTCTACCAGCAGAACCGTATTTAACGTTTTGGTGTGAGATATTCCCTACACTACCAAGGCTAGCACTACATTTTATGTTGATCAGACGTACTTCGCCGCTAGGGAGTTTTATTTGTGCGTATTCGCCTTCTCTAGCTGCTAGCTGGGCTGAAGCACCAGCAGAACGTACTAGCTTTGCTCCTTGTCCTGGTACTAGCTCGATATTATGGATGCTACTACCGATTGGAATATTTTTAAGTGTTAGGCGGTTTCCTTTTTCGATAGGTACTTCTTCACCGCTCTCGATTTTTGTACCGACTTTAACGCCTGTTGGGGCGATTATGTAATGATATTTGCCTTCATTATCTTTGATTCTGGCGATGTGTGCTGTTCTATTGGGGTCGTATTCTATAGCTTCAACTACTGCAACCGTTCCCGGAAGTAGTTTGAAATTGATAGTCCTATAGAATCGCTTAGCTCCACCGCCTCTGTGCCTGACAGTTATTCGTCCGCTATTGTTACGGCCATTAGTTCTAGTCTTGATTGTCGTTAAAGATTTGAGAGGTTTTTTGGTTGTAACTTGAGTAAAGTCGCGGTTAGTCATGCCTCGACGTGCTGGAGTCGTTGGTTTGTAGTACTTTATAGCCATTACTTGCCCCCTCCTTTGTCTTGAGTGTGGCGTGGACCACGATTGAATGCACCCCTTAGGCCAGATTTTTTCTGGACTGTTTCGGTTGCTTTAGCCTCTTTTGCTGGCTTCTCTGAGTTTTTTGACTTAGTTTTTTTGTCGTCACCACCGAAAATATTTATACTATCGCCATCAATCAAGGCCACGTAGGCTTTTTTGATGTCTTTTCGCTTACCACTGGCTGGTCTTTGTCGTTTTCGCACTGCTCGTTTTGGTTTACCGACAACATTTACTGTTCGAACATCAGTAACTTTAACTGAAAATTGTGTCTCAACCGCTAGAGTAATAGTTTGTTTGTTAGCTGATTTTGGAACTTCAAAAATATACACGTTTTCTTTGTCGGCGGAAGCGTATGATTTTTCGCTAATTCGTGGTTTTAATGCCATCAACATGCCTGGACCTGCATTTATTTTTGCAGTTTTCTTCACAGTAGTAGCTGTTTTTGCGCTAGCTGCACTCATTTTTTAGCTCCTAAGTTGGCTGATACTACCGCAAGAGCGTCTTTAGTTACTAGAATTTTGTCAGCATCAAGTACGTTTGCTACGCAAAGTGAGTTGGCTGTTATCAATCTTACTTTCTCGATATTTCGGACTGTTTTGCTCATTATTTCATCAGTTTTATCAATAACTACGAGGATTTTTTGATTTGGAGCGATTTTAGCTAATACTTTAGCTACTTTGTTAGTCATTGGTTTATCTTTAACGTCAAAACCGTCAATCACATAAATATCTTTTGTCTTTAGACTCAAAGCTTGTTTTGTTGCAATGCGTTTTTCGGTTTTAGACATTCTAATTTCATGATTTTCGTTTCCTGTTGGACCGAAAGTTATACCACCGCCACGCCATAATGGACTGCGGATAGAACCAACTCGGGCATTTCCTGTACCTTTTTGTCTCCATGGTTTGCGACCACCACCACGTACTTCACCACGTAGTTTTGTCACAGCAGGTGTGTTTCGACCCTTAGCTTGGTTTGCTAGATAAGCTTTTTTAAGTAGATCTGTAGATTTAACTTCTAAACCGAATACCTCTTTACTAAGAGTTACGCTTGAGCTCGCTTTAGAACCAGTCTTAGTAAAAGTTGCGGCTTGCATACTATTTAACCCCTCGAAGTACAACAGTCCCACGTTTTGGACCGGGGACTGCGCCTTTGACACCGATTATGTTCTTTTCTACGTCAACAATTGTGATTTTGAGGTTTTTTACCGTGACGTTCTCATGACCCATTTGACCGGCCATTTTCTTACCTTTAAAAATCTTTTGAGGATACATTGACCCAATAGATCCAGGCCTGCGATAACTTCGACCACCATGTGTCTTTCGTCCACGATGAAAGTTATGTCGTTTGATTGTTCCTGCCCAGCCTTTACCTTTACTAACGCCAGAGGCGTCTACAATGTCACCTACACTAAAAACGTCGGCTGTAAATTGGTGGCCGACGTTGTGTTCTTCATTTAGTTCATTGATGCGCACTTCTTTGATAATTCTTGGCATTACTTTTGACTTTTTGACGTGTCCTAGAAGTGCTTTGCCAAGTTTTGATTGATTCTTATCCTCAAAGCCTAGTTGGATCGCAGTGTATCCATCAGTTTCATCCGTTTTTATCTGGGTAATTGTGTTAGGCGTGGCCGACAAAAGAGTAATTGCCTCAACACTACCATCTTCGGCAATGGTGCTGGTTGTTCCAATTTTAGTTGTAATAAGACTCTTAAAGTCCACAGTTTAACCCTTTCAATAATTTGCATAAAAAAATTGGCTCTTATGTGGTTTTTGCCCCTGTTAAAGTAAGCAAACCTTCACTAGAATCACCAAGGTTTTTCTTGATACCATAACAGATTAACACGTTTTTCTTACCTCTGTCAATATGTTGTGTATATTACAGGTTTATATAGATTCCTATTGGAGCCCAAAAACCTATAAAAGCCGCTATTAAAAGTACAGCGTATTCAATCTTTCTATCAATCCTAAAGTGGTCGTGTCTAGCTAGCATAATCCCAAAGACTAGTCCTACCGGCAAAGGAACTTGCCAAGATTGGCCGTCACTGACTTTTAGCCACATAGAACCCAAAATCATGAACAAGACTAATTTTAGGAAATAGGCATCATCTGTCTCGTGAGAACGTCTTAGTTTTTTTGCCATTAGCTTGATTATAGCAGGTTTAAACCTGTGGTTCAGTGTTAGGTAATCCACACACTTCTGCAACGTCTGGAACACTGTGAACTTCGTTGAATAGTCCACTAGATGGTAGTACCAATGCTTTGTCTACTTCGCTTGGGTCAACAATACTTGGGCCGGGGCATAAATCAAATCTTTGGCGCATTTGGTCAGCTGATTCAAGCATTAACCTACCGCGTTCGATTGGATCAATCGACTTCACTTTAGATCGAAAAAGATTTGTTACGGCAGAGTTTCTGATTACTTGGACTGCTAATTTTTCTGCAAAGGCACTGACTTGAGGGCAGGCACTACACTCAGCCTTAACATATCGTTGTTGTAACGTTAGTTCATCTTCCCAAAACTCTAAAGTATCTTTTAGCTGATTATTTGAAATTTCACGCATTTAAATAACGATATCTTACATCTTAATTTCTGCGTCGCAACCAGCGGGCAGACTGAGGTTCATCAACGAATCAATCGTCTTTGGAGTAGGCTCTAGTACATCTATTAGTCGTTTGTGGGTGCGCATTTCGAATTGCTCACGGCCTTTTTTAAAGACATGCGGGCTTTTTACAACCGTATAGACAGTTCTGCGAGTAGGGAGTGGGATTGGCCCAGCTATATTAGCGCCTGTACGGATTGCTGTATCAACAATTTGTTTTGTAGCTTGATCAATAACTTTATGATCATAAGCTTTTAGTCGGATGCGAATCCTTTGACTCGTAGAAGCTACGGCTTTCTCTTTTGGCTCAGTAGTTTTAGCTACTGATTTTTTTGTTGGTTGTGTCTTATTGGCTTCAGCCATATAAAAATACCTTTCTTAGTGTAATGTAACATCTTTGCAATGATATATAGATCAAATGCAACGACTTTTAGTCATTACGATTAGTTTGTGTTGGTATTGTATAACAAACTTAGCGAATTGAAAAGAGCCTCTGTTTTGGAGGCTCTTTTTTTTGCTTCTCGACGAAATATTATTTCGTAATTTTTGTTACTACTCCGGCGCCAACAGTTCGTCCACCTTCACGGATAGCGAATCGTTGACCTTGATCCATCGCAATAGGTTGAATCAATTTAACCTTGAAAGTTACAGTATCACCAGGCATGACCATTTCTTTGTCAGCTGGAAGTTCTACTTCACCTGTTACGTCCGTTGTTCGGAAGTAGAATTGTGGTTTGTAACCTTTAAAGAATGGTGTGTGTCGTCCACCTTCTTCTTTTGTCAGTACGTATACTTCTGCGTCAAACTCTGTGTGTGGAGTAATAGAACCCGGTTTTGCAAGCACTTGACCACGTTCGATATCATCACGTTCGATTCCTCGAAGCAGAATTCCGACGTTATCTCCAGCCTGACCTTGGTCTAGGTTCTTTTTAAACATTTCTACACCAGTTACTACAGTCTTTTTAGTATCATGGATACCGACAATCTCAACTTCTTCGTTCACTTTAACAACACCTTGTTCGATACGACCGGTCGCTACTGTTCCACGTCCTTTAATTGAGAAAACATCTTCAATTGCCATCAAGAAATCTTTATCAAGATCTCGTTTTGGTTCTGGTACGTATTCGTCCATCTTATCGACGAGCTCCATAACTGCATCTTCGTCTTCTGCGCTACCTTCAAGGGCTTTGGTTGCAGAACCTTTAATAATTGGAGCATTTTCGTCAAATTCGTATTTGCCTAGTAGTTCTCGGATGTCCATTTCAACTAGTTCTACTAGTTCTGGATCCGCAAGGTCCATCTTGTTCATAAATACTAGGATAGATGGAACGCCAACTTGTTTTGCAAGAAGAACGTGTTCACGTGTTTGAGGCATAGGGCCATCGGCAGCTGATACAACTAGAATTGCACCATCAATCTGTGCAGCACCAGTAATCATGTTCTTGACGTAGTCAGCGTGACCTGGCATGTCAACGTGTGCGTAGTGTCGTTTTTTACTCTCATACTCTTGGTGGGATGTCGCAATTGTTATACCACGAGCTTTTTCTTCTGGTGCTTTGTCAATTTCGTCATATTTAACCGGTTTGTTTACATCACTAGGTAGCTTTTTAGCCAGTACAGCTGTAATTGCTGCTGTTAGTGTAGTTTTACCGTGGTCAACGTGACCCATTGTACCGACGTTTACGTGTGGTTTACTTCGATCAAAATCTGCCATTTTGTTTGTTACTCCTGTTAATTACTTAATTATTTAGCATAAGTATATAATACTCACGCGAGATACCTGTTAATTGTATATAAACCATCTCTGTTTGTAAAGTATTCTATTTGCTGTTTTTGGCGATGATTGCTTCAGCTACGTGGCTTGGTACATCAGCGTAGTGATCCAGCTCCATGCTCGAACTAGCACGACCTTGAGTGTTGCTACGTAGATTAGTAGTGTAGCCAAACATTTCACCTAGAGGTACAAATGCTGTAATTTCTTTAATACCGGCCGTAAGATCTTCCATAGATTCAATACGTCCACGTTTGCTGTTCAGATCACCGATAACTTCACCCATGAATTCTTCTGGGGTTACAACTACTACCTTCATTACAGGTTCTAGTAATACCGGAGCTGATTGTTTAACACCCGATTGCAAGGCCATTGAGCCTGCAACCTTAAAGGCCATTTCACTAGAGTCAACATCGTGATAGCTACCATCATAAAGTTCTGCGACGATATCTACGACTGGATAGCCAGCTAACACTCCGTTACTCATTGCTTCGATGATTCCTTCTTGAACAGGCTTTATATATTCAGCAGGGATTACGCCACCCTTAATCTTGTTTATGAACTCAAAGCCCTTACCTTGTTCATTTTGCGAAAGTCGTAGCCAAACGTCACCATATTGTCCACGGCCACCTGATTGACGGATAAATTTGCCTTGAACTTCAACACCGTCTTTTCGAATAGTTTCGCGGTAAGCAACTTGAGGTTGACCAATGTTAGCTTCAACAGCAAATTCTCGTTTCATTCGGTCAACGATAATTTCAAGATGTAGCTCCCCCATTCCCTTTATAATCGTTTGCCCTGTCTCGTGATCAACTTTAACTTGGAAGGTTGGGTCTTCCTCCGCTAGTCGTTGCAGAGCAATACCCATCTTTTCTTGATCGGCCTTAGTTTTTGGTTCAATCGCAATTGATACTGGTGGATCAGGGAAAGTAATGTTTTCAAGCACTATTGTATTGTTGACGTCACAAAGCGTGTTTCCTGTCGTAGTACCTTTAAGACCAACGATAGCTGCGATATCTCCGGCACTAATATCTGTAATGTCTTCTCGTTTGTCGGCTTGCATACGAACGACGCGTCCAACACGCTCTTTTTCGCCAGTAGAACTGTTATAGACATATGATCCAGCTTGTAATTTACCTGAGTATACTCTTACGAAGCATAATTTTCCGACAAAAGGGTCGGTAGCAATTTTGAATGCTAGTGCAGACATCGGCTCAGAATCAGACGGCTTTCGTTCAATTTCATCACCACTCTTAGGATGTGTGCCCCAGACAGAACCACGATCAAGTGGGCTTGGTAAAAAGTCGTTAACAGCATCAAGAACTTTCTCTACTATTACTCCGCGTCCGTCACCACCCGTTACCGGGAAAAAGTCGCTGGTTAATGTTGCTGTTCGGACTGCTTGACGGATTTCTTCCTCTGATAACCCCTCTTCTCCGACTTCAAAGAATTTTTCTAAGATTTTTTCATCTTCGGCGACTGCGTTTTCGATTAGTAAGCTTCGGTACTTCTTTACCTGATCTGCCATATCCTCTGGGATTTCTGATTCGACTAATTCGTGATCAGTAAACTCTTTGTAGGTGTAAGCTTTCATACTAATCAGATCAATGATTCCATTAATCGACTGTTCGAAACCTATCGGCAAGTGGATTGGAAAAGCACGTTTAGTTAGTCTGGCGTGAATAGTATCAAGTGATTTGTAGAAGTCACCACCTGTTTGGTTGATTTTATTTATAAAACAGATTCGAGGTACATTATATTTGTTCGCTTGACGCCACACAGTCTCTGATTGACTCTCGACGCCCATCTTGCCGTCAAATACTGTTACAGCCCCATCTAGCACCCTTAGACTTCGTTCAACTTCGGCGGTGAAGTCGATGTGTCCAGGTGTGTCAATGATGTTAATCTTGTGATCTTTCCAGAAACAAGTAACAGCGGCAGATGTGATGGTGATACCGCGTTCGCGTTCTTGTTCCATCCAGTCAGTGGTAGTTTCGCCTTCGTGAACTGCACCAATTTTGTGTTTTAAGCCAGTCCGATAGAGTATCCCCTCAGTTGTAGTGGTTTTGCCGGCATCAATATGCGCAATAATACCGATATTTCTATAATTTTTTAGATCTGATTTTTTGTCCGCCATTTATTCTGTACTCCTAGGTGTTAATATTTCTGCTACGGTTACTATTTTGCTGACAAGAGGATGAGCTAGTCTTAAAGCGAAAACTTCAATATTAAGTGGGGCAATGTTTTCTTCGGTAACAAATGAATGCTTTAGTCGATTTTCTTGTTTCGCCAGTCTGTTCGAAATTCCTAGCTCAAGCTTTTGCAGTTGCTCAGTAACCATACGACTATCTCGCGAAGTGAGCGAAGGCACGGTTGGCTTCAGCCATTTTATGCATATCTTCGCGTTTTTTAACTGCTGATCCGGATTCGTTATATGCATCCATTAGCTCTTGAGCGATTCGGTCTTCCATGCTCATACCTGAACGCGCACGAGCTGCTTCTACAAACCACATAATAGTAAGGTGTGATTGTCTTTGGCCTTTTACTTCAAATGGTATCTGATAGTTTGCCCCACCAACGCGTCTAGACCGAGTCTCGACACTTGGACGGATATTGCCAAGAGCTTTGTCGAAAACTTCTAGAGGATTTTTAACTTTAAGTTTGTCGGCAGCATCCTGCATACCACCATAGACTAGTCGTTCGGCAACTTGTTTTTTACCGTCAAGCATTACGCGGTTAATTACACGCTGAACCATGACACTGTCGTACAAGCGGTCGCCGGGAATTTTTCGTATTAGTTCTTTAGTCTTTTTCCTAGGCATCTACTTACTCGCCTTCTTTGTACCGTATTTAGATCGGCCTTGTTTACGATCAGATACTCCCTGAAGGTCTAATGCGCCACGTACAATGTGGTAGCGTACACCTGGAAGGTCTTTTACTCTGCCGCCACGGATTAGCACTACAGCGTGCTCTTGTAGGTTGTGTCCTTCGCCACCGATATAGGCCCAAACTTCATGACCATTAGTCAATCTAACACGGGCAACCTTACGAAGCGCGGAGTTAGGTTTTTTTGGTGTCTTTGTAGTTACTTTAACGCAGACACCTCGTTTAAATGGCGAAGGCTTTTCGTAGTTAGTGGTATTTAGGTTATTTACAACCCGATGAAGTGCTGGTGACTTTGATTTCTTAGTCACTGGCTTTCGGGGTTTTCGGATTAATTGGTTAATTGTTGGCATATCAGTCTATAACCCTATCACTTTTCATCTTCTTCGTCAACGGGGGTGGCATTTTTCTTGTCATAGGCATTGTAGCCTGTGCCTACCGGAATCATCCGCCCCAAAATTACGTTTTCTTTTAGTCCTCTGAGGTAATCGACTTTACCGCTTGTAGCCGCTGCGATTAGTACTCTAGTAGTATCTTGGAAGCTGGCTGCCGATAAGAATGACTCTGTGGATAGAGAAGCCTTAGTGATTCCTAGTAGTAGCTGACTGTACTGAATAAGCTGTTTTTTGTTCTTAGCTAGTTCTTCGTTCTTTTCTAACACGTCAACTTTACTAACAATATCACCTGTTACATATTCGCTATCACCAGCATCATCTATTTGTACTCTAGAGAACATCTGCCTAACAATTACTTCTAGGTGCTTGTTGGCGATATTCTGGCCTTGAGATACAAAGATCTGCAGAATCTCGTTCATGATGTAACGTTGTGTTGCCTCGATGCCTTGTAATGCCATCAGCTCATGCAAGCTGATTGAACCACCTGTAAGCCTTTGTCCAGCAACTACAGTGTCTCCATCTTTGACGACAACTGGTTTATTGCCTGGAATTTCGTATTTAACAACCTGTTCGCTTACCGGGCTAATACTGATTTTTTTCTTTGTAACGGATGCTTTTCCAGCAACTGGTGCTACAAGAGGATCAGAATCGTTAGGTCCAATTGCGATTACATCACCAACCCCAACCTCAGTGTTAGATTCAATCTTTGCGATTCTATCGTTAAGGTCTAGGTCTACTCGAGATTTATCATCTGAGGTTACTTGAACGACGTATTTCTCACCTTCTTCCCAGACGTTCACTGTACCGGCTAACTCTGACAACACAGCTTGACCTTTGGGAGTACGCGTCTCAAACAGTTCTTCTACACGAGGCAAACCTGTGGTGATGTCTTCGACAGACTGACCACCAGCGTGATAGCTTCGTAGAGTTAACTGAGTACCGGGCTCACCAATACTTTGCGCGGCTACAACACCTACTGGGTAGTAAGCGCTCACAAGATTACCTGTAGCAGGATCTATGCCGTATGATTTTCGGCTGATGCCTCTAGGACTACTACAGCTTAGTACGCTCATAATTTTAACAATTTCTATTGAAGAGTCTTTTTCGATGCTCTCAGCTATCGCTCTCGTAATGAGTTCGCCTTTTTTAACATGCGGTTTTACATTTTCAGCAGCAAATCGTCCTTCAAGTCTAGAACCTAGCGTTACGCCAATTTCTGTAGAGTCTGAACGATATACTGGGAATCCAGGATCTGGTGCTTGTTCGTCATCTGTAAACACGTCCTGACTCACGTCCACTAGACGTCTTGTCAAATATCCTGAATCGGCTGTTTTTAGAGCCGTATCAATCATCTGCTTACGTGCACCACGGGTTGCCGTAAAGTATTCTAGTGGGTTAAGACCTTTTTTATAGCTAGATCTAATAGGGAGCTCAATCGCCCGACCGGATGTATCTTGAGTAATTCCAAGCATACCAACCGCAGTTTTAACCTGTCCAATATTACCTCTAGCTCCAGATGTTACAGCTGTAGCCATAGCACTATCTTCCTGTGAAAATTGTTTTGTAAGCATGTCTTGAATATCTGAATCAACAGTTTTCCAGTTATTTACCGTAAGTCGGTACCGTTCTTCGTCGGTAATGAAACCTTCGTCGTATTGAGTACTAATGTCAGCGGATTTTGTTTCACCTTCTTTAAGTTTGTCCTCGAGCCCAACAAGATCACTAAAGTCCGAGATTCCTAGAGACAAACCTGATACTGTTGCATATTCAAATCCAATGTCTTTTAGATCATCAGCAATTTCTGCAGTAACATCTTGCCCGTATTTTTCGTACACTTCGGACATTACCTGACCTAGTAATTTTTTGGTCATAGTCGTGTTATGGAATTCAAAGTCTTCTGGAAAAATTTCGTTGAAAAGTAGTCGACCAAGAGTTGTTTCTTCAATCTTACCTCGGAAAGGTACACGAACAGCCGATTGTAATTTAATACTTTCGCTATCGTAGGCCATCATAGCTTCCTCTAAAGATTTGAAGGCTTTTGGTTTAGTTTCGCTACCTGGCTTGATATAAGTCAGATAGTAACAGCCAAGTACAATATCTTGTTCGATGTGAAGAATTGGCGAACCGTCAGCTGGCTTAAGTAGGTTTTTGTTCGCTGCCATGATTTCTTTAGCTTCTTTTTGAGAAGCGTCAGAAAGTGGCAAGTGAACGGCCATTTGGTCTCCATCAAAGTCAGCGTTAAAACCTCTACATACTAGAGGGTGAAGCTGGATAGCTTTACCTTCGATAAGAATCGGTTTAAATGATTGAATACTTAGACGGTGAAGACTCGGTGCACGGTTAAGTAGTACGTATTTCTCTTTAATCACTTCATCTAATGCATCCCACACAGGTGTTTCGCCCAGTTCAATCATTCGTGTTGCGCTTCTAATATTGTGAGCATAGTCGTTCTCAATCAGTGATCCAATTACGAATGGTTTGAACAATTCTAGGGCCATCATTTTCGGCAATCCACATTGGTCAATTTTTAGTTCTGGGCCCGATACGATAACCGAACGACCAGAGTAATCAACGCGTTTTCCTAATAAGTTTTGTCGGAAACGGCCTTGTTTTCCTTTAAGCATATCGCTTAATGATTTAAGTCTTCTTCTCTGTCCAGAAGCGGCAACAGCGCGACCTGATCGTGCATTTCCGTTATCAATTAATGCATCTACTGCTTCTTGAAGCATTCTTTGTTCGTTTCGGCAAATTACTTCTGGGGCGTTAAGATCAATTAATTTCTTTAAACGATTGTTGCGGTTAATAACTCGTCTGTAAAGATCGTTCAGATCGGATGTAGCAAATCTACCACCCGTTAGCTGAACCATAGGTCGAAGATCTGGAGGAATCACAGGTAGTACTTGCAGACACATAGAGTTAGGTTTGATTCCAGCTCTGTTCATACTCTCTAGCAATCGTAATCTTTTTAGTAGTTTTTTCTTGCGTTGACCCTTAGCTCCGTCAGCCTCTTCATTTAGTTTTACAATAAGTTCTTCTAAATCGATTTCGTCTAGCATTTGCTTAAGAGCATTACCACCCATTCCGACTTCAATGATCTCTTTCAGCTCGTCAGGCAAGTTTTGATAGTCACCCTCATTTATCAAACCGTACTCCACGAGCATATCTATTTGCTCTTTAAACTCGTTGAATTCGTTTGCGAGTTCTTCAAGTTCTTTAGTGCGCATTTCTGCTAGAGCCTTAACATTGGCATCTTCTTTATTTGCTTCTGCTTCATATCTAGCGTCAATAGCTAGTTTTGCAGCATCTGCTTGAGCTTCTCTGTCCGTTAATAGTTGATCGCGTTTTTTAACATCAACTTTTTTGATTATGTAACTAGCAAAATATGCAACTCTTTCTAGATTCTTAACTGTTAACCCTAAGAGCAGTCCCATTGCTGATGGTGTTCCACGCAAGAACCAAATGTGGGCAACAGGTGATGCAAGCTGAATATGGCCCATTCTCTCACGTCGTACAATACTTCGAGTAACAATCTCGCCTTTTTTATCAACGGCAGCTTCTCGGGATCGAACACCCTTAAATTTTGCATCGTGGGGATTAATATCTTTAACAGGTCCAAAAATTCTCTCACAGAACAAACCATCCCGTTCAGGTTTTTGTGTTCTATAATTTATCGTCTCAGGCTTTGTTACTTCGCCATAAGACCAGTCTGAAATATCGGCAGAGCTTGCTACTGCAAGTCTAACCGCGTCAAAATCTGTAATGTCCGGTCCATGTGAATATCTACGCATTTTCCATCTCCTTTCCGTCGATAGGTGCATCCAGTTTGACAGCATCCTCCGGGAGACTGCTATCGATATCCATCACGTCAAATTCATCGATACTTACATCTTCTGTTACGTCAATTTCAGACGCTTCAGGTTGAGGTACTTCAATATCTGATTGGTGAGTTCCTTCTGCTTTTATATTTTCAGACAATATTGCTTCGGCATCAATTGCTTTTTCTTTAGTGAATAGATCAACTTTAAGTCCAAGGCCTTGCAGTTCTTTTACGAGTACATTAAAGCTCTCTGGAACTTTCGGTCCGACGATTTCGGTACCCTTAATGATTGACTCGTATGCCTTTGAGCGTCCGTAAACATCGTCAGATTTAATTGTTAGCATTTCTTGAAGGGTATGTGCAGCTCCGTAAGCCTCCAAAGCCCAGACTTCCATCTCTCCAAATCTCTGACCACCATTTTGGGCTTTTCCGCCTAGCGGTTGTTGCGTAACCATAGTGTATGGTCCGGTAGACCTAGCATGAATTTTATCTACAATCATGTGGTTAAGTTTAATCATGTACATTGCGCCAACTGTTGTTAACTCAGTAAATCGATCTCCAGTTCTACCGTCATACAATTGTTGTTTTCCTGATTCTGGGAGGCCAGCCTCTTTCAGCAGGCTTCGAATTTTATCTAAAGGCACTCCATTAAATGCAGGTGTTGCCACCTTGAACCCGAGGGCGTGAGCAGCCATCCCTAAGTGGGTTTCAAATAACTGACCAATATTCATACGACTTGGGACGCCGAGTGGGTTAAGAATAATGTCCACTGGTGTTCCGTCTTCCATGAACGGCATGTCTTCGACAGGCAAAATTCGGGCTATTACACCTTTGTTTCCGTGTCGACCACCCAATTTATCTCCAACAGCAATTTTACGCATTTGAGCAACAAAAACCTGAATTTGCATAATCACTCCGGCTTTTAGTTCGTGGCCGTTCTCTCTAGAAAATACCTTTACTCCAACAACTTTTCCGTGCTTTCCGTTACTCATTCGCTGTGATGTATCTCTAACGTCTTTAGCTTTTTCTCCGAATATCGCTCGAAGCAATCTTTCTTCGCTAGAAAGTTCTTGTTCTCCTTTTGGTGTAATCTTCCCGACTAGAATATCTCCGGGGTGTACTTCAGCACCGATTCTGACGATTCCATCATCATCAAGGTGTCTTAGGGCTTCTTCGGAAACGTTTGGTATATCTCTTGTGACAATTTCTGGTCCAAGTTTTGTTTCTCTGACTTCAGTCATAAAGTCAACAATATGAATAGATGTAAGCGTGTCATCTTCAACGAGTTTTCTGGAAATAATCACAGCATCTTCAAAGTTATAACCCTTCCATGGCATGAACGCTACGATAAGATCTTTTCCTAGCGCCAATTCTCCGCCTTGGATTGACATCCCCTCAACTAATGGAGTGCCGGCCTTAACTTTATCGCCAGTGCTTACTACGACTTTTTGGTTAATACAGCTTCCCTCGTTACTTCGTACGAAGTGTTGCGGATAATAGCTTTTTTTACCAGATTTTGCGTATTTTATTACTACTTCATCAGCTTCTGCTTTAAGAACCTCTCCGTTTTCTTCAGCTACAATCAATTGACCAGTGTTCTCGGCGACTGTTGATTCAAGGCCTGTTCCAACTATTGGAGATTCTGGATTTATAAGTGGTACTGCCTGACGTTGCTGGTTGCTTCCCATTAGACTTCGATAAACGTAGTTTTTCTCGATGAATGGGATCAAGCCTGCAGACGAACCAATAATTTGGCTTTTTGATGCATCCATATGGGTTACATCATCTGCGTCGATTTCACCTGTTTTTAGTCTGATTCGCGCTGAAACACGCTCGTTAGTAAAGTAGCCATTATCATCAAAGCCTTCTCCAGAGCTTGCAATAACTGCTTTACCTTCCTCGAATGCGTCAAGATAAACTATTTCGTCTGTGATCTTGGCTTTAACAGGCCAAGTAACCTGTTTTTTTACAGCTTCTAGCTTTTTAGCCTGTGCATCCGAGATTTTATCACCAGCCTTAACAATTACTGTACCTTTTTCGTTCTCTAGGTTTACTGACGCAATGTGTCCAGCAGCTTTCTTTGCTGTCACCGAATTAATAACTTTCCTGTACGGTGTTTCAATGAATCCATAATCATTTATTCGGGCATAAGTTGCCATGTTTAGAACTAGGCCAATGTTTGCGCCTTCTGGGGTTTCTACAGCACAAATACGACCGTAGTGAGTAGCATGGGCATCTCTAACCTCAAAGCCAGCTCGCTCTCTTGATAATCCACCTGGGCCCATAGAGCTCAATCGTCGTTTGTGAGCAAGTTCAGATAGAGGATTAATTTGATCCATGAACTGAGACAGCTGCGAGCTAGCAAAGAATTCTCTAACCGCGGCAACGACTGGACGAGCATTAATTAGCTGGCCTGGTGTAACTGTCTCGATTTCACTCATCGACATTCGGTCTTTAGTGTTTCTCTCCATTCGAAGTAATCCGATACGGAACTGACGTTGAACAAGCTCTCCAACTAATTTGACTCGCCTATTTGCAAGCGAGTCAATGTCATCGGCAGGTTCTTGAGTATTGTTTAGTCTAATAATTTCCGCAATGATAGCGATTAGGTCTTCTAAGCGCATAACTCGGTTTTCGATAGTATTTGGCAGGTCAATGTCTAGTCGTTTGTTTATCTTGTATCTACCAACACGGCTAAAATCAAATCGTTTAAAGTTATAAAACATGTTTTCAAGCAAACTTCGAGCGTTATCAACCGTAGCAAGATCTCCCGGTCGCAAGCGCCGATAGACTTCAATTAAAGCTTCGTTAGTTCCCCTAGCAGGATCTTTATCAAGCGTCATATCAATGTAGCTTTCTTTGCCTTGATCGACGTGAGCAAACTCTTCTTTCATCTTGGCATCAGATACACCTAGAGCTCGCAGGAGAGTAGTGACAGGGATCTTTCGTTTTCGGTCAATCTTTACGAACATTGCACCTTTTGCGGATGTTTCAAACTCTAACCATGCTCCTCTTCCTGGGATGACTTTGGCGCCGTAGATTTTTTTACCGACACTTTGTTCAGAGGTAAAGAAAACGCCTGCTGATCGAATTAGCTGGCTTACTACTACACGTTCTGCACCATTAATAACAAAAGTTCCCCGTGATGTCATGCATGGATAATCACCGAGATAAATTTCTTGTTTTTTAACTTCGCCAGTGACTTTATTAGTAAGAACGACTGTCGCTTTAAGCGGCGCGTCAAAACTAACGTTGTTCTCTCGTGCTTCTTGCTCGGTTAATTTAGGTTTTTCAAACCGATAGTCTTTAAAACTAAGTGATAATTTTGTACCTGTGTAGTCTTCGATTGGACTAACTTCGGCTAATAGTTCACCTAGTCCTTCTTCGATGAACCATTGAAAAGATTTGTTTTGGTGGTCGACTAAATTTGGTAGATCTAAGATGTTTTCTGTTTTTGTGAAATATTGCCGTTTACCAGACGTGAGCGTTAGCGACTTTGCCATATAGAGCAAGTTCTCCTTGAATCTGTTAGATTGATTTTGAACGAAGATCTCTAAGGGGTAGCTCACACAATTTTTTGATAAATCATAGCAAGGCCCGCTTACCCTACTTCTTAAACAACAGTTTATCTAACTTTAACGATATGTCAAGTAAATATTCAATATTTTACCAGTGATGAAGGATAACATCTTCACCTAGTCTAGCAACTTCTGCAGATATAGCTCTATTATCTACTGGTGTCAACTGAGTAATTCCCGTAACAGGTGGAACTATATCTAATAATCCGCGATTTAAAATGCCCGAACGATCTTCACTAGGACTACTGTTAACAACCAAAATATGTTGCGTATCGATGGGGTTGAAGCTCGGGTCTCTTTGTGCAATTCGTGTATTCTGTCCAATTAGTGCTTTCGCGACGCTCTCATGCATAATCTCCGGCACTCGGTCATCTAAGAGATAGTCCAGGTCGGATCCAGTATACTCTTTTCCATCTGCAGCACGAACAGTCACATTTGGAATAATTGAGGCAAAACCTACCATACGATTACGTCCATCTTCTCGTACTATATATGCATCAATTTCCGAACTAGTGGCTAATCTAGCAATATTCTTAACTGCACGAGGGAAAGACCTATATCGATCGTATGTATTAGCCGAACTTCTTTGCATTTCGAACGAACGTCTAGATACAAACCTATATGCATCATGTCCTTGTGGTAATACTCTATGTAGGGAAAACGCTTCTAATTTTGCCATATTGATATCATATTCCTATATATTATCAACAACAAGTACTAACGGTTAGTGATAACTTTGTCTGCTAGACCGTATTTAACGGCTTCGTCCGAAGTCATCCAGTAATCTCTATCCATGTCTTTTTCTATTTGTTTTATAGGTTTACCAGTGTTCTTCGCCATAATTTCGTTCAGTTTATGCTTGATTCTGATGCCTTCTTTAAGATCAATCTCCATATCAGTAACCTTGCCACGAGTACCTGCTGAAGGTTGATGGATCATGGCTGTTGCGTTTTTTAGCAGAAATCGTTTACCTTTAGTGCCAGAACTTAGTAAGAACGCTGCTGCACTGGCCTGAATACCAATACCAACTGTCTCGATGTCGTTCTTCACAAAATTCATAGTGTCGTAAATTGCTAGTGCATCATAAACACTTCCACCTGGGCTATTAATATATAGTTTTATATCCTTTTTAGGATCTTCCGACTCTAAGAACAACAGCTGTGCGACAATAAGGTTTGCCGTATGTTCATTGACGTCTGTACCTAAGAAGATAATTCTATCTTTTAATAACCTAGAATAAATATCATATGCTCGCTCTACGCGACCATCGGACTCAATTACCGTCGGGATTAATACTGAACTTGAACTTGTCGACATAAAAAACACTCCATTAATTATCACTTTTTATAATATATGATTTGGCACTCTAACGTCAAGAGTGCTAGTTTATACGGGCTAGCATTCTACCAATGATCCCATAATCCGGCTTTGAAGACCTCGATACATCAACCCTATGATCAGGTAGAACTCCTTGCCTTTCGAGTCGTTTATAAGTAGATGGAGTAAGTAAACTGTGGTGAGGCTGTACTTCTTGCTCGATCGTTTCGACATGATTAACGCCGCTCATAACCAGACTCCTGAAACCATTAACTGCGTTATCAATATCGTTCGGACCTCTTTGCGTCTCTACGTATCTTGACATAACTGCGAGAATCCCAAGTTCAAGCTCAGGATATCTTCTTTCGAGCTCAACACCTAGAGACACTAAATCTGTGTTTGAACGAACATCTTCAAAGTTTAATTCGGGATTATCTGACATAAAACTATTGTATAAGCTCTGTATGGGTTTGTCAATAGTTACTTTGAGTAGCTAACTAATTGGTTGATGGTTTTTTCAGTCATTAATCGAGACGAAATATCTCGTTTTGAATCTTCTTTATCTAGTTCTTCGTGCATTTTTGGATCAGTATATTGAGCTTTTAATGTCTGGATCCTAGTGTCAACCTCGTCAGACGACACACTGATACTTTCTTTTTCAGCAATTTCGGCCAGTACTAATCCTGCTTTAACTCTGTTCTTGGCTTCGGGAAGTAATACTTTTTCTTTATAAGATTCTTCAGTAAAACCTTCTTGTTTTAAAAACTCTGGATAGGTTAAACCACGATAAGTAAGATCTTGTTTAAAATCTTGAAGCAGTCGTTCGACTTGATCAGTAACAAGTGAATCTGGAATAGATACAGTTGATTTTTCAGTAACTTCACGAATAATATCTGATTCTTGTTGTTGCAACGCTTGTTTTTGCTTTTCTGCCAACAGCTGAGCTTTAATATCAGATCTTAGCCCTGCTAGGTTTTTAAATGGTCCGGCATTCTTTGCGAAATCATCATCTATTTTTGGTTTTGTGACTTCTTCGACTTTTTTAACGATCACTGTAAATGTAACTTTTTGACCGGCAAGCTTTTTTGCACCGTAGTCTTTAGGAAACGTCAGTGTAAATGCGACTTCATCTTTAGCTTTTTTACCAACCAACTTTTCTTCAAAACCAGGAATAAACGTTTTACTACCGAGGACTAACGGATAGTCCTTACCGTCTGCCCCAGGAATAGACTGGTTTTTTGAGTCGACTCCACTAAAATCTATCCAAACTTCATCAGAGTCCTTTGCTGATCGCGAGACTTCAGTTTTTTTAGATTGCCTGACAGCTAAATTATCCAACACATCATCTACTTCTTTTTCCGTAACAGCAACCTTCTTAAGAGGTTTTTTTATGGTTTTGTAATTAGCAAGTTTTATTGGTCCTAATATCTCAACTTCTGCTTCGAATTCTAAGTCTGTATATGGTACAAACTTTTTTATAGATATCTTTGGTCTATCGACAGGTCGAATCTTCTCGTTTTTCGCAGCCTGCGGATACAACTGATTTAGGGCTTCATCCATAAATTCTGTCTGCAAAGTCTGCTGATCAACATTTTTCTCGACTAGATTGATAGGGACTTTACCTTCACGAAAACCTGGAAGCTTGACAGTTGATCGCAGTCTTTCAAGCGTAATCTGTTTAATTGTCTGCAGATCTTTAGGATCAGCCGAAACCGTCAGTGTTAATTTTGTATCAGTGATATTTTGTCGTTTTACTTGCATGGTTTGCTATGTTAACAGATTCAGATAATTATTGCCAGTATTACAACCGATGCAATGAACCAGACAATTTCAACATACTTACCCCATGGTTTTTCGCCCCATTGGATCTTTTTGTGGAATCTCTGAAAAGCGTTTCCGACGTATTCCTTCTTTTCAGTAATTGATCGCTTAAATCGTGGGACAGAAAACAGATCTGGCGACGCTCCTGCGAACGCGCAAAGTGCTGCTAACTGCCAGTCAGTCACACCGTTAATCCCAAGGATAATCACAAGCAATCCGCACAGAAAAGCATCGACTATCAGGAGTATTTTGAACTCTTTACTGTTGTGCACCTCGACTTCTGATCGACTCCTGTCGCCATAATGCGGCAGACTATCCAGTACAAAATGTGATGCAAAAGCGATCGGAATAGCGATAGGATTACCGACGCTGAACCCAATAATCGATCCAGTTAGCGCATGATTTATTGCTCGCATTAACTAAGTTTCTCGGCAATTTCTTTCACTGAAAGCGTCTGTTCATCGCCAGTCTCTAGGTTCTTGAGTTTATATTTCTGTGTTTTTAGTTCCTCTTCACCCACAAAAAGTACGTTTTTTACTCCCTTTTTGTCAGCTGTTTTTATCTGTTTATCAAGTTTTTTGCCTGATAGATCAATCGCGACATTCATTCCCTTGTTACGAAGTTCTTGAGCGACATCTTGTGCACCAAACACCGCGTCTCCAATTGTAGCGATGTAAATATTAGTCTGGGTGTTTAATTCTGGTATTAAGTTATTACTCTCCAAAAAGTTTTGAAGGGTCGCGTCACCCATTCCGAAACCAACCGTAGGCACTGGCTCTACACCAAACTGACCTACAAGCCCGTCATACCGACCTCCGCCAAACATCGATCGATTATTCTCAGAATTGGTATCAAATACCTCGAAAACTATGTCTGTATAGTACTCAAAGCCGCGTGCTAAATACCTATTAAAGACAACGTTTTTAATACCGCGCTGTTTTAGCTCTTGTATCACTTTATTGGCATTTACTGGCGTTTCGTCTTTTCGCAAAAACTCTAGTATTTTGTCGGCGGTATTTTTCTCGAGAACTTCGTAGAACAGATTCTCCCATTCTTGTTTTTCGATTTTTTCTTTTTTATCTATCAGCGTAACGATGTCTTTTCTTTGATCGTCCAAAAGATTTAATTCGTCAAAAATGTCTTGAACTATTTTTCGACTACTGATTTGTATCTGATATTGGTCCGGTTTTGCACCAAATAATTTCATGATTGCATCAGCTAGCATAATCACTTCAATATCAGCTTCAGTACCAATAACGCCAAAGATATCTGCGTTTAGTTGCCAAAACTCTCGCAAGCGACCTTTTTGCGGACGTTCATAACGAAAACAATTAGGAATACTGTACAAACGAAGAGGATAGCCAAGCTCCTGACGTTTTGCAGCCACCATTCGTGACACCGTAGGCGTCATCTCTGGGCGCATGACTACTTTGCGGTCTCCTCTGTCAGTAAAACTATAGGTCTGCTCGTTTACGATCTCGTCACTAGTTTTTGACGCAAAAAGCTCTAACGGCTCCAAAATTGGTCCGTCATATTCCTCATACCCAAACGATTCACAGGCCTGTCGCCATTTATCAAACATCCATTTGCGCACACGCATATCCTCTGGGTAAAAATCTCTTGTTCCTTTGTAGGGCTGTGTTGAAAGTTTCATATTTCCTCCTAGTTTACCATTTTTAACAATTTAGTGAGCGCATCTGTTGCGGTTGATGCCGATTCATACTTATATCGTTTTCGACCATCAAGATACGTTCCAATAAGTTTTCCTGACCATCCAGTTTTACCAAGAACTACCGCTGGGATGCTCGCCTGGTAGGCGACAGCTAGCTCATTCAAAGTTCCAGATCCACCGCTAATAGCTATAATGCCATCACAACTCAAAGACTGTACCATTTCACGGCCACCCCCACGAACTAAACCTGTAGCAATAATTATAGTTGCACTATTTGGATCAAAAACCCGTAAGCCCTTGTCGTACGTTACACCCACAGTAACACCTCCTGCTACTACAGCCGATCGGGCAGCAATTGTAGACAGGGAATCGAAGTCCTTTTCGGCACCAAACACGAGTGTGTAGCCTGCTTTAGCTATCTGAGCTCCCACTTCTTGAGCTAGCTTTACTAGATTCGCTGAATAGTTCAGGTCTGCCATTGACCCAATGACGCCTATTTGTAATATTCTATTACTCACGTTTTTCTCCTAAAAATTTATGTAAATATAGCAAAAACGCCGGAGTGATCCGGCGTTCGTATGTTTTTTAGGACAATAGAAAACTAACCGATCAGCTCCGGCAACGTATGTACGTGATGTTGGTTAGTTGAAAATATATTCATTACGATTTTATATTATGTCATACTCGTCAATGTTTTGCAATGGTGGGGATGATAGGACTCGAACCTACACGCCTTGCGGCACTAGTTCCTAAGACTAGCGTGTCTACCAATTCCACCACATCCCCATAATGCAATAATTTGGTAACTGTACGATTTTACCCTGTTTTTTTATAAAAGACCAGTTGTGCGTCGCCATAGTTCTTCACTCTAAGCTGAGTTAATGAATCGAAGACTGGAATTTCCATTTTTCCGGGCCAATCAAGTATGTATAGACCGTCATTCTGGACATGTTTTACTAGCTTTTCTAAAATCGTCATTTTTATGCCGTCGTAAGGTGGCGCTGACAACACAATATCAAACTGAAGCGTAGGGTTATTATCCGACCAACCACTGGCATTGGCAAGAATTGCCTTAATTCTACCTCCGACGTTCAAGGCCTTGATGTTCTGCTTCAGCACAGTATTGGCTTTTTTATCCATATCAATTGCTACAACACTCTTAGCGCCACGACTCACAGCTTCAACACTTAATGCTCCACTTCCAGCAAATGCATCCAGAATTGCTAAACCGTTTAATTCGCCAAGGACGTTAAATAAGCCTCCCCGAACTTTTTCGCTCATTGGGTGAGTCCTGTGGCCAGTTGGAGCAAGTATTTGTCTGCCTTTTAATGTACCTGCTACTACTCTCATATATGTATCTACTTCTTATTTCCCGCTTCGTAAATTGCTAGCAACCAAACTATCGAGATAGTTTTTGCTATTGTTGGACCCAGTTTATTTCTAATATCAACTACCAGTTTGGGTGACCAACCTTTTTTTATAAACCGCTCATACATATCGAGTACCGCGATTTCACGAGCAGCGTGTTTAAAAACTTCAAGATGACCGATTTTGCTAGCGTTATCTAGTTCCGACTGCTTCGGAAGAGAGTCTTTCATAGATATCGGAGCTATAATTGTTGCTATCCCCAGTTCAAACAAACTGTGCACACTTATTAGGCCTTTAGGGCCCCAAACTTTCCAGGTTTTATTCAATCTTTCTTTTACCGTGTCAGCAGGTGGGAACCATTTTGATTTTAATGTCGTTCGTGATTCTTTGTTGCCACCCCATATCTTTTCTATATTCTTTTCGTACGGATAATGATGTGCTGGAGTGAGGCCATCGGTTAGGGCGTGAGCCAGCCATGCTGCTTCAAAAGCTATCCTCTCCTGATTCTTTGATTTTAGCTCCAATACTAGTTTTTTATAATGCTGGTCTATTAGTTCTAGTAGCTGCGAATCTTCATTATCGAAAGGGCTGTAATAATGCCACGGTTCGTCTTTAGACGGACTTTTTCGTTTTATTGCATCTGGGCCTTTCTTACCTTCAAAATGGAGTATTTTTCGAGAAGATGGAAAATCATCGTTGTTATCTAGAATTTTTTTTAAATTTGTTCGGGCGACCCTGTCAAGTTTTTGGTGTGCTCCCAAAATTCGTCCTGAGAATGGTGTTAGTGTTGAACCTGAATACATTATTACTTTCTATTAATTAAGATGAGTTATTTTTTGGAGTTTTTCTATTCGTTTTTTAAGTCCAATATATTGTAACAGATTAGGGTCTTTAACTAGCACGTCCCCGACTGCATCTCTGACGTTTTTTATCAACTTCGTATCAGTTAGTTTTGCCATCCGCAGATCGAGTAAACCATGTTGAGTGTTTCCATAAATTGCCCCTGGTCCACGAAGTTCAAGGTCAAGTTCTGCAAGTTTGAAACCGTCGTTACTTGACATTAGTGCACTTAATCTCCGAGATGGACTATCGTTACCGTTTAACATTAAAAAACATTTGCCTGGTTTCTCGCCACGTCCAATTCGCCCACGAAGTTGATGAATCTGAGCAAGCCCGAATCGTTCAGGGGATTCGACACACATAACCGTAGCATTAGCAACATCCACTCCAACCTCAATCACTGTTGTTGATACCAATACGTCAACCTTACCGGCAATATACTTTTCCATAATTTGTTGTTTTTCGTCATTGGATAATCGACCGTGCAGTAATGAAACTTTATAATTTTTAAATATTTTTTTTGACAGATCATTAAAAATTTCGTTTACCGACCGAGCATTTATCGAATCGGACTCTTCAATTAAAGGACAAACTACAAAAATCTGTTCATTATTATCTAGATTAAATTTTAATGATTCATACACTTTAGTTCTTTCGTTTTGGATGACTATGTCTGTAGTAACTGGCTTACGGTTTTTTGGCTTATTCTTGAGTAAGCTAATCTCTAAATCGCCGTAGACTGTCAGAGCTAAACTCCTTGGAATCGGAGTTGCGGTCATACTAAGCATATGTGGCATGTGGCCAGCTTTCTTTAATAATGCTTTTCTTTGCTCGACTCCAAAACGATGTTGTTCGTCGACAATAATTAAACCTAGTGAATGCACATCCATAGCTTCCTGCAAAATTGCGTGAGTTCCAATTAAGATCTTGGACTTACCAGATTTAATCGACCGATAAGCATTCTCTTTTTGACGTTTGTTCATACTTCCAACTAACAGTGATACGTAGTTATCCATCTTTAAAGGTTTTAGAAGATCCATCATAGTTTGAGCATGTTGCCTAGCTAAGATTTCTGTTGGAGCTAGCATGAGTACTTGAAAATTATTTGATATTGTCATGGCTGCAGCCATTGCAGAGACTACAGTCTTTCCAGAACCAACGTCACCTTCTAACAAACGGTTCATTGCGATATCGCTATCAATATCTTTGAATATCTGCCATACAGCGATACGCTGGTCATCAGTCAAGTCAAAATTTAGGGCGCTAGTAAATTTTTTTGCTACGTTCTCATCGAAGCCTATTTTTACTGATTTTAACTTTCCTAAATCGCTTTTACTAACTTGGCTAGCAAGTATTAACTCGAAAAGTTCAATAAATCCTAAGGTGTTTTTAGCGGTACTTAATTCTGCTTCAGATTTAGGGAAATGTAGTTGAAATAACGCTTGTCTAAGACTAATCAGGCCATACTTTGATTTTGCTTCTTTAGGTATATATTCTGGGATCGTGTCAACGTAGTCAAAAGCAAGTTTTATTAATTTTCTTAGTTGCGGTGACTTAATTGTCCTTGATTGAGGGTAGACCGGTAAGATTCTTGCGGTATTAATCGGAAAATCACTAACCAACTCCAAAGACGGGTTGATTATACTCATTCTTTGTCGACTGAGCTGAAACAAGCCCGAAACGAAATAATTACTGCCATTTTTTAATGAATTAGCTCGATAAGGCTGATTAAACCAAACCAAACGAACAGAGCCCGTTTTGTCTGTTAGTACAGCTTCGGTAATATGCATTCCTCGCCTAACATAGCGCCCAACACTATTGGATATTCTTCCTTTGATTGATACTTGACCAGGATTAATTTCACTAATTGGGATCAAATTTGAATAATCGTCGTAGCGCCGGGGGTAATAATTCAGTAAGTCTTCGATTGTTTTGATCCCGATAGTTCGTAAATTATTTTCGACAACCGGCCCAACACCGCTCAAATCTGATAATCTCTTGGTGGTTAACATACAGTCATATTATAGCGACTGTTATGTTCGTTTAGCTAAGTTCTAGGCTTTTTTTACTAAAAAGAATACGCTCGGCCCAAAGTGTGCTCTTGCAAGAGGACGTTGTAAAAACTTTTCAACAGTTACCATTGCGCTTATCGGTGCAATTTTTTTGAGGCCGGGACTACGAAGGTTAGATACAGACAAAACTTTATCAACTCTCAACCCTGCATGGGCAAGTTGTTTGGCAACTTTCTTAGGATTATGGTTAACAAAATCGATTTCGTTCTTATTACGATTTTTTGGACTCCGAATATCCACAGGGTCTATCGGAACTTTTTTGCCTTTTATCATGTATTTAATACGATTTCGTATATGCGCCAAATTGGCAATTTCGAGTATGAACAACCCGTCACTTGATAAAATTCGGGCAATTTCGGAAAACTCAAGCGAAGGATCAGGCAGGTGGTGCATTACGCGCACCATCGTAACTAGGTCTACGCTTTCGTCTTTGAATTTGAGGTCATCAGCCTGCATTAGTTCGCGATTGATTCTTTTATGGTTTTTTAAAAAATCTTTAGCGATATCTAACTGTTGTTTACTAGGTTCAGCAAGTGTCACTTTCTTTGCGTATTCTTCGAGAAGGATACAAAGCCTACCGTAACCTCCACCAACGTCAACTGCATGTCTAAAAGACCTGTTTTTCAGTAATCGTCGTATAGCCAACTCTTCGGCTGCGTTCTCATACTCACGTCCATCCCAGTAATTTTTGTAGTTATGGGATGGGTCGTTATATTGATCAGCTCGTTTTTGTTTAGCATTTTGTTTTGTCATGTCAGCAAAAAGTATATCAGGTTTTTTGTGAATCCATATTTTTAGGTACACATACTTTGAATACTGGAATGCATTTTTATACTGCTAAGCTTTTCATAGCGTTAATCCCAGCATTATTTGATATAATGTTCATGTTAAATCCAAGGAGAGTAATCAATAATGGCACGAAATCGCCGAAGCCCAAGAGTCGGAAGAAATACTTTTACAACCAGAAGTGGTTCTACTGTGAAAATCCACCGAAGCATATCTGACAAACTAAAAATTCGAAATGATTCAAAGACCAGATCTAAAGCAGAACGTCTAAGCGGTATGCCAAAGGGTCGCGTTCAAAGATTCTTCTACAGATTACATCCTAAACGAATGTATCATTATTGGTTCAGTCGTGAGGGTGGAATAATGGCTCTTAAAATTATGGGAATTGGCCTTATTGCAGGTTTCTTGATACTCGTTGGGATGTTTGCATATTTTCGAAAAGATCTACCAGACCTAAGATCAATAACTGGTAGCAATCTAGGTGGAAGTATTCAGTATTACGACCGAACTGGCAAAGTCCTGTTATGGGAAGATTATGATGCGGCCAAACGTATACCCGTTGAAGAAGACGATATTTCACAAGAGCTTAAAGATGCGACTATCGCAATAGAAGACAAAGACTTTTTTAAACACGGTGGTTTTGATGTCCGAGGAATATCACGTGCCGCCTGGAATAATGCTTTCGGTGGAAGCACACAAGGAGGGTCAACTATTACCCAACAATTAGTAAAGCTGACTCAAAACTGGACTCAAGAACGAACCGTTAGTAGGAAAGTCAAAGAAGTTATTCTGGCAGTAGAACTTGAAAGAAGCTATTCAAAAACAGAAATCTTAACAGGTTACTTAAACACTGCGCCATACGGGGGAATTGAGTACGGAGCCGAAGCAGCTGCGCGTGATTACTTTAACAAATCGGCAAAAGAACTTAATCTTGCCGAATCTTCAATGCTTGCAGCTATCCCTAAATCACCAAGATACTACTCTCCTTACAGTCAAGACTTTGATAAAGAAAGTTTTACAAACAGACAGCACTACATCTTAGACCAAATGGTAGATCAAGGAATGATTTCTTCTGCTGAGAGGGATAAGGCCAAAAAAGTAAATGTTCTAAAAACTGTTAAACCTAGAAAAGCTAAATTCGCCGGTATTAAGGCCCCGTGGTTTGTCCTAGCTGCAAAGAATCAGATCCAGAACAAAATTGCTTCCGAAACTGCCGACATTGGTGGCTGGAAAGTCACTACTTCACTTGATTTAAAGTTACAAAAGAAAGCGGAAGAACAAATTGCAGCCGGTATAGGTCAGGTGTACGCTCAAGGGGGAGATAACGCAGCCATTGCATCAGAAGACGTCGAAACAGGTCAAATGGTTGCCTTAGTTGGAGGAACAGATTTTACCAACAAAGAGTTTGGTCAGCTTAACTATGCCCAGACAAAGCTACCACCGGGCTCTAGTTTTAAACCTTACGATTATGTTTCATTAATTGACAACCAAAATAATTTCGGTGCAGGGTCTGTTCTTTATGACACGCAGGGTCCTCTTGAAGGTTACGAGTGCACCAACAAAGGGTTACCTCCACCACGTGGAAATGGTAATTGTTTATATGACTATGATTTCAGGTATCCTGGTCCTGTAACTATTCGTTATGCGTTAGGTGGATCTAGAAATGTACCAGCCGTTAAAGCAATGCTAATAAACGGTGTCGATAAGACGATTAAGACTGCTGAAAACCTCGGACTAGAGAGCGGATATAAGTGTTACGGCGACGAAGCTTTAACAGAATCCATTCAATGTGGAGCTTCATCTTCAATCGGTGACGGTGCTTTCTTAAAACTTGATGAACATGTCCACGCCCAGGCTTCGCTTTCACGGAATGGTAAATGGATTCCTCAGACCTATATTCTAAAGATTGAAGATTCCACGTCAAAACCAGTATATGATTGGAGTCGAGACGATAAAGGAAAATCAAGACAAGCAATCAAAGCAGACTCTGCATACATCATAAACGACATTCTGTCGGACCCTAACGCAAGCTATTTCCCTGCAGGCAGAAAACCTCAGTACGGACCGAATGGCTGGAATTTTGCCATGAAAACTGGTACCACGAACGACGGCAAAGACGGTTGGATGACAGGATACTCCTCAAAATACTCTACTAGTGTTTGGGTTGGACATCATACTCGACAAGTTGAAATGAGCGGGACCATGGAAAGTATGACTCAGCCTATCTGGCAAGGCTGGATGAATGCAGCCCATGAAGGTAAAAAAGCCAAAGACTGGTCAAGACCAGCAGGAGTCAAAGAAGAATCAGCATATGTCATCAGAAATCACGTAGGTATTGGTTCTGTTGAGCCAAGCCCTGCAAGAGACTTGTACCCAAGTTGGTACCAAAACAATAAAAAGAAATCCGCATCAAAAAAGACAATCGACATTGTCTCAAACAAAATTGCAACGAGTTGTACACCAAATCGTGCCAAGAAAACTCTCACCGAAACCGACGCTTCAAGCTTTTCTGGAGACACTTACGTTGACGCCGGAGGAAACAATTCGGGTCAACAAGATGATGTTCACAAATGTAGTGATAGTAAGCCAAAAATTAGCCTTTCCGTACAAAAACAAGGCTCAAATAGCTATAATCTAGTTGCTACAGTTAGCCAAGGTACTCACCCGCTTACAAGCGCTAAATTCCCTGGTAAAGTAACATTTTCAGTTGGTGGATCTCAAATTGCAGGAGGCTCATTCACGATTTCAAAACCAGGCACAGTAATTTACAAAAACTATAAGCCTACTTTTAGTGGTTCTAAATCAGTTACAGCCACAGTTATAGACAGTGTTCTGTACGATGCTACAGATTCATCAACTATAACCGGTAGTTCAAGTAGTGGAACGAGTATAGGATCACTTTCTGTAGCTGATCAGGGAGGCGATGAAGTAAAAATTCAATGGGCGAGTTCTAATCTACCGTCCGGCACAACTTATCAAGTGTGCCTAAAAGAATCTGGCGGGCCAAATAGTTGTTCGTCAACCACCAGCAAATCTCTAGTTAGGGAAGTAGAAATTGGAAAGAGCTATACCGCAACAGTGACTGCAAACGGCAAATCAAGCACAATCACATTTACATATCCGCTCTAAATAGTTACTAGACTTTCAAAAAGTGATTTAGAGTTAAACGTAAATCTTTAGCTATAAAGTGTGATGGTTTTGTTGAGCTCGATGGTTTTGGACCAATTGTTTGGTCAAATCCCATCTTGTTTGACTCTTCAATACGCTTATCGATATTTCCTACATGACGGACTTCCCCGCTTAAGCCAACTTCACCAAACACGACAGAATTAACTGAGAGTTTTAGGCCGTTCGCTGCTGAGCCTATCGCCATACAGACAGCGAGATCTGCGGCATTTTCAGAAATCTTTATGCCTCCAACAATGTTTATATAAATATCCTTATCTGAGAGATTGAGTTTTGTTCGCTTTTCCAACACTGCTATCAACAGATTTAGACGATTAAGATCAAATCCACTAGATGTCCTCTTCGGGTATCCATAACTGGTTTTGTTAACAAGCGCTTGGACCTCAACCAACACAGGGCGTGTCCCTTCCATCGTTGCCAAAACTACTGACCCGTCAGTTATTTGTCTTTCTTTTAATAACTCTTTGGAAGGATTTTCGACTACTCTCAGTCCCTTCTCTACCATTTCAAGGATTGCTACTTCATTTGTACTTCCAAAGCGGTTCTTGATACTCCTAAGGAGCTTAAAGCCACCATGCCTATCCCCTTCTAGTTGCAGAACTACATCTACAATATGCTCTAAGATTTTTGGTCCGGCGATGCTTCCTTCTTTTGTTACATGGCCAACTATCATTAGTGCGGTATTAGATCTTTTTGAAGCCTCAATTAATAGATGAGTACAGCTAGTAATTTGACTAATAGAGCCTGATGAACTTGAGAGCAAACTTGTTGATACCGTTTGTATTGAATCGACAATAACCAGATCAAACTTTTTAGAATCTATGGTCTGCGCAATTGTATCTACGTCGGTTTCGTCGGAAAGGGATATATTATTCTTATCAACTCCCAGTCTTGCAGCACGAAGCCCTACTTGATGTATGGATTCTTCTGCGCTCACGTACAAAACCTTTGCTTGCTTGCCGGAACCATCAGCTATTTGAAGTAGTAGTGTGCTTTTGCCAATCCCTGGCTCTCCAGCGATTAATACAACACCTCCTTTTACTAAACCTCCGCCAAGCACTTTATCGAGATCAACATCGCCGACCTGAAGCCTTTTCTCTTTATTCTTTATGGCATCTTTTGTCGAGACTATCGTAATTTCGCTTGTTTTTGGATTCTTCCTAGTACTTTTATCAACTATTATTTCTTCTAATGTATTCCACTGATCGCAGGACTGGCATTTACCAGCCCAAACGTTGAATTCATCTCCGCAATTACTACACAAATACAGCTTTTGTTGTTTTTTTGCCATTATAGAGATTGTATCAGACTATAGTTCTGCTGGTCGGCTATCTATCGACTGGTATAGATCATTTATTTCCAGAGACACAGTCCTATACTCTTTTACAAGAGCATTGTGCTGATTAATTGTCGCTTGTAGGTCGTTAACAATCTGATTATAGTCGCTGACACTTTGATTATACGTATCTACTCTCTGGTTGTACTCATCAGCCTTACCATCAGCCAATAACTCATCAAGTTCTGCTTTATCATTTTCTAGTTGAAATCTTTTGTCGTTCACTAACTTTTGATTCGTCTCAATTTCAGTCTTAAGACCAGAAATCTGCAATTCAATCTGTTCCGCCTTGCTTTGTCTGGTACTAAATTCTGTCTCATAACCTGCCGACAAACTAGTAACAACCGATCGATCAGCAAAATACTTCTTATAATAATTTTCAAGTTCCTGCGGGAGTTCGGCTACTTCAGTGCCCAGTATGGAATGCAGTTCATTTGGCACGCTAGAAGGATCTTGCTTCCTGTATTGCTCAACAGTCTTTTTTATCCTATTGTCTGAGACATTTAGTATCGTTTGACTAGTCATCTCGTCTACTTTTTGTTTCTCGCTAGCGCTTAATCGATCGTAAGCCGAATGCAGCATTTCATGTGCCGCTGTTACTTCAACAATTCCTTTCAACCGCTTATCATCTACGTCGTATAAATAAATCCCGTCATTACTTATATAGCATCCTAAAATTATCGAATATTCATTAGCCATATCATTTCGGCATTTATCGTTAAAGTCAGTCCCGCTTGAAACAACAGGATGCATAACATAGAAGTTCCTCTTTCCGTCTTCGGTCATGGTAGCTTTTTTCGCGACTTGCTTGATGCTAGCAGGTGGATCATATGACCACAACCTGTACCAATCAAATATAGATTGTCTATAAACGAAGCCAACACCAATTGCCAATAGAATTATTATCGGCAACAGACTAAATACTTTTTTATTCAATCTCATTCTATTTATTATAACTAACTTCTGCTATTCAGATGTGATTTTATACACCAAATCTCGTTTTTTTGAATCGATTGAGATTATGTCGCCTTTTTTGTATTTATTCGACAATAACTCAGTGGCAATATAATCCTCTAGAGTTTCCTGCAGAAGCCTTCTGAGGGGTCTGACGCCGTTTTTAGCATCATAACCATTGTCAAGCATGTACTGTTTTGCCTGAGGCGATAATTTAACGCTTAGACCATGCTTCACTAATCTCTCTTTTAACTCATTAACTTGTAAATCAAGAATTCTGATAATATCTTTTTTAGTTAAAGCCCGAAATACTATTGTCTTATCAATCCGATTTAATAGTTCAGGTCGTAGCATCTTTTTTAGATCATCAAGCACTTTATCTTTATTAGCTTTATGGAGCTCGTCGAGATTCTCTAATTGCTTGCTAGTGTTAACTGAAAAGCCAAATGAAGCTTCTTTTTGGAGTTTTTCGGCTCCAATATTGCTAGTCATAATCACTATAGTATTCGTAAAATCAATTTTTCTGCCCTTGGCATCAGTTAAGTGCCCGTCTTCAAGTATCTGAAGCAACATGTTAAAGACTTCTGGATGAGCTTTTTCAATCTCGTCAAACAAAACTAGACTATACGGTTGACGCCTAATCTTATCAGTAAGCTGTCCGCCATCATCGTATCCAACGTAACCGGCTGGTGATCCAACTAACCGCGCCACAGTATGACGTTCGCTAAATTCACTCATGTCGATTTTCACTAAAGCCTCTTCTGAACCGTAAAATTCTCTAGCGAGTACTCGTGCAAGTTCAGTCTTACCAACCCCCGTAGGCCCAAGAAAGATGAATGAGCCAACAGGCCTTTTTTCGCTACCAACCCCAGATCTATTTCGTCTGATAGCTTTAGATACGGCTTCAACGGCTTCATCTTGACCTATGACATAATTACCTAACGATTTTTCCAAATTCATAAGATATTTTGCCTCTGACCTAATGACCTTCTGCGCTGGCACTCCTGTCATTCTAGCGACAGTACCAGCAACATCCTCGCTATTCATGACTAGTCGCTTATTGTCTTTCTCTTTAGAATGGATTTTTTTCAGTTCTTCCTGGATTTGACTGGCCCGTTGTTTATTCTGAGCTGCTCTTTCGTAATCTTCGGCGTCAACTGCGTCTTCAATACGAGTATTGATAAGTTTTAGTTCTTGTTTTAGTCTTCGTACTTCCGGCGGTGTACGACCCTTGTCTAGCCGTAGATGGGCGGCCGTCTCATCAATCAAATCAATTGCTTTATCGGGCATAAATCTATCGTTAATGTAGCGTTTGGCTAACTGTACAGTATCGACTATAACTTCATCGCTAATTGTAACTCCATGAAACGCTTCATAATGTTTTCGGAGGCCCTTTAAGATTGCTATAGTCTCATTAACATTCGTCTCCGGGACTTGAATCGGCTGTAGTCGTCGCTCTAAGGCTGCATCTTTTTCAATATGCTTTGTGTACTCATTTGTGGTAGTGGCACCAATCATCTGGATTTTACCTCTTGCGAGCGCAGGTTTTAGGATATTTCCCGCATCCATCGCACCCTCAGCAGCTCCTGCGCCAACTATCAAATGGAGCTCATCGATAAAAATAATAATATTCTTATCCCGCTCTAATTCGTTCATAACTTTTTTCAGTCTATCCTCAAACTCGCCTCTGTACTTTGTCCCCGCAATCATTCCGGCGAGGTCAAGCATAATAATCTTTTTCTCTAACAACCCATCCGGTACATCTTCACTGACAATTCTTTGAGCCAGACCTTCAGCAATAGCAGTCTTACCTACGCCAGGCTCTCCAATTAGAACGGGGTTATTTTTAGTACGCCGATTAAGGATAGTAATCAAGCGCCGGATTTGTGGGTCTCGGCCAACGACCGGGTCAAGCTTTTTTTCTTTAGCCTGAAGCGTCAAATCAGTTCCAAAAAAATCTAAAGCAGTTTTTCTTCCTTTTTTAACACGTTTTTGTGATCCAACTGGCCCATTCTCGTCGTATTGCTGCTTATTTAAAAACTGTTCTAGCTCTCCAATTAGTCTGTCCACATCGACATTCATATCTCGGATTAGTACTGTAGCTCTAGCATTTTTTTGAGTCAAAATACTATAAACAATATGCTCAGTACCGCAGAACTCTTGGTTGAATTCTTGGGCTACATCGTATGCCATCTTTAGTGTTAGTTTTGCCGTTTCACTTAATCCCTTTGCTCCGATATTAATAACGATATTATTAGGGTTGAGTTTAAGTGATACTCGAGCTTTATCAAGAGTCACTCCAGCATCGATTAAAACTTTTGATCCCAGCGAGCCTTCTTGGGCTAACACACCTAAGAGCAAATGTTCGGTGCCCACGTATGGGCTATTAGCGGTTCTAGCAATAGCATCAGCGTGGCGCAAACTCTGTAGAGCGTTTTCGGTCAAGTGATTGAGAAACTCTTGAAAGTCAGATGAATTTGGGTGCATGTATTAATTATCCCTCGAATTAATTTTGTATACGACAATAATCGTATACCCATATTATGAAATTAGCACTCTCCTGTCAAGAGTGCCAATACTTGTGTGCAATAATGCAGTTAGCAGTGATGCAGTTGGACTATAGTTTTGAAGCCCTGAACCAGTTGTAGCTATGGCTACTACTGGTTGGACTGGAGAAAGTAGAGGTCAACTGTACGCTGATAGATGTATTAGTGCATGTAAGTACTTGGCAGTCTTGACATGGGTCAAGAGTGCAGCTTAATAACATTCTTTAATCAGGACTGCAATAAATAGGAGCAATATATGCTGTTATGGGCTGTTCTAGTAATGATGTACGTTTGGCATTCTTGACATGGGTCAAGAATGCCTTTTATGTAATTTACCTATTCTTTTATTCTTCAGTACCGTGTTCTTCGACAGCATCAAGTAAGCTACTCTCTAACTCACTTTTTTTCTTTAGCTTCTTAGGTTTTGCGTCAACAGTCTCTGCTGGTTTATGAACAGGCTTAGCTTGTTCGGGTGCTGAAACTTCAGGCTTCTCGTCAGCAGAAGTCGTTTCTTCAACCTTTGCTTTGTCGCCTTCAATATCGAGTTCAAATCCAGATATTTTGCTCGCAAGTCTAACGTTTTGTCCGCTCTTTCCGATAGCAATGGATAGCTGATCCTCAGGTACGAAAACTTTAGCTTTTTTCGTTGCTTCATCTAATTCTACTTTAGTAACTTTTGTTGGACTGAGTGCATTTATGATGAATTGCTTTACGTCATCATCCCACACTACGATATCAATTTTTTCTTGCTCGCCCACTTCGCTCATAACGGCGTTCACTCTAGTACCGTGACCACCAACAAATGTTCCTACAGGATCAACACCAGGAACTGTTGAATTAACAGCAAGTTTTGTTCTAACTCCGGCTTCTCGAGCAATTTTTTTGATTTCTACAGCGCCGCTCTCCATCTCTGGCACTTCGTTCTGGAATAACCATTCAATAAACTCTGTATTACCTCGAGACACTATTAACTGAGGCCCTCGAAGTCCGCGCTCGACGTCTTTTAGGTATACTTTTACTCTTTGGCCGCTGTAGTAATGTTCGCCCTGTATCTGTTCGCTAACAGGCATTATTCCTTGCGCTTTACCAATATCAACACGCACTAGTCGTCCCTCTACTCGAGATACGATTCCGTTAATAACTGTACCAATTTTGTCTTCGTATTCGGCCAAGATGATTTCACGCTCGCTCTCTCGAAGTTTTTGCAAAATCACCTGCTTGGCAGTCTGTGCTGCTACTCGCCCAAAACTTTCGACTGTCTGGTGGACTTCGATTTGATCTCCGACTTTTGCATCCTTTTTCATAACACTGGCATCACGAATACTAATCTCAATTTTGTCGTCTTCAACTTTTTCTACCACATCTTTTGTGACGTAAGCATCAATATCGCCCGTATTAAGATTCATAGTAACTCGGACTTCCTGTTCGCGATCACCATAATCTCTTTTATAAGCTGCAGCTAAAGCTTGTTCTACACTCTCTTTAACTGTTTCTTCTGGTAAGTTCTTTTCTTCCGCGATAGTCCTTACGGCCAGCGCTAGTTGTTTCATATCTAAATCCATTATTTTTTTCCTTTCGTTTAGCATTTAAAAAGTCGACCTTCCGGCCGACTGAACTGAATCTATAATATCAGTAGCTCGATAGACAGTCAAGCTAACCCACGCTAGGACATGTTAGTATATATTTCTATATGGCAAAGAAAGTCGATCATCTAATCAAACAATTTGTGCCTAGTAACTACAACTTGATACTTGATATTGATAAAACAACAAGTTCAGTATCAGGACAAGTAACTATTTCAGGTAAAAAAGTTGGCAGACCTAGTAAAAGAATTACATTACATCAACAGAATCTTAAGATTATTTGCGCCTCATTACACAACAAAAAACAAAATATTGCCGTCAAAGTTAGCAGGGTAAATACCCACAAATCATTGCACGAGGTAAGAATCCACACTGACGAGCTGATTTATCCCGGTGAATATATAATTACTATTAAGTTTGTGGCGAAAATAAGCGAACAAATGCTCGGGATTTATTCAAGCTCTTTCACCGAAAAGAATATAAAGAAAAGTCTGATAGCTACACAGTTCGAAAGTCATCATGCTCGTAAAGCCTTCCCTTGTATAGATGAACCAGCAGCTAAAGCGACCTTTGACCTGACACTCATTACTGACAAGACAGACAAAGTTTTATCAAATACTAGCGAGCAGAGCGTAAAAAACATTAAGAACCGCAAAGCTACAACTTTCAAGACAACTCCTGTTATGTCCACTTACCTTTTAGCTTTTGTCTGTGGTGACATGAATTTTTGTGAGGGTAAAACTAAAGATGGAACTACCATAAGAAGTTGGGCTTGTACCGCCAGAGATAAAAGCCATCTGCAATATTCTGTTGAAGAAGGAATTAAGATTCTAGAGTTCTTTACCGACTATTTTCAAACTCCTTACCCCCTTGAAAAACTCGACATGGTCGCCTTGCCTGATTTTGACGCTGGGGCGATGGAAAACTGGGGACTAATTACCTACCGCGAGATCGTACTCCTAGCCGATCCTAAGAATCGTTCAATTTCTACCGAGCAATATGTCAGCCTAGTAATTGCTCACGAGATATCACATCAATGGTTTGGCAATCTAGTCACCATGAAATGGTGGGATGATCTTTGGCTTAACGAGAGCTTCGCTAGTGTCATGGAACATATCGCCTTGGATGAAATTCACCCAGAATGGAATCAATGGGAGTTATATACCTCTCAGGACGTTCTGTCTACATCTAGTCGAGATGTCTACAAGAACATTCAGCCGGTGTCGATAGACGTCAATGATCCCGAACTAATCGAAACTCTATTCGACCCCGGAATTGTCTACGCCAAAGGTGGGCGTTTATTAAAAATGCTCCGCGAATATATCGGAGACACAGATTTCCGTATAGGACTAAAAAAGTACTTCGAAAAGTTTGCATACAGTAATGCTACAAGAAATGACCTCTGGGAATGCTTGGGCTCTGTAACAAAACACGATGTCCCCGCATTGATGGATGCTTGGATAACACAACCAGGAATGCCCGTACTTCACGTTAATGAGTCCGAGAATGGTCTCAAACTAAAACAACAGCGCTTTCTGCTCGATTCTGACGAAGAATCCAGCTCAGTTTGGCCTATACCACTACTTGCCAATACCTCAATACATAACAAAATAATGAAAGAATCTGAAATTACAGTCGATGGTGATGTTAATACGCTTTTCAACACCCATGGGAGCGGGCACTATTTTGTTGACTACCAATCAGCCGATCATAAAAAAACTGTAGCCAAAGCCTTGCATGACGACTCCATGCCTGCGGAAGGTCGAATTAACACCCTTAATGATATGTATATGCTAGCCAGAAGGGGTGACAATACGATTGTTGACGGGCTAAAGATAGTTGTCGCTAACCAGCCAGAACAACGAGACTCTGTGTGGGCTACCATGCTACGAATAATCGGCGCAGCCCACCAATTAACAGAAGGCGATAAAGACTGCGAAAACAGTTTGAAAAAGATAAAAGTTGAACTTGCCGGTAGTCATTTGAAAGAGCTTGGTTGGAACGACACAGAATCTGATGATGCTAACCAGAAGCAATTTAGAAGAACATTAATTGCTGTTATGGTCGGAGCTGATGACAAGAAATCAATTAAACAGGCAATTTCAATGTATGAAGCGAAAAATCTAGATAATATACCCTCAGAGCTCAGGTCTGTGATTCTTAGTGCTGCAGTCAGAGAAAATGGCAAGAAAGTCATTGACGACCTTGCATCAAAATACGAAGATGCTTCACCAGATGTGCAAATGGATATCACTGGAGCACTGTCTAGTACTAGAGATCCAAAATCTGCAAGCTCAATTATCGAAAAGGCTCTTGGCGAAAAAGGTTTTGTACGTCCGCAAGACCTGACTCGCTGGATTGTATTATTCCTCCGAAACCATCACATTAGAGATGTCATGTGGGATTATGTTGTCGATAACTGGGATTGGGTAGAGAAACAAATTGGTGACAGCAAATCTTTTGATTATCTACCTTCGTACTTTGCTAGCGTAGTAACTACGAATGAACAAAAAAAGCAATACGAGGATCTATTTATCCCTCACTTATCCAACAAAACCTTAAAACAAAATATTGAAATTGGCCTCGCAGATATCGACGCCCGAATCGCATGGCGCAAACGCGACGAACACAAAATTAAAGAATACCTTCAAGAAATTCAGTAATCTCAAACTTTAGCCCAGTAACTTCGACAGCAGAGAGATTGTAGTCGCCTTTCCATTTATTACTGCTAACCCAAAACTCTGCAGCAAATGCCATCTGTTGTTGTTTCTTCGGAGTTATATATTCTAGACCACCGCCAAAATCGGTCGATTTTCTATATTTTACTTCGACGAATGAAATAATCTTACCTTTTTGTGCCACAATATCGATTTCGCACCAGCGTGTCCGCCAGTTCTGATCTAGTATTTTATAACCATTTTGTTTGAGATAATCAGCCGCAGCATCTTCTGCTTGTCGCCCAATGCTTGTCGTACTCACGCAAAACCTGCTACCGGCCTGTATGACATACGATGCAGTTCGCACACCCCAAACTCCTTTAATCCGTCTACGTGCAGTCTTGTACCGTATCCAACGTGTTTTTCGAATCCATATTTTGGATACTCGACTGCCAGATTTTGCATTAAATTATCTCGCATCACTTTTGCGTAAATGCTCGCGGCACTGACTATCGGATACAAGCTATCGGCCTTTATGACACACTCTACTTTTGTATACTCATCAGAACAGTAATTTATTGAGCCGTCCATAATAATTAGAGCCGACTGCTGACAGCCAAGAGCTAAGAGCGCTCGTTTTACTCCCAACTTCATTGCTTTAGTTAAGCCTAGTTTATCTATTTCTACATTACTAACCCAACCTTCACCAAAATCACATGTTTTTTTAAGGATCGGTAGCAGTTCTTCACGCTTTTTCTTTGATAATACTTTAGAATCCATTAGCCCTACAGGTAGTGTCTTTTCTGCTCTTGCCGCCACTACTAGTAGCGGTCCAGCCCAAGCCCCTCGGCCTACTTCGTCAATCCCCACCATGTACGGCAGTAGATCCTAAATCGGCTTGCATCATTCTTGTATAGTAAGCATCCTCAGCTTCTTTTAGCTCTGTAACTGTCTGTCCAGTATGTGCATAAGTAAGATCTTGGATTTCTTGCCCTAAGATTGCTTGGGCTACCGGATCATCGCTCCTAAATTGAGCAATCCATAAAGAATTCCTTTTTCTAGCATTCCGTAAATCAAGTGGCAAATTAAAGCTGGAAGGTGGAGATCCTTGTCCAGGACCTTTAAAACTTCCATCCTGCTGATTTGGTTCTCCATACGCCATTAAATAATTATACTACAACGTAGCAGATATAGTCTTTCATAGTCTTACAATTAAGAACTAATATTTCTTTGGGATGTTATTTTTTTTGAGCAGATTCTTCGGTTTTTTCGACTTCTTCGTGTTGAGCTTTGGCTTGTTCTACTTTTGCTTCGACTTTGGCTTCTTCTTCAGCTTTTTTCGCTTGCTCGGCTTCGTGTTTAGCCTGTTGTTCTTCATGTAGCTTTCGTTCTTGTTCGGCAGCTTTTTCATCAATTACAGAGTTTACACCTTCTTTATCAAACTTTACGCCAGTTAATCGCGCAGATTTACCGGTCAATGCTCGCATATAGCTAAGATACTTACGGCGGACTTTACTTCGCTTTACAACTTCAACTTTCATAACGAGTGGAGAGTGCAACAGATATGATTTTTCTACACCTACACCACTAGTAACTCGCCGAACAGTGACTCGAGATAAATGGCTGTTCTTGTTATCGGTTCTGATTACTAGGCCTTCAAAAATCTGAATACGTTCCTTGGCACCTTCCTTAATCTTTTGGTGCACACGAACCGTATCACCAGATCGAACGTCAACGACTTTGGTTTTTTTGTAAGAATTTCCTAGTTCTTGTAACGCATTACTCATGACACCCAAATATACAGTAAATCCACCCCTAATTCAACCCTTTAGATACTAATATTGTATTTTCGATGCTGAGATGTTATAATATCGTTAAACCATGTCTTTATTTTACGGAGATAAATACGAACAATTATATGGCTCACGAGATGTAATTGAAGGCGCTGGCGCATACCTCGCTCCTGCAGTGCCTATAGCCCAGGAATCCATTGACGAGGTCTTAAAAGCTAACGGTCTGCCAGCTATTAACGATACTGAACCGTCAGAAGCTCACGAAGTTGCACTTCGTATTCAAAAAAGTTTTGGATTACCTAGAGCATTTCTCTCTACCTTGATAGACGCTAGTGAGGCTCTTTCGATACATTTTGACGGACCAGTTTTAACACGTTCTTCGGCCAGAGGCGACGATATCGGCACTGGCGTCTATGAAAGTCGATGGCACGGAAATGATCCTCATGACATTGCAAAGGCATTCATAAGAGTACTTGGTAGTTATTACACCGATGCCGCTGTTAATTATCGGTCACGAGCCGGTTTAGACCCCGGTTTCTCCATATTCATGCAACCTGTTGTAGGCACACGCTATGAGGTAACCGACTTGTGGGGAGTTAATGATAGCAGAAAACCGCCATTCTTATTCGGTCCTACGTACTCAGGAAACGCTCGAATAGGGACCCCCCGGAGTCCTCACGGCTCTGTCAAGATCCAGCAAAATTTCGGATCTGCAGTTGAAACCACTTCAGCTCAAGCCGTTGATTTATCGCCAGACCACAATGACAACGAAGCACTCTACACCACTGCAAGAACTCTATTAATAGCAAGCGACCTCTATGACGAAGCTCGGTCAGAAAGAGCACTCTTCGCACCGACTCCAACAGGTTGGGCGGTAGCCGGCTCGCCCCACCAGCCGGAGTACTTCGACCGTTTTGAGGTCCGGCACGACCCAGGTGATCACCTTACTAAGCAACAAGTCCGAAAAATTTTCGAGAATATTATTGGCGGTTCGTTAGACCCACTATACCTAGAATTTGCAGTTATTAGAGACAATGACGATTCCCAAGCTATGTACATTGTCCAGAAAGGCCTCTTGAAAGCTCGTGATGAAGTTTATAGCAACGGAGATTATATACGTGCTAACCAGATACTAGCTGATGGTCTGAGCTCCGCTGGGGAAGTAAGAGCCACCGAAGAAATCGGTTGCATCATAAGGCTTTCGGGCGAGACGCATAACGGAATCTATGAATTCGATAAAACCGAGGAAGCACAACAAGGTTATATCCTTTGTTACCCCTCTTCGCAAGTCACACAAGGTAATCCCATCGACATTCGCCGATTAAGTAATGTCCGGGCTTTAGTTGACCTTCAGGCAGATGGATCAGGCCACGACAAGCCTCCCCAAGATCACCTAATAGGCTTTTCGGATGATTTAGGAATACCACTCCTAACCTTTAAGGGCGATATAGAAACTCGTTGGCGGTCTCTCGGACAGAATACCATCGAGAACGATAATCCAGATAAACCTAGTCATTTACTTTCGGTGAGACAAGGCCGTTTTAAAGTTCTAATCGATACTACTAACGGAAAATCCATGATCGTCGACCTCAACACATAAGACCCGCGTGCTATTATTAGATTATATGAAGAAAGATTATGGGAAAATCGCGCTGGCGCAACACAAAAAACTAAAAGGTAAAATATCCGTTTCGTTAAAAGATAAATTAGACAGTCCTGAAAAATTAAGCACCTATTACACCCCAGGAGTCGCGGCTGTATCAAGTTTTGTCGCAGAGAACCCTAGCCAAGCTAGAGATTACACCTGGCTCAATAACTCTGTTGCGGTAATTAGTGATGGGTCAGCAGTACTAGGCCTTGGCAATATTGGCCCGTACGGTGCCTTGCCTGTTATGGAGGGCAAAGCCATGCTTTTCAAACACTTTGCCAATATAGATGCCGTGCCAATTATTATTGACGTCCATAGTGCTGACGAAATTGTCGCTACAGTTAAAGCTATTGCACCTAGTTTTGGAGGTATTAACCTAGAAGACATTGCGGCTCCTATATGCTTCGAAGTTGAAGAACGATTAAAAAAAGAGCTTAAAATACCTGTTTTTCACGATGATCAGCATGGTACTGCTGTTGTAGTACTAGCTGGGTTGATAAATTCTATGAAGATAACCGGTAGAAAACTAAAAGATTGCAAGATTGTATGTGTGGGAGCTGGAGCTGCTGGTACGGCAGTTATGAAGCTTATTCACCTGTACGCAAAGCCAGAGATTTTAGTCGTAGATAGCAAAGGGATAATATCTCAGTCCAGAACGGATCTAAATAGCGAAAAAAAGAAATTGCTAAAATTTACTAACAAAAAAGATAAGAACGGTACGCTAGCAGACGCCATGAAAGGTGCCGACATTTTTATCGGTGTGTCAGCTCCCGGTCTAGTCACTGCCGATATGGTAAAGACAATGTCAAAAGACCCGATAATTTTTGCAATGGCCAACCCGACACCAGAAATCATGCCTGACATTGCCAAAAAAGCTGGCGTTGCGATTATGGCGACAGGTCGCAGTGATTTTCCTAACCAAGTAAATAACGCGCTGGCCTTCCCAGGGATATTCAGAGGTGCACTAGACAATCAAGTCAAGCAAATCACCGACAAACACAAAATTGCCGCAGCGAAAGCAATAGCTCAACTAGTGGACAATCCAACGACAGAGTATATTATCCCCAGTGTTCTGGATAAAAAGTTAGTGCCGGCAATTTCTAAAGTCATTATTTGATATCATACTGAGTATATTTATTATTATGTTTTGCTTGAGCTTTTATTATTTATTGACATATTATCTCACATGCGCTAATATCTTATAACTATTTAATTGACAGGAGTTATATGATACAACGCATAAAATTCGGAACAGTAGAACAAATATCTCAAGGCGGGACAAAACCTCATGAAGCCATAGATGATCTTCTAGTTAAACAAGGCTTAGTTCGCCCAGATGATTATATAATCAGATTTTCGTCCATGCTTGAGGCGATTCCTGATTTAGATTATTTTAGTCGTGCAATGGAACTTACAGGGGCAGAATGTTATTATCCGTCAAGTATTGGGGACGTTCCAATAACGGCAATAAAAACAAGCTCTGCAAACATAAAAGTATCTAATGGACGTGACTTTACAGGAAACAACGGGAGAATATTTCAACTTGGATACAATCTAATCGCACTTTCTTCTCTAGTCCATACCGGAAACGAGATGTTGGATTTCATCGACTACAGTGGAGCATTAACTGCACCAAATAACACTTTACGCTAGCCAACAACTCTTGCCACTTCTTGAAGTGTAGTTTGTCCAGCGCACACTTTCAGAATGCCGTCTTGTAGCATAGTCGTCATTCCGCTCTCAACTGCTACATTCTCGATGTCTTTAGTCGATGCACCACTGGCACCTTTTTGTAATACGCCAATAATTTTGTCATTCATAAGAAATTGTTCGCGAAGAGCGATTTGACCACTAAATCCATAGGGATTCTCTGCCGATTTTCCGGGTTTGAATAACTGAATCTTCGTTAAATCTGGCTTTGTAGCATCAGTTGGTAGAGTCTCAATAACCTTTTTTATATGATCAAGCTCCGCAGAAGTTGGAGAGTATGGTTGCTTTATCTTATCGTCCAGCTTTCTCACTAAACGCTGAGCCATAACTAGCCTAATGGCTGTAGCTAGAAGTGGGTTCTCTTCAATTACATCTAGAATTCTTGTTAATGCAGCAGCTGCAGAGCCGGCGTGAAAAGTTGATAGCACTAGATGTCCAGTTAAAGATGCTTGTAAGGCCGTTTTCGCTGTGTCAAGATCTCTAATTTCTCCAACCATCACAACATCGGGATCTAAACGCAAAACAGCTCGTAATTTATTTGCAAAATTCGTTTCTTGTCCGCTAGTAGATCTAACCGGAATCTGAGTAATTCCACCAAACTGATATTCTACGGGGTCTTCAATGGTAATTATTTTACGCGTGTCAATATTAAGGGTATTAAGCATTGAATAAAGCGTAGTTGTTTTTCCTGAACCGGTAGGGCCAACAGCCAAAACCAACCCGCTAGGTTTTGCGATTATGTCATCAACTACCTTTCGCTCTTTAACACTTAATCCTAATTTATCCAGAGTATACATATCTTCCCTGAGGTTAAACAGCCTCATAACCACGTCCATACCATTCACGGTGGGGACTGTTTCGATCCTAAGGTTAACGTCTACAAACGATCCGTCGGCCATACTAACTTTTTCAGAGATATGACCTTGTTGAGCATCTTCTGCTGCAGTAGAAATATTTGCGGCACTAGCGATGGCTGAGAGAAGAATCCGATTTTTTTGTTGTGATATTTTAGCAATCGGATGTAAAACACCGTCGATTCGTAGTCTAATCCTGACAGCTTCACGTTGGTTTTCTACGTGGATATCAGATGCGTTCAATTTATGTGCCTGAGAGACTAAATAGGCTAGCATGTCATCTGCTCTAACCTGCTCTAGGGTAGCCGAGACACTATTTACTAATTCTTGAGTGCCTGCATTAGTAAGCTCTATATTTTGGTATACAACTTGTCTCGGCGGGCTATACAGCCTCATGTAATCCCTATATCCAGCATCTGATATTAGCGCAAAACTAACTCGTTGGTCCGAGAACTGCTGTTTTAAGTGAGACATTGTCTGCTGAGAAGTGGTGTTGGTAATTCCAAATTGAACATTAAACCTATCTGAAGTAATTGGGACAACCTTCATAGTCTGAAGGTCGTTAATCGATAGAATATTCTTGAATAACTGTTTATTTTGAATTGCGTTTGTATCAACATAATCGAGTCCAAGTATGCTGGCCCGTTTTTGGGTAGCCTGTTCTTCGTCTCTTCTGGCATCATCGCTCATGTATAGTATTTAACCATAAGCACCTCTATTACCGCAATTAGTCTTATACTATTAGTTATATGGAGCAAGAAGTAGTAGTTATAGTAAATAATATACGAAGCACTCATAACGTTGGATCAATTATTCGAACTGCTGAGGGTTTCGGAGTATCTCACGTATATTTCACAGGTTACACACCATATCCAACATCAAAAAATGATCAACGCCTGCCTCACATTAGTTCAAAATTGAACACTCAAATCTCGAAAACCGCTTTAGGAGCAGATAAGACACTACCTTGGTCATACCATTCAGATCTTGTTAATCTTGTTAACGAATTAAGATCAGAATCTTATGAAATTATAGCTCTTGAACAAAATACAGGCTCAATCTCGGTTGAAGAATATCTACCCCCTAAAAAAGTTGCAATTATCATAGGTAACGAAGTCGCGGGTGTCGATAAATCCATTATAGAAAAATGCGACAAAATTCTAGAAATCCCGATGTTTGGTAAAAAAGAGTCATTTAACGTCGTTCAAGCTACGGCGGTAATACTTTACCAAATAAAGGTTGTTTCTCGATTCAAGCATTAGTGTTATAATAATCATATGTCGCACCAAAGGGGCGCAAAAACGAAGAAAAATAAAAATAGCCGAGTAATAAACTTACAGCCAAAAACAAAGCTACATTCAAATCTTCGGCCCAAAAACAAACAATCTAAACAATTTTTAAAGACATACTATCCGTACTTGCCATTATTGTCGATTTTATTTATAATTTTGGCGATTATTCAGCCTTGGCGCTTACCGAATATCAGTAATGGTGTGCTTTCTTATGCAACCAACATGAGTGTCAATGGACTCCTTGATTCTACGAATACTGTTAGACAACAAAATGACAAAAAACCTCTGGAAATTAACAAAAAATTAACTAGTGCCGCTCAAGCAAAAGCTGAAGACATGGTCGAGAAAGACTATTGGTCTCACGATACCCCGAATGGTCAAGCGCCATGGGTTTTCATCAATAAATTCGATTATACATATCAAAAAGCCGGCGAAAATCTAGCTTATGGGTTCTCGGCGCCTACTGAGGTGCTGGCTGGTTGGCTTAATAGCCCATCGCACCGCGAAAACGTATTGGATAATAACTACCAAGATGTTGGTTTTGGTTTTGCTAATAGCTCCAATTTCCAAAAATCTGGTCCTACAACTATTGTCGTTGCGATGTATGGAACCTCAACAAAAAGTTCGGACGGGACATTCTCGACTACTAAACCAAGCGCGAATTCCTATAGCACAACACTTGGCAGTAAAACTGTTGAAGTTAAGAACGTGGGAGTCAGCAGACTACAAGCCTTCGCAGGATATAACTTGCCTTGGCTACAATACTTGGTTGTATTTATCATTGGGGGTTCAATTACTTATCTTTTTGTGAAACATAGTGTTGCGATCAAACGTACACTTAAACGAGGGGAAAAGTTCGTAATAAAGAACCCATTACTTGACATAACGCTTATTGCCTTAGTCGCTCTTTGTATTCTAGTTAGTCAACGAGTTGGCTATATTCTATAGATATCATTCGGAGATTTTAAGATTTGAATCGCCAACTAATGCTCGCAAACTCTCTATTCCACTTGAATTATTCTTAATTTTCGTTGGTAGTTTTATAGCCTTTCTTGACTCTTTTTCGCCTATCACTAATACCACTTCAGTATTACCAGTATTTTCATCTATTACGTTTTTTATGTTTTGTAATAATTCTGAATTAGTTAAGTCTGCAATTTTTATATAGACTCTTTCAGCTTTATCTTTATGCGAATTGCTCTTCTTTACATCGGAAATTTTTGGCGGTTTCTTTTTTCTGCCAGTCGATTGATACGCTTCAGCTTGTTGAGAAGTTACTTCTCGAGCCTCGTCAAGTAGTATCTTTATATCGTCTGGTTCTCCTTGCTGGTTTTTCGAAGAAATTTTTCCTTTAGCTATAACGATATTATGTTTGTCCCATATTCCAATAGTCTGCTGATAAACATTAGGAAAGATGATTAATTCAATCTCAGAATTCATATCAGCAAGTCGTACAAAAGCCATCTTTTGACCATTTTTTGTCATGATCTCTTTTTCTGAAATTATTTCTCCACCGACTTGAACTGACTTATTGTGATGTTCGGGTAGGATCGCCGATATTGGAACTGTCTGTTCTTCAAGTATTTTTGTATATTCGTCCAGAGGATGTTCGGAAAGATACAATCCCAATAGTTCTCTCTCCCAAAGTAATTTTTGTTTAACCGGGGTTTTACCAGAAGGTTCTCCCAAATTCAGTTCTGGCTTCATAACTAAACTATCTTTTGTTTGAGCGCCAAAAATATCGGTCTGTCCGCTGTTCTGGTCTTTTTGAGATTTTATTCCGAACGACAATAGACTATCTACGTTATCAAGCAAAAACTGTCTATCGCCAAACTCATCAAATCCCCCTGCTTTAATTAGACTTTCGACGGTTTTTCTATTAACTATATGAGAGTCAATGGCATTAAAAAAATCTGAAAGACTTTTAAAGCGACCATTGGATTCTCTTGCCCGAACAATTTCTTCGGCAGCCCCAGAGCCAACGTTTTTAACTGCATTTAGTCCAAATCTAATCTGTTCTTTACCAGGGACCACGGCAAACTCTAAGAAAGATTCATTGATGTCTGGTGGCAACACATCAATTCCAATATGTTGACACTCTTTAATTTCAATTGCCAGTCTATCAGTGTCATCGTAATCACTGGTCATTAATGCTGCCATAAATGCATTTGTGTGATGGGCCTTCAAATAGGCTGTTTGGAAAGAGATCAATCCATAACAAGCTGAATGTGATTTGTTGAACGCATAATCAGCAAAACCTTCTAGATCTTTCCAGAATTTTTCTGCAAAATCACGAGTAACTCCAGAATTCTTGATCATGCCATCGACAAACTCGATTTTCATCTTTGCCATTAAATCTAATTTTTTCTTACCTATCGCTTTACGTAACGTGTCAGCCTGCCCGCCGGTAAAACCGCACATATCACGAGCAATGCGCATAACTTGTTCTTGGTAAACCAAGACTCCGTAAGTTCCTCCAAGGGCTTTTTTCATAAGAGGGTGCTCATAAACGACCTTTTCTAAGCCGTTCTTTCTAGCGATAAATTTATCGGTAAGGCCAGCTGTAAGCGGGCCAGGTCTGTAGAGGGCACCCATTGCTACAATATCTTCAAAAACTTCAGGTTTTAACTGCTTTAGATAGCGTTTCATGCCAGGTGATTCGAACTGGAAAACTCCTGTTGTGTCACCTCTGCCCAACAGTTCATAAGTTTTTGAATCGTCCAGTGGTAATTCGGTTAATACAACATCTATACCCTCAACTTTTTTTACAATTCTTAGGGTGTTTTTTATAATTGTCAAATTAGACAATCCAAGAAAATCCATTTTAAGCAACCCCAATTCCTCCACTGGGTTCATGGGGTATTGTGTTGAGATAACACCTTTTTGAGCCATTTCTAACGGCGTAAACTTTACGATATCATCTGGGGCAATAACTACTCCTGCAGCATGAACCCCATGGGACCGAATCGTACCTTCAAGTTTTGTAGCAAGATCAAAAACTTTTTTTGCAGTCTCATTAGTTTCATACTCTCGTTTGAGCTCCTCATTTTCAACAAGACTTATTTTCAAAGGAACGTGACGCCCCTGAACAGGAGGTGGAATCATTTTTGCAAGCCTATCCGACTCGGCATAAGGTACCTGCAACACTCTAGCGACGTCTCTAACTGCATTTCTGGCGGCCATAGTACCAAATGTCACAATATTTGCTACTCTGTCTTCTCCGTATTTAGAAACGCAATACTGAATAACCTCGTCACGACGGGTATCCTGAATATCGATATCAATATCAGGCATTGATATTCGTTCTGGATTCAAAAAACGTTCAAACAATAGATCGTATCTCAGAGGGTCAAGCTCAGTAATTTTTAATGAATAGGCGATAATTGATCCTGCCGCAGAACCCCTGCCGGGTCCAAAGACTATTGAGTGTCTCTTTCCCCAGCTAATGAAATCTTCAATTATCAAAAAATACCCATTGAATCCCATGCTATCAATAACGCCTAATTCAAACTCAGCCCTAGATTTAACTTCATCAGGCAATATTTTTTTTGCTTGCGATATCGAGATGTCTGAAAAGTCTTTAGGTTTTTTTACAGAATACCTCTCAACTAGACCTTTATAGACCATCTTTGATAGATGAGATTTTTCAGACTCGCCTTCCGGTAAAGGGAATTTGGGGATTAATATTTTGCCTAAATCAAGTTCAACACTACATCTATCCGCAATCAGTTTAGAATTCTGTATAAGTTCCGGGTTAGTTTTTCCCCATCTTTTTATTAACTCGTCAGGTTCAGTTACGTGCAAATCAAAATTCTTCAAACTCATTCTGTTTTCGTCAGTCAGAAAAGACCCCGTTTGAACACATAGTAATATTTCGTGAGCTTCTTGATCTGACTTCTGTAGATAATGAGCGTCGCAGGTCAAAACACAATCTATACCGAGTTTTTTGCCGAGTTCTAAAGTTTTTTTTGTAACCGATACTTGTTCGTCCCACTTTGATGGGTGGTTTTCGTGCCCGTGATCCTGAATTTCTAGATAATATCTATCACCGAAGACTTTCTTATACCATTTTGCAATTTCTTCTGCCTTAGAGTCTTGTTGATTTCTAAATGCGTCGCCAAGCTCTCCACCGATACAACCACTCAAGACAATGATACCCTCGTTATATTTTTCCAAAAGTTTCCTGTCTACCCTTGGCTTATAATAATATCCGTCAAGGTTAGCGATTGTACTGAGTCTCATCAAATTTTTATAACCGATATTGTTCATTGCCAATAATATTAAGTGGAAATTTGCTTTATCTTTCTGGGAATCCTTATCAGTATGATTCCTAGCTGCGACGTAAGTTTCTATACCAATTATTGGTTTTACTTCATTGTTTACGGCATTTATGTAAAAATCTATGGCGCCTGACAGTGTTCCATGATCGGTCATCGCTATTGCCTTCATACCCTGACTCTTTACATACTCTATTAATGCCGGGATCTTGGTCAGGCCATCAAGGAGGCTATGATGAGTATGATTATGCAGATGCACATAGTCGCTGCTACGAAGTTTTTTTTCTGCCATATTTAATACATTATAGAGAATAATCTCCTGACCTTGCGATAGTTTACGGTGTAAAATTTACTAATTACTGAAGTGGTCTACTCTATGAAGAACTTTGCTAGGTGTTCTTTTGCTTTTTTTGCATCAGCCACAGCTTTCTTCAGCTCTGGCTCGTCTGTTTCGCCATTTTTAATTGCACTTATCACTTCTTTAATTTTTTGTTGTGCTTCTTTCGCGTTGGCTACTGCCTTATCTAATTCTCTTTTAACTTTTTCACTACTTTTATCTGCTAAGTTTTTTGCTTTTTCTAACAGTACCGTTATATCTTTATGGATGTTTTTGAGTTGTTTTTCGGCTTCAATTTTTGCTTTATTTGCTGTTTTTTTTATATCCTGCCGTGTTTCTTTACCACTTTTTGGTGCAGTTAATATTCCCGTAACAAATCCAGCGACTACCCCGATTAACGCGCCTAAGGCAAGTTTTTTACCGCCCCCATCTTTTTTTGACATTATTATTTACCCTTCTTATTATGTTCAGTTATCTTAGAAACAATATTGCTAATCAGTGAAGTGATTGCCACAGGCGCTGCCGATTTTCTAAAGAACCCACTCACAACTTCTACATCGTCTACAATTTCTTCGGCTTTTGATGTTATAACTCTTAATTGTTTTACGAGCTTTACTAAACCAATAGTAAGAATAATTGCGGTTGTCAAAAAGATTGCTAATGCGATAGAGAGAATAATTACTAATATATCAAATGAATCCATAGTATCAGTCTAGCCCTTTTTTAGTCTTTTCTCAAGGTACATCCTAAACTCGGCCCCGATTTTTTCATCAGTTAACGCCGAATCTATAATAGCTTCTAGGTATTTTTGTTTATCGCCAGTATCGTGATACACCCCATCAATGAGTTTGCAGTAAACCTCAGTTTCTTTGCATAGCTCGTTAATTGCCTCAGATAACTCGATCTCGCCACGAGAACTTACTTTTTCTCGTTTTAAAATTGGTAATATGTCAGGTGTTAGTAAATATCCGCCAACCGATGCAATAGTTGAAGGACTATTCTTTATACTCGGTTTTTCTATTAACTCTTCTACGATAGAAGTACTAGGGTCAATTTTTTTACCGACCTTAATCATTCCATATTTGGGAAAATCTTTGGTCTCTACTTCTATAGCCGAAATTACTGACTTTCCGGTTTTTTGGTAAATATCCAACAGTTGTTTGGCGCGAGGGATGCTAGATCGGAAAAAATCGTCTGCAAAAAACACAAAGAATGGCTCATTACTGATCAAGTGTGATGCATTCAACACTGGCCGAGCATTGCCTCTGGGATTACCTTTTTGTCTTAGATATACAAAATTTGCTAGTTCTGCGACTTCTTTGATCTCTTTTGCTAGTTCGATTTTTCCACTTGTCAACAACTGATCTTCTAGCTCTACTGCTCTGTCGAAATGATCTTCGATAGCTCGCTTAGTGCTACCGGTAACGATAATGATATCGGTTACACCGGCAGCAGCTGCTTCTTCCACGATTAGTTGAATCACCGGTTTGTCTATTATTGGCAACATTTCCTTAGGCATAGCCTTAGTCTGAGGCAGAAATCTAGTCCCTAAACCTGCCGCCGCAATTATTGCTTTTGTGACCGGCGCATAACTACTCATACTTTCAAACGCTCCTTTAATATTTTTTGGACACTCTCGGGATTCGCTTTCCCTTTAGATTCTTTCATGACTTGACCAACCAAAAATCCAATAGCCTTAAGTTCCCCGTTTTGAATATCGGCAGCTGCTTTTTGATTTGCGGAGAGTACTTTATCAATTATTGTTACAATTTCGTCATCATTTGATACCTGTAATAAATCTTTTTCTTTGGCGATGGTTCGCGGATCTCCACCGCTAATTGCGAGTGACTGTACAACTTGCTTCGCATTTGAAGTTGAGAGTTCTTTACTCTCTACCATACTAGCCAAACCCAACCATGATTTTTCATCTAAGATAACATCCTCCCAGCTAATCTTGTGCTCCACTACTATTGATTGAACCTCACTCGCTAACCAAAGAGATACTCTACGTTGTATCTTTGTATCTTTAGTATTATCTAGGATTTTTTGAATAAATTTACCTGCCGGTATATGTTCAACAAGTGTCTCAATAACAGAATTGTCGATATTCAGATGTTGTAGACGGGAACGCAACTCTTGAGGCAAAACAGGCATATCTTGCTGAACTTTTGAGATTTCACTCTGAGTGATAATAACTGGCGGTAAGTCAGGGTCAGGAAAGTATCGATAATCATGGGCATCTTCTTTTGATCTTTGAGAAAATGTTTTTTGTTTAGCATCATCAAAGCCTCTTGTTTCTTGGACCACCATTTTTCCTTGATTTAATAGCTCGATTTGGCGTTTTATCTCAAACTCAACGGCTTTTTCAACTGATTTAAACGAATTTAGATTTTTTGTCTCACTGCGAGTTCCTAATTTACGGGGATCTTTTGATACTGAGACGTTAACATCAAATCGCATATTTCCATAAAACAAATTGGCTTCAGAGACATCAGCATAACGCATTAGTAAATATAGTTCTTTGGCATATGCTTTTGCCTCTTGTGGGGAATATATCTCGGGCTCGGAGACAATTTCTAAAAGTGGTGTGCCAGCGCGATTTAGATCAACGAGGCTGTAATCAACGGCATTTGGATGGGATGATTTACCTGCGTCTTCTTCTAGATGGGCTCTTGTGATTCTAATTTTCTTTGTATGATCGTCTGTCTTTATGATCACAAACCCGCCAAGTATTATTGGTTCATCAAATTGAGTGATCTGATAGCCTTTTGGCAAATCAGGGTAAAAATAGTGTTTTCGATCGAACTTACTAAACTTTCTAGGCAGCGTATTTAGCGCGAGTGCTGCTCGTATTGAATATTCTATCGCCTTTTCGTTTAGCACCGGCAAAGCTCCGGGCATTCCTAGACAAATATGGCTTATTAAACTATTCGGGCTCGCTACTCTAGCGTCGTTATCTACTCCCGCGAAAAGCTTCGTTTTTGTTTTTAGCTGGACATGACACTCAATACCTATAGTTGGGTAGTATCCGTTAACTGTAGGTCTTGAGTGGGATTCTTTCATAGCGCTCCGAGATCCTTTAGACCTTTCTTGAGACCGAGTAAAGCGTTTTTAACATCTACCTCTTTAAGAGGCAACTCAGGATTATCATGTATTTTTTTGACTAGTTTGTGACCGAACCAAACTGAATCATTATCGCTGAACGCTCGTTGCGCATTAACTAAGCGCTCACCCATACTCTGCCCTTTGTAGCCACGTTTTATTAAGGCTTTATCTAACAACTTGTCGGCTTGGATCAAAGCGTCAGACCAGCAACTTTTGTCTTTCAATAGTTTTTGTAAATCCTTCCACCTTGCGTCAAATTTCTTTTTTCTTGGCCTAAGTTTTGCTCGTCTAATAATAAAACGCACTGCAATAACTATAACTGTTAGGAATATGATGAATAAACCTATTATCATTATTTTAAATTCCGTGCTCATTGTTCTCCTCTTTCAATTAATGATGCAAAATTCAACAGTGCCTTGTCGTTTTTTTGATAAGACATGACCTGCATGCCCACTGGTAAGCCATCCGCAGAACCAATAGGCAAACTTATGGCGGGGACGCCTACTAGGCTAGCACCAACCGTCATGACGTCTACCAAATACATTTGCAAAGGATCGCCTGCGTTCTCTCCAATTTTGAACGCCGGAGTTGGTGCGGTTGGAGAAATCAAGAAATCTACATCTTCAAACGCTTTAGAAAACTCGTTAATTAACTTGGTCCTAACAGTCTGGGCTTTTTTATAATAGGCGTCGTAATACCCACTACTCAGTACATATGTTCCTATCATGATTCTACGTTTTGCTTCTGCCCCAAATCCTTCTGATCTACTATACTCATAGCTTTCATCCAAATTACTCGCGCTTTTTGAGCTATAACCATATCTCTGGCCATCATAGCGCATAAGATTACTGCTTATTTCCGCAGGTACGACTACATAATATACAGCTAAAGCTATAGGAAGGCTTTCAAGACTGACCTCCTTAACTTTAACGCCTTGCGTTATTAGCTTTTCTATCGAACTTTGAACTGCTTCTTTAACTTTGGTGTCTACGCCTTCTCCCATAAGCTCAGATACTACGCCAACTGTTTTTCCTTTCATCTCATCTTCAGAAAGTAAATATCCTTCGGGATCTTTACTGATGGTAGTTGAATCTAATTTATCTTTTCCTGAGATTACATCTAAAACTAATGCGTTATCCTCAACTGTTTTAGTAATCGGGCCGATAACATCAGTACTACTAGCCATAGCGATGACACCAGATCGAGAAACTAGTCCATAGGTTGGCTTGTAACCAACAACCCCACAGTAACTTGACGGCAAGCGGATAGATCCGCCGGTATCTGTACCCAATGCAAATGGGACTATGCCTAACTCTACTGCGGCTGCTGAACCTCCCGAAGAACCACCAGGAACGCGTGTTTTATCGAAAGGATTAAGAGTTGTATGAAAGTCGCTATTCTCAGTTGACGACCCATGAGCAAATGCATCTAAGTTGCTTTTTGCTATACAAATTGCACCTTCCGCTTCAAGAAGGTTAATTGCCGTAGACTGATACGGGGCCTTAAAGCCTTTCAATATATTACTAGCTGCGGTGGTATCGCCACCAAAAGTTAGAAAGTTATCTTTTGCGATGAATGGAACACCTGCTAATGTTCCGACATTTTCATTATTTTTTACTCTCTCGTCAATTTCTTTTGCCCGTTTTAAAGCTCGCTCTTTAGTCAAAGAAATCACAGTTTTATATGCTTCTAATTTTTCGAGTAGCTCGAAGGCGTCGGTGACATTTTTTAGGGCTGTAATTTTCCCTGACTGGACCCCCTCTGCTATTTCACTAATTTTTGGCCAAGTCTTCATAGTTAGTTTAACACTCGTTTAACTTTGATTTGGCCATCTTTTATCGAGGGAGCATTTTCAAGGAGGGTCTTTGGTGACACATGATAATCGAAGATTTCATCAGCTCTAGTCGCGTTCTCGAGCCCAGTAACCTGAGATGTCGGTTTTAAGCCTTTTGTATCTACTTTTGATAGCTTCTCGGCATAGTCAAGAATTTCTGAAAGTTCTTTTTGATACAGTTCTATTTCGTCATCAGTAAGCCTAAGCTTAGATAATTTTGCCAATTTTAATATCTCGTCTCTTGAAATCTTTGTCATTGCTGAAACCTAGTATAACAATAAATAGCAAATATATTGAATATCTTAAAGGGAGTATAATAAGAAATATATTCTGATCATAGGGGAAACAATATGTCTACTAACGATCAAAGATTCGAAACTCACCATGGTGGTTTAATCGTTGAAGATACAGATATTCAGAATAGTCTTCTACGAAAACCTCTTGCCTTATCGAACGGACTTCAAATTCACGCCGATCCTCAAGATTCAGTATCCGATAGGTCCGAGAGATTACATGTCCCAATTGACGGTTACCATCTGAATATATACGCAACCCTACCTCGAGTTGAAGTCCATAATCCGCCGCATATTGTTATCCTTCCTGGTTTTATAGAGCACGCGGAATATGGCATTGGTCAAAAGTTTCAGCACACTATCGCCCGTTATATACCGCATGCCCAAATCCATGGTATTGCCACAGACGGTTACGGTCCCGATTCAGAACGCTACGGCCACAAAGACCGCCATCAACACGACTTACAGGGTATGGGTTTTTCTAGAACTCAGTATATTGATGAAAATATCCCAGAAGAGTCACCAATTATTTTCGCGTCAACCTCAATGGGTACCATCATAACTAAAGAAATTATTCTCAATATGAAGTTGGATAGATTGCGTAATGTAGCGGGCGGTGTTCTTAACGCTTGTGCGCTAGTTGAGAGAGGAGCAGATTCTGATAAGCTTGCCCATTGGAAAAAATTCGGACGATTTATGCTTTCTGTTACCCCAGACGCTTTCGTTGAAATTGCTCGTACGCCGCCTAAAAGAACTTTTAGCTTATTGAAGAGTTTGTGGGAATCAGGCCATTTCACTAAAGATGACCTTTATCCATTGGGTAGTTTAGCTGTAGATATAATATCGGGTAGCGATCCTTACGACATCAGAGATATGCTATCAAAAACAAAACATTCGAAGTTCGGCGTCTTAATTGGTGAAAAAGACCCTGTCGGGGAATTAGAAATGTGGAACGGACTGAGCGAAGATTTCGGCAATCTTTCCATTTACCCAGTCAAAGGACGCTCGCACGGCATAGTTGTTAACCCTGTTAGAAATGGTCGAGCTGTATCTAGAATCTTGTACGATAGCAATACCGTTAATACGCTTGATGGAATCTCAACTTAGATTTTATCTTTAATCTTTTTAATAAGGTCGCGGAGCTCAGCGGCTTTTTCAAACTGAAGATTAGCTGACGCCAGTTCCATTTGTGATGTCAAATCCCGTACTAGTGAGCCGTACTCATCCTTTGGAATTTTATTAAGATTAAGTTTTTTCTTGTCTGGCTTTTCTACATTTGCGAGCATACTAGTCTCGATAGCTTTGGCTATGCCCTTAGGAGTTATATTGTTGGCTTTATTGTATGCAATCTGTTTATCCCGACGTCGATCTGTTTCTGAAATTGCACGCTTCATGCTTCCCGTCACATGATCGGCATACATAATTACGCGGCCTTCAACATGTCTCGCCGCTCGGCCTATCGTTTGGATGAGTGCTTGATCACTACGAAGAAAACCTTCTTTATCTGCATCTAAAATGGCTACAAGACTAACCTCTGGTAAATCTAGCCCTTCTCGGAGTAGGTTAATCCCAACGAGCACATCGAAAGTACCTAATCTTAAGTCACGTAAAATATCAGACCGCTCTAACGTGTCGACACCGCTGTGTAAGTAAGCTACTTTGATATTCAATTCTTTAAGATAATCTGTTAGGTCTTCTGACATTCGTTTCGTAAGAGTTGTTACTAGCACACGATGACGTTTGTCGACAGATTTCCTTATCTCTGAAATGAGGTCATCAACTTGGTTCTCTACTGGTCTGACGATAACTTCTGGATCTACCAGTCCTGTTGGACGAATTACTTGCTCAATAGGTTTACCGCTGCGCGACAATTCATAATCAGCAGGCGTTGCGCTAACGTAGATGACATTATTTATATGCTTTTCGAACTCAACAAAAGTTAATGGTCGGTTATCTAGAGCACTAGGCAGGCGAAAACCATGCTCCACTAACACTTCTTTCCTAGACCGATCACCGTTATACATACCTCTCACTTGAGGGATAGTCATATGTGACTCATCGATAAACATCAAGTAATCGTCAGGAAAATAGTCTAATAAAGTAGCTGGTTGTTGTCCTTGTTCACGATTTGTTAAATACCGACTGTAGTTCTCGATTCCTTTGACAAAACCTGTTTCTTGCAACATTTCTAGATCGAATCTAGTTCGTTGTTCTAGACGTTGAGCCTCCAGTAGTTGTCCATTTTTTTTGAAAGTACTCAATCTATCAGAAAGCTCGTTTTCTATTTGTTTCATTGCTAGTTTCAATTTTGCTTCAGGCGTGACGTAGTGACTACTAGGAAAAATACTTAAAACTGGTGGTTTTTTTAGCACTTCGGCTGTAAGTGGGTCTATCTGTAAAATCCGCTCTACTTCATCTCCAAAAAATTCTATTCTATATGCCAACTCCTCGCTTGCCGGATAGACATCAACCACATCACCACGAACTCTAAAGGTCCCTCTATGAAAATCAATGTCGTTCCTTTGATACTGAATATCCGTCATCTGTCTCAAAAACTTATCACGAACACGACGCTCGCCAACTTTAACTGTTAACGCCAGATTTCCATAATCCTCTACAGAACCAATACCGTAAATACAACTAACACTCGCTACGATTAATACATCCTTTCGTGTCAAGAGTGAATCAGTTGCTGCGTGGCGCAATCTATCGATTTCTTCGTTGATCTGGCTATCTTTCTCTATAAATGTATCTGAACGAGCTATATATGCCTCGGGCTGGTAATAATCAAAATAGCTTACAAAGTAATGAACAGCGTTATGGGGAAAATAATTTTTAAATTCGTTGTATAACTGTGCAGCCAAGGTTTTATTGTGCGCCAACACTAGAGTTGGTTTATTTACACGAGCAACTACATTAGCCATGGTAAAAGTCTTTCCTGAACCGGTAACACCTAGTAACGTTTGTTGGCTACGTTTGTCGCTTAAACCGGTGATCAAAGACTCAATAGCCTTTGGCTGATCACCGCCAGGTTCATAAAATGATGCTAATTTAAAATTGCTCACTTACATATTTTAACAGGGTTGAGGCGGTCTACTGTTATTTATGCTTTTTGTGATACCAAAATTCATCACGTTTCGAGAACTGTTTCAATATATCTTGATTATCTTTTTTCAGTAAATTTTCTATTTTCTCTACGACAATTTTAGGATTGCTATCATATACAACCAGTGCCTTATGAGGAGCTTCTAGAATGTCCATAAGTTGCATAATAACATCCGCCGTTCCGCCACTTCCAATTACTACTCCGCACGGTTTTCCAGCTTCTATTGCTGATGTAAATTCGTGCAAAGACCCAAACCTTCCACCGATTGTGATTATCGCGTCGCTTGATTGGACCAAATACAAATCCCTACCTGCATATTCAAGCCCACTAAAATTTATAAAACTGTAATTTTCGTAAGGCAAGCGATACTTTCTAAGATGCTCTCGCAAACTGGCCGCCGGCGAAAACCCTATGCTCATTCCTCCTTCTAGACTCGATCCTTCAGCCGCTGCATTAGGCAATCCTACGGTCGCACCAGTAGTCAGAATATGACCGCGCTTGGCAATTTCTCTTCCTAAAGTCACCGCCAAATCATAGTCTTCCTCCACTGTATGGCCTGCCGCAGCGCCAGACACACATATCGTAAAGCGTTGTTGTATTATCGTTTTATTCCCCTGTTTTAATTCACGGAATAGATAATTCATGATATAGAAACCTCTAATTTTTCTGGCTCTATCATATCGTTATCTAGTTGCTTTAGAACTTGCTCTTCTAAAGTTTTCTCGCCCATATACCGTGCAAATATCTCATTCCAAAGACTCTCTCGAAAGTGATAAATAACACGGTTTTGGTATGGAGTTTTATTAGCATAGCCGACTGCCGTATCCATTAAGTTGAAAGTAACAGGACGATTGCCATCTAGAATCGCAACATAGTCCATTTCTTTCCAGAATTCTAAATTCGGATCTAATTGATAGAGTATGGATTCTGCTGAGCGCCAATGTAAATCCTCAGGCTGGACATGTGGTTCAAATATCTCTGGATGATTTTCTTTTTCAAGTTTACCAAAATATCTTTGTAAAACGCGCCAATGGATGCTTTGTCCTCCCATATTTACGGCGGTGTCTGGATCGGCGTTTAGTGTGTCGGCTACTATGGCGCCGAAGTTTGGTTGCATTTGTTTTAATTTGAAAAAACTGGAGTACAGCCTGATCTCATTAATGTAATGTAGTAACAACGGCAATACAGTGATAGTAATACCTTCGATTTTTTTCTCTTTAATAGGTAACATCAAAATAACGCCTAGCTCCTTAACGTGAGTAATGTTATGTCGTTTTTTCTTGATAAACGGCACGGCATAATCACCCCACCTTTGCATGGGCATCTCAATAATCTCGATTAAACGACTCTCGAAATCACTGGGCTTTAAACTCTCATAACTTTCATTGAACGCGTTTAACCACTCTGATGATTCTACGAACCTTAGAGCTCCGAATATTTCGCCCAAGTTTTCGTTTTTCAACATTGAGTCAACCGACCTATATTTCAAAACTTTCATTACTGATCTTGGAGGATTTTGCTTTATTATTTTTTTAGCAATACTTCTTTTTAAGACCCAACACGATCGCGGTATTTTCATGTTTTCAACAGTCTGCCTAATCTTGGCTATAGTGTCAGGGATATTACTGGTGTCCTTTACCCCTATAGCATTAGCGAGATGATTATCGTCATCTGCAATACGCACAAGCAACCTATGGTAAAGCTCCTCTGGAGTAGTGTCGTCCGGATCTAACCCCAATAGTTGTGTCTTTTCGCGGACTTTTGCAGAAATCTCAGTAGACAATCGAATGTCTATACCATTACGACCACTGTCTTGTTCGAGTTGCTTCAAAGCCAAGCTGAAAGTCGGCTCTTTGGCGGCTAGTAGCTGAGAAAGGATCCTAGACATATATTAACCTCGATATAGTTCTTTTCATTTGCGCATTAGAATACATATGATCAAATCTTCCTTATCGAAATTTTCATTTCATTAATTCTATGTCCTTTATGTAATAAGCCTTCTTTTGCACCGATTTTAGTCACGACACTCGTAGAGTTAGCGCTTGCAAATGTCAGCGCTTGCTCGATTGTATGACCGGTGATAATTTTTGAAACAAAACCGCTAGAGAAAGCATCGCCGGCCCCGGCCCTATCAATAACAGTAACATCCTCATACATTCCTGCTTTATAAATATTATGACCATCACAAACATACGAACCCTTCGGTCCGTCAGTTACGATAACTAACGGAACTTTTTTACTGCCTACTATAAGCAATTCTTCAATAGACAAATTCTCTCCAAATAACTTTTGCATTTCTTCTTTGTTAAGACTTAGTATTTTGATTGAATCAATTAAACGTAGGAATTTGTGGCTTGCTATTTCGCCAGATCCCGGATTGATTGCAATATTTATATCATTTTTTTTAGCATAATCACAGATAGCTTCTAGAGACTGAATGTCTCCAGAAAGAGAACTAATGTAGAACCAATCAGGCGATATATTTAGAAAGCTATTCTGATCAAAATTATAGTGTTTAGACGCGCCTCTATAGGTAAGTATTGTGCGCTCACCGTTCGGTGCTAGCAAAATTGACGAATAGGCAGTATTTTCATTGTCTACAACTTTGACTAGACTCATATCCACGTTTTCCCGTCTGAGTTCATCCTTAATTGCTTTTCCAGCTATATCATTTCCTATATTTCCCATATAGAAACTGGCAATACCTTGTCTAGCAAAAGTAACACTGGCATTTGTGGCTCCACCTCCAGTACTAAAAGTAATCGCGTCTACTTCGTTTTTCGTTCCAAGCTGAAATTCTTCGATCATACTGCCGTCATCATCTTTGAGAGGCTCAAAGATCTTACCCCTCAGAAAAACATCTAACACGGCGGCGCCAATCGATACGACTTTTAATCGCCCACTCACGCTACGGCCTAGCCTTCCCAGCAGAGCCAAACATATCAATCTTGCTTTCTGCAACAGTTTGTACCGCTCGAATAACTTTTCCCATCAATTTAACTACGGCATATTCATCTGGATCTTCCCTTAATACTTTTTCAAGAGTTTCGCGATAAGCTATCCTCAAATCAGAGTTTATGTTGATTTTACTTACTCCAATTTTGACCGCATTTTCAAAATAATGACCTGGTGTTCCGCTCCCGCCGTGAAGACTGAGATTGCAATCAACAACATCACGAATTTCTTGCAAAAGATCGAGATCTAATTTCTTGGGGACAGGGTATTTCCCGTGTAAATTTCCGATAGCTACAGCGAACGTATCAATACCGGTTCTTTCCACAAATTCTTTGGTTCCTTCTGGTGTAGAAAATGTTTTTTTAATTTCTTCATAATTAATCTTGGTGTCAAATTTATTCGAACCACCACCAAAATAATGAGGCTCACTCTCGACAATCGCTCCCGTAGACTTCGCAAATTGAACAACTCGTTTTGTTTTAGAAATAACCTCAGATTCACTAGCATTTTTGTTGGCTTGCGAAATATCAATATGGATGAATTCGAACCCCGCTTCGATGCCGGCAATTGCATCGTCAACACTAGGACTATGATCCAAGTTTATATACATTTCAATGCCGTATTCTTGTTTATAATTATCAACTAAATCACGTACATTCTCTAACCCTAGAGCATCGACTTCACCTTTACTTACTTCAACCATTACAGGGGAATTTTTTGCTTTTGCTGCTCTACATACCGCTACCAAAGTCTCTTGATTATCTATATTGAACGCTCCTACGGCGAATTTCTCGCGTCGGGCTCTTACCATCAATGCCCTAGCCTTAATGCAATCAGTTCTAATCTGTTGTAAGCTACGTGCCATAACTAGCCTTCTTCCCTAAACATATGATGCGCCGTTAAAGAAATGGACTTGCTATTGAGACCAAAATGATCAAGTAGTTCTTGTGGTTTTCCTGACTCTCCAAATCTGTCGGCGATTCCCATCCTAATGATAGGCACAGGATAATGCTCGCTTAACAGTTCGGCAACCGCACTACCTAGGCCACCAGCTTTTTGATGTTCTTCAACCGTGATTACGTTTTTAGTTTTTTTAGCACTAGCAAGGATTGTTATAGCGTCTAGGGGCTTTATTGAGGGTGAATGTATCACTTCTGCGTCAATCCCGCTTTTGTACAGCATTTCAGCTGCTTGAAGTGCTTGAAAGGTCATTGTGCCAGTAGAGATAATCGTCACATCCGCTCCAACTGAAAAAACCTGGGCTTTTCCAATCTCGAATGGAGTATCATCTTTAGTAAAAACGGGTGTGGCTTCCCGGGTTAGTCGCATATAGTTCGGTCTAGGATCTTTTGCCATTGCAAGAGTAGCTTTTTTGGCTTCGATGTAATCACCAGGTGCTAGAACAACCATATTTGGTAACACCCTCATCAGTGCATAATCTTCTAGCATTTGATGTGTAGCGCCGTCGGCACCTGTATACAAACCTGCGTGAGAGCCAATTATTTTAACTGGTCTATCGTTTAAGCAAATTGTAGTCCGAATTTGCTCCCAGTTTCGCCCAGGACTAAACGCCGCATAACTGCTAACGAACGGAATCTTCCCAGCAGCCGCCATACCCGACCCAACTGTAACCAGATTTTGTTCGGCAACCCCGACTTCGATATATCGTTCTGGGAATTTTTCAGCGAATAAATGCATTTGGGTTGACTCTGTTAAATCAGCACATAAAGCTACGACATCTTTGTTAGTGCTGCCTAGTTCTAGAAGAGCTTCACCAAAACCTTTGCGAATCGGCTCGCTTATTAAATCTGAAGTTGAATCAAGATATATCATTGATGTTCACTCTTTATCTTTCCACCTAAAGTTCTAAGCTCGTGTAGCGCTTCTTTAGCTTGTTTTTTATCAGGAGCTTTTCCGTGCCAATGAAAGTCGTACTCCATAAAATCAACACCTTCACCAGGCACCGTATGTGCGATAATCATCACTGGTTTTTCGACAATCGCCCGAGCCATAGCGCAGGCGTCAATAAAATCTTCGATGTTGTTACCGTTGACTTCAATAACGTGCCAGCCGAAAGCTGTCCATTTCGCTGATAAATCCTCTAGTGGCATAACATGCTCAGTTGGGCCATCAATCTGAATATTATTACGATCGATTATTCCTATAACGTTAGACAACTTCTCTTTAGCGCCAAGCATCGCTGCTTCCCAAACATTTCCTTCGTCCATTTCACCGTCGCCCATTACAACGTATATCCACCGATGTCGGTCATCGTTTATTCGATGAGCTAGCGCTATACCAATAGCCTGACCAAGACCACAACCTAGTGGTCCACTAGTGGTTTCAAGCCCTGGCAGTTTTTTTCGTTCTGGGTGACCTTGCAGCCTTGACCCGAATTTCCTAAGGGTTAGTAGTTCTTTCTTATCAAAATACCCCGCATGAGCAAGAGCTGTATATTGCACAGGAGCACAATGTCCATTACTTAGCAACAGTATATCTCTTTGGTCCCAGTCAGGATTATCTGGGTCATGTTTTAAGATGTTAAAGTACAAAGAAACAAAAATATCAGTCAGACCTAGTGGCCCCGCACTATGGCCACTTCCGGCTTCTACGAGCATCTTTACAATATCTTGACGCATGCTATTAGCTATAACTTTGAGTTCTTGAATTGTGTGTGTTTTTTGTCCCACCATGACTAGAGTTAATTATACCAGATATGAATCCGCTATTGCTTATTTAATTAATTGACTTAATTGATTAAATCTCTCTGTCGGATTCTCAGATTTTTGTATGTAGCCTCCAACGTTAAAATAATCAACTCCTGCGTTCTTTAGCTTTATAATATTCTCATCATTAATTCCACCATCCCAACCTATACTTATATCAGGAAAATTTTGATGTATTTTTTTTACTTTTTTTATATCATCCATATTTGCTTTTCCACCTTGATAGCCTAAATGGCCGCTAAAGACTAGCGCATGGTCAGCCATCGATAACATCCCAAAAATATCGTCTGCATCAGGATCAGTCTCTGATAAAATCGCCAGACCCGACTTTATCTTTGTGTGTTTTAGGCGCATTAGAACTTCGATCACCTCACCCATATCAGCTTCTGCATGAACAATGATCATCTCAGGATTTAGAGCAATGGCGTGCTTAATAATATGAAGTGGATTATCGACCATTAAGTGCAAATGAGCCTGAAGATTCTTGGGCCACCAAATCTGAGCAATGCCCGGAGACTGAGTTTTTACAAAAACCCCGTCCATTATGTCAACATGAATTATTCGCGCAAAACTCTCAACTCTCTCTACTTGATCACGATATTGATGAGTATTTAGTGCCGTTATGGTTGGGCATATAATCGACATACAAGTATTTTATCAGTACTTCATTTAGTTTAAGCTATCTAGTTCTTTTATACGTCTAATATAGCGTGCTGCCCGGCCATATGGTGTTTGTAACCATGTTTGAGTGACATCTATCACAGCTTCTTCATTAAGCTCCCAGGCTGACAAACAAAGCACGTTAGCATCATCGTCGTGACGTGACATTTCGGCAGTTTTTTTATTCCACACCAAAGCGGCTCGAATCCCCTTGAATCTATTTGCGGCCATTGCCATGCCTTGACCGCTCCCGCATAGCAATATCCCCATAGGTTCTGGTTCTTCGCTAGATAGCATTAAAGTTACTAATTTTGAAGCAAACTCTGGATAATCATCATCCGGGTTTAATCTTTCATCCCCTGCATCAACAACCTCATAGTTCTGAGTTTTTAACCATTGTTCAAGCTTTTCTTTAAGCTGGAATCCGTTATGGTCTGCGCCGATGAAGATTTTTTTATTCATAGTGAATTTCTATACTGTTTTTGTGCAACGTGGCTATAAATTATTATGTCAGTTTCCAAAATTATGCTTCTTTTTTAATATATTTTGCTGTGTCTGCGACGACCTCAATCAGCCTATTGCTGTAGCCCCACTCGTTATCGTACCAAGCCACAACTTTTAACAAATTATTATCAACAACTGCTGTTAATTGAAGGTCAACGATGCAAGAGTGACTGTTTCCGATAAAATCACTAGACACTAGTGGTTCGTTAGTAATGTCTAATATTCCTTGATAGTAGGGTAACTTTGCGGCTTTAACAAACTCTAGGTTCACGGCTTCCACCGTTACAGGGTTTTTGGTAACAATTACAAAATCACTTAAAGATACTACTGGGGTTGGAACTCGGATAGACAAACCCCCAAATACACCTTTCAGGCTTGGCAAGGCTTCAGCGGCAGCAATAGATGCTCCGGTGCTTGTAGGTACAATATTCTCTGCAGCCGAGCGTGCACGGCGCAAATCCTTATGCGGAGAATCTTGGAGTTGTTGGTCGGCTGTATAGCTGTGAACGGTAGTCATCATAGCTTTTTCGATACCAAATGCTGATTCAATAACGTTAGCTACAGGCGTAATACAGTTAGTTGTACAACTAGCCGTGTTGATAATTTCTCCACCTTTTTTTAAGTCATCGTCATTTACTCCCAGCACAATAGTATTTGACCCTTCGCCCTTTGCGGGCGCAGAAATCACCACTGTTTTTGCCCCAGCCAAAATATGAGCCCGGGCTTTGGCGGGGTCAGTAAATAGACCAGTTGATTCAATGACAATGTCTACTTCTTTTTCTTTCCAGGGTAGTTCTGCCGGATCCTTGACCGATAATACTTCAATTTTTTTATCATCTACATATATGTGCTTTTCGTCAAACTTTACCGCAGAGTCATAAGCTCCATAATTTGTATCATGCTTTAAAAGGTGTGCAAGTGTTTTTGTATCTGTTAAGTCGTTGATTGCTACAATGTCAAGATCAGTTCGGTCAAATGCTATCTTAAAAGCATTCCGACCAATTCGTCCAAACCCATTTATTGCCACCCTAGTTTTCATTTTATAAAATATCCTCTGTTAATTCAGAGGATATTGTACCACAAACGCTTATGTTTGTTTTTGTTTTTGTTTTTGTTTTTTTACGCTTCCATTATCTCAGCAAAAGCAACGATTGCGTCAAACCTTCGCCCCACACTGTCAGCAGTATTACCGGGCGTAAATTCGCGACACTCAGACCTTAATAGTTTTCCGAAAACATTCCGCATCCGGACATCTACGTTATAGATATCAGTTTCTAACAAAAGATCTATTGCCAGCGTAGCCAATGACACGCGTTCTAGTAGCGGGAGAACATCGCCCCTATCAACGGCTAGTAAATCATCTGATGAATTAGCAGCATAATCTTCATAACTCATAAGTCTATTATATAATTTGTGTCAATTGCTGTCAATTATATCTACTTAACTGCAGATATGGAATCTTGGATGACTTTCTGAGCGTCTTCTGGTCCACCCCAGCCTTTTAGCTTGGCGCTAACACCTTTCCAGTCTTTCTTCCAGTCTTTGTAATGATTATAGAAGTGTTCGATATTCTTTTTGAACGCTTCGCCCAGATCATCGACATGTTTTATATGATCTTTGCTAATATCATCGGCCGGAACACATATTAATTTTTCGTCCATCTCGCCGTCATCTTCAAAATACAACACCCCAACTGCCCTTGCAGGTACCACCACTCCATGAGGCAGAGATTCGTCAATAATAATCAATGCATCCAGCGGGTCGCCATCATCGCATAATGTATCTGGTACGTAACCGTAATCGGCCGGATATCCAAGCAACGTTCCATTTACCCTGTCCAAAAATAGCCGATTCGTGGCTTTGTCCACTTCAATTTTATTACGACTACCTTTTTGAATTTCAATTATTACATTTACGACTTTTGGTGCATCATTTCCATATCCTACTTCAGTCATACTTCTCCTTTTTGTTTATTACTTGCTTATTGTACTACGCTACGAATTAACTTTCATCCGTCTCTATCGGCCTCATATCAAAATCTTTCCTAAAAGGATTAAAATAATAAGCCCTTCTTACGTCTTCTTCAGGAAATACTGCCATTACAAGAGCTTTAATCCCGAAGCGTTCCATCTCATCTGGCGTAGATAACCCTGCTCTTTCTATTAACATTGGCTGATTAACTACCGTAGCTATGTCTTTCGGTATAGCGTCTGTCTCGATCGCAGTGCCTGTGACTATTCTAATACTTCCTTGATTTGTCGAAAGCGGAAAAGCAATTTCATGTAAATCAGCAACTATTTGATCTTGTAATCTCTTAATATGTATACGGTTATTTTCAATTTGAGGCCCAAGTTCGCTATCCAGTTTTAGTAATTTTTCGCCGAGCGTGCATTCTCTCATAGTCAATAGTCTACCTACCCAGCACTTACTCAAGCAAGCAATAGCGTTATTTTTGTTCTAAGAATTCTCTGATATGAAGTGCTGCTGTAGCGCCTTCGCCTACGGCGCTAGCAATCTGCATTGTCGATCCTTGACGTACGTCACCCGCTACAAATACCCCGTTCATGCTGGTTTGTAATCCTGATTTTGATTTAACAAAGCCAATCTCGTCTAGCTCAATCTTCGAATCTTTCAAGAACTGAGTGTTGGGCTTTAACCCCACGAATACAAACACGCCGTCACAAACAAAATCGGTCTTTTTATCGTCTTTTGTGCCTGTGACTTTTAGGACTTTGTTGTCTTTGCCGACAATTTCATCCGTTTTCGTGCCAATATGCACAGTAATTTTTTCATTTTTCTCTAGTTCTGCAATCAGTACATCAGAGGCTTTTATCGTGCTACGAACTAAAAGATCGATATGCGAGGCGAATTTTGTTAAAAACAACGCTTCTTGCACCGCCGAATTACCACCGCCAACGACGACTAGTTTTTTGTCACGATAAAACGCTCCGTCACAAGTCGCACAGTAGTGTACGCCACGGGCATAGTATTCTTCTTCACCCGGTACGCCAATTTTCTTATAATCTGTGCCTGTCGCAATTAGCACGGCTTTAGCCTTAACTTCACCATCTGTCGTCGTTAAGATGCGGTATTTGCCCTGATCGCTAATTTTTGTCACTTCACCAAGTTGAATATCCGCTCCAAATCTTTCGGCTTGTTTGCGTAGTTCCTCCGCAAGATCCAACCCCGAAATGCCTTTAGAAAAACCCGGATAGTTGTCTACCCAATCCGTAACTGCCGCGAGACCTCCCACCACTGCTTTCTCGTATAATACTGTCTCGATATCTTCTCTGGTCGTATATACAGCGGCAGAGAGAGCTGCCGGACCAGCCCCGATAATCACTAAATCAACAATTTTATCTTTATTCTCCGCCATTTATCCCCTCATTATACATAATATAAAGCTAACCCCATGATTTATTCTAAGCCCTAACTTCACAGATAATTAGACTAACGCTGGCGCTAACTGGGATAGGTTATAGCCAACAACTACTTGTTTGCTGTCGTCATCTTTCGTAACAACCGTTACCGGTACAGTCAGCGCTCCGCTCATTTCTTGGGCTTCTTTTTGTCGTTCTGGATTTGTGTCCAAATTAACTTCGTTATATTGCTGTCCTTTTGATTGTAAAAATCTTTTTACCATAACGCAGTAGGCGCATGTATTAGTTGTATATATTGTTACGTTTTTAGCCACTTTGATACCCTCTTTTTAATATTTTTGTATGTTTTATTTCGTTACTTCATCTATTGTATATAGTGTTTATGTTTATTTCAATACCCCCATATGTTGTGTTTTTTGCATGTTTTTGCCTATTTTACGGCAATTAGTTCGATATCGAATACTAACGGAGTATTTGGTGGGATTCCAGAATTGCCTTCTTCTCCATAGGCCAGTTCTGAAGGTATCAAAATACGCCGCACGCCTCCAACTTTCATACCCGGCACACCATCAACCCAGCCCTGAATTACTTGACCTTTAATTAAATCCAAAGGAATGGGCTGATTAACGTCTTTCGAACTTTGAAAAACAATCCCGGTCGTTGCGTTTGCGCCAGTGTAATGAACGGTGATATTCGAGCCGACTTTTGCTTCCTTGCCGTTACCCTGCGAAATATCAGTAATAACTAATTTATCTACGGATTTTACTGTTTCAAAATCTGCTAGTGGCTTACCTGTTAATGCATTAGGGTCAGTTTGTGCTTGATCCACGGGCTCCTCCTTTTGATTATCTTGTTGTGTCATTTGCCAGATTACGATACCTGTAAACCCTAGTGAAGAAACGAGAAATAACACCGCAAGGACCAAGGCACTGATTCGTGTTACTTTTTTACTCATTTTTGTCTCCCTAATTTTCTAGTTATCAGTATAGCGCATGCAAGATTTTAATAGCAAACAGAAATATTTATATCCTAATAACTTCGTCTTTAAACCCATCTCTCAAACATATAACTAGTTGTTTGTGCGGGCTAGGGGATCGAAACTTCACTTTTGGTATCTCGCTAATCTCTAGCCACATTGGCTTGAATGTATTTCCACCAAGTTTATTTAACTTAGCTTCTCCTGTACTCGGTTGCAACTCTGGCTCACCCCCCGGATCTTCACATAGATAAATGTGTTGGTCGCCATACTTGCCCCAAGCTGGTTCAATAAAAACTTTTCTATAAGTTGTGATAGTCATGCTGGTTTCTTCATCAACTTCACGCACCAATGCCTGTTCTATTGTTTCGCCAGGGTCGACACCGCCACCGATGAGAGCATAATAAATATCGTCAAATTTATTGCGTTTCATAACCAGCAACTTATTATCTCTAATTATTATTGCCCGAGCCGCTGTTCGATTTTTGTCTTGCTTCACTGCTTACTAGATTACCATGTCCTAATTGCCGATAGACTCTTTTTTCTTTTTTGTCAGATAAGCTTCAAAAAAGCCTCGCCACGTCTTTTCACCGGTTAGCTCATTTACAGGGGTAACCATGTCTTTGTCGGAGATAGGCAAGTGCTTATCTAGTAACCTATACATTTCTAGTAACTTTTCAGGGATGTCTTCTGCTTCTTCCAGGCATTCTTTTACTCTCTCGGCTAGAAAGACGAATGGTTCATCACTATTACTAATTGTTTCAACCCCTTCTAAAAATTGAAGGACAATCGATCTTGCTTGTCTCCCTGAGTAATATTTTTCGGCATCATCAAAATAATATACACTGACGTTCGTTTCGTGTTTTCTCCTAGCTTGAAGTTCTTCATGATTTATTTCTGTTCGTATATCCTCGAATTTCAGATCAGCCTCATTAAATAACGGAAACTCTAACCTTCTCCGAAAAGCTTTTTCATTTGCAACAGACTGTTGACTAGAAGCCATCCAGGCGAGCGCTTTAAATCCAGCCCAAAATCCTAAAACATTTGCTGCAACCCGAGTTGATTCGCCAATCACTTCAACGTCTGCAGCATTACTAACTACTTCTCCACCTACTAGTGCTGCTATTCCGAGTCCGGCAATTATGGCACTATTTTTTAGGTGCTCGCGGCCTCTTGCAATTCTACCCTCGCGCATGGCTCTTACTTTCACTTCGGGGGTTACTACTAAGTTATCGGCTTGTATTTCGCCACCAATCAGATCGTCCTGTATCTTCTCTGCTTGTTGAGTCACGTAGTCAGACCAACTAGGTCTTGGACTTTGTTCACCATCTGCATAGATAACGACTTCATCATCTGGGCTTATTGGTAAAACTACGTCAAGATAATCAAGAACTCTAATTTCTGCTTGCGAAAGCCCGGCGTTTTTTTGACTCGTATCAACACCTTGAACAAGATCATCTAAAAACTGGTGCTGAAGCATTCCAAACACCCTAGAATTACTTAATTCACCAGTAGATTTCAACTCCGCTACTCCATCCTCAATATCAAATATCGTTTTTTCAAACTCTGGAAACATTTCGGCATCCATTTTTTGTTGCTTTTCCCAATCATGGCCTACTGGTCGAGTTCCAATCATCTGTACTACAGAAAAGCTTCGGACAGGCCATAAACTACTTAGTTGCGGCTCTTCGAGGGGGACACGTACTTCGGCGGGGTAAAATTCTGTTCGATCCATTATCCTATCAATGCTACTACTGGAAATCTACTATTGCAAGCATTAACAATTTATGATGAAATCTCGTATTTTTTGAGTTGTTTTTTGCTTTTTTCTTTATCGCCACGTTGCATAGCCAGTAGCTGTGCGTAGATTCCACCCGTTTTGGCTAACTGCTCTGGAGAGCCGACTTCATCAACCTTGCCCCCAGTTAAGGTAATAATCTTATCAACGTGCTGGATCGTACTAAGCCTGTGAGCGATTATCAGCGTGGTTCTGCCCTTCATAAGGCGTTTTAGCGCTTCTTGTACCATTGCCTCACTTTTACTGTCCAGACTGCTGGTAGCTTCGTCTAGGATTAGAATCGGAGCGTCTTTAAGTAGGGCTCTGGCTATAGCAATACGCTGTTTTTGCCCACCAGACAACTTCAGCCCTCGCTCGCCAATCTCTGACTCGTAGCCTTTTTCAAATTTTGTTATAAATTCGTGAGCATTAGCGGCTTTTGCCGCCGCTTCTACATCTGATTGTTTGGCATTGGGCCTAGCATAGGCGATGTTTTCGCTGATTGTTCCACTAAATAACGCTGGATCCTGAAATACTACACCGATATTTTCTCGCAGACTTTTTTGGGTAACCTCGTTAATATTCTGCTCATCGATTAAGATTTGGCCTTTTTGAGGTTCGTATAGTCGCATCAGCAGATTAGTAATCGTGGTCTTGCCCTCACCACTTTCGCCGACTAGTGCAATCTTACTATCTGGCTCAATATCCAAGATAATGTTTTTCAGTACCTGCTGATCCCCATAGCTAAACTCTACATTGTTAAAGCTAATTTGCCCTTTACTCACTTTAATAGCTTTCGCGCCTGATTTGTCAGAAATTTCAGGCTCTAAATTCATGATTTCAAAATAGTCCTTGCTATCAGCGATGGCTTTTTGAGTATTCTCTACTAAAAAGCTAATTGTAAATATCGGGATGCGAATCTGCATAGCATAAAGGATCAATGCAACTGCTTGACCGGGGCTAAATTGCCCATTTACGGCCTGAACGAAAATCAGCAAGTAAACAATGTAGAAAATCACATTTAGTATTCCACGCCTCTGCACATCTCGTTTGTGCCAAAGAATAGATTGAGATTTGCCAATTCCAACAGTTTTATCATAATGACGTTTAAAAAAGCTAAGTTCGTGTTTTTCTTGTATAAAACTCTTTACAACTTTGATTTGACCTATTGATTCTGCAAAACGCCCGGTGGCAATATCCAAGTTTTTATTTATCTTGGCCTGGTACTTCATCCACTTGCCACTAGTTTTTACCGTCATCAGAATATAGATCGGATAAAGCGAAAACAGCAATAGTGCGATCGGGACACTGTAGTAAGCAATGATAATCAGAGCAAAAACTGTGCTAAAGATAAACTGTAAAAAGTTATTACTCCACATCTGCATAAAGCCACTAACCTGAGTAATCGATCTGTTTAAGCGGTTTATAATCGTACCGGACAACTCGGTATCAAAATATTTTTGAGGCAAGCTTAGTAGGTGTTCGTAATATCGAAAGCTTAATAGTCTCTGTAATTTTATAGACATTCGATCACCGAAGTATCCACCAATATTACTAAGTAATGTCGAAGCAAGATCCAACAAAAAAATACCAGTAGCAAGTAGCACCACATAACGTACGTTGCCGGTAGCTCCGACTTTTATGGTGTCAATTGCCCTACCACTTAGCATCGGTATCAATAGCCCCGTCAGCGCAACGAGGATCGAAATAATACTGACGGCTAGGTAATAGCGCCAAAGTTCTTTAGTGTATTTTATGATTCGCCAGATATATTTCATTTAGACCTTTTGCGCCTTCATTTTTTGGCCTGCGTCTTTTGAGACTTTATCAAGTACTTCATTAACTTCTTCGGTAACCAAAGTTCGATCATTGTGACTTAGGGTTATTCTAAAGGTTATATTCTTTGAGTCTGACCTAGGCTTTTGATAAACACTAACTGGCAATATTTGGTAATTATAGTTTTTCTGTTCAGAGATTGCGCGAAGAGTACCGTCTATAGATTGCTCTAGGTCAACAAACTGAACTTTAGCATTAACTTTCATGGTTATATCTTGATTAATCTTTGGGTATTTTGATAAAGGTCGATAGCTACTGCTACTTGGGAGCGCGTCGAGTAAATGTTCTGTTCCGATCTCGAATCCAGCAATATTTTGCGGCAGTTTTAACGCTTTGATTATTGATTGTTTATATTCACCGACTATACCAACAAATACCCCGCTAGCTACATCAGTAACGTAGGCACTCCGGCTTAAATCAAATGGTGCTGTCACCGCATACTTCGGCGAATCTTTGATTGCCTTATACGCAAACTTCATACCAAGCTTGTCGCCTAATTCATCCAAATACTTTCGGGCCATATAATAAGGTGGCGATTGTTGAGCGTTTTTTGATGCGAATACAAATGCTGTCATCTCTTGCTCGGCAGGCAACTTTTGTTGTTTATCTATGTTCGTCTTGTTGTGAGTTTTATTAATCTCAAATAAAGCAAACTCGTCAAACCCAGCCTTGATATTAGGGCGTACTTTGTCCAGCAAACTTGGCGTTAATGTTAAGCGATAGTATTGCAGATCAGGCGACAAGGCATTGCTGAGTTTATAAGCCTGTTTTTTATCCTGAGTTGCTTTATCTAGTAAATCGTCGTGGACAAAGCTGTATGTAAGTATTTCATTAGCGCCAAAACTACTCAAAGTCTGGCGGATTTTTGACTTTAATTCTAAAAGCGGGTTTTTCTCGGCTGGTATCAATGATCTAGTTGGTAGAACTAAAGGCAAATGGTCGTATCCATACAATCGGCCAACTTCCTCTACGATATCTTCGGGAATCTCAATATCAGTGCGCCAAAATGGCGGTTTGATCAATAATTTTGCTTTTTCGCGAATTACCTCAAATTCTACGTTTGTGAGTAGTTTTACTATCTCACTGGTCGTCAAATTTAGCCCAAGCCGGATATTAATAAACTGCGCTTGAGTAGCAACTTTTTTTGGTCTTGGTGGCTTTAGGCGAATATCGATGGCTTTTTCTGTAATCTGCCCGCCCGCGAGCTTTTCAACCATCGCCGAAGCGTAAGCTAACACTTTATCGTTTTGCAGTGGTGACTGACCTTTATTAAAGCGTGTTACAGCATCTGAAAATACACCATGAGACATACTAGTGCGTCGAATAGAGAACATATCAAAGGTTGCGCACTCAAGCACTATGTTCTTCGTATTAGCATCGACTTCCGTTTCACTGCCTCCCATAACTCCACCAAGGCCAATCAGCTTAGTCTTGGAAGTAATACAAATTGTGTTT
>DAISWO010000001.1:147252-231029 GCA_036826295.1 Candidatus Saccharimonadota bacterium | reverse complement strand
ACGGCGTGGACTACCGGGGTATCTAATCCCGTTCGCTCCCCACGCTTTCGTGCCTGAGCGTCAGAAATGGACCAGTCGCCTGCCTACGCCATCGGTATTCCTCCTGATATCTACGGATTTCACCCCTACACCAGGAATTCTAGCGACCTCTTCCATTCTCTAGCCAAGTAGTTCAAAACATGGGGATACGGTTGAGCCGTATCATTTCACATTCTGCTTACTTGGCCGCCTACGCAACTCTTTACGCCCAGTAATTCCGGATAACGCTTGGATCCTCCGTATGACCGCGGCTGCTGGCACGGAGTTAGCCGATCCTTATTCATATGCTACCGTCGATGTCTTCACATATAAAAGCAGTTTACGACCCGAAGGCCTTCATCCTGCACGCGGCGTTGCTCCATCAGGCTTTCGCCCATTGTGGAAAATTCCCTACTGCTGCCTCCCGTAGGAGTCTGGACCGTGTCTCAGTTCCAGTCTGGCTGATCATCCTCTCAGACCAGCTAAAGATCATCGCCTTGGTGAGCTATTACCTCACCAACAAGCTAATCTTACGCAGGCTGTTCCCATAGCGCCCGAAGGCTTTAATCCGAAGATCATATGCGGTATTAGACACCGTTTCCGGTGCTTATCCCTCACTTTGGGGTACATTCCTACGCGTTACTCAGCCGTCCGCCGCTCGACACCCGAAGTGTTTCCGCTCGACTTGCATGTATTAGGCACGCCGCCAGCGTTTATCCTGAGCCAGGATCAAACTCTCCATAAAAAAAGAATCTAATTTCTCAGATTTTTGCCCTGAAATAAATCAGGGCGAACTGACGTTGATACGAGAGACATCTAAAATAAATTAAATGACTCCCTAATTGCACTATTCAATTTTTAATGATCGCTTCTAAATGACCCCACATAAAAACATAGAACCTCTAAAAGACTGATACTGAGTCTATCTGTTGCCTTAAATTATGTCAAGCTTATTTAGAATTTTCTTTTTCTGGCTCTATCAAGGTGTTGGTTTCTGGTTCTTCAGATTCTTTCACAGCATCAACAAGCGCTAGTGATACTACTCTATCGCCATCATTAAGTCGCATAATCCTAACACCTTGCGTAGCTCGTCCCAGCTCTGGGATATCTTTAATGCCCAATCGAATAGTCTGTCCTTGAGAGGAAATAATAATGACTTCTTCCTCGCCAGTTTCGCTTAGTGATTTAACACCTATAAGACTTCCCGTCTTTTTGTTAACCACAGCTGAACGAATCCCTACGCCACCTCGTGCATGTGAGGTAAATTGGTCAACATTGGTTCGTTTACCATATCCATAATCACTAATTACAAATATATTACTAGCTTCCTGAACCACATCCATACCAATCACAATATCTCCTGCTCGCAGACGAATTCCTCTAACTCCTCGAGCAGCCCTGCCCATAGGCCTAACGTCTTTTTCGGCAAATCGGATTGCCTGTCCTTGAGAGGTCGAAATTAATACTTCATTTTGTCCTGAGGTAATCTTCACCCACTTTAATTCATCATCATTATCTAGGTTTATAGTAATTAATCCAGAGCTTCTTACATTAGAGTACTGTTCGAATGGTGTTTTCTTCACAACACCTTTAGTTGTACACATCAATAAGAAACCTTCTTGCGCTTGTTTTGAGATATTAATTACTGAGCTAACTTTCTCTTCGGGCTGTAGTTGCAATAAGTTAACAATCGCCACACCTTTAGCGTTCAAACCAGCGGTTGGTACCTCATATGTTTTTAGCCTAAATACTCGGCCACGATTGGTGAAGAATAATAGGTAATCGTGAGTGCTGGCGTTAACAACATGCTCAATTACATCTTCTTCGCGAGTTGTCATTCCACGCTTACCCTTGCCTCCCCGGCCTTGTTTTTTATAATCAGCAATCTGACTACGTTTTATGTAGTTAGCTGATGTAAGCGTTACAACTACTTGCTCATCAGGTACTAGATCTTCTTCGCTCATGCGATCTAATTCTTGGGGTACAATTTTTGTTCGACGTTCATCGCCATATTTTTCCCGAAGTTCTAATAGTTCTTCTTTGATAATCTTTAAGATTTCTTTTTCGTCCGCCAAAATACTTTTTAATTTTTCGATTAATGCTTTAAGCTCAGTAAATTCATCAACTAGCTTTTTACGCTCGAGCCCAGCAAGTGTTCGTAGCTGCATCGCAAGAATTGCATTAGCTTGAATCTCTGTTAATTTGAACTTCTTAACTAGATTGTTTCTGGCGTCATCTGTCGTTTGAGACTTTCGTATGGTCGCAATAATCTCGTCGATATGGTCTAGAGCAGTAATTAATCCCTCTAAAATATGTGCTCGCGCTTCGGCTTTAGATAACTCAAACTGTACTCTTCTTCGAACGACTACCTGTCGATGCTTAATGTATTCTCGCAAAATATCTTCTAGTCCTAGTACTCGAGGCTGTATGCCATCAATAAGAGCCAACATATTAAAGTGGAATGTCGTCTGAAGTTGAGTTAGCTTGAACAACTGGTTCAATATCTTCTTTGGATAAGCATCCTTCTTTAAATCTACGACAACTCGGACTTTGCCTTTGGCGCTTTCGTCTCTCAAGTCTGATATGCCCGTTATCTTCTTGTCTTTCACTAAATCAGCAATTTTTTCAAGTAGTACTGACTTGTTCAGTCCGTAAGGCACCTCCGTTACAATGATCTGATGTCGGCCTTTTTTGGTTTCTTCAATTCCTGCTACAGCCCTAACGACAACTCCACCCTTTCCGGTAGCATATGCTGTTTTTAGCGATTCCTTACCGTAGACAATTCCTCCCGTTGGAAAATCTGGACCTTTAACGAACTTGACTAAGTCCTCAACGCCTGCCTCTGGGTTGTCTATAAGATGAACACTAGCGTCTATTAGCTCAGTTAGATTATGGGGCGGAATACTTGTAGCCATACCAACAGCAATACCAAGCTGGCCATTTAGCAATAATTGCGGTACTTTCGCCGGTAGAACTGAAGGCTCCATCTCTTCACCGTCGTAGTTAGGGCGAAAATCTACTGTCTGCTTATCAATATCAACTAGGATCTCTTCGGCTAAACGCGTCATCCGAGCTTCGGTATAACGAGGAGCGGCCGGTGGATCGCCGTCCATCGAACCAAAGTTTCCTTGACCATCAATCAACGGATACCGAAGGGAAAAATCTTGGGCCATCCTGGCCATAGAATCATAAATAGCTGCATCGCCGTGCGGATGATATTTACCCATGACATCACCAGTTATACGAGCAGATTTTCGATATTTGGCGTTATGACGATTGCCATTTTGGTTCATGGAGAACAATATTCTTCTATGTACAGGCTTTAGTCCGTCTCTGACGTCAGGTAATGCCCGAGAGACAATAACCGACATAGAGTACTGAAGATAGCTCTCCTCCATCTCTTGTACAATCCCTCTTTGTCGAACATTTTTTGAAGTCCGATCATCCGATTGATTGTTAGATAGCTCTAATTTGTTAGTGTCTTCAGCCATAATCTATCTCCTATACATCCAAATCTTTCACAAATCTAGCATGAGTTTGTATAAAACTCTTTCTAAGATCAACTTCTGTGCCCATTAGTTTATTAAATACAGCGTCAGCTTTTTCGGCATCTTCTATATTAACTTGCAGAAGAACCCTATTTTCTGGATCCATAGTTGTTTCCCATAATTGTTCAGCATTCATCTCACCAAGACCCTTATAGCGTTGTAAATTAATCCCATATTTCTTGAGTTCCATCTTCTCTTCGTCCTGTGCTATAACATCTTCGGAAGGTATATCTGTTGTTATTTCCTCATCAGTTTCCTGAGATTTTTTCCGATCATTCTTTTCTTTTTTTAACTCTTCGATAATCTTGACTTTTTCTTCATCGACATACGCATACCTAACTGTTTTACCCATCGTAATTTTATAAAACGGCGGTTGAGCTATGTAGATATGTCCAGCACTTATTACTTCTTGCATATGTCTAAAGAAAAATGTTAATAGTAGTGTCCGAATATGCGAGCCGTCAACGTCGGCATCAGTCATAATAATAATACGGCCGTATCGAAGTCCACCTAAATCAAACTGCTCTTCAATCCCTACCCCAAGTGCTTTTATCAAACTGGTTATTTCGTTGTTGGCCAACATTTTATCAAGTCTTGCGCGTTCAACGTTCAACACCTTTCCTCTTAGTGGTAATATTGCTTGCGTTTTCGAATCTCGTCCCATTTTCGCAGATCCACCAGCAGAGTCTCCCTCGACAATGTATAGTTCAGAGTTCTGTGGGTCTCTCGAGCTACAATCAGCCAACTTGCCTGGCAAAGACGCACCTTCAAGTACCCCTTTTCTAATGATATTCTCTCTGGCAGCTCTAGCAGCTTTTCTGGCTCTAGCGGACAACAAGGCCTTATTAATCATTTTCTTCGCTACCGCCGGATGCTCTTCTAGATAATATGCCAAGTACTCGCCAAGAACCTGCTCGACATAAGTCCTCACCTCAGGGTTTCCAAGCTTATTCTTAGTCTGACCTTCAAATTGTGGATCAGGTAACTTTACAAGAATTATCGCAGTTAGGCCTTCCCGACAATCTTCACCTGAAAGATTTTCTTCCTTTTCTTTTAGTAAACCACTCTTTCTCGCGTACTCATTGATAACTCTGGTTAAAGCTGATCTAAAACCTGTTAAGTGTGTGCCTCCATCAGGGTTGATAACATTGTTAGCAAAGGCTTTGATTGTCTCGGAATAACTATCCGTATACTGCAAGGCTATCTCTACGAAAGATTCTTCGACACCTTTTTCGACATAAAAAACATCTTCATCGATTATGTCTTTGCCTAGATTCAAGTGGCGAACATAAGATTGAATACCGCCCTCAAAATAAAAACCATACTTTCTTGAAGTTTTTTCGTCAAAAACAAAAGTCTTCAGACCTTTAGTCAAGTAAGCTTGGTGGCGAAGATAATCTACGACCCACCCATAATCAAGTTCAACTGTCTCAAATATTGTTTCGTCAGGGTAAAAAATGATTGTAGTTCCAGATTTATCAGTTTTTTCGCCTTTCTTGATAGCGGTTTTTGGAACACCACGCTCATATTCTTGAGTATAAATGAAGCCATCTTTGTGAATTTCAGCGATTAATCTAGTAGATAATGCGTTTACTACACTGATCCCTACTCCGTGGAGCCCACTGGAAACCTTATAGCCACCGCCACCAAATTTTCCACCCGCGTGAAGTACTGTCAAAACGGTCTCGAGCGCACTTTTGCCCGTTTTTTTCATTTTATCAACTGGTATACCTCGGCCATTGTCGCTGACCTTAACACCTCCATCCGCAAGCAAAGTCACATGTACTTCGTTAGCGAATCCGGCAATTGCTTCGTCGACTGAGTTATCGGCGATTTCTTTTATTAGATGGTGCAAGCCTTCGGATCCTGTCCCCCCGATATACATACCCGGACGCTTCCGAACCGGCTCTAGACCTTCTAGAACCTGGATTTGACCTGCATCATAATTTTGCTTGCTCACTAAGCTACTTTCCCTCTCTCACGGTCACTTCTTTCTTTTGCTCAATACTTATTTCTATTATACCAAAAACTTATCCCCATACAACATTAAAAATTGTATTGCCTGAACACACGATTTCGTGGTTAAATAGCATTAGCGTTAATAAAAGAAACAAAAATATGTTTAAAAAACTTCTATCAAATCTACCTTTCAACCCGAGTTTAGTCGGACAAATTGGTTTCTATGCAAAAAGATTAAATAAAGAAGCTGCGGTGCGAAGCCTCGGAGTATCTTTTATAGTCCTTTCGTTAATTATTCAAGTTATTGCGACTGTTGCACCTAGCGACTCTACTCTAGCTAGATCTGGCAATGACATAATTCCAGGTGGATTCTCCAGTAAAGGAGAAGCCGTAAACCACTGCAAGGCCAATGATTACAATTTTAAGAAAATCCTAGCCAGATTCGGTATTGATTGTCTTGCCCTTTACTATGGCAATGTACAAACGATCAACTCTAGGGATCACGGCGGTAATCTATATTCAATAGGACGATTGCCTTACGGCAAGCAAGGCGAAGTCAGCGTCAGTATACCTGGAGCTGGAACCTACTATATGCGGCCGTTAAAAAGCTGGGATACCGGTAGTTCGTCAAGCTACAAAGCTATAACTGGGAATCGTGATAACGGCCAACCTTTTATGATTCTATTTAACTGTGGCAACCTGACTATTGTAGGACCACCGAGTCCTCCGCCTCCACCGCCTCCACCACCACCGCCTCCACCACCACCATCTGCACCTAAAAAAGTTATAAAATGCTCTAATCTTATAATGAGTGTCGAAGACAAGTCAGAAGTCAAGGTAGGTACATCTATCACGCTAACAGGTCAAGCCATCGGTAGAAACATTAATCCAAAAACCGAAAAACTAAAAATGTACTACAATATGATCGATAAATCTAACGGTAATATTATCGACACAAAACTAGCGAATGGAGTCATGTTCAAAAATGGCGTGGCTACCGATCCTAACCCAAGGATATTTAAGCTTGATAAAACCGGAAATTATAAATTCACTCTTAAGGTAACTCATAATGTATCCGGTTCGCCTAAGACTGCGCCAAACAGTGAAGTTGGAGATTGTACTAAACGAATAACAGTCAAGAAAGATCTACCCTGTATCGATGTTTCGGATGATGACGACGCAACTGCTTGTTTGATTCTTAGCAAACGTGCCCAGAATGATACGCAAGACATCGCTGACGCTAATGGAACCGTCGCTAAAGCCAATGATAAAATAACCTATAATTTATTCGTAAAAAACACCAGTAACAATACTGCCGTTAAAGGATTTCAAATCGAAGAAAATATATCTGACGTACTCGAATATTCAGATATAGTTGATTTGCACGGCGGAAGCATAAATAACGAAAATATCGTTAGCTGGCCAAAAGTAGATATCGATGTCGGTGCAACAGTTACTAAACAAATTACCGTCAAAATCAAAGACCCTATACCGCAAACTCCTGTTTCATCGTCTAATCCTGGGTCCTTCGACTGTGTCATGACAAACGTTTATAGTGACACAGTAAACGTCAAGCTCAAATGCGGAGTCGCAAAGACAACTGAGCAAGTAACTACATCCCTACCGAATACTGGTCCCGGCGAAACCCTTGCCGTTGCATTTATAGCAACTGTTGTAGGTGGATATTTCTTAGCACGAACAAAATTAATGGCCACAGAACTAGATCTAATAAAATCTGAATACACATCAGGTGGAGGAAACTAACTATGAGTATAGAACAATATAAGAAGCACGAAGGCAGTGGAGAAAAACATGAAGTTGATAAAGATTTACTTCACGAGCGCGACAAAAAAATAGAGAAGATCATAGAAAAGGGTGAGAACTATGACGATAGTAAGACTGAAAAGGCCATGGAAAGATTGCGGGAAAACGTAGAAGATACAGCAAAATCAAAGTCCGAGAAGCTTAATTCTAATATGGATGATAGCCAAGCAAGTGCCCCTGCCCCAAGATACGATCGAAACGTTAAAAAAGCTGCCTACAAAAAAGAGCTTCAAAGAGCCCGAAAACACATGAACACCCGACAAAAAGCCTTTAGTAAGGTAGTTCATAATCCAGTAGTTGAATCAATCAGCGAAGTTGGCGCAAAGACGGCTGCTAGGCCATCCGGTTTGCTTGGTGGCGGCATATTTGCATCAGCCGGTACTCTGATCTTGTATATTATGAGTCGCTACTATGGATTTGAATATAATTTCTTTGTTTTTATCCTACTCTTGATATCGGGTTTTTTGATAGGCATTTGTGTAGAATTAATTGTTTATCCTATCTTAAAGAAACAATAGATCCAAACTCGAGTTCCGCACTACGCTTTGGTTGTTAATCTGATTTAGGTTTTTGGTGAAGGTTGCCTTCTTGATCAATATCTATAGTGTCTTCATCTTGCAAATGCCCAGAGTCACCGGTTACGGCTTTCTGGCTGGATTGTAACTTCTCGGTAAGTTCGTTAACCTGACTCTTGTCAAACTCGGTACTTGAGACAGCTTTTTGGGCGCTGGTACCATAATCTACTGTCGGGACACCACTTAGATCAATCGCTGGGCTAGTAGCGCTCAAACTTGGGGGCTGTGAAGCATTTAGGCTGGATTTCAAAGGATTAATTGTATTAGCTGGAACATTGACCGGATTCGGGTTAAATGGAGGCTGTGAAGCTTTATTATCGTAAATAGGCTGACTTACTGTTGGGTTTGGCATTTGTTGCGGTGATTGCGGTGGGTATTGGGAAGAGCTACTAGCTGGTGGTGGCTGTCTTCTGATTGATTGTCCTGATACTGCCTGTTTCTTGCTTAGCCATTCATCAAGAAACGATGCCTTTCCTGTTGCTCGAGGAACCGGCTGGCCAGACCCCACCTGATTAGATCTTGTATATGCCGGACCACCTGGACCAACATTCGGCCTACTTGCTTCGTTGGTAGCCATTCTCTTAACTATTTCAGCCTCAACAACTGCTCTAGGCCTACCGTATTTTGCAGCCGATAGTTGTTTTAGGGCAGCTTCAAGTTTCGGATTCGGGGTACTTAACAGAGGGACCATCGCGACACTAAACGGCTGCGTAGGAACTCCACTTATTAATGTTCTTGCAATCGCATTATAGTTAGGTACCCTTAGTAGATCTTCTCCATCAAAAAGTGGATAAAAATACTTTGCGAGCATATCGACGTCATTTTGTCCGACTCTAAAAGATACTATCGTGCCGACATTTCCAAAAACCGCATCTCTGATTTCTTCAGTTAACTGAGTAGTGAACTGGTTGCCCACTATCAAATTAAGGTGGAATTTTCGGGCTTCTGACATTATCGTAGCAAACGAATCTGTCGAAAAGTTTTGAAACTCATCAACATACAAACAAAAATCTTGGCGATCTGCTTCTTCGATATTAGCTCGGCTCATTGCCGCAGCTTGAAACTTCATAACGAATATCATGCCTAGCAATTTAGCGTTCATATCACCTGTACGTCCCTTGCTCAAGTTAACGATCAGGATTTTTTTATTGTCCATAATATCTCTTAGATCAAAAGAGCTCTTGGTTTGACCAATAATATTTCTCATCATTTCGTTCGACAAAAAAGCTCCAAATTTACTAACAAACCATGCTTTAACCTCGCCAAAGTCATTTGACCTTGAGGATGCAGGCATTTCTTTTAGCCAAAAATCAAGCACGTTTTGGTCAGTAACATACTTAAGTTTCTCTTTCACGAAGGCTTCATTAGAAAATAGTTTCGGAATATCGACGAAGGTTCCACCGTTCGGGTCAGCCATTATAGTAAGTGCGGCCATACGGAACATCTGTTCATACCTTGGGCCAATTATTCCTTGTTTCTGAGGATCGTATAGTTTGTAGAGCATGTTGATGGTCTCTTGAATCAAGAAGTCCTTTTGATCAGGATTTTGATATTCAAACATATTCAACCCTAAAGGGTTTTCCATCTCTGCAGGACAGAAGTAAATTACATCCTCGGTCCGTTCTTTAGGAACCATCCCAAGCAAGTGCTCTGCTCCATCTCCATGAGGATCAATATACGCAAAACCGTCACCATTTAGCATGTCTTGAAATGCAAGATTCTCCATAAAAGTAGATTTACCAGTACCTGTCTGTCCAACGATATACATATGACGCTGTCTGTCTTTCAAAGAGATTCGAATCGCTTTCTTGATACCCCTAAATAAGTTGTAGCCGATAAACAGTCCTTCTGTAGGCATATCACGAGGCGCATCAACTTGTTTAGAATCTTGCCTCTCTAATTGGCTAGTTGGAATATTCTTTTGGTCAGGAAAATGAAAAAGAGTGGCTAACTCTACAGCGTTTAATATATTTTGATTAATTTGTTGTGGAAAAAACCTCAAGATGAATGCAGTAACAAATTCATCGATATCTTTGGAGGGCGTAAACTTAAATCCATTTTTCCCAGGAGCATCGTATAGCGAAAAAGCTGCAACTACATTCGCTAATATTGCCTGAGATTTATGCGACACATTAGATGATGCAACTACCCTTATCAATGTCTCGTAACCCGCATGGCGAGTCTTTTCGTCAACAGCATCTAATACTGCCTGATCTAAGCTTGATAAATCTGCTTTATCCGAACCGCCCCCATCCTTTCCGGATTTATCTTCTGGTGGTTTCCATAATGCTGTAAATATTTGCTTAATCCACCATAGAGCCTCCTCTGAGGGCTTTCGAGATTTTTCTCCCTTGCGTTTTTTACTAGCAAATGAACTTGCGGCTTTTCTCCAACTAGAATCTGCTGGCCTAAGCATAATCTGGATACCAACACCATCGTCTTTCTCAAGATTCGATAAAGAGTTAAGTAGTGACTGGATCGGATCTCGCTTTATATCTTGATAAGTAGCAATCGGATAAGCATAGTTTTCTTTAAGGGTAAGTTCCCCGCCCACCGTTCCGTTAATCTTACCTACAGGACTAAATATATTGTGTTCAGGGACCTCTTCTAATATCGCTGAATTATACGAGCTGATTATAGCTTGTTTTACAACCTCAACCATAACCAGGGGTACGGCTACATAGAACTTAACAAATCCATGCGTTGCTACAATTTCAAAAGCGAAATGACGTTGTCCGTAAAACTTATTCTTGAATCCTTTCTGCATCGTACTAGCAATAATCGTATATAGAATCTGAGCTTTAGATATATTTTCATCAACTAACTCCCTCTCATCTCTAGCGCCAGCCTCTTTATCGTCACTACTTGGGGGCAAATGAATAAGCAATGGCACCATTTTTAGCCCACGCTCATAATTCTTCTGCTCACGAAGTACCTTTCTAGAATTAAGAAAGATAATTGGCCCTATTACAGCTAAAGATACTAACAATGCCAAAACTATTACGATCAAAAAGGACACCTTAGCCTTCTTTCTCGGTTTTTATTACCTTATTGAACCGTTTTTTTAAATAATCAGCCTTCATCTTATTAAGAGCTATGTTTTGTTGTCTAGGGTCAGACTTTGTTCGCTCTACCAGCTCTTTCGCCTTATCTACCCACTCTTTCTCTATCAAATCAACATCATCGGCAATCTGCGGATTATTGTCATTACTAGGTAACGAACTGGTGGTTGGTTCTGTAGTCGTGTCGTCATCATCGTCAGTAGTTTGTGTAGCAGAAGTTTGATCATCGTTAGTTTGCTGTTGTGATGATGAACCCCCAGACTGTGGCTGATCTTTGACTATCTCTGGATTAGTTTCACCGTTTATATGCTCTATGCGTGGCAAAATATTCAATTCGGTTGGTTCAGAAGAATTATCGATTTTTTTCTTCTTAACTTCAAGATCGTCAAGCTCCGCTTGTTCACGAGTTATTGCCTCATTGAATTGATTTTTGCCAGTTTCTTTCATTCCTGATGGAAAGTATATCAAATAATAGCTTAAGCATAGAAGTTATTAATTTATACAGTATCTAATCTTCTATTTGGGACTAAGTTTATGGATGTACCACCCAAGAAGAACCATTAGGACCAAACTAAGAGTTATGTCTTTTGCACCAAGCTGATGCAAAGAACCAAGAATTAACATTAACAACGTCAGAGCAGAGACTATAAGCGGGATAGGGGCTGCAATATCTCTACTGAAAAGATCCTGGACAACAGACACAGTTACATAAACCAAAATGAAAAAATATATGAATGGTAAGGTTAATACATAGATTGGCACCTCACTGGGGCTGGTATTCATAAAAAAAAGTGCCCCAAGAATGAGTAGTAGAATAAGAATACTAATTTTTGGTTTTTTGTTCATGGTTAAAGTATATTCTAACAAAAAAACCGGACGATAACTCCGCTTAACTTTATGACTTTTGAAGCGCTTACCGTCCTGGTTTGTGACTGACCGCCCGAACTCAGCTTTAGACTAAATTTGGGCGATATTTGTATTTTTAAAACTCCAAATAAACAATAGCGTAAAAGAACTGTAAGGTCAACCATTATTTCAGATATACGTTGTATTTTACACATTTTTACACTGTTAGACGTATACGAATATCGTAGTTATATTCTCTACGATTACTCTATATTCTTATGAGATTTTGAATATTAAGCTGTGTTTTTGGAATAATAGCAATGATGTCTCAACTCATCGTCATGGCGTCGACGGGTACCAAAAAAACTATTCAATTGTGTCTCGTTTAATAATGAGTCGTCAAATCATTTGCAATGAATTATTAGTCTGGCTTGTTCATGGACAAATGAGTGTCAATTGTAGATAATCGATTCTAAAAATTCCGAATACATAAAGATGGGTCAATTATGAATAATTTGGTCATTATTCTGAACAAATTAATTATGAAGACTCTCGTGTCTTGTTTTCGAGTTATTCAAGGCCTAACAGCACAGTTAGTATTATTAGGCTAGTCAATTATTATCTACGTACAGCTAAACAGTTGGCTTTGGATTTCGAGGCTGATATTACCTACCACCACGTTTAATGATCAATTTTAATTCAACAAAACAAAGCCATATTGATTATTAAGGCAATTACTGTCAATCTTTTGGTCGTTTTTGTTTGATATTAATCATTTTTTTAACGAATAATTGAATTTATTTGCAGTTTTTAGCTATACGCCTAACGAGTTATACACAAGTAGTTTTAAAATTGCTGAATTTTCTTATTGACACTAGCATTATCAATTTATAAGATGTATTCAGCACTTGAACAAATAAAGTGCTCAAAAACAAAAAGACCAAAAAACAACGGCTTCTCGCAAGCCGTTGTTCTATAAAACAAAGAAGTTATAATCACAAAAACAAACAACCAAATAAATATAACCCACATTAAATAACACTCATAGAAAATGAGTGTTATTTTTTTGACAAGTTAAATTATATATCTATGAGTGTTATGATTAGACACAAGCATTTATGAAGACGAGGACAATTGTTGACAGCGGATTTGATGGAATAGTAGCAGACATTGAATGTCAGATAACTAACGGCTTGCCTACAATAATTATTGTGGGTTTTGCGAGCAAGGCTGTCGATGAATCAAAAGAAAGAATCCGAGCCGCCTTCACATCTAGCAAGATACCCTTCCCAAAAAAACGAATAACAATAAACCTAGCGCCAGCTGATCTGCCAAAAAACCAAACAGGTCTGGACTTGGCGATCGCCGCATCTATATTACAATCATCATCAATAGTAAGTCCTATAAGTAAAAAAGCGATTTTCTTCGGAGAAATTGGGCTTGATGGAAATATCAGAGCAATCAGAGGAATAATCGGAAAGCTACTGACTGCAAAAAAACATGGTTTAGATGAAGTATTCCTACCAGTAGATAATATAAACCAAGCAAAATTGGTCAAAGGGTTAACTTTATATCCTGTAGAAGACTTAAAAGCTCTTTATTTACACTTAACAAAAGCAAATATTATTAAACCAATCTCTAATTACAGAATCTCACTACCTAAGCATGACAAGCCTTCAGGAGATGATTTTTCAGATGTCGTAGGCCAATTTCAAGCAAAAAGAATCCTAGAGATTGCTGCTGCCGGAGCACATAACGTTCTTCTAAATGGCCCTCCTGGTACGGGGAAGAGTATGCTCGCAAAGACTTTTACAACTATCTTGCCTTCTATGACTATTGAAGAAATACTCGAAACCACCCATTTACACAGTCTGCAACGCAAAAACTACGAAATCGTAAGATACAGTCGTCCTTTCCGGTCTCCACACCACAGTGCTAGCGAAACAGCCATCACAGGTGGAGGCACAGACCCTCGACCTGGGGAAATCAGCTTATCCCATAATGGAGTGTTGTTTTTTGATGAATTTCCAGAGTTTAAGAGAAGTACTATTGAATCCTTACGTCAACCCCTAGAAGATAACAAGATCACAATCTCTCGAGCAAAAGAAAGTATCGATTTTCCGGCAAAATTTATCTTAATCGCCACAGCAAATCCTTGTCCCTGTGGATATTTTGGAACCGACAAAGAATGCAGTTGCCTGCCTCATAACATCTATAATTATCGTAAAAAGATATCTGGTCCCATCATCGACAGAATCGACTTATATGCCAATGTAGAAAATGTTGAACACTCAAAACTATTAGAGAATAACCATATAGCCGACAGCAGTTTAGATGTTCGAAGTCGAGTAGAAAAAGCCCGAGACATCCAAGCCCGTCGCTTCAAAACAAGCCGAACAAACTCTACTATGCACAGTCGCGAAGTAAAAAAATTCGCAAGATTAACAGATACGGCGAGGGACTTATTAGACAAAGGAGCCTCTCGCTTGGAACTTTCACCGCGAGCCTATATGCGCACATTGAAAGTTGCTCGGACAATAGCTGATCTAGATGATTCTGACATGATTTTAGATAAACATATTGCAGAGGCCATACAATATCGGCCCATATATTCTACGAATTTATGAATACCTATTGAAACACCTGCGTCAATCTGTTAGAATTCATTCCAAGCAAGCGTAGTAGGTACTTAATAAGGAGAAGGATATCAGCAAGTACACCCGCCTGAATGAGCAAATTCGGGCCAATGAGTTAAGAGTTATCGGCGAGGACGGAAGTCAACTTGGCGTAATGACCAAATCCGAAGCTTTACAGCTTGCTAAACAATCCGAGTTAGACTTGGTCGAGATATCACCGAACGCTAACCCACCCGTTGCAAAGATAGTTGATTGGGGAAAATTTAACTACCAAAAGACGAAACAGCAACAAAAAAATAAAAAAGCCGCTAAAGCCCAAGATTTAAAACAAATGCGGATGGGTCTAAAGATCGATACGCACGATCTAGACGTAAAGCTTCGTAAAGTCTCAGGATTCTTAGATGACGGTCATAAAGTAAAGTTCACTTTATTCTTCCGAGGTCGCGAGCTAGCCCATAAAGATCTAGGTTTTGCACTAGCAGAGAAGATTATTCAACGATTTGATGATAAAATAGCTGTTGATCAATCACCACAAATGACCGGCAAACAGATAATATTCGTAATAAGGAGAGCATAACAATGCCAAAGCACAAAACCCACAGTGGGACAAAAGACAGAGTTAAAATCACAAAGACTGGCAAAGTTTTGCGTCGACACGCTACTGGCAACCACTTTTTAGAGAAAAAAAGCGCCGTAAGAAAACGAAAGTTTGCAGGTACAGATGAGATTATTGGTAAAAAAGCTAAGTCTATTAAGAAAATGTTAGGAATATAAATGAGAGTAAAAAGAGGCGTCGCAGCCAAAAAGCGACATGACAAGATAAGAAAAAGCACTAAGGGAATGTCCCACGCTCATAGAGTTAGCGTCAGACGTGGCCGTCAGGCTACGGTTAAAGCCTTACAATACAGCTACCGAGACAGACGCAATAGAAAAAGAAGTTTTAGAGCTCTTTGGAACATCAGAATCAACGCAGCTGCCCGAGAACACGGGACAACATACAGCAAATTAATATCTGCTATGAAAAAAGCCAACGTTGAAATTGATCGTAAAATACTAGCTGAGCTAGCCGTTAACGAACCAAAAGCCTTCGAAGCGGTAGTAAACGCCGTAAAATAAACTTTACTTAAAACTCGGCATTAAAAAATCCTCAATTTACTGAGGATTTTTTAATGCCAATCATTTTCTCGGGACCGATTAACATATTCAATAAACTCTGTAGTTAGTACTTCCTGCCCCACATCACCTCTGGTCTGTTTACCGGTAAACTTAATCTTTTCTGCATCACGATAAGCTGACTGTATAACTGTTTCAAGGTTTTCACCATCATCACCTACTGTCACGACATTGAGGACTCTACCCCCATCAACTACAACATCTTGACCCTCCATCCTTGTTCCAGCATGGAGCATGTGGGTGTTTTCTGCAAACTCTGAATCTAGCCCATGAATCAGTGCCCCCTTTTTGGGGTTAACAGGATAACCTTCAGCTGCCAGAACAATACAAGCAGCTGAAGCGTTCTTCCAGACAGGTTTATCGATTTGATCAAGCTCCCCCATACAACAGGCCAACATTAATTCAACAATGTCAGACTGGAGTAACGCTGCCCAAACCTGAGCCTCTGAATCACCCGGACGGGCGTTATACTCTAGACATTTCCAACCCTTTAAGCCTGGGTATAGCATTCCCTTGAATGGTCGGCCTTGCCTGCTCAGTTCCTGAAGTACTGGGGCAACAAATCTTTCTCCAAAGGATTCTATATCTTCTCTAGTAATGCAGGGCACAGGCCCAATCACAGCCATTCCGCCGGTCATTGGGCCAGTATCATTATCGCCAATAGTTTTATGATCTTTCATGGCAAATGGCACCATAGAGTAATTCTCGCCGTCGCACCAAGCTTGAAGTGATATTTCTGGCCCTTTCAGACCATCTTCAATGACTATTCGCTGCTCTTTTCCAAGCTTACCCGCTCTGACCAACTCATAGAGACATTTACTTAACTCTTGAATATTATTCGCCTTATCGACACCCTTGCCACTAGCTAGTCCATCCTCTTTGGCGAATTGAGGGAAAGAACGATCCCTAGCATACGCTATTGCCGCAAGCGTTGAGTTAAATACACCATAATGAGCAGTCGGAATCTCTAGTTTACTCATCATTTCTTTTGAAAATACTTTGCTAGATTCAATCTCAGCTGCTTCTTTTGTTGGACCCCATACATACAACTCTCTATCGTCGCCATCAAATTGCTCCTCAAATGTATTAACTGCACCTAATGCTAAAGGATTATCGGCAGACTGAACAACTAAACCAATGTTTTTATTTTTCCTAACAAAATCTATCTGACCAGCAATATCGGTATGTTCTAACCCTGTATTCTCCGCTATCTCAGTAGTCCCCGGATTGCCAGGAGCCATAAACACTCGCTCAACTAAATTCGATTCAGCAATCTTACGCGCTAGGGCATGTCCACGAGCTCCAGGATCGGCAACTAAAACTTCCATTACCTATAGTGTCATGGTAGATAGAAAATTTTTCAAGTTTATTATAAAAATGCCAGATTATCTGTAAGCCGGGTTTAGTCGCGACTAATCATCTATCTAGTTCTATCGTTGCCGATAGAATCAAGCGGATCATCGTATATTCCGGCGAGAAACCGTTTTGTGAATATACTCCTTGCAACAGGTAGGGTTTACCTATTTACGATGTCACCATCGCAAACTGTGGGCTTTTACCCCACTCTTTTCACCTTTACCGCCGAAGCGGAAGTATTGTTTCTGTGGCACTTTCCCTAGGGTCGCCCCCGGTTGCCGTTAACAACTACCCTTCTCTACGTTGCCCGGACTTTCCTCCCACGTTAAAGCGAGCGATCAGTCAATAATCTGGCTCTAACAGTATACAGCTACTACAACGAATCTAGAATACGGTTTACTTCTGCGTCGGCCAACTTATTCAGCTCTCGTGGTACATGAGTGCAAGTAGCTTCCTCGAATTTAGCTAACAAACTCTTCACATTCTTATAACGAGGTAATAACTCGGGGCTTCTAACCTTGTATTGGCCACCTATTTGGCGAATAGCTAACTGACTATCCATAAAGACGTGAATTTTCTTCACACCGGCCTCCAGCGCCCGCTCCAAGCCCATTTCTAGAGAATGATATTCAGCTTGATTATTAGTAGTGACGCCCATGAACTCGCCGCCATTCTCTAGTAAATGATCGTTCATATCCAATAACACAAAACCGGCTGCAGCTGGGCCGGGGTTACCGCGAGAACCCCCATCGCCATAGAACTTTAACTCTGTTGGTAGCTGGCCAATAGATGGCTTATTAGTAATCAAAGCATCAACTTGCTCGGCTAATTTCTCGTCTTTTTCAGTCACCTTACCCTTATCGTGCGTCGTAAACCACAACTCAACTTTGTTGTAGTCAATCTGTATCTTCGGATGGTGATTGGCGACTTCGGCAAGATCAGCCACCTGGCGCACAAACCGCATCGACTCCATGAAGTCTTTAAACTCATAGGATTTTTTTAATGAATTTTTATCTTCTTTTGGCATCACTTAATACTACCACGATCAAGATTACCTAAAGTTATTTTGTTTCATAATTACTACTTCATATCTTATGGGATTCAAAAAGCTGGCTAATTCACCAATGATTAATCTGGTTTTACCCAGGTGGGTACTCGCATTCATTCGCCAGAGGCAAAATCTGATATTGAGTTCCCGAATATATGTTGTTAGATAATCATTATTTGGCAAATCGCCAGCAAACTAATTATACCATTCTAATAAAGCAGTAGATTTAATATTAGTTCATTAGCACGAATTATAAATGGCGACAAAAACACAAAGCTTATCATCATAAAAATGAATATGGCGTTCATCCCTAGCGATTCTATTTGCATCATTAGTTTTTGCAAAGGTTCTGGTGCGAATGCATACAATACCCTAGATCCATCGAGTGGCGGAAAAGGAATCATGTTGAAAACGAATATGGCGACATTAACTGCCATAAAAATGACTAATACGTTATAGATCGGCGTGCCAACTGCAATCCCAAGAAGATGCAGTAACAAAGAAGCGACAGTCGCCAATACGATATTCGTTAACGGACCAGCTAGGCCTATCATTGCAGCCCCGTATTCACCGTACCTGACTTTCCATGGGTTAAAGGGTACTGGCTTTGCTATAAAAAAGGGCGGTAAACCCAGTAGCAATAACAACATCGGCATAATTATAGATGTGGCCAAATCAAGGTGTTTTAGAGGGTTAAGTGTCAACCTTCCGGCCTCTTCCGCCGTATAATCACCTAACCAGTGCGCTGCATAACCATGCATAGCCTCGTGTATAGAGACAGCTAATAAGAGCGATGCAAAGAATATTCCAAAGTTTAATCCTGTTAGATTTCCAAACATTACGCTTTAGTATACCAGCGCAGAGCAAAAAATTTTATACTTAGTGCTGACGGCATTCTATAACAACATCAGATACCTTTTAGTTGACTTCCGTCACTTTAAACGCTAAAATACTCCTCTGTTATGCAAAGATGTGAATTAACCGGCAAAGGCAAGCAATACGGCAGTAATGTCAGCTTTTCTCAACGCCACACTAAAAAAGTGTGGAAACCAAATCTTCAAAAGAAAACTCTTGTTATTGACGGTCGTAAAGTAAAGATGAAAATCAGCACTCAGGCTATTCGTACGCTAAAACGAAAAGGCCTAATCGCTGACCCAAAAAATCCAGCTCCAGAAGTTACCCCTGTTACTAGTAAATAGATTTTTACTGTCGCTCTAAGACGATAAACTCAGGCGTCAACGGTAAGTCTGTGTTTTTTAGTTTTAGCTTGGGTAATTTTTCTTTGATTTCAAAAGTCATGTTCTTCATCACTTCATCTAGGTCCGCCTGGGGGACTTCGTACTTTATCTCTTTATCACTATAATGCGTAGGAATAATAATTTTTGGCTCAATTTTTTTTATAATTTTTAGCGCTCCGATTGCGTCTAGCGTATACCCGTTTCCGCCAACCGGCACAAATAGTATATCTATCATACCTAAAGATTCTAATTGCCCTTCTGTAAGATCAGGGTGAATATGGCCTACTACAGCAACGTTGATCCCGCTATTAATAATTTTGTATATAACTGCGCTCTCTTGACCTTCTTCGTCCATATGAGACCTAGCTGATATTGCTCTGATTGATACGGCAGAGGCTTCATACTCGCCCGGAATTTGAATTACCAGTTTAGGATCTTTTAGTTTCTTGGAGCCCAGAATGCTCTCATGCGTAAACAATGCTATGTCCCCAGGTCTGGTAACCGTCTTTAATCCTAAGCTCGCCAAGTTGTCATCAATGACCGTATTAGCTTTTTTCGTTGATATCCGTACGCAATTTGCACCAAAAAACTGTAGTTCCATCTATTTATCCCTTTCTTAGAGTTCGCTTAGTACTTTGTGTTTATCTATCAAAACCTGCCTCTTATTATGCAGAATGTTTGTTATGAATCTATCTTTAACCTGTTGACGATAATCAAAATCTTTTTTTGTCATTGCTGAATATCGTATCTCTTTACCCTCTATCTTCTCGAGGTCAGAAATATATTTCTCTAATTTTGTCTGATTTACATCCCCAACAATCAACAGATCGATGCTAGCATTCTCATCCCTAGTAAATTGACCGGTTAAAAACGCAATCTCAATATTCCCGATCGATTTTAGTTTGTCATTATCGCCGTCACCACTAGCTGATACGGTTTTTACAGCTACAGCTTTCTTCTTTCCACCAAAAATCTCTGATAGTGGTTTATAAAAGTCGTAGCTCTGATCGACTTCATAGTATAGCTTGTGTGCATTATCTTCTGACGAAATTATCCCAATACTGAGCAGATTCGCCAGTTCTCGTCTAACAGAGTTAATTTGTTCATCAATTTTTCGGGTAATTTCGCGAACATAAAATGCCCTATTTGGATTTGCGTAAAAAAGTTGTAGTAACTTTACCCTCGTCTTACTCCCAAACAATTGTTCAATCATGTATACATTATAACAGCTTACAATTTAATAATTGTTCAAAAACGTTGTTGTAATCTCAACAGCTTTACTACTGTTACTTACCCATTGAATACTTTTATTGCGCTTGAACCAAGTCTTTTGTTTTTTACTGAGTAACATATCGTTTCGTACAAATTTTTGCATTGCCTCATCTAGACCTATCAATCCAGCAAGGTAATCTGCAAAGATTTGATATCGAATATTGCTCAGCCCCATGGCATCGCGGCCGTACTTAGTAACAAGGTTCTTTACTTCACCAACCAGTCCAGCCTCCACCATCCCATCGGTTCGCTCCACAATCCGAGCTTCTAACTCCTCTGGGTTGCGCTGAATTCCAATAATCAATGTATCTTCTCGTAGTTCCTTGTTTGTTGGTCCCACATTTTTAGCTAAATGTCGCGGATTAACATCATCGCGCTGACCATCCGAGATAAAAGAATAGTTATAGATGACTGAATCTATATATAAGCCACTGCCTCCGACCATAATTGGCAACTTACCTCTGGTGTTAATACCAGCAATTGCCTCTTGAGCATCCTGCTGAAACTGAGCCACACTGTAAGATTCGTCAGGGTTACGAATATCTAGTAGGTGATGTTTAACTAAAGCTCGGTCTTCTCTGCTTGGCTTGGCCGTTCCTATATCCATACCCCGATAAATAGCCTGACTATCAGCACAAATAATCTCGCCATTAAATCTCTTGGCTAACATCATTGCTAAATCGCTTTTTCCGCTAGCAGTGGATCCCAAAACTACGACTAAAGGTTTTACTTTGGCCACCATATGTATTTCTCGATATCGATTTTGTTGTCCTTGCCGACAATTATCCCATCAGCCTCTAATTGAGCCTTTTGGCCGCTTCTACCTCCATAAGTATATTCTGATGCCAAACCACCTGATTTGTTAACCACGCGTTGCCATGGGAGCTCTGATGGGCCATAGTGCGCTATAGTCCCTACTGCTCGGGCTGCATTTGGTTTGCCACAAAGTGCCGCTATCTGCCCGTAAGTCATAACCTTGCCCTTAGGAATTATTTTTACGAGACTCAGGACCCTAGTTTTAAAATTATCATTCTTTTCCATTGAAGTATTCCAGAACCTCTGGCCAACTTTTACATCTATCCAGTCCTTCGGTAGATTTGTAATGCCAACCGTATTCACCAAATAAAATGGCCTCGACTCCATGGCTAACTGCAGACTGACAATGCTCAGGATTATCGTCAATTAACCAAGAGATGCCTAAACCAGAACAGATCTCTCCTTTACTTTTTGATTTTTTATAACTTTCAGTAAAGTGTAATTCTTTAAAATCTTTGAAGCCGTTATCATCAAGCCATTGCCTCGTGGCATTTTCCCAAGCCTTATTACGCGAGGTCAATAAGTATACTTCGAAGCTTTTAGATAACTCCATGAGTGCAAAACTAGCGCCTGGTAAAAGAGGTATATGTGATTGGTCTTCGATCATCTCGTCATCTAAGTCCTCAAAAGATATATCTTTATCTATGCCGTGTATTTGCCAAACGCGCTCATAGTAACCCCAGTAATCGCCAGGTATTTTGAAATGTTCTTTTGATATATTTGAACCCGTACGCTCATTCGTAACTATTCTGAGTGACTCGGTGCTATCGGCGATAACGTCGTCGATATCTATAGCAATTTTCTTTTTAGCCACTTAATCTGCCTTGTGTTTTGTGGTAAACGCATGCATAGAAGTGTGGGTTACCCGAGATTTCGTTTCGTTTACAACCGTTTTCAAAAATTCATTAACTGCAATCGGTTTATTTTCTTCTTGGACTTCGATATCCTGACGCACTCTCGGTATGACTTCACCGCTACCAATCTCTTTTTCACCAATTACTAACGTATATGGGATTTTCTGGATTTCGGCTTCACGGATTTTTTTGCCAACTGATTCGTTATCGTTATCTAGATATGCCCGAAGACCTAACTCTTTAGCTTGAGCCAAAACTTTCTCGGCAAACTGTGTTGTGGTCTCTTCCTGATTAACTGTAACAATCCTAACCTGTTCTGGTGCCAACCACACCGGAAACTTACCTGCAAAATGTTCTATCAATATTCCAATAAATCTTTCCATAGAACCGTAGATTACCCGATGAATTGCGATCGGAACTTGATCATTTCCTTCTTTATCAACATATTTCAGTTCAAAACGAAGAGGTTGCTGAAAATCGAGTTGTATTGTGCCCATTTGCCAAGGCCTCCCCAATACATCTTTCATAAGAATATCTATTTTTGGACCATAAAAAGCGCCGTCACCTTCTAGTACGAAGTGCTCTTTTCCACTTTCTTTCAGAATCTCTTTAAGTGTTTGCTCTGCTCTGTCCCATAACTTATGGTCACCCATAAATTTTTCGGGACGAGTACCTAGTCTGAATGAATATTCCATGCCAAAAATAGAATAGAACAACTCAGTAATCTCCAGAATATTTTTATACTCTTCCTTTATTTGTTCTTCTGCCACAAATATATGTGCATCGTCCTGTCGAAATTCACGCACACGTAACAGCCCATTGAGTGTTCCGGAAAGTTCATTACGGTGGAGCGTGTCCGTATCACTATATCTCAAAGGTAAATCACGATATGAATGGCTATTGTGGCCGTAGATCAACATAGCGTTGGGACAGTTCATCGCCTTCAGCCCGTACTCTTCCCCTTCATCTGTCTTTGCTACAAACATTTCTTCCCAATAGTGATCAAAGTGACCTGAAGTCTGATACAACTCTTTTTTATTAATAAGAGGGGAGATTGTCTCTTGATAATCACGCTTCGCATGCTCTTCCCGCCAAAACCGTATTAACTCATTGTATATGGCCACTCCTTTAGGGAGCCAGTACGGCATACCAGGTGCAGTTTCGTGCATAAAGAATAGTTCAAGCTCTTGCCCAAGCTTGCGGTGATCACGTTTTTTGGCTTCCTCTAGCATAACTAGGTGTTGGCGAAGTTCTTTCTCAGTATCAAATGCCACACCGTAGATACGTTGCATCTGAGGGTTATCATCTTTGCCTCGCCAATACGCGCCCGATATGCGCATCAGCTTGAACGCTCCAACTTTGCCAGTACTCTCAACATGTGGCCCTCGACAGAGGTCGGTAAAAGGGCCGTTCTTATAGAACGAAACTTTTTCTACCTTGCTATCACTATCTGTTATTGTCCCTAGCTCATCCTTGTTCAAGTCCTTCGCTACAGTAGTGCCCGCTCGCTTTAAATCATTGAGTAATTCGTGCTTATAGGGCTGATCCATTTCTTTCGCCCAAGATAGCGCCTCATCAATGGAAAGTTCGAGTTTCTCAAATTCTTGATCGGCTTTTATGACCTTTTTCATCTCGGCTTCAATTTTTGGCAAATCATCCTCTGTTAATTTAGTTTCACCTAAGTCTATATCGTAGTAAAAGCCATTCTCTACAGCCGGACCAACCCCTAGCTTTACCTCTGGCCATAGGTGTTGTAGTGCTGTTGCCATAACATGCGCCATACTATGTCTCATCACCTGTATTTGATTATTGTCTGGTTTGCTCATCTTGACTCCTGATTTTATAGAAATAAAAAACACGAAACCGTTCAATATTCTCGCAAATATATTTAACTAGTTTCGTGTCTCGGGTCCTTGATGGACGTTTCCACCTCGACTTTAACTCTTGTAGCGTTAGTTATCGTACTTCTGCTACCGCACCGACGAGGCTCCACGGGTAGTGACTCCGTATCAACACCTACTGATGATTATATCAGTTAATGATTTGCATTTACAGAACCAAACAAAAAGCGTCGTGTTTTCTCGCAATTAAACACGACGCTCGCGATGCAACCACCCCCAAAAACTTCACCAGTGCTACAGAGTATACATAGGCTAGTATCATAATGCTAGTACTTTAGTGTTGTTTAATGTACAAAGACCTGTGGACTGTTTTTTTCGCTTAGTTTTTGCTATTCTGTTATCTGTTATTCTCGGGCTCTTAGCTCAGTTGGCTAGAGCGCCTCATTGACGTTGAGGAGGTCAGAGGTTCAAGTCCTCTAGAGCCCACCAGGAAGTTTATGAAATCATTTGATATAAAACCGTCTATTGCCAAAAAAATGCTAGCCAGGGCATCAGCTGCAATGGCAAACACATACCCCAAACCCAATGAAGGATTTGCCGTGTGCGTCCTTGCAAAAGACGGCAAAATGTATGACGGCGTATCCTACAAATCTAACACCTACACCCTGACTATGCACTCCGAAGCTACGGCACTAGCAAATGCTGCCATTCACGGCGAAAAAGAGATAATAGCTATCACTGGGCCAAACTGTCACATCTGCAAACAACTAATCTGGGAGAGCTCTCTACAATCTGACATCGATATACAGGTAGTTATGAAGATAGATGGAAATATTAAGATAGTCCCGATCTCCGAGCAAATGCCCTATCCTTGGCCCGATAAAAATGGAGAGCTCTAGATTCTGTATTCCTCGCAGAGGCGTTCGAGGTAGCGTATATTATGGATCGACACCAATGACCCGGCCAGCGGTTCGCCTACTTTAAACTGATGGCGCAAAAAACCCCGAGAAAATCCTTCTTTACACGTATAGCAGTCACAAGTTTTATCAATAACAGATGTATCTTTTGTGTATTTTGCATTAGTCAGATGAATCAGCTTATCTCCTGTTACCCATGCGGAGCCATGACGGGCGTTCCGAGTCGGCAAGACACAATCAAACATGTCTATGCCGTTCTCTATTGCGACTCGCATGTCTTTAGGATCGCCTACGCCCATAAGATAATGCGGTTTATTCTCGTCATAAATCGGCGCCATAAACTCCAATATTTCATACATATCTACCCTATCTTCACCAACCGATAAACCGCCAATTGCTAGACCATCGACATCTAACGACTGCACTGTTTCGATGCTTTTTTGTCGAAGCTTTTTATTAAGTCCACCTTGAGCGATACCAAAAAACAACGGCCTCTGGAGATTACTGACCGCAAGAGATTGTTTAGCGGCAGAGCCCCTAACCCCTCTCTTGCTTGAAGGGCCAGCCTTCGTTACTTCTTCCGCTGCTCGCTCTTCGTATCGTATATACGATTCTCTGCGCTGCTCAGCAGTGCCTCGTCTGGCGTCTTCCTCAGTATCCTCCAGCCCCCTCATCCCAGTTGTAAGCCTCTTAAACTCGTTTAGGGACCGCTCGAGCCACCTATGGGTTCGTTCGTACGCTTCTTTGCCTCGCTGTTTGGACACGCCGTTCAGGCCAGCTACGTCATCAAATGCCATAATTATATCGGAGCCTAAATCAAGCTGGATTTGAATTGCTTTCTCGGGTGTCAATTCAATCAAATCACCGTTAGTCGGATCCTTGAATTTAACCCCTTCTTCAGTAATCTTGCTAGTATGCGCCAAAGAAAATACCTGAAAACCGCCAGAATCAGTTAGTATCGGACCGCTCCAGTTCATGAACTTATGTAGACCACCTAATTGTGCGACGGTCTTTTCGCCCGGTTGCATATGCAAATGGTAAGTATTGCCAAGGATTATTTGTGCGCCAGTAGTTTTGACCTGATCTGGTGTTAACGACTTAACAGCCCCTCTAGTCCCGACTGGCATAAACAATGGAGTGTTAGCCGCCCCTGATCTTGTAGTAAGAATACCTCGCCTAACACCATTCTTGATATCTTTTATGCTTATTACTCTGTTGTTTTTTGTGGGTTGCATTGATTATATATTGTATCATCATACCCACTGGCTCTTGACAGTAATCACCCACATTGATACTATGGGACACGTTAAACGAGGCACTCTGTGTGAGTACCATAAAGCGACGATCTTCGTTAGAAGATTTCAAGCTGTTTTACGAAGAACTAGTATTTTCTGCCCAACCCAAGCGTTACAACAGGGTTAGGCGAACTCGAAAAACAGCGGCTGCATCTTAAGGAAACCCAAAGATGCAAACGTGGAGTAAAACCCCTTCAAGGTGAGAGATGAAGGGGTTTTTCATTTGTTGCGTTATCCACCGATATGAAAAAGTTATACACTAGCGTTTTTTATTGCCATATGACAATATGTAGTCATGGTTTGCGTATATTGTCATGAAAAACTAGGCGTAATCAACTCTCGGATTCAAAAAAAGCAAAATAATGTTTGGCGCAGACGAAGGTGTCCAAACTGTGGCGCCCTGTTCACTACCAGTGAATCTATTGATTTATCAAAAGTGTTGATGATCAAACGGCCGAATAGCCAATTAGAGCCCTTCTCGCGGGAGAAATTGCTCTCTAGCATATACGAATCATGTAAACACCGTAAAACCCCTGAGAAGGACGCAGAAAGCCTTACGGCAACTATAATTACTAAAGTGTTCGCAACAAATTCCGATGCAACCATTGAGCTTAATTCAATAAAAGAACTGGTGACTGAGGTATTAACTAACTTTGATAAAGCCTCAGCCTCCCATTACAAGGCGTATCACTGCTAGTTCTTCCCTATTTATTTTTTGACGACTTTATCGGTTACATCAAAGTTATCCAGATAACGACCAAGCATCAGCCTAGTCTGCGACACCAGCGCCGCCATAGCATTAAACATAATGGTAGTTACAGGCAAAAGCACCCACTGTAACACCATAAAAATAGACTTGTGAGATTTATAACGCTTAGGTTTTGGTGGCAAAGTTTTAATACTCAAGAAAAAGGTTACGAATATCCCAACTAAAGCGACTGTCTGGATACGACTGGCGATTAACGGCAATTGATTGGCCGTATAGTTATCGGGATTAAGTAATAGGGGCACAAAAGCTGCAAAAGCTAAAATTATTGGAGCTGTGGCCCAGCTAACATGCCCTTCTAGTAATCTTAAGAATTTGAAGATTTTATCTGTCTTTGAGATTTTATTTTTTGAAAAAAATGCTTTATCGGCAACATAAGCTACATCCGACGCCCCCCATGCCCAACGTCGTAATTGTATGAATTGAGCTTTTAAGGTTTTTCGGTAATTACTAGACAACACTGCGTCCTGGTAGATTGGAATATATAACGGATAAACCTCGTATTTACCCTCAAACTTAAAATACGACCGCCAGTACTGGTGACCGTCTTCCACAATAGTTCTGGTGCTCCAAAAATCAGTATCAATTAAAGCCTTCATGCTTTGAGCATGTGAAGCAAAATTACGGAGCACGTGAGGCCTCAGTGATAACACAATATTCCAAAAAGAGTTACCGGTCGCAATCACACGCATCGGCGCAGGCACATCCCAAATATTATTAGTAAACATCGGTATGGGCTGATACGAAACTCTAACGGGATCAGGGGTAGCCGCTACAACATAACTTAGCGCAGAAAAATAACTTTTGTGCGGTCGATTATCAGAATCCAGAGTAGTTACCATAACTTTTAGCGGATCAATTTGTTTAGATTTGAGATATTTTTGCAGTTGCCGCCCTGCATAAGTTATATTACCGCCCTTCCCACGCACTTCCCCCTCTGTTAAGGGGTGTTCATACGCTAGAGCCTCCATAAACTTATTCGCATATTTTTTAATCATAGCCTGTACGGCTGTTTTTGATTGAGCCCCATCTCTACCCTCATATGCCATGACTAAAATCATTTTTTTTGAGTCAAAATCAGATGCTAAAACGGCCTTTATCGTGGGCTCTAACACTTCAACACCCTCGTTATAAGCAGCAATAAATACAGCATGGATAATTTCATCTGGTGCGATCATTGGTTCTTTTTCAATTAAGCGTTTTTTAATATCGTTATGCCACTTCGGAAACTCTCTGTTATATGTATCTTTTGGATCAGTAATATCGTCGAGCATTTTTGCCCAGTCCAGTTTTATTTGCGTTTGCATCATCCTATAACCCTGCAGAACACGAATATTTAGCCCAATTGCACGCACAAGCCAGAGAAGAAAAAACGCAATAATAATTAGCGCTGTGATTGTTGGGGCTATCAGGCTAAGCCAGAAAGGCGCTGTCAAAATAGTCCAGGTTAGCGCGCCAGGCAGTATTTCAAACAATCTATAATGCAGTTTTTTCTCAGACTGCAGAGGTATCTCTATGCCTGTCATGATTCTAGTTTTGTATTGATAAGGAGTTACTGACTACAAGAGTGAAAATAATCAATAGTGTGGCGAGGGCCAAAATTGTGATGGCATATCGGCGTTTTTCATTATAAATCCTCATGCTCAGCATAACGTGAGAGATTAAAACGATGAATGAAAACGCAATCATCGAGAATAAAGTTACACTAGAACCATAAATACGTTGAGGAAAGTCCTCGCTACAATATCGGCACTGCGACAGGAACAGATCCGAGCTGTTGCCATCAATATGTAACAGTCCGAGCAGTGTTATTAACAGTACAAAGAACGTATTAAAACTGATCAAGAACAATATTACGCGATCATGAAAGAATTTTTTTGGTATTTCCATATTTGAGAGCCATTATACCGTTCAATCGTAATATATTCTAGAGATTTTTGATGGGCTCGACCGGATTCGAACCCGAAGAGTGCCATCGAGGCACTCTGAGTTCACGCATCTATATGTTTCCTCATAAAATCTAGTGAATACGAAATTGTAAAAACCAACAAACAAAGTACAGCACTAAGGTTCGGTCTGCCGAGCCCGACCTTCTGCGCACATCTACACCCGTGCTCGAAGCAAGCTTCTGTGCGCGGGCTTGATGACCGAACCGGCCGCTACGCGGTATCCGGTCCGAAACACGAGACAAGTCTCGTCAATAGAAAAAGCCCCAGATACAAGACCTGAGGCTTTTTCTATGGCGGGCCCGACCGGATTCGAACCGGCGATCTCCTCCGTGACAGGGAGGCGTGTTAGGCCAGCTACACCACGGGCCCGCATCGTCTGAAAGACTAAAATATCGTATCAGTTTTATCTGTTAACAGCAACTTGGAGCCACCGAGCAGAATCGAACTGCCGACCTACACGTTACGAATGTGTTGCTCTACCAACTGAGCTACGGTGGCACATTTGATATATTCTATCAGAAATAATTGAACAAAACAGAGGTCGATGTATAATTAATTATGCCCACGCGGGTATCGTATAGTGGTTAATATGCGACCTTCCCAAGGTCGAGAGGAGAGTTCGATTCTCTCTACCCGCACCAACAACAGTGATTCTTTTAGTGTTTTATTGATCTTTTTGGTTAGTGTTTTTTGTATTGTCGCCAATATTAATCGGAGCAATCTCAACTATCTTGTTTGTTGACGGACGATACAAATATGCTTTTTTGGCTTTTGTGAAGATTAGAACTTTATCACCGTTCTCGGCGTTCTTGAAAAAAGCTTGGTTCTTTAGTTTGGCGGCATTGCTAACTGTTGCGAGAGTTGGTATTTCTCCTGCCGGCAACTCTGTCGTCTGCCCAACTACTGTCAACAACTTATTGACTTCATCTTTTGCTGCTTCTTGAGGGTTTGATAATCTGTCTATCTTGGCATTCTGCTCCTGAATGTAATTGTATGTGACGTACCCGCCAACCAGCAACAGAGCAATGAACGCAATTACTGCTAATATCTTTTTAAACTTTTTTCTAGATTTTTTTGGTTTATTATAACTATTCTGAGTAGCTTGTTCTTCAAGCATTATCTTAGTCTCCTCGTTACTCGCTTATGGCTTTCTTCTGCATAGCTTACCAGTATACTGACTGAGTTTCAAGAAATAGTTAAGGGTCTATTTATAGCAGTTCGTAAAACTGTTTGATATTGCGTCCGGAATTGTGTTGTTGTCCTTCAGCGCTTGTTGATCAAACTGCTGAACTTCTTCGTATGAATAGTTATCTTGTAGGTATTTAAGTGCGCACTCACAACCCTTCTTGGTGCCATTGTTCTGCAAACAAGAATCCAAAAAATTACGGCTAAACTCTAAGGGGTATCTGTTAGTCTTTTCGGACATTATAAAAAACATTCCCAAAGCAATACACAAAATCAACGTAAAAAGAAAAATAATCTTGATTATTATTGCCTTCTTTTCTTTAATATAATGAGAAAAACGGCTTTTGGGCTTAATGTTTGTCATATATCAATCTACTATAGCTTAAAGTCCGACATATATTTATACACATAGAGTGTTATTAGATGACATGAGACAAAAGACCCTGCTATTCACAACTGGTTTTTTCTTTGTTCTTAGTATTGTTTTTGGAGTGTTATATTTTACCAGTCGAGCATCGGATACTAATGAGCAAAAAATGTATCCACTGCTGGCAAAAAGACTATTTCTAGAAAATCGAAGCGATATCTTAATTAACTTTCAGCCTCTCAGAAAAGAGATTGAAGAATACTTGGATAGGACTGGCGTTAAACACAGTTTTTACTTTGAGTATTTGTTTACTGGCTCTACGATTAGGTATGGCGAGGACACCAAACTTGTCGGTGCTTCTCTTATGAAGATTCCTGTAGTTATGGATTTATACAAGTCCTCAGAACAAGGAAAGATCGAGTTAGATCAACAAGTTACAGTTAGGGCAGACGATATTAGCAAGGATCCAGAATTCGGAAATCAAGAAAGTTTAAAGGCTGGCGACGTTATTACTCTTCGGGAAGCAGCAAAAATTGCACTTATTGAATCAGATAATACTGCCGCCCAGATAGTCTACAACAGTACTCAGGGCCTTTTAGCGCCACAGGATCAGGCTATCAATAATCTGGATATTGAGACTGACGTCAGATATAGTGATCAAGGTAAATTAGCGCTAATTAGCGCTCGTTCATATAGTTCGTTCATTAAATGTCTTTATTTCTCATGCTTCTTAAGCGCAGAGCATTCACAAGAGATACTTAACGAGCTAAAAAATACTACTGGCACGGGCGAACAAAGAATTAAAGCTGGTATACCGAAAAATGTTGAAGTAGTACAAAAAATTGGCTCGTTTAGTGATATAACTCAAAGTGACTGTGGAATCGTGTATGTTCCAAACCGGCGATACATTTTGTGCGTAATGTTAGACGATAATTCCACCAAAGCAAACCAGCATATAAAAGATTTATCAGAAAAAATTTACGACTACGTCAGTCGAGCAAATTAAACAGGGTTTACGGGCTCTCACTTAACTGAGGGTTTTTAATGCTAAGTGCAGTCCAAGAAAACTCCACATTTGATATTGCTGGTTCATCTAAGACAATCGTGAACCCAGTGGATGCCAAGTCCTTGTAGGCATAGTTAACAAATTGTCCGTTTCTATTTGTTAGAGTAACAATAGGCAGATCGGCATACGGCTTATCGAACAATACCTCTACTTCTCGCTTGCCTGCTTTAATTAGCGCAAATCCACCGCTGTCACTATTGAATGTCGTCCGTCCAGTAAAGGTCGTATCGCCACTAATTGTCGTGTCTCCAATAATACTAACCAATCCGTTAAAGATTGCCTCGCCCATAAACTCAGACGGCCCATCTACTTTCAACCCACCACTAGCCATCAACTGGCCGGCGATCTGAAGATCCAGTGTTATAGCGGCTGATTTAATCGTGACAGTATCTAAGTTAGTTGAGTGGCTAGCTGTTTCTCCTGAAAGCAGAGTATTGCTCTGTTCGACAGGGAGATTATTAATTGAGCGGGTAGAGATTTTATCGGTCAGTAGTTCTAAGCCTTCTATCTGATTGGCAAATATTTTATCGGCTTTTAAGGTGCCGTTTATGACTACATCACTATTTATCTGGATGTCATCTGCATTTGCCGAAGTAACATTATCCACACTCAAATCACTAGTTACAACACTAGGGGAAACAACTTCTAACCCAGCGACTACCCGATCCGTTATTATTTCTGACAGGCTGTGATCCACAGTGACTGCATCTTTTTCTTCGGCAAGATACGATAATAATTCTGCGCCTACGGCTGTTTGACTGTCGGCAATCTGGCTATCGGCCGTCTGAAAAAGTTTACTAGCCCTAGAGCCGTTTGAAAAATTGGTCTTTACGAACGCCATGGTCATGCCGACTCCGTCGCCGTGGAACGGTGCCATCGCCTGACCGATTATTTGACCGGCTTTGGTGGCTTTCATCGCTATTCCTGGCGTTGAAGAGGCAGTCAATAAATCACCTGCCTCAATATCACCATTTTCTCTTGACACTCTTATTGGTGTTCGTCCAGCCAATACTACTGGTGCTGCATGAACATCACTATCTTGTACGTCTCCGATGACCAGTCCGGGAGTGGTAGATATTATTCCCATTGCTGTTGGGTCATATTTATTTGTACACTTTTTAACCCCTGCCCTCAGCGAAGAATCTAGACAAACCACATCACCGGCAATTAAATCATTTTCTTTTGTACCGTATACCTCAGCAAGGTCAGCCCCTGAGCCCCTTACTGTCCATACCCTAACTTCACCCCTGCCACCAACGCCACCAGCGCCACCAGTTCCGCCAGCCGCAATTGCCAAAGCACCACCGCCACCACCACCGCCGCCTTGAGCACCACCGGCACCGCCATTACCTCCTGGGCTCGTGGTATTGCTTGTTCCGCCTCCACCGCCACCATCACCTCCATAACTAATACCGTCTGATCCAGCACCACCAGCAGTACCCGTAGCACCACCAGTACCTAATGCTCCACCACCGCCACTAACGCCACTTAAATTTTTTCCGCCAGCGCCACCATTACGTGATGTGCAGGTTGTTATAGCACATGTTCCACCGGCACCGCCACCGGCACCGCCACGTACAGATGTACCACCGTTTCCAGAGTTACCGGCACCCGTAGAAGAAGACGAACCGCCACCGGCACCGCCAAATTGAGCCGCTCCACCAGCAGCACCTGTGGCTGCGGCTGTCGCGCCTCCGCCACCACCAGAACCACTGTTAACTGCACCAGCTGCTGCCCCCAACGGACCACCTCCAGTCCCGCCTGTTCCGGCAGTTCCGTTAATAGCCCAACCAGAGTGTGAGCCACCCCCGCCACCACCGCCAGAACCGGCGGTACCATTACCATTACCTCCACCACCACCGTATGCACGTAGATGAATTGTGCCCGCACAAGATGTTGTTGTGCTAAAACAACTCGGGTTACCAGCACCACCGTCAGTACCTGTGTTGTTTGCACCTGCGCCACCAGCAGTACCGCCTGTCCCTATCGTAACAGGAACGGTACTGCCTATATTGCTTGCTAAGAAACTACCCGTTACAAATGCTCCACCACCGCCACCAGCGCCACCAGAACGAACTGCAGCTAGAGTCCCGCCTGAAGCACCTCCACCGCCACCACCGCCTCCCCAAGCTTCGACAATCACTAGTGATGCGTCACTTGGTTTAGTATATGTACCGGTATTAGTAAATGTTTCGTATTTATTAACAGCACCAAGATCGCTGACCGTACCATTTACACATTGTTTAAGTTTGGACTCAGATGCGTCAGAAAATATATTATAATTACCGGCCGCACACGTCGGGTTAGTGTCAGATTCGGTAAACTCAACCCCTTGATTTGAAGCCAAAATCTGACCGGCGCTCACATTGACACCGCCAGATTCTATCTTTAATCCAGTATCCCAACCAGTTCCAATACGTAATGCCGTTTCTGATGCTGTACCGCCAGTGATATTATCAACGTTTAGGCCATACAGAATATCAGCATCATCAGATGAAGATATTATGGATATAGTTAACCCGGCATTAGTGTCGGTAGCGTCACCATCATCACCTTGCCGAAAGATTATCTGCATTGCATCTACACCATTAGTTACAGTCCCGCCACTGGCATCATTTATCAAAAATAGGTCTTGTGTAGCTATGCCAGGGTTATATAAATTGAAGTTAGTATCTGCATCAAGGCCTACATATATATCGCCAGTCCCACCTGCAGAAAATGCAAGGTTTTGGTTAGAAGTAGTTGTAAAGTCTGCCGTATTATCATCAGTTGAGTCGAATACAACCTGCGAGTTGGAGTCATTTCTGAAGGTTGTATTGTTTGTTCCAGATGGAGCAAATGTAAGTGCGCCAGTAAAAGTTTTCGAAATATCGGCATCCAACGTATAGGTCACACCGCTGGCGGAGACAGTAATATCCCCTTTGTCGCCATCGCTTACTCCTCCGCCACCTGTAGCATCAGCTGCACAAGACCATAAATTTGTACCCTCTGTCCATTTGATAATTTCTCCATCTGAACAGCCCTGAAGCAAACCAATACCATTTGCGTCGATCTCTAGGCCAGAGCCTGAAGACGTAACCCCAGTACCGTCCGCCGAAGAAAGATCGACCCCAAGCGAAGCGCCTTCTGTACCGGTGATTATCAAACCGCCACTTGCAGTAGCCGAAGAAACGTAATCACCTGTCGTATCAGTAGTGAGAGCCACGGAGTCGCTAGTTATGGTAGCATTCAAAGTCCCGCTAGCTAGATTAGACAGCGTTACGCTTCCAGAAAGATCAGTACCTAGAGTGATGACAGGGTCTTTGTCGATGGTGGTGGTAGCATCTACAGTTCCACCTGTTACGGTCAGAGCATCAGCTATTTCGGAGTCGACCAGTCCACCATCAAGTATGTTCAGTTCTGCGGCCGAAATGGTCGTGCCATTCCATACAATCGTAGATGCTGAGCCGCCAGTAAGTGTCAAAGTATCATTTGAGCTTCCGAGACTAATCAAATCTGGATCAGCGCCAACGCGCGTTCCAATATCAATAGTTGACCCACCGGTGGTATTGCCAACATCAAATGTTCCAATAACTCTTGTGGTATCATTTTGGTCACCAATAGTAATAGCATCCGTATCCCCATTAGTACCGATCGAAACCGTATCGCAGGTTGCAGAGTTACAAATTGACACTGCACTTGCAGTTGAGTTACCTAAAGTTAAAGTGCCAGACGAAGCATCGATACCTAAACCGGCACCAAACGTCAGTCCACCTCCGTTATCTACAACAAAAACGTCTGAACCGTTTTTCTGCAGCTGTAAAATATTACCACTAGCTCCAGTCTTATTTATGTATAGTGACGATAGTATCGAGCTATCTGTTTGGCTACCCTGTGATAATTGCAAGAAGTTACTCGCCAACAAACCGCCAAGAGACTTGGAGTTCATGGCATATGGAGTGGAGCTAAGTCGAGAAAAAGGCTCAAGCTCACCGTCCCAGCTTGGCGCTCCTATTCCGCCAATATTTACGGATAACCACAAAGAGTCTTGATTCCAATCCACACTAGTTCCAAAGGCCGTCACTGAACCAAGATACACGGAGAAATATCCATTTTTCACCGTAACCTTGTTACCTCCAGTTCGAGTTTCTGTCCATTCTACCGAACCTCCGCAAGGAGGAGTCCCAGAAGTTGGATTACATCCATCGCCGTCCTGCGTAATCTTAAACTCCATATTGTATGAACCATCGGGTACTGTTGCACCTGTATTAGTTAGCAATCTACCCTGATAATTAATTTGTTCGTTAATTCCAGTTGCTGCGCTAATTTTTGAATTCCCAAAACTCACTAAAAACAGCAATACAAAAGCAGTAGAGATAGAAAAAAGGAGATTCTTATTGGCTCGTAATGATAATAATATTTTATGCACGTTTGTTTTCATTTTTGATTTGTTGATATGTACTAAATTATACGGATTAACAGATTAGAATTCAATCTAAACATAACAATAATAGATTAGAGAATTGTTAGAATATTTGAGTTCCAAAAATGAATTAAGTATAAGATATTCGTAGTATTCATTACAATGTTTAAATATTGGTATCTGGATATAACGGAGTGTCTCTCCTGGCATGAAGCGAATTGAGATACTATATGTTGTGACTAAAACAACAATTATAAATTTCCTAAAACTTATCCACAACCTTAGTTAGACTTTATTATTGTCTTGTAGCGATGCAAAACAATTCTTTCGCCCAACCAAAAGCTAATTGTCATAGTACTAGCAACAACAAACATCGGCCAAATTATATTTGAATTCTGAATAATTTTACAGGCTATCGACTGACCATTGCCAAAGATATCGGTTACAGATAATCCAAAATAAATAGCTGGATTTGAATTATTTAGCTGTCCGATGCCCGAAAGCCCCTGCTGCTCCACACAAACTGCGGACGCAAAATCAAACACATTTGTGCTTAGCGGTTCAGGTATCCCATTCACAATAGCAATAGTTTGGGTAAATGCTTTGTTCTTGGCGCTGTCAGTTGCAGACAGTCTTATAGTGTACTGTCCTGCCTTTTGATATATGTAGCTAGAACTAAAGTCCCCACTTTTTTTATGTGGTCTAACGGTAGGGTCAGAGCCATCTCCCCAATCAATTGACATTGCATATGGCGCAACGCCTCCTTCAACTTCGTACTCCAACTTCATCAATTGCTTAGGGAAAGTCCCTCTTTGCACTGGATTGGCAGAAACCAGCAAGGGTACTACAGGATTCGACGATGATGTACCCGGAATCACAGTTATCGAGTCGTCGCTTTGTGGGATGCTTTCGTTAAAATAAACAATTACGTTATCCGAGTCAGGGCCGTATTGACCGAGGGAATCGCTAATCTTAGCGACCAATATGTTTTTTCCGCTAATTAAAGTTATTTTTATCAGGTATTCACCATTGGAATCACAAATCTGTGATCCAGCGAATGAATTGTCGCGATAAATTTCTACTAGTAGGCCACTAACACAACGTCCAGATACATTTATAATTCCGCTGGAAAAATTTGTACCATTGGCTGGGCTACTAATTGACGCTGCGCTCGTTGGCGGATCCGTTGGAACAACACCAGAAACTGTAACGGCGCTACTTTCAGATATAGGTGGTCCTGCGGTAACACTTTGCTGCGAGATAAACAAAGTAACTAGTCCTGTAAAAACCAAAATGAAAAAAAGTGCGGCATATGAAGTACAGTGAATAGGCAATTTTTTGCCAGTGTGACGATTATGACTAATTTTAATGCGAGATTTTATAGGCTTTTGATATGACCTTGCTGTCTCGACCGACCTTACTATATGCTCAGCTCGCTTTTGCTTACGCTGTTGTCTCTTATTGGGATCTAGTTTTAAAGTCATTACTTCTTAGCTTTAGATTGGGCTCTTTTTACAATAATTTTATTGTATCGCTTTATTACAAAGAAAATTAAGATAATACCGGCCAATGCCATGATTATAAGCTTGTATGGAATTACCCAGAAAGTTGTGGAGCCACTAATTATCTTGTTATCTTCACCGTAAACAACATCAGCCTGTAATTTATAACGGCCGAAAAGCATTTTTTGATTCAGCTGCTGTTCGAACTTCCTGACACTCGAAGGCAAAATGTTGCCGCCATTATCGTTCAGACTGAAGCTAGCTGTTTCCTGACCGAACATATTGATAACTCTGATAGTCCCAGAAGGTTTAACGTGAACATTACCTGTATTTTCTATGCGCTGAAAAAGAGTAATGGGACCGTATTCAAAAAAACCTCGTTTTTTGTTGTCTTGAGCGGTAAAAATCTCTGCAATTGTAGCTTCTTCCTTAACGTCGCCAGAAACATTTACCAAAATTAACGCACCAATGCTTGCCGACAACGAAACTCCAGTACCTTCTACCCCTGCTGGGGTGCCGGTAAATCTAACCACGCCATAATGTCCTCCCGGACTAGCATAATTAGGAACCTGCAAAGTAATTATGGCTGGCTTTTGCTCTTTAGACTTTAAAGTAACTTCAGGAATGGTAGTAATCCACTCTTTTAACGAATATGGAGATTTTTCTGTCCCATCTAGTAACAATCTTGGTTGACCGTCTTCGCCTGCTGCAGTAAAATCGTTGACCTCCGACCTTACAACAAGAGTTTGGTTAGTGACATTTCTAATTCTAATTTTTGCCTGAACAGTTTTTCCGGGATCAGTTTTAAGTTCTACAAGTGGAGGTGAAATCTCTAAGCCCTGACCTTGATTAGATTGGGCTTTTACAAGTGGAGCTATCACAAATAATGTAAAAACTAGAATAACTGCGCTAAACCTTCGAATCATACTGCTCCCCATGATTGATTTTCATTCTAAGACTATAATAAGTATAGCAAAAACTCTAGAAGGTTGCCGTACAAATATAAGTCATTATAGCCGTGTAGGTACCCGGTTCCGTCGAGCCACCCACGTTAACAATATAACTAGCGGTAAATGTATTTGCGTCAGTGTTGCCGGCTGCACTCGAAATTGAGTCGCCTGTAACAAAACGAAACTGATCGGCTGTTCCATAGTTTGCCGTAGCCGCACCGGAACCAGTACCAGATACTTCTGCTCCAACGTTAGGAGTAGTATTGTCTTTTAGGTTCAAGCCAAACTGTTCACTTCCTATCGACGATGCTGTCTGAGCTGCCAATGCAGATATGGTGTCTCCTCCAGATGTGAGTGTTGTTCCGTTAACAGTTATGGAGTATCCGCCATCAGCATTTGTAGAGGCTGCCATGACAGAAGTGCCACTACTAGTTGATGTACTAGAAAAACTACCAAAGTTTACTGACGAACCAGCTACGGTACCGCAATTCGTACCTGTTATCGAAGTGCCCGTACAGAAAGTTAAGGTTTCATCGATAGTTCCTGTAAGTGTTATCTGCTGCGATGTACTAGCAGCTACAACACCAGAGTCTACCGCTGTTGTGTAAGCATCGTCTGAATACGTGGTAATACGGGCAAAGAACGTAGTATTATTCGCAGTTGGGTTGACTGTCCCGTTGAAGGCTACTGTTTGTGAGCCAGTAGGAGCAGCTGAGTTAGTGGTTTTAGTCATGCGTAGTGCAGAAGCTGTGCTGGCATCAGTCCAACCAGAAGCATCGCCATAGTTAGTTGGTTGTGCCGCAAGATCTGATGCTGCGCCTGACCAACCAACAGGTGTTGTACATGCGCCAGAGGCAGTAGTACAAATCTGTGCTTGAAAAGACTTCAGAACAGTTGCTGTAGGTACTGTAAAGTTAAAGGTATAAGTAACCCCTGTTGCAGCCCCCCCAGAATTTGAAAGAGTAACTTTCCTAGAAGTGATCTGGGCAGCAAGCACATTTGCGGGCGACAGCGATATGAATACGGAAAGACTAAATACAATTGCTACGAATATATTTCGCGTTCTAAGTGAAAATTCTTTTATAGTTAGGTAATTTTTGTTCTTTTGGGTCACTTTATTTTTGCCTCTGATATTATGGGTTAGATTGTAGCATAAGAGCTATCCTCAGACAAACAAGATGATCAATATGTGCCTGTACAAACCAAAGTTTGATTACCTGAATAGCTCCCGCCGGGAGTAGTCGTAGCAACATTAATTATATACGACATGGTGTAGTTGGTTTCGCCAGATGTTTTAACAGATCTAGCGACAGTTTCGCCGTTATTATAACGAAAACTATCCGGAGAATCATAATTCGGGGCCGCTTCACCAAAAGAGAACGTATTATCTGGGTTCTGTACAGGATTTAAACCAATATTTGGCGTGGTGTTATCTGCAAGATTTATTCCAAACTGCTCAGTCCCAGGGGCTGACGCGGCATTGGCTGTCAAATTTGTTAATGTATGAGCACCGCTTGCGGGTGGAGCACCAATTACCTGTACTATGTACCCATAAGAAGTGTAGTTAAGAACACTGAAAGTAGCTGTTGCCGTAGAAACTACAGAACTAGATAAGGCTCCAAAGTCTAAAGAAGAGGTATTTGTAATACAGGCCAATGACGGGTCACTAGTGGTAGTAGCTCCAGACTGAGTGCGATAATTAGGCGATGATTCACTGTCTCCTACCCCGCCAGAATTACCTATTGACTGCCCACCCGGTGCAGTCCGAAAGTTTGGAGAGCTACTCTCTAGTTCACCTCCAGGGCCTATAAAACTCTCTTCGATCTGATAGTTGGGCGAGCTGGAAGTCTGGGCATAGGTTGCTGAACCAATCGCAAAAAATACGCCAAGAACTATAACCGCCACAAGGACTTTTTTAAACATAACAATCATTATACTTACTTATTGTTTGACGTCGAAGATTCATTAGGCAGAAGATATTAGAAAGTCACATAGGTTTTAGCCGGTTTTTTTTCTTTTAGATCATTAATATATTCATTAATGTCTTTGAAGTTGAACAAAATATGTGAACCATTTACCTTGTCGCCACTCTTAGTATCAAGTTTAAAGATCTCTAGGCTATAGCCAGTATTAATCACCTTAGAAAACTCACCTTTTTTTAACTGAAAGAGGATGTTTGTGGCTTGAGGTGTTAAATCTTTGCTCTGTCTACTAATTGTGAAGCCTATTTCACCGCCACTATTCTTGGTAGACAGGTCGTCCGAATACTGTTTTGCTACTTTGGCGAAGCTTTTTCCGTCTTGGAGCTCTTGATATGCTTTATTTGCCTTTTCTTGCGTCTCTTTATCGAGTGTTGCGACAACTTTTTGAGTGAGCATTTCTTGTTCTAAATACCTGCGAAATTCTGGGACTGACCATCCAAAGTAATCCTTCAGTACATCCTCAAATACTTGCTCGCCATTTCCCAGTCTATTTTGATCTTTCAACAATTTTATTTGTTCATCAACTTCATTGCTGGATATAGAAATATCATTATCTTTTGCTAGTTCTTTCACGTAACTAAAGTCGATAACTTTCTCTAAAGCGCGCTTCTGGTACTCAGCTAATTGTTGCCTTCCGGACTCCGTGTTGAAGTCAACTTTTTGTTGACTATCGTAGTAATGTTTATAACGTCTTAATTCAAACAAATAGTTCTCATAAGATACAAAATCCCTTCCAACCCTAGCGATCGGGAAAGGAAATATCTGAGTTACTTTATAAATAAAAGTTGAAGTTGATTGTAATGAATACAACGCTACTACGCAGTATGTAAAAAAGAAGACAATCGCAGTTATCAATATACTAATTGAAATAACAACAATCCGATGCTTGGAGTGTTGCAGAGGATAAATGAATTTTCTAGCAGATGATAGTACTTCATCGCGATGCTCTGGTACCGTTTTGTTAGAAATTACCGGCACCGTTTTAGGCGGCTCGTTATCCCGCGCCTTTGCCGCTTTGTAATCGGTAGATTTTTTCTTTATATTTTTTAGGTATTTTTTCATACTACTTCTGTTCCTCTTCTTCGTTATTCTGAATAAAATTCTTGGTCGATATACCTTGATCTCTTAGGATTGTGGCGAGTGTTTTCTGAACATGTTCGGGGTGATGTACGTCGTGAATTACTAGATCTCCTATATATGTTTGTATAACTATTGTACCAAACTTAAGCAGTGTTTCCTGTAATCCGGTTACAGAGTAATTCATTGACTGTATTTGATTTAAGCTCATGTCTACGACAGTTTTACTAAACAAACCCTTTCGAGATATCTGAATTAGCCGTTGATCGGTAACAATATACACACTGTAGTACCACGAGATCCAATAAGGCATAAAAATCAAAAATCCAATAGCAAATCCACCTGCTAGGCCCAAGAAAAAATATGACATTTCGGGCTTGATGAGTGAAGGGATCGTACCAGCAAGTATTGCGAGCATCGAGAAAATCAATCCTTTACGCATAACAACGGGGTGTTTTCGAAAAACAAATAAGACTTCTTCATCGTCAAATTGATCATCGAATTGTTTCTCGGGTTTATTCTGCTTGTCTTTTGGTTTCTTCGCCATATTAACCTTATTCTACAGCAATATTTGCCCTAAAACTCTGTTAGATTAGTTACGTTCTTTTCTGTCCATTGCTTAAAGTCTGATCTCCAACGATAGATGATAACTTTATTTTCTGTAGATTGTCGTTTTACGAAATTTAGCTCATCCTTACGATTACCGTTAACATCGGTAGTTATAACAAGATTATTTTTTGCTGAGCTCGTTTTTAAATTCGTAGTAGTTGTTTTTGTCCATTGCTGTAAGTTTCCAGAAAAAGCTCGAATTTCAACTCTATCAGATCTTGTCCCCTGATACTGAACAAATATAAACCGATCGATTTTATCCCCATTAAAGTCGGCTGGTATGATAGTCCCCTTCGAACGACTAATTGAACCTAGCCTTGATTTTGTTTTTTTGTTCCACGATTGATAACTAGACGAATCCCATCGATAAAACATAACTTTGCCAGAACTAGTGTGATTATACTTTATGAAGAATAGTTCGTCTTTACCGTTGCCGTTTGTATCAGCTGCCTGAATATCACCATATGACATGTTTGCAATGCTGAGATTTGTAGTTATCTGTCTTGCCCATACTTGTAGTGTGTCGTCCCAGAAATTTAAAACAACTTTACCTGAAGGGTCGTTATATTTGATCCGTATTAGTTCACTTGCTCCGTCGCCGTTAGTGTCCGCGAAAAGCATTTTTTCTGCATCCGAATCAAGTGTCGGCACGTTCGTCACAGCCTTATGCTCCCATTGATTATAGTTGGCGTTCCACCGACTTATTTCTTCGCAGTGAGAATCGGTGTTATTCCGTTGAACATGCCACATTGTTGTAGGATTCTTAGCATTGTGTTTTTCGGCTATAATTTGCTGGCCATCACCGCTAGGGGAATCTACATCATTAATACAAGAATTCTGATGAAACAACTTATAAGTATCGATCAGTCCATAACCATAATAATTTGAAAAAAACTTATTACCCATCGCATTCACCTTATTTGCCGATGAAATAAGCTGGCTTCTAACCTCGTCAGGCGTAATACTTGGTTCTTGGCCAACTTTTAGAGCTGCAACACCAGCGACAATAGGCGACGCAAATGACGTTCCCGCCAAAACGCTGTTATAACCGGAGGTTCTATTGCTATTTGTCCACATAGTACTCCTTATGGCCCCATAGCCCGGAGCTACAACATCAACGCTTGCGCCATAACTACTAAAGTCTGCTCTATTGTTTGAACTGTCAGTGGCACCGACGGCAATAACGTTAGAATGCGCGCCTGGATACAACACCTCCCCTTGATGCGAGCAACCTTGGTATGCAAAGTTATTGGCGCCACAGTTGCCAGCAGCGGCGACAACAGTCACTCCAGCATCAACAGCATTATCAATGGCTTCTTTTAGTATTGGATCTGATCCGCTAGAACCTAAACTCAAATTAATAACATCAGCTCCTTGAATCACGGCATAGTTGACTGCGGCGGCGACATCATCGGTCCAGCCCGAACCATTATCGCTAAGAGCCTGAAGTGGCAAAAGCTTGGTTCTCCAATTAACACTGGCCACTCCAACGCCGTTATCCCCCGTGGCGCCAACCAAACCTGCTACCATCGTACCGTGAGACACACTTGAACCATTAACACTTGTGGTTCCGGCTGATGGATCAGAGTCATTATTGTAAAAATCGTACCCCCCGTCAGCCCATCGTCCGATTAAGTCTTCATGCTCTAGAGCAAAACCTGTATCTATTACCGCAACGGTAGTAGATACGCTGCCGATAGTTTCTGACCAAATATCATCAGCCCGAATTGCAGTGGTATACCACTGAGGATAAATTACGTCCTGAGTAGAAAAATCATACAGCGATGTGTACTTTTTGCGGTCTGCAAGGCTTACATTATCTGAATTGAGCTCATTCTTTGAAATGTTGACGATGTATGTATTAGGCAGAGCGTTAGATTTCTGAATGTCAGACTCGTCGAGGCCGTTAGCTTCTAAAAACGAGTTCAAATCTGTCTGATTATTAACTGTAACAAGAGTTTGTTCAGGCTTGCTAGATTTACCTTGCTCGGCTTTTTTTACTGGGATAGCAAGCTCTGGAGATCTATAAATTCCTTGAAAAAACGACTCCACATATGACTTTGGATTACTAATCTGAACACCGGGATCAGTTGTGACACCAGAATAGCCAAGAAAGATGCCGAACCCCAATAAAATAGATGAAATAACTATAAAAAATAGAGCGACAATTGGATTAATCTGTTTTTTCATGTTTGTTTTTTTATTGAACACTTTTATTATATCAAACTATCGCTTATTACCAACTGAAGTTATAGGGTATTATATTGAGTATAAGCCCCGGTAGCCCCGCCTGTCTGGCCAGACAGGACGGACAGGTCAGTGGATTATAATAATGTACTACTTCTACATACTTCAGTCTAAAAAGGACAACTCATATTATCATGGCTCTACTAATGATCTGAGGAGAAGGACGAATGAACACGTTTCAGGGAGAGTAATTTCAACAAAGCATCATTTACCTATCGTTTTAGTATATTATGAAGCCTACAGTACCTTAATAAAAGCAAGATTACGAGAACTACAAGTCAAGAAAAGTGGTAGCATACGTACAAACTTGCACAAAAGAATATAGTAAGCCCCGGTAGCTCAGTGGATTAGAGCGCCGCCGTCCTAAGGCGGGCGTCACAGGTTCGAATCCTGTCCGGGGTACCATCCTTCGTCGCAAACCCTTTTAAGGGTTAGCTATGAAGGATTATTCATTTATAGGATTCGGACCGACAGGCGAAAACAGTCGGGGACTGTTTGAGTTTTAAATATTTCTAGCGAATTCTCCCTAGCTCTCGAGCGGATCAATCAATTCGAATCCTGTCCGGGGTACCATTTAAAAAGTAGATACATATAATTAAAAGGTTTATAGTTATGCTTATAATTAAAAAGGAGCGGCATTATGCCTAAAAAACAAATCGCAAAAAATAATAATATGCACAACCTAGCATTGGCAGGTTCCATACTAGCGACGTTGTATTTCATATATGGGACAATTCGTTTGGTTATAGACATTCCATACGGTTTGCTCGGTTCGCCAGCAAATTACGCTGCAATAATTGCACTCGTACTCGGGATATACGTCTGGCTATATTCTAAAGACAGACTTCATAAATATGTACTCATCGCAGTCTTCACCTCTGTCGTTATTGGGTATTCAGTGTGGTTTTTCGGCTTAACAACTGGCAAAAACTATGTTCCGGGCGTCAACGAGCAACAAACTCAGGGTCTTTGTCCTGACGAACTAATGCTTGCAGGCGAACCAAGCTTGTGTGATTCTAACTAAAATTTGAATTATACAAAATTATTAACCCAAAAAAGCAATAATATATTCTTATGGCGAGGAATAAATGGAAAGTTCTGACGACTTAGTTCACGAATTATCGGCGCAGCTTGATGAAGAAACGCGTTGTTGGTCTGGAGGCTTTGAGAGGGCGGAACAATACCCGCAGATCTTGGGTCTCGGCGAGACTGCTCTCACGCCTCTGTTAGCAGAAGTAAATGATGGAAAATTTTTATGGTGGAGAGCTCAGCTAATATGCGACTTAGCGATCGAACAAGGTGAATGTATATATTTCCCAGAATCAATCAGAGGCAAACTAGAACCTGTGCGAGATCGACTTTTAGAGTGGGGTCAAGACTATTCATCTAGAACAGATTAAATAATCGACCTTTTCCGCACAACTAGCTTATGAAGTGTTATTTTCTAGCTTTTGCCTGAGTGTAGACTTCGTGGACTGTTTCATACTCAAATAATTCTGACTCGGCAAACCAATGAGCAATCTCATCTTTAGCTTCTTCTGAATCGCCAGAGGCGTGAATAAGGTTAGGGACACCAATCTTCTCTTTGTTGCTATACTCGAACCCCATATGCGCATAATCACCCCTTATTGTGCCCGGTAAAGCCTTCTCTGGTTCTGTGTCCCCCACCATCTTTCTGACAAGTGGGACGGCTTTAATGCCTTCAAGAACAAACGCTATCACTGGACCTTCCTGCATCATCTGAAGCGTTACATCAAATGCTTCTTGGCCTCTACGAGTTACCATCTTTCCGATAGTTTCGTAATGATGATGGAAGTGTTGTTCATCTGGTGCAAGCATTTTAGTACCGACTATCTTTAGACCGGCTTTTTCGAATCGGCTTAAGATTTCTCCAACTATTCCTCGTTTTACGGCATCAGGTTTTAAAATAATTAATGTTCGTTCCAAAATCTACTCCTTATTATATATTATTTAACTGTTAGAGCTAATTGTAACAGATTAGAGCACGATTTGAACAGCAACTAGCGTATGATAAATATATGCAATTTGCTAAAGCTAAAACCGACTTTTTAGAATACCTAGAGATTGAACAAAACCGTTCACAAAAAACTATAGAGAATTACGACCATTACCTTACGCGATTAGAAGATTTTGGCGGAGATATCAAAGTTAGCGACATAACCCCCGAATTCGTACAAAAATGGCGACTATGGTTAAACCGACTGGGTACAAATACGTCCGATGAACTTCAAAAAACTACTCAAAACTATCACCTTATAGCGTTACGATCGTTTTTAAAATTTTGCGCGAAAAGAGACATTAAGACTCTACCAGCCGATAAGATCGAGCTAGCCAGAACAAAACGCCCCCAAGTAACATTTCTAAACCAAGACGAACTTACGCGGTTATTTTCTGCGCCCAAAACTGAAAATATTGCAGGGTTGCGTGATCGAGCCATCTTAGAGCTGTTGTTTTCTAGTGGACTTAGGGTATCTGAGCTAGTAAAGCTAAATCGCGATGACATTAACCTGAAACGTCGTGAATTCATGGTGCGCGGTAAGGGCCAGAAAGATCGACCAATTTTTATTAGTACTAACGCCGTAGAATGGATAGAAAAATATCTAAGTAAAAGAGCTGACACATTGACACCGCTTTTCATCAACAACAGCGGTAAAAATTCTGCAAATTTGAGTGGAGATTACAAGAGATTGTCAGCGAGAAGCGTACAAAGAATGGTTGAAAAATATGCTAAATCTGCTGGAATCACTAAACACGTGTCACCTCATACACTGAGACATTCTTTTGCAACTGATTTACTAATGAATGGCGCAGATTTACGAAGCGTTCAAGCAATGCTTGGCCATAGTAATGTGGCTACTACGCAGATATATACTCATGTAACAGACCCACACCTTAAAAAGATTCATGATAAATTCCACAAAGATCCTAATTAAATTACGAGCAGTTATCTTTGTCCATATTAAATAAATGATCTGGGATATGTACGTATAGCTCTAGGTCTTTACAGATAGCATTAGTTGTTTCTAGGCCAAATTCTGGATAGCTATAATCCGCATTTAGAGGCACGCGCACTTGAATTCGACGAAGCACATCGTTAGCTTTACCGGTAGCATCAATAACGGCTTGCGTACCAGGTAACTGAATCTGATTGCCATCACCATTAGCAGTAATCTGAACAGAATGTGTACTCAAAATCGATTTTAGCCTGATATAATACGAGTCCACCCCCGGTAAATTAGTAATCTTCATGTTGCAGTCATAAGGCATATCGGGATTAGTCCCGCCATTCGCAGGACTACACTCGCCATCCACAAAAACACCTTGCCCAGCTTTAGATGCAGAGAATTGATGAGCACCAATTCTGCCGGCGGATGTATTCAAATTAGGGTACAAGAATAGGGTCTGCGTCTCATTGATTAATTTTTCCCTAGTAATCGGTTGAGTTATAGGCATTAGAGATACGCGCAAAACGCCTGATTGCCACACTTCATCTCGTAAAGGACCAATAGAACTATTGTTAGATAACGGGTGGCCATCTGACGCAGTTACATAATTTTCTTTATTAGCCGAATCTTGCCAGCTAATATTTATAGTATCGGCCCCTGGCGCATTAAGTTTCAAAATTGTAGATTTTTCAGTTGAAACTGGTGAATATATGAGCTCCCCAGGGTCGTTATCCACCAAGACACATGTATATTCTAAGCTGTCTCCTAGGTCATTTGAACCAGGCAAAATTTCGTTCGTAGCATTGCAGTCCTCATTTGATAAACTCGCGTTATTATCAAGAGCCTTCACCGCTGCGTTGACACCAGATTCTGCCGCGTAATATGCCTGAGTACTAAGTTGCTTATCCAGCGACTGCCTTTGTTCTCTTCTCATGAGTAGTGCAAAACTTGTAACTATCAAGGATATTATCACTACAAATACACCAGCAACTATTATCGATGCTACGCCACGCTGGTTGAGTTTAATCCTTATGCTTTTCATATTAATATCTATTGTACACTAGCTTTTAACTCTTGAAAAAACTTGAGTGTAAAGTCGCGACAACGCACACCACTGTGAACCCGTTACACCCCCTTTACAGCCCACCGGTTGAGTATTTGCGCTATCACTGAAATCTATCAAATCATCGTCACCATATATCACCGCGACATCAACATTTTTTATTTCAGTAACAGCACTAGGGGTGACAGAAATAGCTTTGAGTCTAATTCCTGGTTCTAGTAATTCAACACCTTCTGCGGAAGAAATTGAATTTTCGAGTTCAGAATCATCGTAAAAGTTTAATGGTGTACAAGAACCGCTTGATGCAATTTTATCCCTCCAAAGACCGTGTTTATTCACTGAGTTGATCTGTTTATTAAGTACGTAGGTGTACCTAATATTGCCGACACAGATACTCTTTAAGCCGTTACTACTAGGGCCACCAGTAGCTACATTGCCAGAACTAAACTGAAAGGCCTGGGCAATGTTATCCATTATGTTTCTATTAACATTTTGAGTTTTTGTAACAATTACTGCCTTGTAATACAATCGGCTAATTTGTGTTAATGAAGCGGCCGATAGTATTAATAATACAGAGAACACCGTAACCGCTATCATTAATTCCACTAATGTAAAACCATTTTTGTCTCGATATATCATTCGCTGTACAACCTATAAGATATTTTAACTTGTTCTTTCTCGAGCTGACCAATACCAAACCACCTAACATATATGTCGAAATTATTATCGCTGGCGGGCACAACTGCAATATGATAAAGACCTTCTGTGCAATCTGCATTATAATTCGACAAATCATCATCATCTAGCGAGCCGATAGTTAACCCCGAAGAAGTTTTCTTTTCACCATTTATTAGACAATACGTTTGGCCGGTATTAAAGATGCCTTCGTCGCTCGCAGCATCTCTGTATGACATGGCCTTCAGTTGTTCGGTCTGCCCTTCAGCAAGTTTCACGGCCTCCGTACGCTCCTGAGACTGTCTAGCCGTCTTTAAACTACGATTAGCCACTCCATATGCCAAACCAATTGATAAACCTATAACCGTAACCGCTATCAACACCTCTACAATCGTATCACCTGATTGACCGATGGATAATCTACGCATCTTCACACTCCGGGAAATTTGAATCAATCACAAGCTCTGTATTTAGCTGTTTGTCGTTTCCACCCAAGATTATAGTGGCCTTTCGGTCGCCACCACCTGATTCCAGACAAATATATACTTTATTAGGTCGGCTGTCGGCATCCGTCATATCATTAACGTTGTCAGAAAATGTCTCGAAAGAATCATCAAGTCCCAACCCAATTGGTAACAAATTAGCCGTCTGGGAGCCAGCGGCAATATCAAATGTTCCATCACCATCGTCATCTGAAAATGTTCCAATAGAGGTTAGGACGCCTACAGAACTCTTTTCTGCATTGGTTGCACCTTTAAAGCTAACAACTTTAGTCACAGTAATCCCCCAAGGGAATTTAAAAGACTCTTTAATGTTCTCTGACACTACTGGTTTTGATGCTTCTAAAGAATTTGCGATAGTCGTGTTATTTCGTCGAAGGCCGAGAACAGAATACGCGTCATATCCATTACTAGCGAATTTTAGCATCTTCCCGATAAATATACAGTTCTCATTAGTCCCAAGTTCGTTTGAACCGCTAAAATTCAATACTGGACCTTCAGATCCTTCACTGCAACTAAAATCTCCTTTATTCGGGTAATAGCCAGAAGTGACTTCATTCATCGTGGTCTTCAGTTGCGCTTCTATCTCTCTTGTTCCCTGAGTAAACTGGATGCGCTCTTGCCTACCTTTGAAGAAAAGTAAAGACGTGGCTAAAATCACCCCAGATATCACCAAGAATAGCATTGTCTCTACAACTGTATACCCACTACTTTTATCAGTGGCTGAATTTTGTTCATTCACCCCTATAATCATTACTAATTAGTATACCATAAGCTCTATGTTGTATGATCGTTATCTCAAACTAATAGGAAGGTGTTCAGATACCAGTCGGAAATACTGTTGCCGAAGATATACACGATTATAGTTGCAAGTATCAAAAATGGACCGAATGGGATTTTCTTTTTTCGTCCTCCGCCGGATATTAGTATCGGAATGGACACTAAACTCCCGAGTAGTGAGCCGATAAATAAAACTAGCAGTGCTTGAGCGGCTCCACCAATAATTAGACCTATCGCGATCCCAAGCTTGACGTCTCCCCCGCCAATCCATTTTCCGCGAGATATCTGGAATAAGATGTAAAAAAGCCCGCTTGCGATTAAGACTCCGGAAAATGCTTGCGATAAAGGTACTGTGGACTTTAAGATAAGACTACTGCCAAGAACATATACTACGCCGAGCATTATCATCGGATAAACCACTCTATTTGGTAGGATCATCCACTTCAGATCATAAACAGCCAATACCATAAAACCGATAACAAAGACCAGCCAGAGACAGAACTGAAATATTCCAATGCTATCGAAACTAATAGGCCAAAATACATAAGAACCTATAAAAATTAAAGAGGTCAGTAGTTCTACTGCTGGATATTGCCATGAGATATTTTTCTTACAGTATCTACACCTACCGCGTAGTGACAGCCAGCTAAAAACAGGGATCAAATCATGCACATGTAATTCGTGTTTACACGATGTGCACATCGATCTACCTGTTAAGATTGAGAGTTTTTTGTCTTTAGTCTTCTTGGTATCTTGCTCGTGGATACGCCAAACAACGGCATTGGTAAAACTACCGAAACATAGACCAAGTAACCCTAATATAAAATAGATCATTATTATGCTTATACTACTTGCCTATTAAATAAAAAGAAACCCTACGCCATTTTAACGAAGGGTTTCCCTAAAATACTATTTATGCAACTAGCCGTCTTGACACTGCGATTGATCTAAGCCGGCGCCAGTTTCAACGTTATACCCCGCGACAAACTGTCTAGATGTTGCGCCAGTGCCCGTTATCGCAACACTGCTACTACATTTTGCATTTGTAACTATGTACAGGGCGCCATCGTCATCATCGACTTCTCCGCCAGGACCAGCTGTAGTAGAAAATATTACCTCATCAGCCGTTGGATCATCATCATAAAAACCTAATTTAACGTTAGGCAAAACTTCACTATCAAAGACTGACTGTGAAGTTGGAAGTTGGCCATTGTGATTAGTGGCGTACTCATTTACTGCTGCCATCAAGTTCGCCGCATCATTTTTGCGTTGCGTATTTCGCGAATTCCTCTGTAAGGCTGGAACAGCCAAGAACACCATCAACAATATAACTGCAGCAATAACAAGCACTATCATTACTTCGATTATAGTGAAGCCTTCTTGTCTTTTTCTCTTTATATCTTTGATGCCCATTTTCATTCCCCTTTTTGATAGTTATTTTATGCTTATGTTTAATATACTACTGTTTCAATTAATAAAATGCAACAAAAATCTCCCCCTACAACAAGTCCTTACCAACCAAACTGTACACCGGTAATAGTATTGCCGTAACTATAGTGATAGCCACAATACCCATAACAATCATCAGCACCGGCTCTATTGTCGTAGAAATGGCTTTAATCTCGTTATCTACTTCTCTTTCGTAATAGTCTGCTGTTTTTGAAAGCATTTGTTCTACTGAACCAGACTGCTCTCCGATTCGAAGCATATCAGGCACAAGCTCCAAAAAGTTTTCATCACCCTTCAAGGCGGTGGACAATGCGACTCCGCCTTTTACCTTTTCTACGGCTTTTTGTAGAGATTCTTGAATATAAATATTGTTCACTGATTTGCCGGTAATATCTAACATCTGAATTAACGGAACGCCACTGGCCACCAAGGTCGAACCTACCCTTGTAAATCTTGCCATATAAAGCTTCATAAATAACCTACCAATCGGCCAAACACGCATTTTCATTCGATCGATGGCACGTTTGCCGCCAAAAGATCTCGCCCACCTACTAGTTACAAAAATTGCCACACCTATTATAATCAACTCTATCCACCAATATTTGATAGTAAAGTGTGCGACGAATAGCAAGACTTTCGTAACTAGAGGAAGTTGTGCGCCCGGAATACCGCTATACTCCTCTTCTACGCCGGGAAGCACGCTGACTATCATAAATATAACAACCGCCACCATAACAAGAAGCACGATTATTGGATAAACCATCGCTCCACGTACCTTACTGATTATCTCTGCGTCTTTTTCCTTTTGGTTAGCGATTCGCTCTAGAGCCTTGTCTAATGTACCTGATGCTTCACCAGCGGCGACTAAGTTTATAAAAATTGAATCAAAAACAACCGGATGTCTAGCCAGAGCGTCAGAAAACGACTTCCCCGATTCGACGTCAGTAATGACAATATTTATTACATTTTGGAGATTCTTGTTTTGTGTTTGACCGGCTACATTACGCAAGCTCTGGACTAATGGAAGTCCGGCGTTAATTAAGGTTGAAAGTTGTCGAGAAAAAAGCACTTTATCTTTGGTCTTAATCCTGTTTCTAAAACGCCCGATGTAATTCGAATTCACATCTTTTACAGTCACATTAATTGGCGCCAAACCGTCTTTTTGAATAGCTTTAATCGCGGCCTGTTCACTATCTGCCGAAATCTCAGAGTTCACTTTCTTACCAGTAATTGGCTCCCTTGCCGTATATCTATACGTTAGCATTGGCAACTCCGATATCAATCATCATACTAACCCCGCATCATCCGATCGAGTTCATCGAGATCTACTGCAACATTTCTGGCTTCATCGTAAGTGATAGAACCTTTTTGGATCAACCCAACAAGGGTCTTATCCATAGATTGCATGCCATTCTCTGCGCCAGTTTGAATCACTGCTTCTAGCTGATGGCTTTTTCCTTCTCGTATAATATTTCTAACCGCGGGGTTAGCGACTAGAATTTCTGCAGCCGCGATTCTTCCGCCGCCAATTGATGGCACTAAGCGTTGAGAACAAATAGCCATTAAGATATTAGCCAACTGAGAACGAATCTGAGGTTGTTGATGCGGCGGAAACACGTCAATCATACGGTCTATCGACTGCGAAGCAGAGTTGGTGTGTAGAGTTGCAAATACTAAATGACCTGTCTCTGCGATGGTTATAGCCGCGGCGATAGTTTCCAGGTCGCGCATTTCACCAATCAATACAACATCAGGATCTTGCCGTAGACTTGATCTTAACGCAGCCGAAAATGAATATGTATCATAATGAACTTCGCGTTGTACGACAACTGATTTTTTCGATTTATGAGTAAATTCTACTGGGTCCTCAATTGTAACTATATGCTCAGGTCTTTCACTGTTAATTTTGTCTACAAGGGCAGCTAGTGTAGTTGATTTTCCTGAACCGGTCGGACCAGTCACGAGTACTAATCCACGCGGATAATCTGCAAATTTACTTACTATTTGTGGCAAGCCTAATTGTTCAATAGTTAGCACCTCATTTGGTATTAACCTTAAAGCAGCGGCTAGATTACCTCGTTCATGGAATGCGTTAACTCGAAAACGTCCCAAATCACCGTACGCAAAGCTAAAGTCGAACTCTTTATCTTTCAAAAGTATTTGTTTTTGGTCTTCATCTAGAATTGCAAAAATTAGGCTTTCTGTTGCTTCCTCCGTTAAAGCGTCAGCACTAGAAACCGGAGTTAATTTTCCATCAATTCTCAGTATCGGCGGTAGACCGACCTGCAAGTGAAGATCGGAAGCCTTTTTCTTCACCACCTCATCTAGTAGTGGTTCTATACGAATTGCTAATTGTCCTGCGGTTGATTTTGTTGTCATAATATTCCCCTCCTTATGCGCCCCCAGCGCCGGCTACGCGATTCACCTCATCTAGTGTTGTGTATCCAGCCAGAGCTTTTAGATATCCATCTTGCCTCATTGTGATCATACCTTGTACTTGAGCCGCTTTTTGGATCTCAGCACTTGTTGAATGTTTGAGAATTAGATTTTGTATATCGTCATTGATATCAAAAACCTCGTACAAGCCCATTCTACCTTTATAACCACCAGGCGTTTCGGGACTATCTTTGCCCTTATACAAAGTATAAGCGCTTTGCCCTCTTGTAGGCAAGCTTTTATACCCTAGTTCTTCTGCTAATTTTTTTAAATCTTCTTTCTTCTCTGGAAGGATTGGATCTAATGTATCGTGAATGGCTTGGATCTCTGTCTGACTAGCTTGATAAGCTTCTCTTTCAGATTCCGCACTGCTAATACGACGAACTAGCCGTTGCCCAATCACAGTCCTAACAGTTGAAGCTATCAAGAATGGTTCGATACCCATATCAAGGAGTCTAGGTAATATGCCTGCAGCCGAATTAGTATGCAGCGTCGAGAAGACAAGGTGTCCAGTTAAGGCCGCCTGCACTGCAAGCTGGGCAGTCTCTTTATCTCTAATCTCTCCCACCATGATGATATTTGGATCTTGGCGCAAAATAGACCGTAAACCATCGGCAAAATTTAGGCCAACATCACTATTTACCTGAATTTGATTAACACCTTGTATTTTGTATTCGACAGGGTCTTCAAGAGTTACAATATTGACTTGGTCGTTTTTCACCTCCTGTATCAAGGCATACATAGAAGTGGACTTTCCTGATCCTGTTGGCCCAGAAGTAAGCACCATCCCATTAGAGTATTTCAACGATTTTCGAATTCGATTTAATGATCTACCCATATAGCCCATGTCTTCGAGTTGCAAACTTGTGCCAGATTTATCTAATAATCTAATTACTACTTGCTCGCCCCAGACGACCGGACTAATGGCAATACGCAGATCAATGTCACGTCCAGCGACTGTCACACTAAACTGTCCATCTTGCGGTATTCTGTGTTCGTCAATCTTTAGGCTAGACAGAATTTTGACACGAGACACAAGAGGCGCTTCCGTAGATTTAGGTAGCCTCATTATCTCTCTGAGAACGCCATCAATTCTAGCCCTGATTCTAATCTCATTCTGCAATGGCTCTATATGGACATCACTAGCTCGGTTATTGGCTGCATATTCCAAAATCGCTGACAAAGCTTTACTTATCGGAGAATCTTGAACTACACTTTCGATAGCACGTTGAGATTTCGTATTAGCTTTGGCGTCCTCTGATTGAGACTCAATTAAATCATCTTGTTTTAAGTCTCTGGCAACAGATTGATCGATCTTAGTTTGGTATTGACCCAATACGCGCCGTATCCCTTCTTCGCTGGCTGCATATACTTTTAAAGGACGTCCAATTTTATTAGCTAAAAAATCTATCGCCTGCACGTTATCTGCATCCAACATAGCTACAACCAGACGATGCTGCATTTCACCCAGAGGAACAGTCATGTAGGTCTCAGCAGTATCTTGAGAAAGCAAAGCTAGAACATCTGGATCAATTTTGGCATTAGTCAGGTTAACATAAGGTACGTTGGTCACATTAGCGATAGTTTTCGTCAACACTTCGTTTGTAACACCGCCTTCAGACACTAATAGCTGTATAAATGGCACCTGGTCGTCTTTTGCTTTTTTACGAAGTTCTTTGGCGACATCAAGCGATATCAATTTATCATCAATTAAAGATTTCTCGACTTGATTTTGGATATCTTCAGATAAGACGCTCATTTAACGTCCTTAATTCGGCGATTGAAATGGTTGCTGATTCTTCTCGTCACCAATAACAATTTCTTGTGTCGGGTTTATAGATTTCGAATTATAGTATCGTTTATCTAGTTCGGGAAAATCAGCAGTTATTGGCTCTACAACCTCTACCTTAGTTTTTAAATCATTAGGTGATGCGAAAAATTGATTGGATAGGAAAAATGATATTATTCCACTTAAACCAACGGCCAGTACGATAATCGCGATGTCTTTTTGTTTCATTTTACTACCTTCTTCGTAACTTCAAGTGTCCTTGCGGGCTGATAATATGACTTTGCAGATAGTGAGACGCTAAAATCTTCATTTGTACCAGAAAATTCAATAGCTTTTATGCTAATAGGACGAATGGATAGATTAAAGGCTTTCATCAAATTCACAATACTCGCATAATTTCCTTCTGCTGTTAAGTCAAACGGGATTTCGATAACCCCTTCTTTAGATTGATCCTGTTGACTAACTTCGTCGTCTGTTCCGCTAATACTCCCAACTTTACTCCCGGTACTTTTAACTAGCTTTTCGACACTAGTTGTAAGTGCTGGAAAGTCATATTTACTCGGCAATGAATCCAAGGTGAGTTTAGCATTATCCCCACTATTCTCAGATTTTCCATTCGATGACCCTCCAAGCACATTATTAGGAGTCTCTGAAAATGCTTTATATGCTATTACTAGCTCATCAACCTGATCAATATTATCTCGAAGCTGATCTCGAGCTTCTTCCTTGGCTGAAATTACTCGATTTTGATAACTCATCTTAGTCCAGAGAGCTCTCGAGGCAACAAGGGCGAACACTATCACAAATGCCGAAACAGCAACTGTTAGCACAACTGCTGAATTCAGTTTTTCTACTTGAGTGTGTTTTTGTGAATTTTTATTGTTCATTATTAATTACCTTCCTCTTTGGTGGGGTCTGGTTGTTTTTGAAACAAATTATCACTAGGCTTTTGTGTTTGCGACCTAGTCGAAATAATATTTGGAATAGACAATTTAATAGACTTCGTATTATCGAAAATCTCTGGATTAAATTTTAGATCGATTTGATAGGTTGTTTGGTCGTCTGACACACTGAAATTCGCTAAAACAACATCTGAAAACGCGTTAATCTGATCAGTACTATCACCTACCACATATTTTGTAAACTTCAGGGTGTCTGCAAATTTGTTAACAGTCACTAGACTATCGGTTGTGCCGCTAATACTAATTGTTTGCTGTTCAAAATCTACACTTACCTGAGATGTACTAGCTTTTTGGGGGGTCACTTGACTAATATAAGTTAGAGTCCTATCAGCAGCAGGTTTTTTCTCGTGTAGCGTTGTAAGTTCAGTTAATTGATTCTGTACTGTTAAAACCTTATCGATATCTTCGATACTTTTTAACTGATTAGTATTATCCTCAATTTCTTTAGTTAGGTTTGAGATGTGGCCAGTCTGAAGAAAATTAACATTCACAAAAAGCAACCCAAAAATTGCAAAACTGAATAACCCAGCAACAATGGCGATAGACATAACCAATCTCTTGGTTCTACGAGCTTTAATGTACTCTAGTTTGACTGATGGTAGGAGATTGAACTGAATCATGCCTTACGCTCCGCTAGCCCAATAGCGACACCAAAATTACTTGATATAGCCATTAATTCGTTGGTTTTATTGGACGGATAAGTCACGTTACGCCAAGTATTACCTATTTCGACGTTCAAACCTGTTACATTGGCGATATATTTGGGAAAATCAGGCATCGTAACAGCTGCGCCGCTTACTATAATCCGCTCTGGAGTCGCACCGTTATATCGAGAGCTAAAAAACTTTATAGATTTTTGGATATCATTCATTATGATCTCAACGGTACCGACAATTGCATTATAGATCTGGCCCTCTAATTTATCTTCGCCAAGGCCAAATTTAAAGACGAATTGTTCTGCCCGCTTAGCGTCAATACTCAAGTTCTGTGTTGCAGACCTAATTATAGCCTCTACTCCTGTAGGAATTGAACGTGTTAGTCTAGGCGCCCCATTCATTACAATTACAATGTCTGTCGATTTATGGCCGACATCAAGTACCATCTGGGGATTTGCTACATCGGGCGATAGTAGCGCTCGCGATAAGGCCAAATTATCAGGTTCAAAGGCTATTACATTAAGACCGATAGACTCGAGCATATCTAGCCGTTTTTCGATGAACTCATTAGTAACGCTGGTTAGAAGTATTTCTTGCTTGGTTTTGTCTTTAGGGGAGTTACCAACCACAGCCCAATCTAACTTTGATTCAGCAATTGGGGTAGGAATTATTGAATCCGCTTGGTAGTGGATAGCGTTCGCTAGCTCGTTCACAGGTAATCTGTCTATATCAACCACAGTAGTAAATACTTTATTTGACGGTAAACCGACCGCAACGTCCCTAGTATTAATTCGAGTAGTAGATATCAGCTCCTTCAGGGCCTGCGCAACTTTTTGTTGATCAGCATTAGAGTCGCTGGATGCTACGTCGCTGTTTATTGCAACCTGAGCATACTTAACTAACTGTTTAGTCGGACCGTTGCCACTTAGCTGAACTATTCTAGCTGCCGTAGTACCCAGATCAAGTCCAAAAAAATCCGTTGACCCGCTCAGCAAACCCATTACTGTAAAATCCTATATTTATTTTTTGGTATATTTAAATGTTTTATCATGTTATGCCAATCTGAGTATTGTTTATCCCACCAAGAGAATACTAATGCTCATACTTGGTATAAATTATACCATAAGCATTAATGTTAGTTGCAAGAATTTTTAGAGTACTGGCGGCAAGCTGGTTATATAATCATATTTTTGATAAGGAGCTGATGTTTCAAGCTTTGAGCTTAGTGGTGTTAAGTATGCTTCTGGGCTAAAATTGAAGACCTCAGCGATGTTATCTGAACTCGCCCGTTCATTAGGCCCCGCCGGAGTACAAGGGACTGTAGCCGGCAACTCTTCCATGCAATGCACGGAGCCTTTAGTCCTATGGAAAATGACTTTTTTAGATATAAATGATCCGTTAATTACTAATTGTTTACCGCAATTTTCTCTTAAATCTCTCACTGGGTATGGATCATTTTGTTGCGAACAAGTATAGATTAACCCGCCATCTCTAGGGTTATTACCAGAATCAGAGTTTTTTGGTTGGGCGACATAGATTCCGTCTAGTTGTGTTACATCTTTGTCTATTCTGATATTGCCTTTTACTATGACTGTGACATTAGGGATTGCAGGTACACTGTTCCACGATGTATATTCATATTTTATATCTTTATCAATAAATAAATCGCCGTTAACTAGAAGGACCTTTCGTTGACCGTTAGCAATCGGGCTGGTTAGACTACCGGCTATATCACTTAGCTTTCCACCAGTCACCGGTGTAGCGCCAGCTGTCTGTGTGTCGCCATAATAATTTGGTATGCACATCACTACGCCACTATTACCACCATACCCTGGTACTCTGCCACTATTAATTTTAATCCAATCTGGATAGTTGCTATCCCCACCACGACCAAAAGTATTCGCAATATATCTGCTATAGTGGTTACCGAAAGTTAAATCATTCGCTAATGGAAGACCACTACCTAGGGTACCAGAATTGTCCACAGAGGCATTAGATCTTTGATTGTCGCTAAAGAATCGTTTTATACTTCCATAATAGGGAGCGTCAGGTCCATTGCCTAAAGAGTTATCGAATACGGCAAACTGTCCAGATGCCCCAGTAAATACCCGTTTATCATCGACAATTTCGGATCCAGTTACGCCAGTTATCCCCTGATTAATACTGGTAGTATCACACACCCCCGCATCATTTTTAAAGACACTCCCTACAATCACATCATTACCGTAAACCCGCATATACGGTTGAAGCATCGGCGAGCTTGGTGGTTGTGGAGTGCTGTCAGTACCATCGCTACACGATACGGACCTGTCTGGATTAGCATCGGTGTTTTTCCAAGTACCAGTGAAAGTAGTTGGCCCATCAATACGAACCTGCCTAGATCCGCCAAACCTACTGTCAGCTTCACCGGCCCTACCTAAAGTACCAATTATAGGGCTAATACTTCCGCTCTGGTTATTAGTACTTGACCAAGACACAACAACTTCTCCTGAGCCATCAGCATTTAGCGTACCTACTGGGCTAACTGACAAACTACAGGTTGGTGTATTCGGAGGATTACAACTAGGATCGGTACTCCCAGGACAACAGTTACCAGTACATTGCGATAAGGTATATCTAAACTGGATATCTGCGTGCCAATTATTACCGACGTTAGCTGGTCGATCCTTGGTCGTCGAACCAATAACAGTCCATGTTCCTCGGTTCGTAGTAAAGCTCCCTGGGGCACTTGCAGTAATCGTATATGAACTCTGTCCACCAGGCACATTCCAACTCCCCGACACACCATAATCATTACTTAAATACGGATAAAGATTGCTGTAAGTTATTGTATGGCTAAACACAGATCTTCCGCCACCAAAGCTCGACCCGTCATCGCTAACCATCGACGATGTACCGCTTATTGTCTTATTGTTCGTTCGTTCAACAACAACATAGGCATTATAGTCTCCAGTATTATTGGCCCCTTCAACCGTGTAATCACCTGGGATGTAGCCAACAATCCTATAGCCCGATGGAGCCGTTCCGCCAAAATATGGTGCGTTACCATTCCAACAGTTTCCTGTAGTTAACGCATATCCATTACCGGTAACTCTTGGGCTACCAGGACAATATGTACCATTTTGTTGACCGATATAGACTGATCCGTTAACTCCGGCTCCAGACCTATCAATCATAGCCACAGACATATCTAGGGTATGGTTTCCGCAACCATCAGGTGGACCCTGGGCTTTTGCCTTCTGATCAAACACTGAAGTAATTATATTAAACGGTTGGGCGCTAACCGCGAATACTTTATTGAGTACAGCGGATAACGAAACTTTGAAGTCCTTCGGTACATAATCATTTTTGTACTTGTCTAGAAATGCTTGCCAGGTTGAATAATCACCTCCACCAGTCTTTTCTAGCCGAGCAATCATATAGGTACCAGTTTTTGAAGCAAACACAGTCGTGTGGTCACCGTCTTTTTGTAACTTGGCTATTTCTTCATTGGTATTTTTTAGATCAGGGACTTCAATACCGTAATCAACATCTAGATCTCTAAAAGATTGTGATACTGATTGACCATCTGTTTTGCCCAGTTCCTTGAGGTTGATATATCTAACATTCTCGTTATTAGAAGCATAATTCTTTATCTCGTTAGCGCTGACCACCAGTTGTTTTGCGTACAAATCAGCAATTTTCGTAAAATCTTGTTTGGTCGTGCCGATATTATTTACATCCACACTGTCAATTATTTTTTCTTTAGATGTACCTTTCTCGAACAACGGCAATATATCATTCTGTAATTTTGTTTTTGCTTCGTCGTGTAATTCTTGTAGTTTTTCTTTGTCTTTTTGTTTATTAAAAAATGGTGAGTCAAAATTAACAGTCACATAGAATAGATTTTGATCTCGTATCAGTTTTTTCTCTAATTTTTGGCGTAATAATCCATTTTCCTGCGTTACGCCCTCATAATAATCAACTCCATCAGATGATTTGTTAGCCTCTTTATACTTATAATAATCGTCTATTGAAGTTTTTGACGGGATTTTATACAGCTCACGAAGTTCTGTATCTGACAGAGACAAATTATTATCTTTAGCCTCCTTTAGTAGTGCGGCATGCATTATTAGATCATCAAGGGCAACTTGCTTAGGTTCTCCCTCTATGACAACAGTCGGTCGTTGTTTTTTATAGTTTTCTATGCCTTTGGCGTATCTATCAACATCGGACTGTGTGATTGTAGTATCCCCAATTACAATACTTTGCTCTATTTGTTGGTCATTATTATCAGAGTTGAGTATCCCTCCGGGGACTAGCCACTGGAAAAGACCTAATCCTACTACTAACAATAGTACCAAGCCAATAATAACTGGTCGTTTTTTAGAAGACTTGCCATTGCCAGATATGATCTCTGGGTTATTATCTTTCACTACGTCAATAGCATCCTCATCGCGGAGGTGCTCGTTTGATTCGTGGTCTGATTTAATAATATCGTCTTTCATACTCTGATTTTTCTAATTACCTAATAATATACAGCATCCGCGCTTATGGTTAAAGCTATTTAGTAGCCATATATATAAAGTAGGGTCAAATCGATTGCTCAAACATATTTAGAAATCAAACTTATTCTCAGAATTTTTGCTAGGATAAATCACCCACCTCTGTTAAAATATTGTTCATGTCATTATCCATTGGGATCGTAGGTCTTCCGAATGTGGGCAAGTCCACTTTATTCAATGCGTTAACTAGCAATAACGTACTGGCCGCTAATTACCCTTTTGCCACAATCGAACCAAATACTGGCGTAGTAGCAGTCCCCGACGAAAGATTACTAGAATTATCAAAAATATATTCTTCAGAAAAAATTGTCCCTTCTACGGTAGACTTTGTTGATATCGCAGGATTAGTCGCAGGCGCTAGTAAAGGAGAAGGACTGGGCAATCAATTCTTATCACATGTTAGATCTACAAACGCAATATGCCATGTAGTTAGAGCATTTGAAAACGATAATATTGTCCATGTTGACGAAAAACATAATCCTAAAAAAGACATTGATATTATTAACACAGAGCTAGTACTAGCTGACTTGCAAACAGTAGAAAATAGATTACCCAAACTACAAAAGGAAGCCAAAGCCAACCCAAAGCTAAAATCTCAGGTAGAACAGCTAAATCGTATACATAATTTACTCAATGAAGGAACGCCGCTTTTCTCAGCTAAAGATATCGATTTTGATCTGATTTCGGACCTCCACCTGCTGACTGCCAAACCGACAATATATCTATTTAATATTGATGAGAACGGACTTATCGACAAGGATTTACAGTCTAGTCTAGCCGATTTAGTGGCGCCCTCCCAAGCCCTGTTTGTATGTGCTGAACTTGAAAACCAACTAAAAGATCTGGACGGAAATGACGCAGCCGAACTACTAGAGAGCTACGGTCAAAAAGAATCAGGCTTAGTGAAGCTGATTCACGCAGCTTATGACGTACTAGGGCTACAAAGCTATCTGACTGCAGGACCAAAAGAAGTCCGATCTTGGACAATCAAAAAAGGTAGCACTGCCCCACAAGCTGCGGGAGTAATACATGGTGATTTTGAACGCGGATTCATCGCTGCGGAAATTGTTTGTTACCAAGATTTGATTGATGCAGGAACTCTCGTAAATGCCCGTTCTCTCGGAAAAGTCCGGACTGAAGGCAAAGACTACATCATGAAACCTGGAGATGTTGTCGATTTTAGATTTAACGTCTAGTGTTCTAGTATCTAGACAGCTGTTTTCTAACCGTTAAAGTTGATTGAATATACGGGTGAATAGCTTTTGGTACAGAAACCAAAACTTCAGGATTTTCTAAATTGCTACTAATATACCCTTCATTTGGCTGAATTTCCGCTGGCGCACCAATCGGCATATCCGGCACTAGTCTGTTGTCGGCGATTACTGTGTGTTGGGTATCGTGTTGCTGGCGAGAGGTTAAAACCCGATTTTGTACATAGGTTGTCATGTCTCTTAGTTGATCTTTTTTAAAAGCTCGAAAAGTCAGTTTTTTATTCGGCATTATCATCTTTACCTGACCACTAAACATCTGATATCCGTAATCGACTTCCATGATCATGTCGTAGCGAATGTCCTCCAACATCAAGAAAAAAGGCTTTTTATCAATTAGCAAAACTCGAAAGTTAGTGACACACAACAATGCCACGCCACCTTCATATCGAATGTTAAGACAGTGTTTTATCTTCTCTCCATCAACTAATATCTTTGGTAGTTCGCGGAGCGCAGGTCTTCCTACAAAACGAATATATGATCCGATACTAATTAGTTCTCTCTCAATATCTTTTAGATCTCTCATCTCCGCACCTCCTTTATTAATTGAAGTACATTTATACTCTAACCCTATAGCACTACCTTGTCTGTTAACCTTGTAACTCAATCGATGAGATTTTTATCACACGCGAGTGACTAAACTGTATATCTGTGGGATAATTAAGCTATGCTTGCAAATGATAAACAACGCAAGTCCTTCAAAGCCCTGTTTGAAAAAGGGCGAAAGTTAACCTACAAAAAAGGCGAACTAATAATCCGAGCCAACGAAACACCTACGGGTGTTTTTTTAATCGAGTCGGGTCTCGTCAAAGCTTATGACATCACAAAGTATGGCGAAGAAAACCTACTTATTATCAGAAAAGCTGGAGAAATCTTTCCTCTAATCTGGTCTGTTACCGGAGAAGATAAATTAGTTGTATATGAAGCAATGTCGCCGGTAGAGATTTGGAAAGTCGATCGAGATGAGTATTTAGATTACCTCCAAAATAATAAAGAAGCATTACCGCCGTTTATTGACTTAGTTATCGCCATGTATCGTATGCACTCTTTAAGAATAATTAACTTAGAGTACAGGACTGTCAAAGAACGAGTTGTGGCCTTTTTACTACTAATGGCTGAACGATTTGGCGAGGAGTCCGGATCCAAAATAATAATATCCGCTCCCCTGCGACGTATCGATATTGCTAGCTCAGTTAATGCCACACGCGAAACCACTGGGCGAGAAATTGTCGCACTAGAACGTAACAAGTTAATTGAGACTAATAATTCTGTTATTTCAATCTTAGATATACAAAAGCTTAAAAAATTATTATAGTTATTTCCAGTTAAGTACAATCGTCTCAATAGTTTTTAAGATAACGTCTCTATCCGGCATCTTATTATCGTCATAGTAGTGATTAGTATTCATGTAGTTCTCTACCACACTGAGGCATTGAATCTCGTCTGCCATAATATGCATCCTGTCCACCGCTTGAACTGTAGCTAGCGGGGTCGCAACTATCATTTTTTGAATTCTGATCGGCTTTAGAAAATCAGAAGCAGCATCCAAAGAAATCCCACTATTTAAACCGTCAGAAACAAGAATCACGTTTCGCCCATACAAAAGATCACTTCTAATCAGCCCCCCTTCGCCTAATAATCTATTAATAGCGTGGAATTTTTGCATTTTTTCTTGCTCGAGATAGTTATGGAATTCTGCTGTAAAACCTTCTAATTCTCCGGTTGAGAACAAATTATTATATGTAAACCCACCATCTTGATTAACCACAGCGATTGGTTTTGTCTCTCCCGGTAACTTTACTTCTTCAGTTAAAAGCATCGTCAACACGCAGTGAAGGGCTTTTGCGATTTCGGCACCGACTATCACCCCACCTTCAGACAGCGCAACTACAGCGCAATCTTCATATCGGTACTTTTCGACCAATTTTTTTGCCAATAACTGCCCGGCTTCATTTCGACTTTTGTAGTACATTTATGTTTATGAGTTTAACAGAACGCTTATGTTTTTTGCAGACGATAAAAACGTTCAACGTTACCTTTAGTTCCACTAAGCTGGCTGTCCATAGACGCAGAGATTACAAAGCCCCTTTTAACCCATGCTTCGAATTCAGATAAAATCTCTTTTCTTACCCGAGAATTTTTGATTACACCCTTATTCTTCTGAGGTATCGTTGCTTCAAACTGAGGTTTTAACATGGCGATAATGATAGTATCTTTATCCGATAATTCCTTAACCGCAGGCAGAATTTTTCGAATTGATATAAACGACACGTCCATCAATGCGTAATCTATCGATTTGCCGTGCGCAGAATAATCTCTGATATCAGTTTTCTCGTGCAATTCTACTCTTGGATCTATCCGAAGTTTTTCAGCCAGCTGATCAGTGCCTGTATCTACGGCAATTACTTTTTTTGCTCCATTTTGTAATGCAAAGTCAGTAAAACCTCCGGTTGAGGACCCGACGTCCAGTACAACTTTGTCATTAAAGTCTAGGTTAAAATTCTTGTATACAGAAGCTAACTTTTCGCCAGCACGCGAAACTAGCTGAATCGCTTCATCGACTACTAAATTATCACTAGGTTTAATTTGATATCCAGCTTTTGTGACAATATCACCATTAACCCGAACTTTTCCCCTATTCACTAGATCTTTCGCATGAGACCTAGACCTGACCAGACCATTCTTGGCCAAATATTCATCTATTCTCATGGCTACCTAGTATCCTTAGACTTTTTTACGCTCGCGATAAGCACCAGAATCGGTATCAACACTAATTTCATCACCAGTTTTGATAAATGGCGGGACTTTTACCTTAATGCCTGTTTCTAGCGTGGCATCCTTGGTAATTGAGCTAGAGGTATCGCCTTTAACGGCATCCTCAGCGTAAGTTACTTTTAGATATACATTTTTTGGCAACTCTACATTGATGATTCTATCTTTAAAAATTTGTAGAGTCACAGTATCTGATTCTTTGAGATATCCAGACTGTTCAGCAATGATACTCGCCGGCACTTCAAATTGCTCAAAAGATTCTGGATCCATAAAATGAAAGCTCGTTCCATCGTTATAAAGATACTGAACTGTTTTATTGCTCACATCAGCCGGCTCGAGTTGTTCGTTACCCTTAAAAGTTTTATCCAACACCTTACCGTCAACAAGACTCTTAATCTTGACGTTAACGATTGAACCGCCTCGCCCCATTACTTTTTGTGAATACTCTACGACTTTATACGGATCGCCCTCAAACTGAAAGATTGTGCCTTTTTTAAGATCGGTTATTCCAAACGCCATAGGTAATCTCCTAGTTATTTGCTACGAATGGTAGCAATGCTAAATGTCGTGCACGTTTTATGGCACGCGATAGGTGTCGTTGCTGACTCTCTGTTAGACCAGTCTTTTTACGTGATTCTATCTGGCCGTACACATTAACGTAGCGTTGCAAAGATTTAAAATCCTTGTAATCAAAGAATGGTACTTCATCTCGTTTTCTAAATATTTTTGCCATTAAATTCTCCTTTTACTTATTGCTTGTTGTTAGGGGTGAGCAGCCCGCTGAAGTGATTTATTCACTTCCCGGCGCGATGAGAGGGGATATTCCCCTCTCATAAAGGCGCCAGCCGATTAAAATGGTATGTCGTCTAGGTTAATTGGTTCATCATCGACGTCTTCGACTACTTCGTCTTTTGCTGGTTTGCTAGCTGGTTTTTCGCTGACTGGACTATCACTTGGTCCCGATTCATTACCTCCACTATCCGCTCCGCGACTATCAAGGAACGTCACGTCGTTGGCAATAACTTCAACTTTACTGCGTTTTTTGCCTTCTTGCTCCCATGAGCTACTTTGCAAACGTCCAATAACTAGGCACCGTCGGCCTTTAGTAAGGTACTGTGCAACTCGTTCGCCTAAATTTGCCCAAGCCACAATATCGACGTAATCTGTAGCCTCTTGCCACTCACCATTACTACCCTTATAACTGCGGTTTAGAGCTAGGCTAAAGCTACAGACACTTTGTCCGTTGGGTGTTTGGCGGAGTTCTGGGTCACGAGTAAGGTTGCCCATCAATGTTACTTGGTTTACGCTTCGTGCCATTTTGTACTACTCCTCTACTTCGTCGTCCGACTTGGTCTCGTCAGAGCTCTTAGATTTTTTTGCTTTCTCTGCTAGAGTTTTTCTAGCTAATTCTGCTTTGGCTAATTCTTTATGGTCGATTTTTACAATTAAATACCGAATAATCTCGTTCGTGATATTTAGCGTACTCTCAATTTTACCGAGAGAGGCTGGCTCTAACTCGACCGTATAAAAAACATATATGGCATGTTCGTTTTTGGCAATTGGGTAGGCTAATTTTCGTTTACCCCAGTTATCGGTATCTTTAATTTTGCCCTTATTGTCGGTAATTATTTTTTTAAATCTGTCCTCAGATTTGGTCAGGTCTACCTCTAAACCTGGATCATATAGCACTGCTATTTCGTAATCTTGCACTTATTTTATCTCCTTCCTTTGGTCTTTGGCCCGTAATCCTTAAAGAAAATCACGAGCTGAAGTTTTATTAACAGATGTAATTATACCACCTTAGCTAGGCGTTGGTCAACTCATCTGGGTCCGCATCAGCGTCGCTACTATTGTCCTGCATGGCAACGTCATCAGAGTGAGTGTCGCCGAATACCTCGTCGACAGAACTTATGAGTACATCTCGTGGTCTAGAACCGTCGGCTGGACCAATTATCCCTTGCTCTTCCATGCTTTCCATTAGCCTAGCTGCCCGAGCATAACCTATTCGAAGTCGACGTTGGAGCAAACTGGTACTAGCTTTTTTGCCATCAACTACAACTTGGATAGCATCCTTCCACATGTCATCGTCGGCATCATTGGCGCCATAATCAGCAACCACGCCACCACGACCATTTAATTGGACTGGCTGGCTCACAACTTCGTCATCATAATTCGGTGCACGTTGGGCTCTTATAAAATCAGTAATTTTGTTAGTCTCTTCGTCAGTAATTAAGGCACCTTGAATACGCTTCGGTTTTGGCATCTCTGCGGTCTGGTACAACATATCACCTCTACCAAGTAGCTTCTCTGCGCCCATTTGGTCGATAATGGTACGAGAATCGACCTGACTGGCAGTCGTAAATGCGACGCGCGCCGGTATGTTTGCCTTTATCAACCCTGTTATAACGTCCACACTCGGACGCTGAGTAGCTAAGATTAAGTGGATTCCTACTGCTCTAGCCTTCTGGGCAATTCTGACAATCAAGGCTTCAACATCACGTGCCGCCATCATCATCAGATCTGCAAGCTCATCAATTACAATAACGATATAAGGCATACCCTCTTCTTTTTTTAGCTCGTTATACTCTAGGATATTACGTTTGTGTACTTCTGAGAGCGCTTTATAGCGTCTCTCCATCTCCGCTACTGTCCATTTAAGCGCGCTAATACATTTTTCTGGCTCGGTAATTACAGGCGTTAGCAAATGCGGGATGCCGTCATAAGGTTTTAGTTCAACTTGTTTTGGGTCGACCATTATTAACTTAAGATCACTTGGCGTATTTCTATACAGCAAACTAGTTAAGATAGTGTTAATCATTACGGATTTTCCTGATCCTGTCTGACCAGCAACCAGAATGTGTGGCATTTTATCTAAATCATCGATCACAGGCGTACCTGATATATCTTTTCCAATTGCAATATTAAGATTACCTTCACGATTTTGCCATTCGTTCGTCTGTAAGATACTACTCACTCGCACGTGGGCTTGTTTGACGTTTGGCACTTCGATACCAACAGCTCTTTTCCCTGGGATCGGAGCTTCAATTCTTATGGTTTGAGCAGCTAGATCAAGCGCCAAGTTATCTTCTAATGCCTTAATCTTGGTTAATTTAACACCGTTGGGAGGTCGGAGTGTGTACTGTGTGACACGTGGTCCAATATTCGCCCCTTCCATGGTGGCATCAATATTGAAGTTGCCCAAGCTCTCTTTTATTTGTTTGGCATTACCCTCGACATCACCAGCATCAGCTTTATCTTGTTTTTGATTTAATAGCTCAAGGCCCGGAAACTTCCAGGTTGGATCACTTTTAGCTGTTAGGGCTTCGTGATTTTCGTTCGGCGTCAATTTTTGGGCAGTGTTTTTAAGCGAAGATAGTTTTGCGCCACGATGTTCAACTGGCACACCTTCATTAAGCTGAAATTCTTTTTGTTCATTACCTTTTAATTTGGCTAAATCGACGTCTCCATTATCTTTTTGTTTAAATATATTGCCTAGTTTTAAGATTATCTGAGGCGAGATATTGAAAGTGAGAAAAACAGCCAAGCCAGTTAGCACAAAATACATGATTGATGCCGGAAACTTAGAAATAAGATTAAGTGAGGCGCCACCGATTAGTTCGCCGATCGACCCACCATGACCACCACTATATGTTCCGCTTTCATCTACTGTTACAAAGACTGTATAGAACCAGCTAGAACTAAATACTAGAATACCAATACTAGAAGCAAATTTTTCTAATGGTATCTGCTTATCTTCACTAATAAACTTTAATGCCCCAAGGTAGGCTAATAAAAATGGTGCGATGTAAGCAGCCCAGCCAAGAGCCCAATATATTCCACTAAACATATTTACAGGTAGTGGGCCACCTGCACCGAAGCCGCCGAGCAACAAAAATAGCCCCAACAGTATCATCGTTACTGCGCCAGAAAGCTGCCAAAAATTGGACTTCTCAACCGGCTGTTGATTCTTTTTCTTGCGTGTTTGTCTTTTCTTTTTAACCATATCTACCTTGGTATTATAAGAAGTTTACGTATCTGTTGTCGAGCACATAATTCACTCTCAGTATTGTAGCAGTTTTTACAACTTTAGTCAATATGCTAATGCTCGCTAGTCGCCATATGTTTTTTGGTCAAGCAACTGTTTGCGCATCTGGGCAAATCGTTCTTGTTGCTCTACGGCCATATCCATATCAGTTTTTGGCTTTTCAACAACCTCTGACTTTCCATTAGGAGAATTAGACTTTGCCGAGCCTTGCGTAGGCTTTGGGCTACCTTGTTTTGAAGAACCACCTCCAACAACATTTACTACCGGAATAACAATAGGTGCTCTCTGTGTCTGATCGTACAAATAATGAGTAACGTGATCCTTAAGTTCTGCTTTGAATCTTTCTAGATCAATTCTCTTAAACCTTTGCATGACAGCTCGTTTTAGTTCTGTACGAAGCCCACTCATAATTTCTTCGTTATCACGAATATAGATAAACCCACGAGTAATAATATCTGGGCTAGTCATTAATGCGCCAGTTTTCCGATCAACAGTTAAAACAACCGTAACCAAGCCTTCTTCGGATAACATAATGCGATCTTTAACCACAATATTACTAATAATTGCCCCAGTTTGATCCACCAGTAAACTACCAGCTGGCACGTCTTCGATTTTTTCTAGTTTGTCCTTACTAAGCAAGAAGCTGGCGCCGTTATAACCTAGCATGGCATCACTACGTTTCATTCCCTCTTCAACTGCAAGATCGGCCAAATATCGTCTACGTAGCATTCCGCCGTGAACCGGAATCAAATACTTTGGTCTAACCATATTTAACATATCTCTCATTTCATCACGTTTAGCGTGACCAGAAACGTGCAGAGGTCCGCAACCATCAACTTCATGCGTGGGATGGCGATACTGTTTTACACCCAGGCTAGCTAGGTTATTGCCAATTTGATCATATCTAATTTCGTTACCAGGAATTGGCGATGAACTAATCAGAGCCGTATCGCCTGCCTTTAATTTAATATGATTATGCAATCCTTCGCTCATTCGTTGTAGCGCTGCGTTTGGTTCGCCTTGACCGCCAGTACACATAACTAGAAGTTGTTCGTCGGGCAGATTGGCAGCTTCACGCATAGCCATTAGCGTGCCTTTAGGTACTTTTAAAATTCCTTGTCTGACGGCAATCTCTGCATACGACATCATACTCCGCCCATCTAGAGCTACCTTTCTACCGTTCTCGACTGCTGCATTAATAATCATTTGGATACGGTTCATATTACTCGAAAAAACTGCACAAAATATTCGGCCCTGGGCCTGGGATATTACGTCCTTAAAACTTTTCTCTAGTGTATGCTCAGTCGGTGTTCTTCCTTCTATATCGGCATAACTACTCTCAGCGAGTAACAACTTCACACCTTCATCGCCGAGCTCTTGTAATCGTTTTACATCTGACGGCATTTTGTCTAATGGTTCTGGATCCAATCTATAATCACCGGTTGCCAATATCCTACCCACCGGTGTATCAATACAAACTGCTGTAGAATCTGGGATTGCGTGCGTTACGCGAATTAGTTCAATAAAGAACGGTCCAATCTTTAGTTTTTCGTGATTGTCCATGCTCATAGTAATAGTCTCGGGCTTGTAGCTTGGGTCTACGCCAGGAGGTAGTTCCTCGAATGTTTTCTCTACTATTCCGATAGTAAACTGTGACCCATAGATAGGCGCTGGAAAACGAGGCACAATGTGTTTTAGGCCACCAATGTGGTCCAGGTGTCCATGAGTAATAACATAACCCTTAATCTTGTGCTTAATCTGAGCAATATAGGTTGGGTCAGCAATCTCGTAATTTATACCAGGCAAATCTACGCCGAGATTTATACCGCAATCTAGAACGATTGCACTATTTTGGTATTCAATTACAGTTGTATTTTTTTCACCGACGTCTTCAAGTCCACCCAAGAACGAAATCTTAATTTTTTCAAAATCGTCAGTAACTAGATTAGCGCGTTTTTTAGGTTGTTCGTCCTTTACAGCACTATATTGATCGGCAATCTTTCTAGCATCCTCATGTGATCTTTTTTGAGCACGTATCGCAGCACCGCGGGATGTGTTCATCCCATTATTCTTCTGTCCATTATTTGTTGGACGATTATTCCCTCTACTCGGGTTTGGTTTGTTATTCATATTTGGATTTTCTCCTTTAATTTTTTTGTTGAATTTAAATTTTCTAAAATGACTGGGATTTTATTAAAATCCTCGATTAATAATTGACGCATAGCCCCGTTATATAACGCAGCTGCCGGGTGATAAAGCGGGACAAAAATATACCCTGACTTTTCTATTACTTGGCCATGCATTTTACCAATTTGTTCTTCTGGCAAGAAGCAATTCATACTATGACGACCCAAAGTCACCACTATAACTGGTTTAATTGCTTCTAGCTCTTCTAACAAATACGGTAGAAATTGATTTTTTTTGTCAGGCAGAGGATCTCTATTATTTGGTGGCCGGTATTTAACAATATTAGTTATATATACTTCTTCTCTCTTTAGTCCGATATTATCGAGCATTTCATCTAAAAATTTACCGGCTGCGCCTATAAATGGGCGTCCTTCCTTATCTTCGTTCTTGCCGGGCGCTTCACCAATAAATACGACTTTTGCATTAGGGTTACCGTATCCAAAAACTAGCTGTGTTGCTGACTCAGCTAGTTCACTGCAAATACCGCTATTAGTTAGTTTTTGATTGATTCGATCTAGTTTTTGAGAATTTAACATGGTTATTTTTACTTTTTTAAATAGAAGACTACCGATTGACATATCCTGATCCCGCCCCAAACAACTGCTACAAAAAAACCTAGCCATTGAAGTGTATTGCCAGAATCAGTAGCTAATAAAAATAGAATGTAGCTAATAAGCCACATAACTAGACCAGTAGCGAGATATGCCTGTGGCGTTCGAAAATGATCCGGATTAATTCGCTTCTTAGTACTAGTCATTTGTCGATGCCTACCCCTCTTTTTTTACAGCTTTCATACTTAGATTCAATCGGCCTTTTTCATCTATAGCAACTAATTTAACGGTAACTTTTTCGCCTTCTTTAATGAAGTCAGTGACTTTCTCGACTCGTTTTTCGCTTAGCTCGCTCACATGGACAAGACCTTCTCGACCCGGTAATATCTCGACGAATATTCCAAAATCAAGAATGCTAACAACTCGGCAATCTTTATATATCTTTCCTACTTCAGGGTCTTCCGTTAAGACTTTGACCCATTGCACTGCCTTTTCTCTTGACGCTCCATCACTTGATGAAATCATAACTGTACCGTCGTCTTTAATATCAATCTCAGCCCCAGTTTCAGCGATGATTTTGTTAATCGTTTCGCCGCCCTTACCGATAACATCACGAATCCGTTCTGGATTAATCGTAATCGTATCGATTCTTGGTGCGTGCGGGCTTAACTCTTTCCTTGGCTCAGCTATTGTTGATAGCATGTGTTCTAGTATCTTGGCACGTCCAGCTTTACCCTGTTCTAATGCCTGACTTAGCACATCGATACCAAGGCCATGAACTTTCATATCCATCTGAAGCGCTGTGATTCCGTTCTTTGTACCGGTTACCTTAAAGTCCATATCGCCTGCAAAATCTTCTGCATCGGCAATATCGCTTAGAATTACAATCTTGTCTCCGTCTTTCATTAGACCCATTGCAATACCGCTTACTGGGTTTTTAATTGGCACACCGGCGTCCATCAAGGCTAAGCAACTAGAACAAGTCGCTGCCATGCTGGTACTTCCGTGTTGGCTCATAATCTCTGTTACGGTTCGAATAGTATACGGAAATTCTTCCTCGCTAGGGATTACTGGTAGTAATGCGCGTTCGGCAAGATAGCCGTGACCTATCTCTCGACGTCCTGGTCCCATCAATCTTTTAACTTCTCCAATAGTATATCCCGGCGCATTGTAGTGGTGCAAAAAGCGTCTTTGTTTATCGAATTCCATAGTGTCAACAATCTGAGAATAACTAAGTGGCGCTAAGGTCACAATATTCATTCCCTGAGTCATACCTCTTGTGAACAAGCTTGACCCATGGGCTCGAGGCAAGAATCCTACCTCACTTGAAAGTTGTCGAATCTCTTCAAACCCACGACCATCCGGTCTTAAGCCGTCCTCTAAAATACCTTTTCTGACATCTTTATTTGCAGCGCTAGCAAAGGCTTCTTGATAATCATTTTTAACATCCTCAAATTCATCGCCAAGTTTTTCTTCAAAATGAGCCATTAATGCCTCGCGGAGTTCGTGCATCTTTTCGTGCCTAGTTGGGTAATCGGTGCGAATTTTGTCGCCCATCTTCCCGTCAAGCCATGCATTTACCTCTGTTTGAATATCCTCACTAGGCAAGCTCAAGTTATACTCCTGAGCAGTCACCCCGATTTTTTCGACTAATTCTTTCTGTAATTCAATTGCCGGTTGCATAGCGTCAAAAGCAAACTGGAGCGCCTTTGTTACTTCGGTCTCGCTGACTTCGTTAGCGCCAGCCTCTACCATCATAATCGCCTTATCGGTACCCGCTACAAACAAGTCTAATTTTCCATCATTTAACTCCGTTGCAGTACCAAAAGTCGTAAAGTCACCTTTATCATCAATTCCAACGCGTACACCGGCTACAGGACCTTCAAACGGGGCCCCCGTCAGCATAAACGCTGTGCTAACCGCAATCATAGCGATAGCATCGGGGCGAAAATCTGGGTCCATACTAAGTACACTGGCAACACCCTGCGCTTCGTGACGATAGCCTTTTGGCCATAATGGTCTAATTGGACGATCGATTAGGCGACCAATTAATATGGCGTCATCACTAGGTCGACCTTCACGTTTAATAAATCGTGATCCGCTAATCTTTCCAGCTGCGTACATTTTTTCTTCGTAATCAATACTTAGCGGAAAATAATCAAAGCCTTTAAGTTCGCGGTTTCCTACCATGGCTGTACCCAGCACAACCGTGTCGCCATATCTCGCGATAACTGATGCGGAAGCTCTAAAGCCAACGCGGTTGATTTCTAGACTTAGCTTTTTACCACAAAAGTCGGTTTCTACTTTAATAATGTCTTTTTTGAATGGGTTAATGGTACTCATTATTTCCTTTCGTTATCCGATCATACGGATAATTGCTTCACTACAGTGTGCATATATGGTGATCTTGTGCGATTTTTACCCCATAACTGCTGCACTATAGTGAAACTCTTTTTAATAGTTTTAATGTGCACAAGCTTGTCTCGAAATTCGAGATTATAGTCTATGCAAATTAGCGTCGAAGGCCGAGTTTTTTAATAAGTGCTAGATACTCATCAGAATCTTGTTTAGCGATATATGCCAAGTGTCGTTTTCGTTTACCCACCATCTGTAGCAAACCTCGACGAGCCATGTGGTCTTTTTTATTAGTCTTCAAATGATCTGTAATCTCGTTAATTCTCTCTGTTAGAATACCAACCTGCACGACACTACTACCAGTGTCGGTCTTACTCTTCGCTAGATCTGAAATCACCTTCTGCTTCTTTTCTTTTGTTATCATTCGCTGTCCATATTAGCACTTTTTATCTGTTAATACAACCCTATGCATACATGTAGTTATTCAAAATTGCTCAGAATGCTTTCAACTGAAGAATTTGAATTAATTTTGTATGCATCCGTGATAAGTCTTTCGCCTACTTTAGTACGGCGGAGGTTAGTCATATATGCTGCGGTACCCAGATTTTCGCCGATATCACGCACTAAAGATCGAATATAGGTCCCGCTACTAACTGAGGTTGTGAATGCGATAAACGGATATTTATAATCTATGTCCGTAATCGAGTGGATAGTTATTGCTCTAGGTTTCATCTCTGGCTTGCTACCCTGCCTAGCAAGCTTATAGGCACGTTTACCATCAACTTTGATTGCGCTAAAAATTGGAGGAACCTGATTTATTTCACCGATAAAGCTATTGATCGTGTCAATAACCTCACTTTTCGTCGGGACTTTATCGCTTATTTTGGTAATCTCACCCTCGCCGTCATCAGTTGTGCTAGTTTCACCCAATTTTAGCTCTACCTCATACGTTTTATCGAGTTTCATGTACTTATCTTGATTTTTACACTCGTCACCCACTAGCACTATTAATAATCCTGTGGCTAGTGGATCGAGCGTGCCAGCATGTCCGACTTTTGGTCGCTTTAACCCAGTCTTTTGTTTGATTAAACCACGGACTTTCGCCACTACATCAAAACTCGTCCAACCTTTGGGCTTATCAACTAACAAAACTCCATTCATTAGGAAACAAACTTCAAACTACGACCAGGCGCCGTTACTCCAGCACTACGTACAACAGCTCCGGGCTCCTTAGTAACTGTACCTATGACTTTCGCTTCCACATCGTTAGCTTTGGCAACATCAATAAATTGATCTGGCTCACTTGTCACAACCGCCATTCCCATACCCATATGCGTGGTGCTATACCCAATTCTATCTTTCACCTTCGCTAATCTTAGAACTTCTTTCATAATTTCTGGTGGTTCATAGGGATCTTCAATATCAGCCCCATAGCCACTCACCTTCAGCATTTCTAGTAGTTTTAGTATGCCACCTCCTGTGATGTGTGCCGCTCCTTCAATTTTTGCTCGCTCTTCGACACGAAGATCATACCCGCCGGTAGCATCCATAAGCACAGGAGTGTAGATAACCGAGCCTCGTAAGACTGCTTCGCCTAACGTCGTAACACCCTGCTCTGTTTCAAACCGTTTCTTGTACCATCGATTGCCGTGTTCCGCTCTCAAAGTGTCTCGTGTTTTGGTTATCCAATTAGAACGCATTCCAGGCTCATGAAGCCCAACGATAGCCATGCCCGGTCGCACTTTAGAGCCATCTATTTCACGATTCTCATGGCCTACTGCGTGAACAGTGCCTTCCCAAATAAAATGCAAGTTAGTGTTTGGATTGCCATAGCCACCTACTAAATTACCTAAAACAGCTGTCTCTCCACCATAGAGGGCTAATCTCGCCCGACGAGCAGCTGAAATCGCGCCTTGCGCAAGCTGCTCGGCATAAGGTTTATTGTGATCGGTAAATTTGTTGACATTCAAACCAGTTGTCATTAACACTGGCTCAAGACCCTTTGCCGCGGCATCATCAGCTGCCATAGCTGTTAAATCTAGTGCTGCGCCTAAATAGCTAGAGGTACCTTGAGAGACTTTAACTTTTGTTCCAATCCCGTCACCTTGTTGATCAAAAATTAATCCTTCTGGTTCTGGCACTTCAAGTAAGGGCCCAGCCGACCAATGCCGCGACCCCCGAAAATTATCCATGTCAGAAACGACTTCACCATATCTACCTTCACGTATAGGCCAAGTCGCTTTGCATGCCTCAAATAACATCCTAGATGCATCGTCGCCCAGATGAACAACTTGTTCTAAATACCCATCTTTCATTTAACAAATTATGTAGCACCCTACTTTAAAGAGCAAGCACAAGCTTATTGTCACGGAGATAGCTATCCACTATTAACTAGACGCTGGGGGGCATCATTGGAGGTGGAACTGGAGGGGGCTTAGGAATTGTCGGATCACTATTAACAGGTGCTTCTGCTTGATTTCTGTTCAGTGGAGTCAAAGGTGGCTGAGCAACACGATTAATTGGGTTTGGGCCACGACTATCAACTGGATTTTGTGATAAGTTTACAGCAGGCGAAACTGGGGCCGGCATAGCAACTGGGGCAACAGGTGGAGTCAAAGGCATAGGTTTCGTGCCAAGCCCCTGAACAGGTGCCGGTGCCTCTGTAGCAGCGCTCATTACAGCATTTCTAGCTGCATCAAGATCTGGTTTTGTCCCTAAAGCCGGAGATATGCCAGGGTTAGTAACTCCAACTCTAGGAGAATTCGGCTGAACATGTGGACTATTAACAGATTTCTCGATATCAACCAGTGTTTTATCCTCTAGTTCAGGGCTCATAGGGGTAACTCGCGAAGTTCCTTGAGTAGTTAGTCTACTGCTAACTCGCGGTGACTCATTCAAAGGGTTAACTGCGCCTTCTAGAGACTCGGGTTGAGTGTTAGCGGTCAACGTACCTCCCATAGTTGGAGGTTGGGTTGGATACGACCGCATTGAACCACTTTCTTCTGATGCTTGGGATGGGGTCAATCTATTTGCTCCATCATAACTATGGTCTTCAGACTTAACGTCTCTAATAGGAGAGCTGAATTTATTAACAGTACGAGGCGGAATTGTAACTGGAGTTGGATCAACCACTCGATGTTCAAGCATTTCATGTTCTGCTTCATCCAAGCTGTGATCAATATCTAACTCCCCGTCGGCTTTCTGCCTTGTACTCTTACGGACATTGGTTGGTACAGCCTGCAAATTCGTAGCAACCAGCTGTTGATTTGCCCCTGCAGCCATAAGTTTGGCACTTAATCCCATAGTAACCGGCGAAGTTTTTTCATTACTAAAGCGTTTTGTCTCAGCAACTATCCCTGTCAAAAATGCCGTAGCCATCTGAGCATCAAAGCTATTCGGTTTTAATACTTCCGCAATATCAGCCAACATTTCACAAAGGCTGCTAGCTTTATCGTCTTGTAGATCAAGCGTACCTAATGGCGCCCCAAGACTATTTGATATAGAAATTACGGTTGCATCATGCAAGATCCTGCCATGCGCAATAATTGCTTTATCTAAATCATCCCTGTTATGTACCCCAAGAGCTACAACCGCATCTACGTTGAAATCTCCCTGGCTGAAATCAAAATCTTTTTCTGATATTGATGTCTTGTAAGGGGTTATAAAAATTTTGACGACTTTATCTTCCACTTTGTAACGCAATTTGTCGGCTTTTGTCTTATCAAGAGAGATAATAAAATCACGCAGACTATCGGTATTTTTTTCTAAAGTCTCGTCGGGTTGCAAAAATTCTATTGTTGAAGGGACATCGCCACTAAAAACTGCAGTAGCGTGCTTACCGAGTTTGTTCAAAAATAATGTAAATCCGATACAAGCCGATAATTGATCCACAGATGGATTAGAGCTAACCGTTACAAGAACGTTTGTAGCCTGTCCTAAGCGATCAATAATGCTTTGTTTTGAGGTTTGGTCCATATTTTTTTATTTTTTAAACTTCCCTAAGAGTCTACCATAACCAGTTTACTTTGTCCACCCCAATTATTATCATATCCCAAACCTGTTACTGGGAGCAGATATCTTTCTCTGTTTGCCTCTTTACAAAATCACTTTAGCTTTGTATAGTTGAAACTCGAATATTTAGAAACAATTATTAGAGAGGAATCATTTTTTAATATGCCAATCATCAAATCCGCGAAAAAACGAGTGAGAATTGCAGAGAAAGCTGCTGCGAGGAATAATCGAACTCGAAAATCGATACGAAATTCAATTAAAGCTTTGCAGACGGCTATAGAAAAATCTGATAAAAAACAGATACCCAAACTTTTTACTGAGGCTCAAAGTGCAATTGATCAAGGTGTAAAGAAAAACATTCTACACAAAAACAAGGCCGCACGTAAGAAGTCTCAATTGTCACAGCAGATAAAAACTTTAGGTGTTAAACCCCTTCCTGCCCCTAAAACTACTACAAAAACTGCGACACCAAAAACTCCTGCAAAAACTAAACCGGTTACTAAAAAGAAACCAGTAGCAAAAAAATCCTAAGAAACTGCTTCACTTATATTGAGCAATAAGCTTTTCAAGGCATTGTCGCTATCTATAGAATCACTTTTCAAGCTGACATCTAGCCGAGCAACCTGATTAATCAACTTTTTGAGATAAGGTCTGCTGATTTTGGAAAGCGCTGATCTAGACTTGTCGACGACATACGGATTGATTTTTGCCTGTTTTGCTATGTCCGAAGATGATAGATTGTTAGAAAATTTAATCGTTGCAAATATATGTAATTGCCAAATAATCATGCCAAGTATGGCGATCGGTTCAACTTTTTGAGCCCTCTGCTCTTCATAGATTGTTAACGTTTTAGGATAGTTTCCACTAAAAGCAGTTTCAAGTAGTTGAAAAATTGTACTTTGAGGTGAGCTTATAGTTAATAACTGTATATTGTCTTTTGTAATGTTTTGATGATATGCCAACAATTTATCGACCTCATTACTGAGCTTTGCTTGATCGATACCTGTTTTTTCAATTAATAGCTTAGCCGAAGCCATATCAATTGCTCCGCCACGCTTTTTGACCTCATCGATCACCCACCTATCAAGCCCGATGTTGTTATCTAAATTAAACTCTAATAGTTCTGTTTGTTTATTAATAACTTTATATAGCTTTGATCGTTTATCTGGACTACGCAAAACAAATACAACATCGGTGCCAGCTATTCTAGACAAGAAATTATCAATATCATCTGTTAATTCTTTGTTTTGCTCAATATTCTCTACTATTACCAGTTTTTTTTCACTAAAAAGCGAAGTGTTAGTGACTGAATCAATAATTTGTTCATAAGTGGCGTCACCGCCATCTAACCTCTCTAGATTGAGTGCGCCATGGTCTTTAACAAAGTTGTCTTTTATTTCAGCCAATCTAGCATTAATTGCATATGCATTATTGCCTGTAATCGAAGTAATCATTTGCGGTTCGGCTTATGATTAATCAATTCAGCAATTACCATTGATCCATCTGTAATATAGTGGTGTCCGAAACCATTTCTGGTTTTATAAGCACTAAAAAAATGCTCTATCCTTTCAGCCTTTGTGAGTTGCCCACTTGTTTTAAGGGTACTAATAATAAAATCTCTCTCTTTATCAACATTGGAATCGATACTGTGCGTAAACTGCATCGTAAATAAGGATAGTCCGACAGATTCATCATATGTTGCAGCGCCAAGCCAATCTACCTTGTAACCACCGGGTAAATACCAACCTCTAGGAGTCTTCCAGAACCTGACATGATGTCGTTTTCTAGGGTTGTTCTCGACCTCCATCTGGAATGTAAAATCTTGTTTTTTACCAAACAATATCGCATCACTGACAGGGGCCGAAGGATAGCTTCTACGGAGCGCAACGGATTTCATCATGCGCCAGACAGTACTAACAGACAATTGTTCAGCGAGAGTCCAACCAGCGCCTTCCATAGCTTTAATCAAACCTTTTTTACTACCATTTATAGCCATATTAACGGGGTCACATAACAAACCGTCAACAGTTCTGGTTCTACCGATAAAATTATCAGGGACGTATATCTTTGACAATAATCTATGGATGCGAGGCATGACAAAGTATGCCGTCATTAGCCAAAGAATGATAAGGCTAATCAGGACATTGTCACGCCTCCACACTTCCGGCAACAGAGTTGAATAGATAAAAAATACTAGAGAAACTGAAATAATAAAAATCGCCAGTCTTTTAAGCAAAATCCCAAATGACCAAATATGTTTCAATCTTTTCTCCTTAACTTTTGACAGCTCGGGCAGACATGCGTCCCTCTACCTGCCACCTTTAGCTTTTGTATTATTGTACCGCATTTTTCACACGGCCGACCTTCTCGACGAAATACTTGAGCAAATTCCAGATAACTACCCTTTTTGCCTTCAGCATCCACATAATTCCTATCTGTAGATCCGCCGAGTTCAATGCTTAGTTTCATAATCCTGCGGATCTCCGCATATAGCTTTCGTAATTTTGTCTCACTAATATCTCTAACAATAGTTGAAGGATGAATTTTTGCGGCGAATAGTGACTCGTCGGCATAGATATTTCCTACGCCAGCAATTATTGTCTGGTCAAGCAAAACTGATTTGATATTTGATTTTTTTCTCCTGAGCAGTCTATCTTTGAACTCTGAGAATTTAAAATCATCTTCCAGTGGTTCTGGGCCAATTTTTTTAAAAAAATCAATATTAGGCACTTCAATCGTTGGGAGTAGACGCATCCATCCAAACTTTCGTTGATCGTTAAAAAATAGTTTTGAATCCGAGAATTCAATAGTTACTCTGGTAGATTTATCCGGTAGAGTGCCGATCAGACTATCATTTGGATGCCCTGCCCCGTACCGTGTTTTTGAATCATTCGATCTATACACAAGCTGTCCTGTCATCTTTAAATGAATGACAAGGGAATATTTTGAATCTAGGTCAATAATTAATACTTTTGCCCTACGCCTAACAGATTGAATTTTTGATCCAATAAAAAAGTTCTTAACGTCGTTGGGCGCATTCGGGAAACTTTTAGCCCAATTAAACTCTACGTTAACAATCTGCTTGCCGATTATTAATTTAGATAGTCCTCGTCGAACCGTCTCAACCTCTGGTAATTCTGGCACAGTCCAATTGTAACAAGTTTAGTGAGATTCTGTTGTATCTCTGTCTAGGTACGGATTTACTTGTAATAACAATAGTCTACTGAGCTCCCTAGCTTCATCGCCATGAAATCTAATGGAATAATCCAATATACTTCTTGCCACAGCGTCTGGATCTGGTACCAGATCCAGATCCACTACAAAACTTAACGGAACAGGGAAATCTTCGGGCGGCATACCAATTAATGACTCTGCGGCTGAAGCTACTTCATCAGCTCCATCAATACTTGGACAATTAGTAGCCAGATCTAATAATACGCTCGCATCTTGACGACATTCAATCAATAATCTGTCTTCTTGACCTACAACCATTGTTTATAATTTTATGAACCTTCAAGTCCGTATTATACGCCTCTGTCAAGCAGTCATAAATACTAGTACAATATAAACGTGCCGACTTCAATAAAAGACTTACTCTCTAGCCGTGCCCCGAGCGAACCCCCGGAATTTCAAATAATTCGAGATTTTGTACAAGAAAAGTTTCAAGAGAGGGTCGATCTAAAACTGCAAAATAAAACCATTGTCATAAACGCAAAAGGCTCCGCATTAGCTGGTGAATTGCAGTTATTGATTCCCGATATTCAATCTTTACTACCTAAAGAAACAAGTATAAGAGTTCAGGTTAGCTAGTCTCATCTAACACTTGGGCTTCAACTATTAACTGTACGACATCTTTCACACTTTCGACTCTTACCGCTTCTGGACCAACTTGATCGCAGTCTGGCTCTCGAAAAGAATCATATAGAAAATCAGTATTGCCGAATACGGCTAGACCTCCTAACTGTACGCCAAGTGTATTTACACGCGTATCAGATTCCAAAATAAAACGTGAGTTAGGTGCTTCTCCGGGCATGTTTATTTTCCTGCTTACGCTTAATATTATACTCTGCAGTGTCAACCGCTATAAAATTGAAGTTATTGTTAATTGAGCAATCAAATCATCATAACTTTCATACTGTAGCGCTTTCAACCCTGCCTTTTTCGCTCCCTCACAGTACCTTGCAGAATTGTCAATTAAAATTGATTCGGCGGGCTCTATACCTAAACGACTAACACAAAGTTGGTAAATTTTAATGTCGGGTTTTGTTAACCCAACTTCACAAGACAAAACGATATCATCGAAAAGACTAATTTCATCAGTATTAAATAATTCTTCTAGCCAATTAGCACCCGCATTCGACAATAAACCAATTTTGTAATTGGTCTTC
>DAISWO010000001.1:133172-147242 GCA_036826295.1 Candidatus Saccharimonadota bacterium | reverse complement strand
TCAGCGACCTAATTAAACTAAATAATTGCTTATTTTTTGTGTTGTCATCAATAAACCGTTTAGCCTCATAAACAGATACCTCAGCCAAGCTTGCAACGGATTGAAGAAATTCATCGTACCGAATATGACCTAGATTCAACTCTTTCTCATAGTTTTTTGCTCTCTTAAGTTTATCTTTTTGGGCAGAAAAATAATGCCTACAATATGGCTCCCAACCATCAGTCGTTAACACCCCAAAACAATCGAATATAATCGCCTTAATCATAAACTACACTGTATATTTATTTTGTTCTCTAGTAAATTTTTTAGAACTCGGTGCCAAGTGTAAGTTCGTCATACTCCACTACTTGGTCTTGAAAAAGTTTATTTACACTACTGATTGAGCCAGCAAAATCCCCGTCCTTCCTACTACAGCTTGTTCCCCAAGCCGGTTCCGGTGCCCCATCGATTGTCACATTCACTAAACTGTAATTATATAGTTCTCCTGAAGCACAAATACCAGGAATGCTAACCCCCTGTCTAGGCTTCTGTCGTAATGTAAATCCAGCATTGTAAAGTGCCGACAAGAATACTTCGAAAGATTCCTGATTATTAGAATTTCTAGTAGATTTAACTTCGGTAAAATCATATCCATTAAATATTGTAGCTACTACCTCATTGCGGTTAACACTGATAGTCATTCCTTGGTGTTCTTTGTTACTAACAACTCTACCTCTTATCTGAAGCTGAGCACTCGCACCAGTATTAGCAAACTCGGTTAATGCTATTTGCTTTTGGGATTCTTTTTCACTATCCGATCCACCCCAAGGTATGGCAAATATTATAAGTCCGCCAATAATAACGAATGCGATAATAGCTAAAACTACCAAAAATTGTCTCATTACACGTATATTATAACACTCTTAGGCAACTATTACAAATATATATTCCTGTTGCAATCCGTGCAATACTACTTAGTCTGATTAGCTTCGTGTAACTTTTTCATAGTTCGCCCCAGGTTTTTCCAAAACTAGTATCAACTGTTAATTTTATAGGTAGTTTTATGACATTTTCCATCGTATCTTTTATTAATTTTGCTACGGTTTTTGCCGACTTGTCGGGGCACTCTACTATCACACTGTCGTGAATCTGAAGTAGCATTTTACAATCATCATCTAATTTGTTATCAATTTCTATCATGGCTTTTTTCATAATATCAGCGGCACTTCCCTGAAATGGCATGTTAACCGCCGCCCGATAAGCTGATTCTCTAACCATAAAGTTTGATGATTTAACATCGGGTGTTGGACGTCGACGTCCGAAGATATTCTCTACATAGCCTAGGTCATGGGCCTGTTTTTTTACTGAATCTATATATAGCAGTAACTTTGGCCTTACTTCGAAGAACTTATCGATAAATTCTTTTGCCTGACCATATGTCATACCAGTTGCCGATACCAAGCCATGAGGCCCAAGACCATACATAATCCCGAAATTGACAACTTTGGCGTCACGACGCATCGATTTTGTTACATCATCAACTTCGCGACCATAAATGAGCGCTGCAGTCGCCTGATGTACGTCAACATCCTCATTAAACTGTCGAATCAGCTCTTTGTCTTCAGATAAGTATGCTGCTAAGCGCAGCTCAAATTGGCTATAGTCGGCACTAACTAGCACTCTACCCTTCTCCGCAACAAATGCTTCACGGATTCTTTTGCCTAGATCAGTGCGAACTGGAATATTCTGCAGATTAGGATCAGTCGAGCTCAGCCGTCCAGTCTGCGCGATAGTCAAATTAAAAGTTGTATGTATCCGAGAATCTTTATCCACCATCGTCGGCAATGTATCTACGTATGTATTTTTTAGTTTTGTTACTTCCCTGTACTGACTAATTAGGTCGATAATTGGATGTTGGCCACGAAGTTTATCTAGTTCTTTGGCGGCCGTAGAATACCCCGTCTTGCCTTTTTTTATACCATCTGTCGAAAGTCCAAGATCATCGAACAAAATATCAGCCAATTGCGATGGACTAGAGATATTAAATTCTTTGTCAGCAAAACCATAAATTTCTTGAGTTAAATCACTAATCTTGTCATCAATCTCAACCGACAATACGTCCATATACGGCACGTCTAATTTGATCCCAGCATTTTCCATACGCGCTAAGACCGGGATAATCGGTAGCTCAATACTGTTGAAAACTTCTTTGAGTTTTTTGTTCTCAGCTTTATCGAATTCCTTGACTAAATATTTATGCAGCCTCTCAATTACTGTTAGCTCTAATATTAACCTCGCTTCGTCTTCTAGATCAGTTGCTTCAATCTCAAGATCTAGGTATTCTCTAGCGAGTTCAGCTGTTGTTTGGCTTCTAATTAATGGATTGAGCAAGAACCCGGCAATTTGTGTATCAAAAATTGTGCTCTTGTCTGTGCTTATACCGGCTAGCCAAAGCCCTTTGAGCAACTTTTTTATATCTGCGCTTACAAAATTCAAATCCGAAAGTGTTTCTTTGAAATCTTTCTGGCTAAGCTCGGCAGATGAAATAACACTAACTTCATTTTTTTTATAATTTAGAAGATATAGTTTATCGATTACTTCGTGGTTAACCTCATTAAAACTTGCTCGAGCGTAAACAAAATTATTGCTAATTAAGTCATGCAAGTCCTGTGGTTTTTTAACTGAATTGGTTATTGGCGTTTTAATCCCGTGATCCTTGATGTCTTGTTTTTCTACAGACTCGGCTATCTTCATTACTTCCGGCAATTGCCTCACGAGGCTCTTAAATTGCAGGCTTTCTAACTTGTCTTTAACAGCCAACGGATCACAATTACTGATATCTAGGGCTTTTAGATCTAACTTGATCGGTGCGTCCGTCCAAATGGCTGCCAGCTTTTTACTAAGATAAGCTGATTCTTTTCCAGCTTCAAGTTTTTTACGCAAGCTATCTTTGATTAGATCTAGATTATCGTATACCTCATCAAGAGTTTTATGTTCTTTTAGTAGCTCGACCGCGCCTTTCTCACCAATACCAGACACACCCGGAATGTTGTCTGAGCTATCTCCCTTAATGGACTTTAGATCCAAGAATTGGTCAACTTCAATACCATATTTATCCCTAAAGCTTTCTGGATGGAATAACTCAATATTTGATAAGCCCTTTTTTAGAGCATAGACATGCACGTTGTCGTTGATTACCTGAAGTAAATCTAAATCGCTGGTAACGAGTGCTGTATCGATCCCCTTTTCTTTAGCTTGGACCGCTAACGTACCCATGATATCGTCAGCTTCATAATCATCGAGCTCATAAAGTGGCCAACCGAAAGCATCTAGTAGGTCGTGTAGTAGCGGTATTTGATCATAAAAATCTGGCGGAGCCGGTTTACGGCCAGCTTTGTATTCTGGATACATCTCTACACGTTTTCGGATATTGGTTTTTTGCTTATCCCACGCTACACACACATAGTCTGGCTTTAATTTGCGCATGACTTCAAGTGCCATACTGGCGAAGCCAAAAACTCCACCAGTCGGGACACCATCAGCTGTCGAAAGATTAGGCATAGCATAATAGCCACGATAGAACACGCTCTTTCCGTCGATTATTACCAGTCGCTTACGCTCGCCTTTTTCCTCCTCAACCATATATTACTAGTATACGGCAGGCTGATATGATTGGCTATGTTCTCAAAGTGTTTGGTCTATGAGTTGATTACCTAATTTCCTGATGCGTTCTATTCTTGATTGACGCAAGATTGACCCAGTTTTGATTTGATGCTCGGCGCTCTCGGGTACGGGAGGTGGGACTATTTTGAATATTGGTTCGGCAGAATAATCATAGTCATCTCTGTGCAACAAAGACCTTTGCTCAATCCAGTCAGTCCAATACTCTTCTTTGTCATAATCAATATCTTCTTCAATAGGTCCACGAAATTTGATACTGTAATTTGTCGATAGATCTTCTTCGAATTCTAAGAATGAATTGTCTAATAGCTCAATAGGTTCTTGCATTCGCGCTAATTTACTAGCGGTTTCAAGCAAACATTTGGCCCTTGTTTCATCTGCATCTGGCAGATACAATCCTGGCTCTAGCCTAGCCCACTCATGTTCGCTATTAACACTAAAATCAAATCGTGGAATTTTCAAAATCACATCATATGGTATTGATTGGCCCGCACGCCCAATAGAACCGTCTTTTCTGATCTTCCACCAATCAATTCCGTATTGCCATATTTTCTCGGGCCACTTATAATCCTCGGCTAGCAATATATCTATATCTTTGTGGTCTTTTAGATATTCATCCCTAGTATCAAGAGTTTTAAGTTGCATTTCCTCCGCTACTCCGCCTATCAAATACCCGACAAGCCCTGTTTGCACGAGCAGCTCGTGAGCCGTTCGCAATGCTTCAATCCCCTTGTTAGGCGATGGCATAGGCTCTAACTCTGGATATATTGGAATCGCTTCTACCGTTGCAACCTTAGCACCGTAGCCTCGGCCATGTGCTATCAAGCGACCGCTACTCACTGCGACTCTCCATCATTGATTGCATTTAGTTGTTCTCTGAGAATTTCCATTACCATAGCGGTTTTTTGCTGAAAGTCACCGTGCGGTTCGATTACCCTGTGATTGGGGTGTTGCGACCAAGCTTCGAGCGTTTTTTGCTCGGCTTCTCTGACTTGCTCTACCGTATCTTCAACCCTTTCTTGAGCAGAAGAAGCTTGTCGGTAAGCATTGTCACCGAGGAGCGCGATAGATGCCAGATGAATGACCATGCTGTAGCGGTCCAGGATTTCACCGATATCGCCGACTTTATAGCGTTCCAAAAACTCACCAACCCCACCCTTAAAGTATGCAGCCTGATCCAGGAGCCCGCGGTCGCATACCATTAGTTGTTTATTGGTGCGAGTGGCTATTTCTTGGTGATTAGCCTCGAGCGATTGTTGCAGGGTAAATAATGGATCCTGCAATGTCATCTGCCATCTTTCGCTATATGGTAGAGTTTCGCTCGGCAGAGGGAAGCCACCACCTATCAACATGTTGGCTGCTTCTGGCACCGTTTCTACATGTTCTGGAAACGACTCCTGAATGCGATTTAGAATCGTAGACTTTCCAGCGCATGGTCCGCCAGTTAGTACAATTTTCGGAATTCTACTGTTCATCCTGTTTTTTCCAATCTGTTTTATCTCTAAGTTCTGATACTTTCTTGAAGAGTTCGTCGCCTCCAGTGTTCACATCAGGATGAAGTCTTTTTAGTAAATTCTTTATTATTTTTTTCTGAGCCTTGGTCGGTTTAATATCGGCAAGCGATTCGCCCATTTCTCCGATTATGCTATCGACTTCTTTCTCTAGCCATAGATACTCAGACAGCGCGATCGTAGTTGCTCCGTTTAGCCAATCCAGTACTTGGGTTTTTATTTCTATTCCCGCTTCAGTCTGCCCAAAGACCGGTTGTTCGCTTTCAGACCTTAGCTTGAATACACTATCGTCTACCGTTGTTTCAGGATCTTCTCTTAGCCGGTTGGCAAACGCCTTAACCTGGGCTAGCGTCTCTTCTTCTTCAGGAGTCCATGTTATGTCCTGATCTAATTCCGAATCTCCATTCCAGTGTATGTTTTGAAAACGAAACGATATTGGGCTAGTGGGCGATATCGTCAAGGTTCTATAGGTATCGCGCCAGGCCCCATCATAATCTTGAGTCAGACTTATTGTATCTGGATCAGTTGATTGAGGTGGTTCTGTTGTAATGTTCCGCCCAGCAAGCCAAGCTCTATCATTTCCTAATCCATCCTTCACTGAGTTATTTCTAATCCTATAAAGCGCTGCACCCCAGATTAAGCTAATATCATCGAGATCCTCGATACTTGGCTCGCTCGTTCTAAGGCCTGCTTCTCGCAGTAATATGCCTCCGTTTGCAAGTTCTAAATTTTGATCTTTCTCCATTATTATTGCTCCTTATCTAAATTGATATGTTCATGATTTCGGCTATAAAAAAAGCCGAAGATATCGGCTAGTGTTGTTCTTTTGGCATAAAAAAACCTCCTCATTTGTTGTTAGAGGGGGTTGTCGGTTTTTCGAAACCTCTTTTAAAATACTACATATCTATGATTATGTCAAGTACTTTTCTAGGGCTTTTTCAGCCGCTTTTTGAAAAGCTTTAACATCGTTACCATTATTCTCAATAAATATGTCAGCCTTTTGTTTGACGCTACCCATATCTAGAGTCGCTTTATCACCTTCTGGTTTCATTTCACGTTTTTCGTCATCTAAAAACTTTTCAAACGTCGTATTGTCTTCGCCAGCACGGTTTCGCAAGTGAGCATTCTTCTGGATTCGGTCGTATCGAACTCTAGGTTCAGCATCTATCCAAATCACCTGCCCGCCAGACTCGTGAACAACCTCTACTTCGCTGGGATGGCGTAAACTAGCCACAACTAGACCAGCATAAGTCTGCGTCTGATTCTTGTAGTGCTCAATAGCCTTTTGTACAAGCACCCCATGCCCAAAATCCCGTCTCCACTCTGCGCTTAATTGTGATGTTTGTACGCGATTTATAGGTAATTTACGTCGACGCAATTCGTCTCGTAACATTTCAGTAACTGATACAAATAAAAAATTATAGCGCTCGGCCAACAAATCTCCAACAGTATCCTTCCCGCTCCCATTAGTCCCAGAAATCCCAATTATCTTCATGATTCTATTTTATATAATCGTGGAGTTTTCGACTATCTTTATGCTTGCGTAACTTGGCCAAGGCCTTGGCTTCGATCTGTCGAATACGCTCACGCGTAACATTGAATTCTTGACCAACTTCTTCCAGTGTATGTGATCGTCCATCTTCTAGACCGAATCGTAATTTTAGAATCTTTTGTTCTCTATCGGATAAGGCACTTAACATAATTTTTACGTGTTCTTTTAATAGCGACCCTGTAGCCGATTCTTCTGGCGTTACGGTATCTTCGTCTTCGATAAAGTCCCCTAGCACGCTATCTTCCTCGTCCTCGCGCACACTAGCATCAAGACTAGAGATATCTTGCTTAATCTTCATGATGTGTTCGACTTTTTCGACGTCAATTTCCATCTCTTTAGCAATCTCTTCGTTAGTTGGTTCACGGTTTAACTCTTGAGTTAATCGACGTTGAGTACGAAGTAATTTGTTAATCGTCTCAACCATATGCACCGGAATACGAATAGTCCGAGCTTGGTCAGCAATAGCCCGAGTAATAGCTTGTCTAATCCACCACGTAGCATAAGTACTAAATTTAAAACCTTTATCTGGATCAAACTTTTCTACAGCACGCAGTAATCCGGTATTACCCTCTTGGATCAGGTCGAGTAGATCAAGCCCTCGCCCAACATAACGTTTAGCGATTGACACGACAAGGCGCATATTAGCCTCAGCCATTTTATCCTTGGCACCTTTTTTACCATTCACTACTTCGTAAGCCAGCTTTAATTCTTCGTCTGGTTTTAACAGTGGAATCTTACCAATTTCTCGCAGATAAAGTCGGACAGAATCATCGGCAATATCGTCTAAGAATACCTTATCCTCAACTTTAATTTTTTCTTCTTCCTCTTCTTCTACCCACTCGTCCGTAAAGTCTTCAACATTAGGCTCGGTCGCCTCGATGATCTCTATCTCTGCTTTATCGAGTTCTTTATAAAACTTCTCTAAAATTACTATATTTTCCGGTGTATCCGGAATAAGCTTAAAAATCTCCCGTTGTTCTAGCTTTTTTTCTTCTTTCTCGGCTTTTCGTAACAACTTTTTCTTAGCTGATTCAATCTCTTTAACGGTCAACTTCTTTTTTTTCTTCGCCATAATAATAAATTATCCCCTTGTGCGCTTTAGCATTTGATTAAGTTCTTGGTCTCTCTCGATTAATTTGTTTTGTTCGGACTCATCCGCTTCCCTCATTTGCTGAGCTAACTGATGTTTTTGATTTTTGACATAATTCTCTATCACGTGGACCTGCAATCGAGCGGCTTCGTATTGAAGCTCTACAAACTCGAGGTTGGAATAGAGTTCCTCATAAAGTACTTCTAGGATTTTACCATAATCATCGTTTTCTCGCAACCGCTCTGGCGACTTATCACTCCCCAGTAGTCGTGCATAGAATACCCTAGCCGGCTCACTACTAAACATCTCTACGCCGAGGTTTTCTAAAAGTTTTCGCAAATCCGCATGTTTCAGACACAGTGCCAACAGTTGATTTTGTGATTTTGTATTATCGGCTTGCTGGGAAGTCACTTTCTCAACGTCAACTTTTTTGTAGCGCACAGATTTGTCGATATCTTTTTTTGTATGTGTAAATTTTTTGTTCAAAGCACTTTTATCGACTTGAACAATTTCAGCTAACCGAGTCAAATAATGATCTTGTTCTACCGAATCAGTTAATTGGTTGATAACAGGTAAAATCGCATCTGTTATTGCTTTTTTTCCCTGCGCTGACGTGGAATCATTTTTGGCTTTATATTGATCAATCAACCAGTCCAAGGCATAATCGTACGAATTGATCACCTCTCGCCACACTTTAGGATCCTTTTTGATTAACTCGTCGGGGTCTTTGCCTTCAGGAATAGTAATTATACTTAGATTGATATTAGTTTTACTTGCCAGAGGTATCACGCGCTCCATGGCGTTTAACCCTGCCTTGTCCTGATCAAAAGCTAGACGGACATCATCAGTAAATCTAGCTAGTTCTTTGAGGTGCATCTCGGTCATAGCCGTACCGGCACTGGCGACCACATTAGCAATGCCGGCTTGGTGTGAAGCAATTACGTCTAGATTACCCTCTGCTACCACCACAAAGCCGTCTGTTCTTATCTGATCTTTAGCGAGATGTAACCCAAAAACATTGCGCCCCTTGTCATATAGCACCGTTTGGGCAGTATTAATATATTTTGGACCACTGTCATCGTCAGCCAATAGTCGGGCCGTAAAGCCAATCACTCGCCCTTGACCATCACAAAGTGGCACCATTATACGACCTCGAAACATATCAGATAATCGATTGTACCTATCTGTAGCCAGCCCTGCGCTAATTATTTCTTTATCGTTGAACTTTTTACCTCGTAGGTACTTGGTCAGCGCATCACCGGTGTTAGGCGAATAGCCTATTTTAAAAAGTAGTGCCGTTTCTTTAGTGTAAGCTCGTTTTTTTAATATGTATTCTAGGGCTGTCTTGTTTTTAGAAAACTGTAGTTGATAGAATTTTGTAGCCGTCTCTAGACATTGATAAAGCCGATCTTTTTGTTTGGTCCGATCGGCATAATCTCCACTGCGATATTTGCTCAGATCGACGCCAGCCTTACGTGCAAGGATCTCTAGCGCACCCTTAAAATCAAGCCCCTCCATCTCCATGACAAAGCTAAACATATTGCCACCCTTACCACTACTAAAATCATGCCAGATCTGCTTTTCAGGACTAACCATAAAACTAGCTGTCTTTTCGTTACTAAAAGGGCTAAGGCCTTTTAGATTTCGCCCTGCCCTTTTTAACTCAATATATTCGCCAATAACATCTTCAATACTTAGCCGTTGCTTAACATCCTCTACCGCATCCATACTTATAGCTTAAAGCTTAAAGCTGAAAGCTGAAAGCAAAAGCTTTTTTTGCCGACAGGATAGTGAATGACAATTTCTTTTTAATTACAGCCCGCCACGGCCAATCGACGCTGATATAGAGGAAACTACAGCACCTCGACCTCGCCTACCCCTTGCACCCAAATGACTAAATGGTTTTTCACGGTTAGCAATCATAGTCTGTTCTTGATAACCAGGTGTGTCGGTTTTCCTCCTAAGCTTTTCGGCCTTTTTGCTTGCTCTCCATAAAGATACTTTATTCACGCCAAGTTTTGCCTGTCCTTCAATCACTCTTTCCCTTGCCCATCTAGGCATATCACGATAAAGCGCAGACATTAATACTGACCTAGGGAGTCTCTGGGTCTCGGCTGCATCAACAGCATTCTGCCAGGATGGATGAGTAACTGCTGCTTCTAAAAGATCCGGTGATAGTGTTTCACATGCTTTAATAGCACTTATAAAATCTGGCCTAAGTCTTGCATCGACTCTACCCCAATGCGCAGGAACTACACCACTGAAGTGTTCCATCCAACCCGTTGCCCACTCACGATCAAATTGTGTTGCTCTAGCATTGATCTCTCTTTGAGCAACTCCATCAGTCGAGTGATCGCGATGTTTTGGAAGTAATGACAGTTGCTGATCTGTGGTTTCTGGATCATAACGAAACACACCATCTTTGAACAAATCTTGTTCAACCGCACCGCTTCGTTGATCTGGAATTTCAACACGCCTAGCGGATGCGACTGTATTTAGTGCTTCGTGTCCTGGAACAGCAGTTGGCATCTTTTCACTCATTCTTGGCCTTATTTAGTTATTGTTACTAGGTTTTAATATTTCAGGCGAACGTAGATCTGGTTCTACATTTTTAGCGTGAATTGGTGAAATCTTAAGACTTGATTTTGTATTACCTACTAAATCTTTATATGGTTTTAACGCTTTTTCGTTAGGATCCTTATATTCATCCTCTGGCGGATCATTAGGTCCAGCAGGAGCTTTTGGAAGTCGATCATCATCCTCTTCCCTGCTAATACGCTTTTTAGTTTTCGACTCTTCGGGTCCAACCGAAAATCCCAAAGTTACTTCGCCGGGTACTATAAACACAGGTTGTTCAGGATGCTTGGGTGCATTAGGGTCAACATCAGGATGTACTTGTGGTTGTGGTGCTTGTTCGCTCATTTCTTTGATCCTTTTTTATTTATTTTCGTTAGGTCGTCATATTTCAGGCGATCTTAGCTGGCAACTCTATCTACAATTACCTGGCTGAAGTTTGAGTCGAGGTCCACTCTCTTCTGCGTTGTCGTTCTTCATACCTATCCAATTCACGTCTTCTATCTTCATCTAGTTTAATACTGGCTTCACGGGCTTTTTTTGGGTCGAATATTTCTTTCACGTAGCTAGATTCTCTTCTCTCAAGCTTAGCCCCAATATGATACTTACGCTTCTCTGCTTCTACAGTAGAGACTACATAGGTCTCAACTCTTGGCATGTTTTTATCTGTTTGGTACTGCGGAATCATCTCTCTTACAATAATGCTCAGCCCAAGCGACGGAAGTGGGACTTCAGATAGGAGTAGGGTTGAGCCATCTTCTAAATAGTGTTTTTGATAGGCTAATGTCTCCGCCTTACGACCTGTCCAGTGAGTCTCGGCCCATCGATGGTCTGAACCAGACCTCTTACTACCGCCGTTCACAACCTCAGCCATCATCTCAACCGCGTCTTTTGTAGTGCCATAATACATTGAATGTTCTTTATCGCCACCACCGCCCGGACCCTGAGCATCAGAGTCAACATAAAGTGGGGCATCAGTACGAACCCTTGTTGGGTCATCATCAAGTGCGGCTACCACTGCTTCTGATAGCGACTTGAACGCGTGAGATCTAGCAGTCTGTTCTGCTAATCTCTGCTCGTCCCCTTCCTTGTCATAGTTACCGGAATAACCATCTTCACCATAACGATCTTCTTCAAGCCTATGTAGTGTAGGAGTTATCTCTAGATCTGTTATGTTCTCTAAGACTTCATTGCCTGAAACTTGTACTTTAGCAACAACGTCGCGCTCAGGAGTATGAGGGCTCCCGAAGCCAGCTTCTTGAAGTCCGGCGGTAAGAGTACTTAGCCCAACTCTGGCTTCTGTGACTGTTTCTTGAGCTAATCCAAGAGTTTCTTCAGGTAATCTACCTTGATAGCCTTCAACTCTAGCGTCCCGGAACAGTTGTTCTGGCTTTGGCATTGGAGGTGCTTGTTCGTATGACATTTTGATTTTTCCTTTTTTGTTTTTTTTAAATAGACGATTTAGTCTTAGCTACATATTAGCATAAGCTTGATGTATTGTCAATATATATTGATTCTTTTGCGCTTAATTTTAGTTGTTATTTACTATAGGGAATTTATACAGTACTTAGACATAAGAGTGATTCATCGGCATGATTTCTTTCATAATGAAAAACTGAGTGCTTGACGATTCCGACTAGCTCATTGTAGAACTAAAGAATCATTCATAACATCTTCGAAGCCAATACTTTATTTTATATCCTTAACTACATCTATACCCACTAGTATCGAGTATTAAAGACATGCATAAAAAATCGCGATGTGACTGATGTTTCTATTTTGTTGCTGCCGTACTTTATCGCATTTTGGATGGAGAACGATACAGTCTTGGACCCTTAGAATTTGCAACAACAACACCATCTTCCGTGGCTTTTCTGATTACTTTATTGTAACCAGCCTGGTGGTTATCTGGGTTTATTGGAATCTTCCCTACTTCTCCTTCTTTTGCTGTTCTCTCTGCGTTCTTAGTAATCATCCAAAGAGGAGTACCCGGGTTCCTACCTACTTTGTTTTCAGTTTCAACGTGCGCCCTTTGTGCGTCTTCGGCTAGAGTACCTTGATGTTCTGCCCATGCAGCCATAAGCATGCGTCTCCTTTCAGCATCAGGTCCTTGTGCGACGGCTACTGTTTCCATATTTTTGAATCTTGACTCATCCACTGGCACAACTGCTGAGGCATTTATTATTCCTTCTTTCTCAGCTTCTGCCGCTCTCTGTGCTGCTTCAGGATCTTCCTTTTCTGCATACTCCTTAAACGCTTGCGCTGAATAGTATGCGTCCGCTACAGCCTGTTTATCTAGTGGATTTTGTTCACTCATTTTTTTGATATCCTTTTTTGTTTTTTTAATAGACAGTTTAGTCTTAGCTACATATTAGCATAAGCTTGATGTATTGTCAATATAGATTTATGGAAGTTTCCCTCTGGTAAGGAGCATGCTGTTTATGCTTAAATATAGTCTATGGATCCGAATCAGCAACCGATACAACCACCAGAGCCATTGCAACCCCCTCCTCCCAACCAACCTCTGGACACTAATCAGTACGATTTCATTAACAACCCACAACCAGCCGGAGGCAAGCGACCTAAATTTTCACTTGCTGGGGGTGGCAAGTTAAAAATGATTGCTATTGGGCTAGGTGTATTTACAATATTAGTACTTGTATTTAGTCTAATCTTGGGCGGTCGAGGTGGTGGAGACGCCGAGGCGCTACTATTAATCGCCAAAAAACAAAATCAATTAATAACCCTAGCAGAAATCGGTGCAGATAAAAGTGGAAGTGTGACTGCGCAAAACCTCGCAGTGGCAACATCACAAACTATTCAGACAGACCAAAATCAAACCATTGCGTTGATTACAAAAAATGGTAAGAAGGCTAACCCCAAGGATTATGCCGCAGCCCCAGACGGAAAAGTAGTAAGCGATCTCACGCAAGCCGAAACTAACGGAAGATTTGATGAAGTCTTTATCAATAATACAAAGATCGCACTCGAAGATTACAGATCATTCTTACAATCAAACATAACAAAATTATCTGGACCTGTAGCTAAACAATCGGTTGCAAATTATTACGAAAATGCTGGACTACTGCTAGAGAGTATTGTCCGTTAGTATCATCTACATCCCCGGAATATCGCCAGTCACTTTGGCCACTAACTCGTACGAATGCCTTACAAGATCTTTTATATCCTGATCCGTTAATTGGCCTGTCAGCACGATTGTATTCCAATGTTTTTTATTAAGGTGGTATCCCGGCATGACAGATTCATACTTTTCACGTAAGTGTACAGCAAGGGTTGGGTCGCACTTTAAGCTAACCTTCAAAGGACTGGCGTCTTCTGGGACCAAAGCAAACATCTTTCCGTTATCTTTAGATCCAATCTTATACACAGCCACATCTTTGCCGAATGGATAGTCCAACCAAGACGTAGGCATAGACAAGATTATTTCCTCGAGTTGTTTATGATCCATTCTTTTTGAACCAATCTAGGTAGTATTGAAGCTCGGCTATAGATCCCTGAATATCTTCAAAGGCACGATGCACCTCTGGTTTTTGAAAGGCTTTACCAAATTTACCATGCATGACTATCTTCCAGGCGCTAACATCGAGCATACGATAATGTAGCTTTAAATCCAGTGCTGGCATCCACTGAGTAATAAATTTACGATCATTGTATATAGAATT
>DAISWO010000001.1:0-133162 GCA_036826295.1 Candidatus Saccharimonadota bacterium | reverse complement strand
CCGTCTCTTTGCCAAAATTTTGATCCATTACCGCCAGTAGTTCTTGCTCGATAAGCAGGATTGGTTTACCGCTATCAAGGTTATTGACGAATGAATCGCGGTTTTCTGGATAACTTTGCCACCAATTATTTGCCTGCATACGCTTTACTACCAAAGCCTTTGGTTGCTTCACCCTAGCCTCGTAGCTTGCCAGAGTTTTAAAATCCATGTCTGTTATCTCGGCAGCAATCTCTAGAATTACATCTTTTTTTGGATCTAATCCAGTCATTTCTAGGTCTACCCAGAGCAACTTTGTTGGGCGTAAATTCTTATCTTTCATTACGGTTATTATATCCTTGTTTTGCGTCATTGCCCAAGCTCGATAAGCGTTTGTGCCCAATTTGCACGTTTTTCTATCGCTACTTGAAGCGTTTTATCGCCTTTTTTGGTAACGTGAGTGCTGTTATCTCCAGCTACTAGACCAAATTTTAACTGATAACGTGCTTTTGATAGATTATTGGCCCACTTTAAGCAGTTACTTGTATGTTGTTGGCACTTGTCACCTATATCAAGCCATTTCTGCAAGTTATCGTCATAATCAACCGCCATCGTTAAATCAACGCTTGCGCTCCGCATGCCCTCTGTATCTATTTGGTCAAAAATAAAGTTGCCGGTCGAATAAAAAATTAGTTTGTTTTTATAGACTTCACTGTTTTGTACCCAGTGTGGATTATTGGCAATAACAAAGTCGGCCCCCGCATCGATAACCTGATGGGCTATATTTTGTTGTATCGGAGTTGCGCTAGTTTGATACTCTTGCCCCATATGTACAAAAGCAAACACCGGCATCGACTTTGCATATTTTTTCATTGCTTCAATCTCTCCAGGCGCCGGTGCACGGTAAAAATAATGCCACGCGCAAAATGCCACCGGCAAAGATGAAACTTTTTGTTTGTTATCCGACAGTTTTAGCCTAACTGGCAAAGCAATAACCTGACAAATATTGTCGGTCAACGAAGGATCATAATGACCAAAAGTTTGAGCGCCGGCTTTTATGACAGCTTGTCTGGTTTTGTTATAGCCTTCTATTCCTTGATCCCCACTATGATTATTGGCTAGATCGATAATGTTAAAGTACTTAACCGCTTCTGATAAAAATTCTGGCCGGCAATTAAACTTTAGCTGATCCACCTGCACCTGATATGGGATATCGATATCAAGCACTGGGCACTCTAGATCGGCAACCCAAGCATCGTATTTATCTCTATCGAATGTTTTTAACTGGCTGAAAGGATGAGTATAGTCATACGTTCCGTCTGGATTTTGTGACCATTTTTCAAACGCCCTACCCCAAAAGATAGTTCCATTGAACAAGTATCTGCCATTTACCGATTGAACAGTCGAATTACTTGAACTTCTGGGATTAGAGCTTGTTGATACTGTTTGAGACGATTGCTTTGTTAGTATCAGCCAGCTAACAAATGCCGCCATAACAAGAACGACGAAAGATAATAGCAGAAGCTTTAAAAACGAGTGAGATTTTAACTCATGGTTACGGTATTTCACGCTTATCTACTATCAGGCTTAAAATCAAGAGCACAAGAGTTAATACAGTGCCTCTTACCTGTCGGTGTTTGAGGTGCTTCAGTAGCTTTCCGCCTTAAAACATCGTACTGTTCTTTTGATAATTTCGCTTTTAGTTCGTTGTCGTCCATTACTTAAATATTATAATTGTTTTTTTAAGCTTATTCTAAGTTTTAGCGCGTATCGTCAAAGGTACCATTAGTTAAACGTGCGTGATAACTCGCACAGAAAGGTTCAATAAATGGCAATTAAAAGAAACTTAATTTTAGCGGGATCTCTGGTAACGATTGCTGTATCAACACTTGGAGTCGGAGCCGTTTCGGCCTCACAAGGCTCAAATAAAGAAGATTTAGTGAATAAAATAGCTTCACGCTTCAGCCTTAACAAAGACGAGGTCCAAAGCGTGTTTGACGAAAACCGTGCAGAGCACCAAAAAGAGAGACAAGCCAAACGAGAAGAAAGACTCACAAGTGCCGTGGAAAGCGGCAAGCTAACAGAGGAACAACAATCAAAAATCTTAGCAAAGATGGACGAGAACCACACCTTCTTCGAATCGTTAGAGGATATGAGTCCAACAGAGAGAAAAACTGCTCTTGAGAAACACAAGAAAGAAATGAAAACATGGGCCAACGAAAATGGTATAGATGGCGATTGGGCTAAGCCCCGACACGGTGGCCGACATCATGGCCCTGAGCATGGCGAACACGGTCCTATGGGCGAGCTAGACGAACAGTCTGACAGCTAGACATTAACAGTACCTACCCTTCCTGTTAACATACTGCCCAAAAAAACCTTGCACTATCCTTAAATGTGCAGGGTTTTTTATTCAGCTTGCTCTCAGTTTATTTCCCCTATAATGAACACATGCGATTATTAGTTGTTGAAGATAAAGAAAAATTAGCCCTAGCCCTACAGAAAGGTCTGAAACAAGAGAACTACGCCGTGGATGTATGTTTCGATGGAATGGAGGGTTTGAATATGGCCTTGTCTATCAAATACGATCTACTAATCCTCGACCGTATGCTACCGAGTCTATCAGGCATACAAATAGTTCAGAATGTTCGAGCCAAAAAAATACAAACTCCCATTATTTTTTTGACAGCCAAGGATACGATTAGCGACAGAATTGAGGGACTTGATGTTGGAGCTGATGATTATATTGTAAAACCATTTTCTTTTGACGAATTATTGGCTCGGGTTCGCGCGTTACTTCGGCGACCTCACGACACAAAGTCTAACATTTTGAAGTACGAGGATTTATCACTCGATATCAAAGCCTTCAAAGTTACCCGCGGATCAAAAACAATCAACCTAACTAACAAAGAGTTTGCCTTATTGGAATATTTGATGCGAAACCCGAATAAACCACACAGTAAAGAGCAGATTATTGAACATGTATGGAGTTTTGACTCTGAGATACTGCCAAATAATGTCGAAGTCTTTATTGGATACCTGCGTAATAAAATTGATAAGCCCTTCCCTGATGAAACCTCATTAATAAATACCAAACGTGGCTTTGGGTACATACTAGGAGAATCATAGATGTTTAAATCCGCGGTAGTAAAGTTAACTTTGCTTTATGTAGCGATTATTGGGGTGATATGCCTATATTTCAGTCTCAATCTTTACGACATTTCAACCAAAGAATTAGAACGAGGTCTTCGAGCACAACAAAAACGCTTAAACATGCCAAGGCCAGGCCGAATAATCGATGAAAAAAAAGTAGTTGATGATGAATTAGAAACAGTTCTTAGTTCTGGAAAGGCTCGCATTATTTCTAGGCTAATATTTGCCAACACAATAATCCTTTCCATCGGGGGACTAGGAAGTTATTTATTGGCTAAAAAAACGTTGAGCCCTATCGAAAAGGCGCATGAAGCTCAAAAACGGTTTACCGCAGACGCCAGTCATGAGCTAAGAACACCTCTAGCCACTATGCAAACAGAAATTGAAGTCGTCTTGAGAAATACCAGCCCGACACAACAACAATTAAAAGATGTCCTAGCTAGTAATTTGGAAGAACTAGATAACCTTACCAGGCTAACTAATGCACTACTCAATCTTGCAAGAGATAATACAAATACTCAGTTGAAGCCTGTAAAATTGCAGCAAGTAATATCACAGGCAGAAGACCGAATTCAAAGACAACATTATACAAAAGTAGTCGAGCTACACAACTTGGTAACTGATGAACTGACCTTAACGGGACAACATGATAATCTCGTAAATTTGTTTGCGATACTTTTTGATAACGCTATAAAATATTCAAAATCTAAAGCAGAGATTACGATCGAAGCAAAAAGACTCAGAGACTACGTTTCTATTTCTGTTTCAGACAACGGAAAAGGCATAGCATCAAAAGACTTAGGGAATATTTTTGAACGATTTTACCAAGGTAATTTATCGAGGACTAAGTCATCGACATCTAGCCACGGGCTTGGTTTATCGATCGCTAAGCAGATTGTTGACTTGCATAAAGGTAGTATTTTCGCAACTTCAGAGCTAGGCAAAGGTACGACATTCCATATAAAACTACCCTTAAAGTAAGCGTCATTTGATGCCTCTTATTGTTTTTTATCAAGCTTTTCTAGCCTAAAAAGTTTGAACAAGAAATATATTATGAGAGCTACTACAATAAAATTGATTAATGCCAGAATAAAAACACCCCACGCAAAGACTGCTTGTTCGTTAAAAATAGTAATAGTAAGCTCTCGACCTTTCAACGACCCGTCGCCCGGCATAACTAATCCGACTATTGGGTTGATAAAACTAACCGTCAAGACATCAACTAACTGTTTTGCTTGGGTACCGACAACAAAACCAATCGCTAACGCTACTATCCCTTGGCTGCGGATAAAATCTCCAAAATCAACAACTTGAGCCTTGGCTCTCCTTTTCACCTTTGCTGAACGTTTTGGTTGGATGGGTTTAGCTTTATCCATTATTTAACGCCAGACAGCTAGGATTGCACCCATAATTCCAAGCGCAACAACATCACCACCCAAGGTAAGCACTGAATAGCCTAGTGGACGCATCTCGAACTGTGCCATCATCAACTTATTTGTCGCAAGTATACCCACAGCCACCATAATACCAAGCGAAGCACCCTGCAAGGCAGTAGATAGATCCAAGACTTGGACTAAAACACCTAATGCCATAGCAGAGACTATTGTTGCTAAGAAAGATAAGCCCATAGTTTTTGGCATATTACCTTTTTCGGTATCCTTACGCGTCAAGCCAACCATTTTCATCCAAATTTTTCCAAAAACAGGCTCGGCATACCAAACTGCCCCCGAGGCAAAAGCAGCCATTGACGCCACCACAACAGCTAGCCAGTTGAGTTCGTTTATATAATCTAGCAGTACTTGCATATTATGTTCTCCTTATTATTGAATAGTTAAATTATACACCTAGTTAGACGAGGCGTTCTAGAGCTAGAGCAATCGCCGATTCTTTCAACGATAGGTTTTTTTGTCTTGAAACATTTATCATGTTATCTGTAGCAGTTATCATAAATTTCATTAATTTTGCGTTAACCTCTGCCTCTGTCCAAGTCTGTCCTTGCTTATTTTGTAACCACTCTAGATAACTTACGATAACCCCGCCAGAGTTGGCAATGATGTCTGGGATAATTGTTTTGCTTTCACTAATTAAATATTCTTCAGCATTAGTGTCAATTGGGCTATTAGCGAGCTCTAACAAGATATTGGCTTTAATAATGTCCTTGTTTGAGTCGTTAACGGCGTCGTCTAGCGCTGCAAGCACCAATACATCAACATCCAGTGAAAAAATCTTGTCAACAGCTTCTACTCGCGCAAAGTCACAATCTTTTAGTCGACTTTTTTTCTTAAAATCAATGATTCTGTTGATATCTAGCCCGTTATCATCCATGACTGTCGCACTCGAATCGCTTACTGCGATCACGCTCCAATTAGGATTCTCTGCAGCGATTTTAGCAAAAAACGAACCGACATTACCAAAACCTTGAACCGCTATCTTTAACTTATCTGTACTTTTTGTCTGATTTAGATATTCTTCGAGGCAATATACGCCACCCTGCCCTGTAGCGGCTTCCCTGCCCAGACTTCCACCATTAACTAAGCTTTTCCCTGTGAAGCTGGCTTTAGACTTATCGCCAGTAATACTTGAAAACTCATCAACCATCCAATCAATAATCGCCGAGTTGGTGTTGACGTCAGGGGCTGGGATATCTTTATCGGGTCCAATATGCTCGTGAAGATGGCGAACAAAATCTCGAGAGATCTGTTCTAACTCTTCACTACTGAGTTTACGCGGATTAACTGCGATACCACCCTTGCCACCACCAAGCGGAAGACCCACAGCTGCAGTCTTTAGTGACATCAAAATTGATAGCGCCTGAACTTCATCCCTATCCACTGACTCGTGATACCGAATACCACCTTTGTATGGGCCTAATTTATTATTATGCTGAGATCTGTACGCTTTAATTTTTTTATCACCTATGGCAATCTCAAACTCGTGAATTACATCTGTTTTTAGTAGATTCTCAATTTCTGCGTCGGTTAGACCAATTTTTTTGGCTACGCGGGTGATTATTTCTGTCGTGGTGTCTAACACTACATTTTCTCTGGAGCTTTAATCTTTAAAATAGATAGTCCATCAGCTAAAGTATCCCTATATGCCTTTACTAATTGCACCCTGATTGCCTCACGAGCATCATCAACAACTCGGTTTTTTTCGTAAAATCGATTAAAGGCTTGGGCTAATTCATATAAATATACGGCAATATGATGAGGCATCAAGTCAGTTACAGCCTTTTCTACAACCTCTGGGTATTCACCAATTTTTCTAGCTAGGCTTCGCTCCATTGGTTCAAAATTGTGTTCAGTTGGCTTACTACTTTTTACTTTTGCCAAAATTGAACATGCTCGAGCATGCGCATACTGAAGATACGGTCCACTGTTACCTTGTAAACTGACCGATTCTTTCGGATCGTAGATGATGTCGCCTCCGATTCTATATTTTAAAAATGCATATTTAACTGCCGCTAAGACTACATCTTCATCGGCGTTTCGATCTGATTCACGCAGAGCCTCTGCAGTAACATCCAAAACCTCACTCGCCTTAATTATATTACCCTTACGAGAGCTCATCTTTACCCCGCCAGCCAATTTCACTTTGCCATGCGGAATATAAGTTGTAGCTTTAGCCAGCTTAGGAGCAAACTGCTCTATAGCTTTAATTATTACCGACATGTATTGCTGTTGCTCGTTATCGGTGACAATAACTGATCTATCAAAATGATAATCTTCATATTTTTGCAGAACTACTCCGATATCTTTGGCTTCATATGTTGGTAGCCCTTCAGAATTAATGAAAACTCTGGTGTGAAGATCATATTTTTCACCAGGAAAAATTACTGCACCATCGGATTCTTCAAATACGCCTTTGGCGAGTTGTTCTTTGACTTTAGTAATCCCCAAATCGGCGACTTCACTTTCAGGATAATATTTTTCCATTTTCGTACCTAGACGATCATAAAAAGCGTCAAATGCTTCGTAGCTCCACTGACGAGCTAACCAATAAATCTTGGCAAAATCACTATCATGGTCATTATCTGAATGAATCTTGTATATTCGTTTGTTCAGAGCTATCATCTCGACTTTAATCTGGTCATCAGTTTCAAAAATATTATTTCCTTCAACATAACAGTCTGCCAGCCACTGTGTTCGATCCTTTTCGGGAATACTAGTGAGTTTTTCAGGATTCTCGCCACCGAGTTTTTGCAAGATTACCCACATCGTAATAGCAACATGTCTACCGACGTCGCCACCAAAATTAACACGATGGACTTTAGCACCAGCAATTTCAAATAACGTAGCAATTCCATCGCCTACCACTGTCGTATATACGTGCCCAGCATGTAGTACTTTAAAAGGATTTGGATCAGAATACTCGGCAACTACCACCTCGTCCTTATACGTCTGAGGTTTAATTGTTGCTGCCTTGTCGGCTGAATTAAAGATTTCTTGGTCGGTCATTGTGATATTGATAAAGCCCGGCCCAGCTACTTCAGCCTTAGCAACTTTTTCGTCTTTTGAAATTTCTGATGCTATCTTCTCGGCTATATCACGAGGTTTTTGGCCAACTTTTTTACCAAGCTGCAGCGCTACATTGGTTGCAAAATCACCAAACTTTTCGTCAGGACGAGTTAAGACAATCTCGATATCTTCGTTGTAAGCATCTTTTACAGCCTGTAGTAGTAGTTTTTTTACCTCATGCATAACAGATGTCAGTATATCAGATTAACTTTTTACTTCCCCGCTCAGCACATGAGCCAATTGATAAATAATTGTGTACGTTGCACTGAGCACAATAAAAAATGTAAAAGTTACGATATAGGTTTGTATGTGCAAGACCGGGTTAATTATTCTCTCGGATATGTCAAAAATAAGTCCGAAAGGATTGAATAATATATCCCAGGTATTCCAGCGTAAATATCTTCCTAGATAAATAGCAAAACTAGAAGCTAAAAAAATCAACTGAACAGCAAGCCAAGACTGACGACTTGTCATCCTCGGACGAAGTAAGGAATGGACTATATAAATACTCATGTAGCCCAAGATTAATCCGTTAATAATAAAGCTCATTACCATCGCTATATCAAATAGAATAATCGTGTCGCCAGAACTCTGCAGGTGAATCAAATCACTCATTAGATAAAAGCTATTTGGTAAAAACCCCAACCACACAATAAGCAAACCAAGACTTTGCCATGATAAGAACGGGTGTTTGAATAACCTGATCCGAAGTGCTAGGGCAAATATTAGAGGAACCCACGCCAAGACTAGATTCCATGATAAAAACCAAAAATTGTACTTGCCCGTAACCATAATTCTAATCCCGAGAAGTAACATACTAATTGCCGAGGATGCTAAAAGTGTTAACAAAACCTGCGAAGTAAACGGTACACGCTTTCTCTCAATCATATGTCAACCAGTATACTCGGTTTTTTATACAGTTACAGGTTATAATAGACGCCATGGATTCAATGATTGATTTTGTAGGCAACACTGTCCGAAAACCAATGCGAGCCATTGCAAGGCTTCTAAATACTCTTAGTCGCGGAAGACTATCGCCCTCAGTAGTTACCTATATTAGCCTTATTGCTCATGTCCCGATCGCCTATTTAATTGCAATGGGAAACTTCATCCCCGCAACTATATTATTAGTCATATTTGGGCTGTTTGACACACTAGACGGCGAACTTGCACGACTACAAAAGACCGATGGACCCCGTGGCATGGTGCTCGATGCCAGCACTGATCGAATGAAAGAAAGCCTGCTATACATCGGGCTTGCCTACTTTTTTGTTCAAAATGATTTAGATATTTTTGCAGTTTGGAGCGTAGCTGTTTGCGCTGGAGCCCTACTTGTCAGCTATGTTAAAGCCAAGGCAGAAACCGCAGTTAAAGATAAAAACTTATCAGCAAATCAAATTAATAGACTGTTTAAAAGCGGGCTAATGCGTTATGAAGTAAGGATGTTCGTCTTGGTCATAGGCTTACTTTTTAACGTTCTATCCTATGCGGTTGTTATTCTCGCCATCACAACTTGGTTAACGGCGTTTTGGAGATTAGCTAAAGTATTGAATGGTCTTAGATAAAATGTATAAGGTTGATCTACACACACATTCTACCGCAAGCCCTGACGGCGGGATTAGTATCGATCAGTACATACAAATAATTGGCAACGGTCTACTGGATTTTGTTGCAATTACGGACCACAACACTACTAAGAATGCCCGCGCCCTGCGAGCCAGCCTTGGTGAAAAAATAATTGTCGGGGAAGAAATCACCTGTCTAGAGGGTGAAATCATCGGATTATTTTTATCCGAAACGATAAAACCGGGTCTTCGCGCCGAACAGGCCGCCAAACAGATCAAAAAACAAGGTGGTTTAGTTTATGTTCCTCACCCATTCGAAACAGTCAGAAAAGGTCTTCCAAAAATCATACTCGACTCTATAGCGGAATATATTGATATTGTTGAGGTATACAATGGACGCGCTCTAATGCAAAACAAGGGCCCTGAGGCCAGTGTCTGGGCACGAGTTAACCAGAAAGCTACAGCAGCAAGTAGTGATGCACATGGAGAAAAAGGGCTTGGAACGGCCTACTCCTTAACACAAGCTGAACCTAAGCTAAATAATCTTATACAGCAACTCAGTTTTGGACATATGAAAATGAGTCGCCCGCCACTTATCACCCTTCTCTACCCTAAAGCCAACCGACTGCGACAAAAATTCGATAAACGGAAAATTACCTCACGATGAACGAATTGTTACTTGTAGTTTGGTTCTTCCTGCCAGCCGGCATCGCCAACGCCTCCCCTACTTGGGCTAATAAAATACCGGGGATTAACAAACTCAATACCCCTCTGGACTTCGGTAAGAGCATTAACGACAGACGAATCTTTGGAGACAACAAACGATGGCGAGGGTTAATTATTGGCGTGCTTTTTGGCGCACTAACAGGCTATCTTCAATTTTTGATATTCCCAACGTTCATTAACGAGCTGGGTATTACTTCCTCTCGTCCTGCCCTAACTATGACACTCCTTGGTGGGTTGTTAGGCTTAGGCGCCCTACTTGGCGATGCAGTAGAGAGTTTTTTCAAAAGACGCTCTCGGGTCAAACCAGGAGATAGTTGGTTTCCATTCGACCAGATAGATTATATTATCGGCGGTATTGCCCTGTCTTTGCCAATCGTTGTTTTGGATATTAAAACTTATCTATTATTACTAATTGTTTGGTTCAGCATTCATCTAATCGCTGGCTATATTGGATTTATGTTAAAGCTAAAAGACAAACCCATCTAGGCTAATTCTTTTTTGAGTTTTTCCATCAAAGCAACCTCTGTTGGGTCGACATTATTTAGCAGTGCGGTATAGAGGCTAACAAAATCACCCAGCGCAACTGCGTAAAGCAATTGTTCAAGGATGTTCTCACCTTTAACTTCAACCACTATTGGATGAGGTCGCTTGCCGGACAATAATTTCTCGCTAAGCTTAAAGCGTTTTTGTATCTGAGGATGTTCTAGATTACTACGAAGATCAATCACTGTGTAGGGTTTTTCGATAGGTTGCGCCAGCCAGCCAACAAATTCGTTATGATCAAACTCTGGGTACTGTCCCCACCACGCCACATTTTTGGCGCTTTCGTTAAGACTGATTTTCCATTTATACGCTGCCGGTGCCATCAAAGGCCCCGCGTAAATGACTGCACTTGTGCCCATAACATCCTGAGCAATTTGTTTAGCCATATTCTTGGCCGTCGGCATCGTCGGCAACCAGTCATTAATCGATTCTTTCAAAAACTCCGTAGCACTGTCTATCTGACTTTCTGCATCGTTTACTTTAACTAGCCCTGCTCGCTCTAAAACAGTAGTCAGTGCTTTTAAAATATAGAAAGTAGCGAACCTTGGTTGAGACACGGGCGGAATCTGAATAAAAATATGTTCGCGCTCTGCAGCTAATTCTTCTAGCTGGCCACCACACGAAATCACCACGATTGTAGCATCAGTTTTATTCGCCTCATTGTATGCAGATATTGTTTCTTCTGTGTTACCAGAATAACTACACACAACAAACAAAGTTTTTTTCGATACATAATGCGGGATGTTGTAGCTAGAGACTATTTCAAATGGTACGTTGTAGCCAGGCCACGACATGCTCAACCTAGCCGCCAAGGCTGATCCACCCATGCCTACGTATACTACGTTCTCAAAAGTACCTTCAATATTTTCTACTTCAAATTCTTGTTCTAGTTGTTGCCACTGTTTTTCAGCAATGCCCAAGGCATCACTTTTATCTCCAAAATGTATCTGTTTTAAGTCATCTAACATCTATCGCTCCAAACTTTTGATTGATTACTATATAATATCCATTATAATCATACATTATTAAGGGGGCACTATGTTCGGGCACGACAAAGAAGATAAAAAAGAAGACAATAACGTTATCCATCCAATTAGTACTACACCTGTAGACGAAAAACTATTAGGAGTAGACGACAACACATCGAGCACGTCTGATGACGATACTGATGATTCAACTAATGATAATCAAGATAAAGATATAAACGAGATCGTAGAAGGCATTAACGCATCCACAGATCCTACCGATACTCCATCTAGCAACGATAACGACGACGATAAGTCTTCGTCCGACGACCCAATAGTACCGGCTAGTGACGAACCGGAAGAGAAGACCGAAGACAGTGTTGATTTTTCTATTAAAGCTACTGATACGTCCCCTGCCCCATCCAGCGAGCTAATGGATATCAAGCGCAGTGCTCTAGAAGAACTTTCACCATTAATCGACAAACTCGACCAAACACCAGAAGAAAAGACCATGACGCTTCTAATGATGATTCAGGCTACTGATGATCAGTCTCTAATCGGAACAGTTTTTAATGCTGCCAAAGAAATCAAAGATGATAAAAAACGTGCTCAAGCGATGTTAGATATCGTTAACGAGATAAACTACTTTACCAACAAAAATAAATAAACACCGATTGATGGGCCTCGGCATCCGACCTGTCATGAATAACTTTGACGATACAAAGTAAAAAAGTATTTACTGTAATCCGCCAGGGCCGGGGCCGGTGTTTGGTATCTCTGTTGCACCAGTAGATGGTGTTGCCTCTGGTTCTGCGCCAGATGATGGAGTTTGATCTGCTTCACCATCGTCACTATCTGCGACGTTACTATCATCTTGTGTAGGTCCAGCATTGTCAGAAGGATCAGTTAAATCGTCTTGATTGTCAGATTGAGTTCCTTTTGTTTGGTCTTTTTCTTCTGAAGTAGTCGCAGTCTCTTTACTTTCGTCATTATTGCCAAAAATTGACTGGTAAATCCATCTACCACCAAAAAATAAAACTACTGCTAAAAACGCCGTAACAAGTACAGTTAAGAGCCCTGACACCCATGCAGGTCGGCCAGTTCGAACTTTTTCGTCTTTATAGTATTCTGACACTTCATCAGGCAACATTGATTGATCTAATTTTTTCTTGTTAAACGGCCAAATAGCCATATCTTCGTCTCCCCTTTAAAACCTATAGCACTATAATACTAGATTTTAGTAATTTTTGCAACTTCTTGTATGAATCCTAAAAACTTAAGAGATAAATATTGACCTATCAACATATTATGTTATGATTGTACCAATGAGTTTTACATTCAGCAATCAATTTAAGAAAGAGAAACTACGGCCTTAGCACGTATACTCTTTTTTATTGACTAAAAAGTCCCGCGTGTTAAGGCAAAAACACCGGGACTTTTTAAATGAACAAAATATGGATAAATTATGTTAACACCATCAGATTATAGCGAACATCATCGACCATACGTCGATAACAACGGTTTATTGAGCCCTAGGTTTTATGACCCAGATATTACGCACGAACAATATTTTAGATACGAGACTACTCCTACTTGGAGTGATTCAGAGGCACGAATTCGTTTTCGTGAATTTGGCTATCTCGGGTATCTACCGATTAGTCATATAGAGTGGGATGACGATCTCGAAGATTTTCCGATCCGTCAAATATTAAACCAAGACATAGCGGCGCAAGAACTACTATCATACGGAGCGCTGGTCGGTCCGTGGGCGATAGACTTCCCTGAAATGAATCGGACTGAACTTTTGTCAGGAATAGTTTTTTTTAAAAGACCGAATTCCATTCGGGATATATCTAGGTGATTACTATGCAGAAAGTTATAGGACACTATTCGCCAGAGGCAACACACAGTCTTTATCATCTTGAGGAAATACCACCATATTTTGAGATGAATGAGGCTGTTAAAAGATATGATGCATTTCTAGCCAACGGTTATAGCTGGATTGGTGGGATTTGCCTAGTAGATCCTGATGAATTTGAATCAGATCTGCGACGAGTGCTAAGTTTTCATGAAAAAGCCCATTTACATTTACAAGCCGGCGCTCTAATGGGACCTCACGTCACAATATTGCCCGGCCAAGAACCAATATTAAACCGTGGAGTTCGTATTTTTAAAAAGCAAGACGAGCTTCACTGATAGAGAGGAAATCAATATGGAAAATATATTTGAATTACAAACATCAGGAACACTGCGCAGAAATCATGGATTAAGCGATACATTACACAGGGCAAAAATTGTACCCGAACAAGACGTCTTATGGGAGGCCGATCATGGATATATGCAAACATGCATCAGAGGCATATCCCAGAACCTTAGAGCTTTACAGGATAAACTTTCTAGGCCATCAGCAACAAATTTTCGCAAAATACCGAACGCGCCAGGGAATGTTTTACATCGAGAAGGTAGCGGAACAAGCCACGAGCTAATCTATGGATCGCCAGATGGACCAATAGCTAATATCGGCATTGCTGACGGCGAAGGGTCATCACGCGTACAATTCGTTGTGGCCTCACCTGAAAATGTGGAGTTAAGACCACATGGCGGTAGTTTTCTGCAGTGGTACAGACAAGAATTGGATGAAGGTAGCTCATTCATCTGGGTAGAAATTGCTTTTGATGATCTACACCAAGAATACGATATATATCACAAAACAAAATCTATACAGAATGTAGCATTTGCAGGAAGAGTCACAAGAGAAGGCGAGAAGCTAAATCTGCAAGCTCGCAGTCAAATTATGTGGCGAGAACGGGTATACAAAAATGCCGATAGAGCTGGAGATAATGTACGCAACTTTAATAGCGAACTCCGTGACCGATACGCAATCGCGGAAAGTTGTCACTGGCTGGGCTCTGCTGTTAGCTCTCTACTGTCGTCGACTAACCCAACTCCCCGAACTTTTAAATAAAGTTATCGCGGGGACTACATTCCCATCATGCCGCCGCCGGGCATACCGCCACCAGCTGGGGCTGATTCTTCCTTTGGAACTTCTACAACTAATGCGCCCATAGTCATGGCAGTCCCAGCAATTGATACAGAGCTTTGTACGGCTTCGCGAGTTACCCTAGTAGGGTCAACTATTCCAGTACTTTTTAAATCAACAAGCTTGGTCGGTTTAGTTACGTCTATGCCCTGTCCTGATTTTGCTTTGCGCACTTGTGGCCACCACTCATCAGGATTTAAACCAGAATTTTGAAGTAGTTCGTAGAATGGACGAAGTAGAGCTGTCTTTAATAGTTGTTTTCCATGCGCAAGGTCATCGCTAGCTTCAACAACAATTTTCTCGCTAAGTTCGGCAAGCGTTACGCCTCCGCCGGCGACAATACCCTCGTCTAGTGCCGCTTTTACAGCTGCTACTGCATCGTCAACACGATATTTCTTTTCTTCTATCTCGGTTTCGGTCGCTCCACCAACTTTGATGACTGCAACTTTGCCCTGCAAGGCGGCTCGTCGTTTATCTAGGCTTTCTTTGTCATATTCACTGGTTGCGATATTAGCCTGAGACGTTATTTGAGCAATGCGAGCTTTTACGGCAGATGCTGAACCTGCACCCTCAACAATTGTGGTGTCGTCCTTTGTGACAATTACTTTTCTAGCAGATCCAAAAACGTCTTGCTCAGCCATGTTCTCAAAGGTATGACCTTGGTCTTCGCTAATTACTGTCGCACCGGTTAATGTCGCAATATCTTGCAACTCTTCTTTACGTCGATCGCCAAAGCTTGGGGCCTTAACAGCCACAGCATTTAAGACGCCCTTTAATTTGTTTAGAATTAACGTGCCAAGTACTTCCCCTTCGACATCATCAGCAATAATTATTAGATCTTTTTTGCCTTCGTTAGCAGCCTTCTCGAGTATAGGCAAAAACTCTTGAACAGAACTTATTTTTTTATCAGTAACTACAATAACAGGTTTATCAACAACCGCTTCCATGCGGGTAGTATCGGTAACCATGTACGGACTAACAAAACCACGGTCCATAGTAAAGCCTTCTACGACTTCACTCTCTAGTTCTAAACTTTGACCTTCTTCAACAGTTACAACACCATCTTTACCAACTTTGCTAATAACATCAGCAATCATGTCGCCAATCTGACTATCACCAGCCGAGATTGTTGCTACTTCTGCCACACGTTTTTGGTTTGCTTTGATGTCCTCGCTCATCCCAGCAAGCTGTTTAATAACATCGTGCGCCGCTTGCTCTAAGCCTTTTCGCAGTAGCATTGGGTTATGCCCAGCTGCAATAAGTTTATTTGCTTCATTTAGAATATGAAAAGTAAGCACAGTAACGGTTGTTGTCCCATCACCGGCTACGTCATTCATCTTATTCGCTGCTTGTTTAATTAATTCTGCTCCAACTTTATAGCCGAGTGTCTCGTCATCTTTGTCCTCAATCTCTACACCTTTTGCCACAGTTACACCGTCATGCGTTACAGTTGGGTTTCCGTAAGCTTTATCGATAATTACATTACGGCCTTTAGGTCCCATGGTAGTTTTTACTGCTTCATACAAAATCCTAGCACCCTCAAGCACTCGCCTGCGTGCATCTTCGTCATAAAAAACTCTATTTGCCATCAAAAACCTCCTATTTTACGGTTGCGATTATATTTTTAATAAAAACTAGCGTGTATTCTTCGTCGCTTACTTTTACCGTCGTCGCTTCGTATTCATTTTTATAAATTACTCTCTGGCCAACTTTAACGTCGTTAATGCCTTCTCCTACTGCTACAACTTTGGCTGTTTTTGGTTTTTCCTTGGCACTGTCAGGTAGATATAGCCCGCTCGATGTCTTTTTTTCGGCGTCCTCTGCCTGTACCACCACGTAACCTGCTAATGGATTAATGGGTATTGCCATAATCTTCCTCCTTCAATTATTTGACATGTTTGGTAAGCCATATTTTACAAAACAAAATTGGCACTTGCAACCCCCGAGTGCTAATTACTTGTATTGATCAATGATACTTAAAGAAAAACGTTCTCCCGCTATCGGCGTTCTGAGAGCTTCGACAATCACATTACGATGCTCCCAATCGACTAGCATACTTTCTGGTGCACGACCTCTTTCTTCAATAACTTTACCGATGACAAACCGCGCAGTTGAAAATAATCGTATGAGTTCACTTTTATCATTATCATTTGGCTCTCTGCCTAACTCGGCTAGAGTTCGTTTTGCAGCATGTTCGTCTACATTTGGATAATTTACTACGTCCTCTATAGTAAGCCCCGAATCAATTCTTTGCATTAACATATATCTTTTTTGAAGTTCTGGGTCTGAATAACACGCAAACATATGTGGAACATTTATCCACCTAGGCAAGCCGCCTTCTACAACGCAAGCTAATTCATCCATAGATTGCAATTCTGAGACTGTTCTGTATAACCCCTGTTTCCCAGGTATTTCTCTAACTGCAAGCCAACCCATCCCATAAACTGTCGCTTGTTGTCCCTTTCCAAGAAAGTTTCTTCTCCCATCAAATTCTTCGCCCTCAGTTTCAGCATCTCGATAGTCGCTAAATAGTTCTTTTAAGTCATGAAACTGTGTGCCTTTTTCACCCAAGAATAGGCCTCTTCCAGAACTCGTCATAAGAAGATATTTGTCATCTGGCTGTTGCCTATCGTAAAAAGCTGTCCATACCGCACCGTCATCTTGGGTTATTTCAAACTTACCCAAATTTTCGAAGTTAGTCATCATGTTATTTTAACATATTTTTAATAGTATTACAATAACATGAATTGTTCTTTTATTATCTAGTGGTTTCGGTACAATATTTGATAATGCTTATAAATACAAAAGTTTTAATGTCGGGTGCTGACTACTTTAATGATGGGTTCGCCATTAATGCTCTTATGGATGCCACAAATCCAGTAGATCTAGCTAAGGCTAAGCAAGAACACGATTCCATAAAACACGCTATGCAAAGCATTGGCGTTGAAGTTATTAAAGTCCATCCACCGAGAGGCTGCCAGGATGGTGTATATACTGCCAATTGGGCACTTTGCCGAGGTGACACCGCTGTTATGGCCTCACTGCCAAACAAGCGCACCGATGAAGAAGACTACGCCGCTGAGGTGTTGAATAAGCTAGGAAAACGACTAGTATTTTTACCAAAAGGCTTAAAATTTAGCGGGCAAGGCGATGCCCTACCTTGTGGTGATTATCTTTTTGCGGGCACTGGTTATAGAACCGACAGAGAAGTCCATGATCTTTTAGCAAAAAATCTAGACTATAAAGTTATAAGCTTGCAGGCTATACCAACCCTAGATAAACAAAAAAAACCAGTTATTAACAAAATAACTGGTTGGCCAGATAGTTTTTTCTACGATATCGACCTTGCCATTGCAGTACTTTCGCCAAATCTAATCGCTTGGTGCCGAGAGGCTTTTACACCCAAGAGCCAAGCAAAAATCGACAAACTAACAGATATAGAAAAAATTGAAGTCTCCTACGAAGAAGCCGTTAAAGGCTTTGCCTGCAATCTCGTCTCAAACGGCGAAGCGGTGGTCATGAGCCACTACGCCCCAAAACTAAAAAAAGATATCGAGAATGCCGGGTTTAAAACAATCACTATCCCAGCTACAGAGCTATTCAAAGGTGGAGGCTACATCCGTTGCACAACATTAACTTTATGAGGATAGTTGTACAGTTAACGAATAAATATTATTCTGTTCCTTCATTTTTGTGGTTGTCGTAAACTGAAGTAAAAGTATCCAGAATTTTTTCAGCCCGATCTAATGGAATCGTCATTCGAAATGACCCAATGACAAACGAAAGATCTTTTTCATCAGTAGTAGCAGTCCACCATGAACTATACTCATTGTTCTCTATCGTTACTCCTCTATCCCATCCAATAGTTTTTGCTGCTTTATCTTGAGAGAATACATTTCGTACTGCTTCTACACCTACGGCTTCAGCAAATATTTCAAATGCCAAATCAGTGAAAACAGGCTCCATATATTCTCGTTTATCCATAAGAGATATATGCTAACACAATTATGCGTTTTTTACAAACCTAAATGTTCGTCAATTTCCTCTTTTGTCAATTTTAGAATGTTAGGTCTGGATACAGGGATTGCAGAAATTATTTTATGATCTTCATCCATAACTAACCTGATACGAAGCGGTGTCTTTGGTGTACCATCATCGTTTAAACCATCAATTAAAGGCGCGGTTGACTCGTTAACAAAACGCACTTCGCCTTGGCGCTCAGATCTTATGTCCTCTTCTGGGTCGCGCGAATCATATGCGTACTTTACAGTTTCAAGTACTGCTAGCGGATCGTATTCGTCTGGATACATACTATTTCGTGCGAATTTCAGACCCTGGCTACCATCATCATCAGCGGATAATTTAGGTCTACCTTCAATAACAACATGCTTGTTGTGCGGGCCGAATGGATACCGCACGTATTCATTGCGTCTCTTTGCGGCAATACTACCCATGACTGGTCCTGATACATATGTCTTCTGCATTTCGCCCTTATTAGTTACTAACTCAGCAGATGGTGCGTGATGAAAACCTTCAACTACTTCACCACCATTAGGCGTCTCTTTACTTATACCCGTTAGAATGTGAAGCGCTCCGTCATCACCAGTATCTGAATCTCGCGCAAATATATCTAATAATCCACTATCTAAAGCATAGTTATAATCCATGCCCAGTAATCGCCTGAGATTTTCATCTCTTTCAACAGACACGGATGTTTCAGCTGGTATTGTTATTGTTTCTGACATTTTTATTTAATTGAATAACCATAAGTATATTAGCATAATTTTGCTTTATATGCAATACTCTTATGCTTATTTATTTCTTGAGTAGGGTTTTTGTGGTTTTGATTTCGTCCCACGGGTCTTCTTTCACCCGGTCTGGATTGTAGTCGTCTTGTTTAAGGTGGCGAAGTTCAGTAGCTTTTGGCCCGTTTCGCAAGATGTCTTTTTCATGACCTTTGCCCAAAAGCAACACGGTGTCGCCTTTTTTAGCCCGTTCAAGCGTAAATTTGATGGCTTCTGTTCTATCGTGTACCAAAAACATATCTTTATCGCGCGTTTTTCCCTCTTTTTCGGCACCTCGCGCTATGGCATCCATAATCTCTTGACCATCGATATCTCTATCGTCTTCCTCTGTTATAACGATTTCATCTGCGTATTTTCCGGCCAATTGTCCCTGAGTTGCTCGTTTGCCTTCATCTCGACGCCCTGCCGAGCCAAACATTACAATCAATTTGCCCTTAACTACTGGTTTTATATCCTTAAATAACTTCTCAAAACTATCTGGCGTATGAGCATAATCAACAATGACGTCGAAGGGTTGTCCCTCATCTATGCGCGTCATGCGACCTTCAACACCTTGAAGCGCTTCAATCCCCTTCTCTATCTGATCTTTACTCAGACCGATCGTCCGCCCCACACCTACTGCCGCCATTGAGTTAAACACATTAAATGTGCCAGGCAGATTACACTTTATCCAATATTCATCTTTGCCAATAGTAGCCGCATATCTGCTCCCTGAAGGTTTTAGATCAATATGTTTTGCCCTAATATCACCCTCTTTAATGCCGTAAGATAGATGATTTTTTACGTCAACACTAAACAGTCCCGCGCTGGGATCTTCCCCGTTGATAATGCCAGTTCGAAGGCCTTTCTTGTTTTTATTAGCTAGTTTAAATAGCATCCGCTTGGCGTCTCGGTATCTTTCAAAAGTACCGTGATAATCAAGATGCTCGTGAGTAATGTTCGTCATAACGGCTACACTAATCGGCACACCCCAAATCCGGTGCTGAGCCAATGCATGAGAGGTTACTTCTAGTACCAACCACTCCACATTCTTACTTCGCATATACTTTAGCCTCTTGGCTAACTGGCCTGGCGAGACACTCGTCATATGCTCTATCTGGGGCTTGATGTCGTTGTTTACCCCATATGCAACAGTGGTCATTAGCCCAGTTTTTAGGCCGGCCTCGACCATCATTTTATGAATCAAAAATGCCGTGCTAGTCTTGCCGTTAGTACCTGTTACACCAATAACCTTTATGTTTTTAGCCGGCCTTCCAGCCAAAGTCTGCATTAAAACCGCTTCACACAAATGCCCAACCGGCTCAACTTTTTTAAATAGCCCGCTTGGAATAACTTTTTTAACAATCCCTCGAAAACTCATCGTGATTCATTATAACGTATATAACTAACAAGATATCATCTCTATCATGATTTGCATTTATTTATAATGCGTGGTATAAAAATAGTAATATGGCTGACGAATCAATTCAAAAACCCTATGAACATACCCCCGATGAAGTAGAAGAGACTAGTGATGCTGCTCGTCGATATATAATAGAAGGAGATTCTTTTGATGAACCTTACGATTTACGGGGACTTTGTGTCTACGGAGTAATTAGTGTCGTTCGAAAAATTGACGAAGAGATTTTGGATGGTCAACTTGTTCTGTCGCCCAGCCAAGAAAATCGCCTTGCTGAAGTTGATCACACAATCGACAGAGCAGTCGAGAAGCAAATGCAGTACTACCCTTTCGGACACAATGACAAATATCGCACAGAAATGGACGGGCGCGACTATGCTCAATTAGCCAATAAAAAAACTCATGGGACATTCGTACCAGTTACAAGTCTATCTGATACAAAAAGTATGCGACGTGTTGCTACGAGTAGCTTAAACACTTCAGGCGAAAGATCTGGACATGTAACCGTAATACAACCAGAACTTAATTCTGAATAAATGTAACTGCATAAAATTTTTATATAAATAAACGTAAGATTTTGGAGTCTGCTATTCTAGTCTGTAGTGAAAATACTTGGAATTGAGACTAGTTGTGATGAAACAGCTGCCGCTGTCGTCGAGGATGGAGAAAAACTGCTATCTAATGTTGTGGCTAGTAGCATGGATTTGCATGTTAAGTTTGGTGGCGTTGTCCCCGAAATAGCCGCAAGATCACATATCGAAGCTATAAATCCTGTTATAAAACAGGCCTTAACAGAAGCCAAGTGTACCTGGGATGATATTGACGGAATTGCCGTAACCTATGGGGCAGGCCTTGGGGGATCTTTGTTGGTGGGCGTGATGGCCGCCAGAACTCTGGCAATTATAAATAAAAAACCGCTCTACGCCTGTAACCACGTCGAAGGCCATGTCTATGCCAACTTTTTAACCCAGTCCCCTCTTTCTGGCTACAAGTTCCCTGTTACTCAACCCAAATTTCCTCTGTTAGCGTTAATTGTTAGTGGCGGACACACGCAATTGGCAATATTCGAAGATCACTTTAAATATCGACTGCTGGGCAGAACGCGTGATGACGCCATCGGTGAGGCTTTTGATAAGGTAGCTAAGATTCTCGGACTTCCCTACCCTGGTGGGCCAAGTATCGCAAAAGCAGCAGTTGATGGCGATTCGGATAAATTCAAACTTCCCAAATCAAAACTAGACAGTCCCTACGACTTTAGCTTCTCAGGACTAAAAACAGCCGTTTTAAGGCTTGCTCAGGCCGAAATCGGTAAAGATTACACTTATCCCTCTCAGGATATCGCACACCACCTTAAAGTCGGTCAAATAAACGATATTGCGGCTAGTTTTCAAAAAACTGCCATAGAAACAGTGGTAGACAAGACTTTGTTAGCTTACTCAGAATTTTCGCCAAAAAGTGTGGTGATAGCTGGCGGTGTAGCTGCTAGTGGTGAATTACGTCGACAGCTCAGAGACCAACTCCCCTTACCTATCCAATATCCCGATATGAAACTATGCACAGATAACGGCGCCATGATTGCCACCCTAGGTTGTTTCAAAATGAAACTGAGTCAACCAACCGCCGACCCATACTCACTCGATATTGCTCCAAATTTATCTATGTAGCCTCATAATACTAGTATTGTTTTGTCAATATTGTGCCTCTGTTGATGTATTGATATAATGCTTATGAAAACAAAAACGAGGGTACCGCTAGTAAGTCCATACTAGTCGAACATTTTTAACAAAGTTATTGGTCGTGGGAAATTTTGTAGAAAGGCTTTTAGGATTAAGTTCTTATATTAGTTTGTGCTTCTTTCACGTGAAACCCCTTAAGTTTTTAGGAGGTTTTTTTATTTTATGAGCCCTAACAGATGTGATACGCTAGTTGAATGAAGTTAGCCAAGGTTTACGAACCAGCCAAACAAGAGAAAAAAATCTACGCTCTGTGGGAGAAGCATAAGGCATTTGTGCCTAAAAACAGAGGTAATGACGACTTTTATAGTCTTGTGATTCCACCACCTAATGCCAATGCCAATCTACATATCGGGTACGGTCTGACTCTAGCTATAGAAGATATTGCCGTTCGATATCATCGCATGAAAGGTGAAGTCACCCTAATGCTCCCTGGGGCAGACCATGCTGGGTTCGAAACCCAAGTAGTCTACGAAAAGCACCTAGCCTCAAAAGGGAAGTCGCGTTTTGATTACACCCGAGAAGAGTTATACCAACAAATCTGGGATTTTGTAGCCGAGAATAAAGAAAACTACGAATCACAATTTCGTAAACTTGGGGCCAGCCTTGATTGGAGTCAGTACGTATATACTCTTGACCAAAAAATAGTCGATCGGGCCTATAAAACATTTAAGAAAATGTGGGACGACAAGCTAATATACAGAGGTGAGAGGCTTGTAAACTTCTGTACACATCACGGTACTGGCTTTGCCGACATCGAGGTGTCATACAAAAACGAGGATAGTCACTTGTGGCATATTCGCTATCCACTTACAGATGGCAGTGGGGAACTAGTCGTTGCCACAACCAGACCAGAAACAATGTTTGGCGATACTGCCGTAGCTGTTAATCCAAAAGATAAAAAATACGCTAAATATGTAGGCAAAACTATCAAACTGCCTCTGACAAACCGCGAAATCCCAATCATTGCCGATGATATGGTTGATACCGAGTTTGGCACCGGCGCGGTTAAAATTACGCCAGCCCATGATCAAAATGATTTTGAAGTTGCCACTCGCCACGATTTGCCGATGATTACAGTCGTCGATTTTGAAGGCAATATGAATCACGAAGCGCCTGAAGATTATGTCAATCTATCTGTTGATGATGCTAGAAAAGCAACAGTTTCGGAGCTAAAAAAACAAGGCTATTTAGTAAAAGAAGAACCTTACGAGCATAGTGTTGGCCACTGTTACAAGTGTGGAACAGTGATTCAGCCGCTACTGCGGGATCAATGGTTTATTGACGTAAAGCCGCTCGCTAAAAGTGCTATCCAAGTCCTTAAAACTAACCAAATTAAATTCTATCCGGACAACAAAAAAGACCAACTAATCTTGTATCTAGAAGGCCTCCGAGATTGGAACATCAGTCGCCAAATTGCCTGGGGTATCCCAATCCCAGCCTTCCAAAACATCGACGAACCAGATGACTGGATATTTGACGATAGGGTAGACCAAGAAACGATCAAAATTGGTAATAAGACTTACCGGCGTGATCCAGATGTATTTGACACCTGGTTCTCAAGCTCTAGCTGGCCCTACGCCACACTCGGCTATCCAGATGACGATAATTTTAAGCAATTCTACCCGCTGAGCTTGATGGAGACGGCCGCCGATATCCTATACCCTTGGGTATCGCGCATGATTATGCTCGGGCTGTATGTAGCGGGGGAGATTCCATTTAAAGAAGTCTATCTACATGGCCTAATCCAAGACGAACATGGTGCTAAAATGAGCAAAAGCAAAGGCAATACCGTGGACCCACAAATCAAAGTCGATCAGTACGGGTCAGACGCGTTTAGAATGGGTATCATTGCTGACGAGGCGGCAGGGAATAATCGGCCGTATGATGAAAGTAAAATTGTAGGCGCCCGAAACTTTTGTAACAAATTATGGAACATCGCACGATTTATCGAAGACAAAGCTGGTGAAGCTGGTGTTGATGCATCGGAGCCAAAAGCCTCGACAATTGCTGATCATTGGATGTTGAGTAAGTTACAACATTCTACAGAGGCCATTAGCAAAGATTTAGAGAACCATCGCTACGCTAGCGCCTATGATAATCTCTATCACTTGGTGTGGGACGACTTCGCTGACTGGTACATCGAAGCTTCAAAATCATCTCCAAACGTACCGTTGTTAAAAGAGTGTCTTTTTACAATCCTAAAACTAGCGCACCCATTTGCCCCATTCTTAACAGAGTCAATCTGGCAAAACTTTCACGAAAATCAGGATACAGTACTGGCAATTGAAAGTTGGCCTACCCCTCCAGAATCCAACAAAGACTCCGCAAAACAATTTACTGATATCCAAAACCTAGTAATCGAAATTCGCCAGCTCAAAACGGCATTAAAGCTAAAAAAACCTGTACTTCAGCACCAAAATAACATCCTATTTGAAGAAAACAGCGATTTGATTACGCAACTAGCAGGTCTCGGAACAATAGAAAACGTAAAAAAGGGAAGTGGTCTAAAAGTAGTGAGTAAAGCTCTTGATGCTTGGCTAGACGTGTCTGACGAAAAACTAGACGCCTATAAAGACGAGCTAGAAGACAAGATTAGCGAGGCTAAAGATCGCATTAAAGCCCTAGAGAAAAGACTATCCAACAAATCATACGTCGAAAATGCTCCTGAACAAGTAGTAAGCCAGACAAAAGACGAACTAACTCAAACCAAAACCACCTTAGAGAAGCTCCAAACAGAATCCAAAAAACTCGGTTAGTCTGTTATTTTATAACAACATTGACATAATGCATATGTTTATGTTAGTATATAGTAGATTATGACAGCATTAGCTCAAGAAAGAATATCAAAACAGGCCCCTAATACTCTTAATGCGACCGAGCTTCTTGAGTCAGCCAATGCATACATGCAAGAACGTGGATTGACGGTAGACATGATTGATCCGAGAACAGTAGTAGTTGCCCTACATGGTCCAAAAGAAATAGATGCCATTCACGATCACACTCGTAATGCACGTATAAAACGTTACAGTGAAGAGCCAACAACACCTGAGGAGGATAGCCTTTTAGACGACACAACTTCGCTCACAGAACGCCGCTTGACACTCTCTAGGGGTCGTAGGATTCGTCGCTACGTGGGTGCTGTCGCTGCTAGCGCTGCATTAACTGCTGGTTCCATGTGGGGCCTATTTGAGACTGATGCTGATTTACAAGAAACAAGAACTAATGTGCCGGCTTCGATTGAAGACGTGACTTCGCATGACAGATCTTTCCTCCCAGGGAGTCTAGGCGCAAACACGCCGTTCGTCAGAAACCTACGTGAATTAATTCCTGGTATACCTGAACGCTCTCCTTTTGAGACAACTCGTGTAGTAACTCAAGAAAGACGCGTTCAAGAACGCCAAGTGCAACGTAATAATACTTATACTACTGCTGATTCAGAATCAAACCCTGTTGCTACTGATCTTTCGCTAACTGGTGAAGAATACCAATTAGCCCACGATGCAGCCGAAGAACTTGTTAGTAATCTAGGTAACCCTAATAGATTCACTGTTACTTCTTTTGGAGCATTTGGACGGGCTAGTGATGAATTTAATGGCACACTAGGAAAGCTAGACCCCGAGCAACGTACACTTTATCTTGCACGAGCAATGATAGCCGCTCGAGCCCTGTCTGACGTACTGCGTGAGCATGGTTTTACCGTACTAGTTGATCCACGAATTGACGGCGAGGAAGTTGTTCTAACACAAGATCAGATTGATTCGTTGCGTGGCCAAGAACTAGACCAAGAGTTGGCCCGCGGTCGTGTATCAGAACTGCAGCTCGAAGGAACAAAAGAAGTTGTGCGTAACGTTCCCCGCACTCGCTATGTCAGAACCAAACAAACCGAAGAATACGGAGGAGACCTAAATCCCGAAGTAATGGCCGCTGTTTTGATGGGTGGCTTTATGGCGTTAAGTAAACTCACTCGTACCAGAGAACCAAAGAAAGCTGCCAACAGAGCAGCTCGTCGACAGTTACATCAGGCAGAACGACGCAAAGCACGAGGTGATCGTAGAGCTGATAAAAGAGAAAAAGTAACTGCCTAGAACTCGAGGACTTGTTTGACGCGTCCTACGCTGTCTGAGGCACGATAATCATCGAACCAAAGCACTTTCCAGTCCATACGCTCTGCGGCCATCAGGTTGGCTCTGGTGTCGTCTATTAACAGTATTTCTCCTGGTTTCACACCAGCTTTTTCTTCTGCAATCTCGTATATCTTTTTTTCTGGCTTAATCGAATGTACTTCCGAGCTATCAATAATTACATCGTAATCAATATTTGGGATAATACCTTTTTCCAGCAAACTATCAATCACCCCTGGCATGCTGTTGCTACAGAGACCAATTTTATAATTTTCATGAGCCCACTCAACTAGATTGTGCATTTCTTTAATTGGGTCGACAGCGTCTAGGTAATAATCTTGCCAAGCTACTTTGTCTTTACCTAGTTGGGTAGCCAATATCTTGTTAAACTCATCCATACTAATCTCACCCTTGTTAATTTCGTCATTATAGCGCCAAAAAACCGACTCGATCTTCTCAAGCGACACGCCAGACTCTTCGGCTAGTCGCGTAAATGCTCGGTGAAAAAACCGCACCAAGCAACCGTTGATATCAAAATACACAAACCTTATTCCACTTTTAGAAATCTTCTTCTCTACTGATGCGACACCCGATTGACGACCCAGCAAACTGTCTACCGACACCCCAATAACATCGGCGATTTTCTCTACAGTAAAAACCGACGGCGACTTAATGGCGCCTCGTTCAATCTTTGCTAATGTCGAATACGACAGATCGGCCTTATCGCATAAATCTTGTTGGGTTAGACCGGCATGCTGGCGCGCCTCTTGCAAACGTTTGCCAAACTTCTCAACTGCTTGTTGCTCGCCCACATTATCCATTAACCTTATAATACTAGTTTTTAAGTTGATAGGGAAGTGTTAATAGCGCTTTAATGCTAGCTGACCATTTTTTGGACTACGGCCAGGACGACAAGCATCCCCACAAACCCAAAAGCCCCAGCAATACCAGCTACTGTTATTGCGCTTTTAGTGTTATCGCCAGAACGACGCATCATATACGTATACACCCATGTGGAGCCACCAGCTGCAAATAAAAAAGCTACTAATCCATTAGACATACAATCATAATACCACTGTGGAGTGCTTAGCTGTAATCGAGTGCGTTTATCCGTTAAATGGGCTTCGGCTTTTTGGATTTAATTAATCTTGAGTTTTTTTGCCAAATTGGCAAGCTTTTCATGATCTGGCTCAGAACTCATATCTTGTTGTCGGTCTAGTTCATCCGAATGATTAAACGGTATTAATTGGACATGCGCGTGAGGTACATCAACACCAACAATTCGCTCGCTAACGTAGACGAAGGGAAGTACCTCTCGTAGCCTTAGGGCAACTATTTTGGTCGTTTTCATTACCGCTTGGTAGTCTTTATCAGACAGATCCCAGACAAACTCAATCTGTTTTTTTGGCACAATTAGCATATGGCCATCAGCAATAGGGTGGATATCTAAAAATGCGATGGTCTTGTCGTCTTCGTAAACCTTATGACAGGGGATCTCCCCCTTAATAATCTTGGTAAATATCGAATCTGTCATAGTGCTCATTATAAACCAAAGAGATGGACATTCTACTTCGCACTTGATGTAAGCTTTTTAGTGTTTTAACTACTGTCCTGCTTGTGGTGTAGGTGTTCTTTCAAATTCAATCGTATGCATAAGGCCTCTAAAAGGCTCGCCTTTATCGGTCATAGAGCCGGGTAGCTTCTGACCCTCTCCAAATTCATATCCAAGATCGCTAGGCTCACCAAGTTTCCACGCTTCAACAACTGTCAAACCCGCCGGTGTAACAATCGAGACACTAAATGGCTCTTTCTCTCTGAGGCTACGTGCCTGAGCAGGCGTATATTTCGGCTGACCTTCATCTGCGCCCAATGCTTTATACAACAAGTCTAGGTCACTCGAATCAATAATATCTCCTTCACCCTCAATGGTCGATTTTTGATGAATAGGACGTTGTCTATCTCTAGGTACAATCTGTTCCAATAGAACACCACGATTACCATGGCCCGTAAGAGCTAAACTGGCGTTCAAGGCCATAAGATCGAACCCCTCAGCACGTTCGCGTCCTTGTTCAGTTTGTCGATCGACCTCGGCTTTTAATGATTCGGGGTCAGGAACTTTAGGTGCAGGCTGTCCATATATTGGATCAGTTTCAGTACGCGCGCTAGGGTCTGACACCATTTTCACATTAGATTGCATAAAACCTTTTATTTTACGCTTAGTATCCTCTGCTACTCTATCGCGTCTTGCCATACTAGTTTTTCTATCATCTTGTGACGACGTCATTATTAGATCCACTCGGCTTGCGTAAAGACGGTTGTAAACTGTTAAAGCTGCCTCATCCATTGGACTCAAGGCTTCTTTTGGTACTTGCTTTTCTTTGCCTATGCCAACTCTTCCTAAAAAACGTTTAAAAATACCCTTCGGTTCTTGTTCTTGTCTAGGTAATTGTTCTTTTGTGCGTGACATAATTTTTCCTTGTTCAGTTATTTTGGTTTTTATTGTTTAACAACACTATATTAGCACAAATAGCGTAATAATTCAAGTACTTTTTCGCTTAAGGTATAGGCAAGGACATAGTGAATATCCTGAAAAAGATTGGTTTAGTGCTGTCAGTTGGGCTTTTGGCGCTGACGATTTACACATTGGTGTTTGTCTATAGCTTCAATCACACCATCAGCGACAGTGTAGATCTGTAAAACGCAATAGTCTCGTTATCTTCATAAACCTTATGACAAGGGATCTCCCCCCCCTAATAATCTTGGTAAATATCGATTCTGTCATTGATTGAAATATAACATTGCACAGGTATTTAAAAGACGCCAGTTCGGGCGTCTTTTTAGTTAACACGTATAGCTTTCTAAGCCGCAGGCAGTTGGGCATCCATCTGTCGCTGAGAGGCAGGATAGAAGGTAATGTATTGTAGTTCGCCCTCTATTTCACGTCCAGCAGCAGGACCAATACCAATTTTTAGCCTATCATGCGATAAATGCTTATCTGAGTCAGGTGGCATATATTCGTCGCCTCGTTTACCAATGCGAAACGTTTCTTCGATTGTTACGCCAGCAGGAGTTACAGTAGTCCATACGGTATCCTCACCATCTGTTCGACGACGCCTAATCCTTTCAGCTTCATGCATACGATCGGGACGTTGCGCACCTAAAGCAGAATAGATCATATCAACACTGTCTGCGGAGTAGCCATATTCGTTATCTATCCTAGGACTACCTGTGCCTGACTTCCTCTTACTTTCTGGATCCTGTCTTTGACCAATCATTCCACCAGCTCGCTCGCCACCAGCAGCTGTTGAGGCCCACTCTGACAGTCTGTCAAATTCATAGGCTTTTCGTTCATGTGCTTTATCTACTTTTCCTACCTCTTCTCTTAGCGATTCTTCAGTAGGTACCATTTCAGAAACATATTCTGCATCTTCACTTAAGCTCATATCCTGTTCGATACTTATCGTTGGTCTCGATCCGATGCTTTCGGTTTTAACTTTACGTTCTAAATCCCATTTTAAACCCAACGCCAGGCCTTCTCTGGTTCTAGTAACTGCTTTTTCAGCTTCTGGCTTCCGAGCTGCTACAGCGTCTTTTAACCTATCAAAAGCTTTACCGTATCTCTTATCTACAACCTCTTTAACAGCCTGCTCCACCTTGGCACGGCCTTCGCGCCCTTTTTTAGCAAGTGCTTCGTGTTCTGCTTGTCTTTCACGTTGGTACTCTAAGAATGCATCTGAAGGACCACCATCTTTACCAGCTAGGCGCCCAAGAGCCCGACCGACTCTTTTATGAATTGGTGTTCGTTTTTCTTTACTTGGTGCTCGTTCTGACATAATTTTTCCTTATTTAGTTATTTTGGTTTTTATTGTTTAACAACACTATATTAGCACAAATTGCCCAAATATACAAGTACTTTTTCGCTTAAGGTATAATCTAGTGCATATGAATATTTTGAAAAAGATTGGTTTGGTTTTGGCTGTTGGGCTGTTAGCGCCGACGATTTACACATTGGTGTTTGTATATAGCTTTAACCGTACAATTGGCGACAAACAATATATATCAAATGCCGTTGAAGAATCAGGACTATATCTTGAAACGAGCAAGATTATTATCAAGCAGGCCACTAAAGATGATCCTAGCAACAAATTATTAGCCAAATCCATCGCGACAGCAGCCTCACCAGAGAATATTCAAAAGATCACTAATCCTGTTATTGATGCCAGCTACGCTTGGCTTAACGGAGAGACAAAAACGCCAAAAATAGTCATTAGTATCAACGAGATTAAAGATTCTTTCGTTAGTACGTATTCAAAAGCTTTGAAAGTGCGAGCCAAGACTTTGCCAGTGTGTGCTTACGGTCAGATCCCAAATCTGGAAGACATCAGTAAAATCAACTGCATCCCAAGCGGTACCGACGTCAATCAATTGATTAATGAAGCAATTGATCAAGCTAACCTAAATAACGATGTGTTCTCTGACAGCACAACCAGTGATGGAAGCCTGACTAATAAAGAAGCCGAGGATCTGGGCTTTTCGACACCAATTAATGAGAACACACCAGAGACGATCCCAAAGATTTTTCAACTGATTAAAAAGATCTTTCCCTACGCCTTGATATTACTGATTATCAGTTTGGTCGGCGTAATAATGCTGAGTAGAACTAAACTGCATGGCGCCAGAAAGGGAAGTGTCACCCTACTAATTACAGGGTTTTTTCTAACTATTTCAGCTGTAATGTTAAGATTTTCAATCAGCAATCTAATACCAACCACCAGCCACAGCATTAGCCTAGAGTCAGTAGAGTCGCTGAAAAAACTAGCAGAAACCATATTCTCAGACTGGGCACGCATTTTGCAGAATTCTGGAATTGCGTTATTCGTAATAGGCGTATTAGGTATTATTATTGCCACAATCTTCATCAATAGACTAAAGCCGAAAATACCAATCGAAAATAGAACACCATTAAATATTGATCAAAAAAATCCTTCATAGCTAAAAGCCTAAGTCGTTGCGACGGAAAATGGCGGAACAGACGAGTCTAGAACTCGACTTGTGTCTCATTTTTGGATAACTCCACCCTTTTAAATTGACATACTGACTGATGTGTGCTATTATACATTGAGTACAGATTAGGAAACAAAAATGAGCGAAGAAAAAACAAAAATCATTCTAGGCGAAGCAGAAGAAAATCGAAGGCTCTACGACTATTCAGTTACGCGTAGAGATGAAGACTTAGGGAAAGCAGAGCATGCCAGAGATATCCAGCAAAGCTTCGTTGAATCAAGGGATTTCCACGATGCACTGGGCAATAGTGGCCGAGCAACTGTGGCCGAGGCTCATATGGCAAAACATGGATGGATTGCAGAGGGTGCTATCCGTATGGCTAATGATGCAGAAGAAACCAGAGGCCATCGCAATGAAGAGGCATTACATCATCTGAAGAGTAATCGGGAAGTGTACGAACAAGAAGCAATCAAAGGCGCCAATGCAGCTGGTCGTGATATAAACTTCGGTGGCAAACATTATCCTGCTCAATTGCCAGAACAGCCGTAAGAATCACATCAGCAATAAGTGAATAGCCTCCCTCAATGATGTTAAATATGGGGGTGGGTGAGTCGTTTTAGAACTTTATTATTGGCGGAGGGGGGTGGGATATACGAGTCACCCGTCAAAATACTCTGTATTTTGCGTTCGACCCCGTCTCGCGGTTTGTCGAGTAACGACAAACTTCGCTCCGACTGTTCGAATCCCTTCAAAGCCAAGCAGTTGGCTTTGAACTCTCTACATAAAAACAACCCCACTCAGGAATGAGTGCGGTCGTTTTTTGGCGGAGAGGGTGGGATTCGAACCCACGAGACCCTTGCGGGCCTGCCGGTTTTCAAGACCGGTACCTTCAACCACTCGGTCACCTCTCCATGACTCAAGAATTATAACAGAGGCCTAAGCCTATTTATAGTGTCGGGATATACGACTCCCAAGTCAAATTACTCCATAATTTGCTCGTGAGCTCGTCTCACGGTTTGCCGAGTACCGGCAAACTACGTTCCGACTGTTCGAATCCCACGAAACTAAATCAGTTTAGTTTCTTCCTAGCCAAGTTAAAAACCGCCCTTACAGGCGGGATTTAACTTGGCGGAGAGGGAGGGATTCGAACCCTCGCTGGAACTTGCGCCCCACTAACGATTTAGCAAACCGTCCCCTTCAGCCACTTGGGTACCTCTCCGGATTTTATTTGCAGTTACTGCAAAGGCTTTCGCCATTATAACAGAGGAAATCTCTCGTGAACACCCGATCCGGTGCTTCCAGTATTTGTTAATGCAATGTAGAATATGCTTATGGATAATAAGAAGGATGGGGCGACTGCGGGATGGGAGTTCAAGAACGATCAATCGCCAACGCCTAACTCGATTGATCAAGCCCCTGTAACTACGCCTAATAGTATTCAAGAAGTTAGTTGGACTGCCTCTGAATATGTGGCGCATGATAAAGGAATGGCCTGGTTTATTCGCTTTGGACTAGCTAGTCTGGCGATTATCGCCATTGTGTATCTAGTAACCGACGATTATATATCGATTATTGTACTCAGTGTGCTGGCGATTGGCATAGGATATTTTGCCAACAGACAACCAGACACCCTAAACTACAAGCTAGATTCTCAGGGAATGCATATTGGATCGAAATTATACCCAGTGTCTATGTTTAAATCATTCGCAATCGTGGAGGAAGGGGCGATAAGTTCTATATCGCTCTTACCGCTAAAGCGCTTTATGCCAGCTATTGCCGTGTATTTTGCGCCCGAGGACGAAAAAAAGATAACAGACGCGCTCGGTGCAATGCTACCGCAAGAAGAACGTCAACAAGATAGAGTAGACAGATTGATGCACAAGATTAGATTCTAATTAATTGTCATGACCAAGAACAGTTCTGGCGTACGCTTGTTCGCTAGCTACAAGCTCGGGAGATGCGTCACGTGACAATCGACCCGTCAAGACATCCTCTGCCCCTTGTCGAACATGATCTCTAGTTATTGGCGGCAGTTGTCTATTAACATCTACTTTAGGTAGTTCATGTGTCACAGCTACGTCTTGAGTTTCAGCCAAATCAGCTTCGGTTATTGTAATGTGTGTTCCTTGTTCTGGTGAAGTCATTTTTTTATCCTTTTTTGTTTTATATTAAACATTAGTATAGTAACATACTAGTGCTTAAATGTCCAGTATTTTTTATAATCTGGTTTGACTCTCGACGAAAATACAGTGAAATTATTTACGTTTTTTAGTTTTTTTGCTTTTCTTGACGGACGTATTAACAACAATCACCGCCGCGACTAATAAGCCCGCGGCTGCAAAGACAAGTCCAAAGAAGATAAGTAGGCCTGCAGCAACGTTTGAACCAACATAGTTTGGATCACTAACAGTATACTGGCTCCAGATGAACCCGCTAACCGCCATTAATAGTCCGATGATTACGGACATCAACGCCAATGTTTCACCGTTTTCTTGGTTGTTTGATATTTTTAGTTTTGCCATAAGCATATTGTAGCAAATTAATTACACTATGAGGATATAATGCTAAAGTATAAGCATAATTAATTGGTGAAATAAATGGGATCAAAGAAAAAGCATGTGCTTAAGCAAGCGCCGCTGCAAAAGGTGGTGTCTGTTGAGCGCGTTGAATCTGACGGACCTAAAGATAAAATCACCACTAAGCGCCCAGAGACACATATGCCAAAAATTTTAGGATATGTATTTTTAGGGTTGGTTATTGGCATTGGTCTACTTCTAGCTATCAGTTTGAAACATTCTTTTGTCACTGTTAGTTTAGCTGGGCATCCAATCAGCCAAAATGTTAACGTTACCCAGTTAAAGAATGAGCTTCAACAAAGTACGGTAGATTATACGATTACAGTCAAAACGCCGAAAACATCAAATACATATTCGTTATCAAAAACAGGGGTAAGTATTGACCTAGATACATCTATTGAAAATGCAATATTGACCAAAAAACCAAAAAATTTGCTCAAAAGGCTAGCGTTTTGGGACAAGTATGATGTCCCGCTAGATTTAACTACGAATCAAAAAACTATTGAAAAATTTGTAGATAAGCAGCTAACCGTAGTTTTGTCTAAACCGAAAAATGCAACCGTTAAGGTTACTGGTGGCACCTCAAGCATAGTCAATGAAAAAAATGGTAAGGGTTATAGTGTTGCCGACCCTCAAACAACACTACTTAGTCACATCTCCTACCTAAATAAAGGGCCGATAACCTTAGAGAAATCTAGCCTCAGAGCAAAAGTTACCAAAACAGAAGCGCTGAAAGCAAAGACGATCGTGGATACTTATCTAAAACGAAAGGTTAATTTCGACATTACCGGTGTCGTGATTACTGCGAGTCCGGCGGATATTGGACGCTGGCTAGAGATAACACCTGTTACGAAGAATAAAACTATTGATGTAGAGATCAACAGCGGTAAAGTCCTAGAATATCTGGACGATATTGCGGCCCCGTATGTATCGCCACCCCAAAATGCAATCGTGCTTCCTGGTAGTTCTCGAGTGCTGATAACTGGTAGTAATGGCATAGATATCGTCAATAAAGAAGCTCTGGCTTCTGAGATATCAAAACAAATGCTCAAAAAGTCTACAATCAATCAAACCTTATCGGTACAGTATCAGACCTATAAAACCGTAACTGCGACACCTCACGATAAATGGATAGCCGTAGACCTGACCTCTAAGGTTCTATATGCCTACGAGAATACTAAGTTAGTGAATACATTTTTGATCAGTGGGGGAGCGCCAGGCACGCCGACCGTTGAGGGTACATACAAAATCTACTCAAAGATTGCCTCACAAGATATGGCTGGGCCAAATGCTGACGGAACAAGATATTTCCAACCGGGAGTACCTTATGTCAACTACTTTTACGCAGACTATGCTATTCACGGAGTTTATTGGCGTCCTGATAGTTATCTGGGTAATATCAATGCCTCGCATGGTTGTGTTGGAATGAACGTCACTCAAGCAGGTTGGTTATATAATTGGGCGCCAGTTGGAACTACTGTAATTACATTTAGTTAGCGGGTTGTATTTATCTAAATTTTCGGCCATGAACATAGGGTAGTAGTTTTTTCATTTAATAACCTTCCCCAAACTTGAAAGTTTTTCGACTAACTGTTTGTCGCTCAACTGGGAGAAATCTTCATTATTTTGTGTCGCTATTATATATCCGGCTAAAAGATTCTTTAATTTATAAGCATCTGCCTTTGTAAGCAGACTTACAGTTAAAGGTTCATTTTCAAAAAATCTAGTTTTTATTATTACATTTCCAAGGAATGGTCCGACTTCGAGTTCTACGCTTAATATATCTTTATATGGTGTACTGATAATTTTTGCAGATCCAAAAAATGTTCTGTTCACTACTGTAAGTTTCTCGCGATCAAGTGTAATAGTATCTGGGAGTAAATCAAACGGAAACACAGTGCTTATCTTTAAAAGATTCTTTTTAGGTAGCTCGATTTTTTTAGCTTTTCGACTACCTCTGACAAAAACCGCAACATGTCCGATTTTTTTAATGAAGTTGTTCATAATGTACTTCATTGGTAGATGACATTATAACAGCATCACTACGAACAAACGGTTTACGCACCAGCTGCTGCATGTGCTAATTTGTACACATCGTCAAAATATTTCGAACCTATGACAACTCTTTTCTTGATTAACGGAAGGTTTTTTCGACGTTTTGTTGGTTAACGCCATTAGTCAAATCCGTAAAACCTTGTTGTCGCAATAAATTAATCGCTACTTGCGATCGACTGCCACTTCGGCAATACAAAATAATTGGAGTATCTTTAGGATAATCATGCAGTGCCTTTGCGCCTGCTAATAATTCAGATGGAGGAATATTAATTGCCCCCTCTACATGTCCAGTAGAGTATTCGGACGGTTCTCTAACATCAATAATTAACGGTTTCACGATTATCTAGTATACCTATATCAAAATGAATTTAAAGTCGATCCGGCGCGAGATAGGCAACCAATAGTGCGAGCGGAAAGAAGAATACACTAAAGATAAAGTAGCCTAAAAAGCTATGTCCTTTGCGCCCAGCTACTCTGGCCGGCCAAAAAGCTAGACCAATCCAAATAATCAATATAAATACCGCCCAAATTGTGCTGATCGTAAATCCTAGTAAATTTAACTCCATAGTGTGCTGTCCTTCCTCGTTAATAACCTACTTTTTATTATACGCTCATTGTATACAGACGGATTGAATACGGGAGATTACAGCTCTTGGATTGATTTTGCAAACGAAACGGTATCATCATTCATGGTCCCGCCATAGGCTGCTTCAAGATTGGATTCACTCGAGGTCTTTATTGCCATTGGTGCCCTGACAAACTCTAGACCGGCAATTTGGCTATTATTTGTAAACTTTTTTTGAATAGTCATAGTGGCGTAAAGTGATTTTTTATCTGATCCAGGTGCTAATTCTTTAGAAGCATTTATGACCACACAAACCTCTTTAGATTTATACAGCACAACTTGATTGAGGACGGTATCATCGGGTTTACAGCCATCATAGACGCTAAAGCCTAGTGGCATTTCGTCGACTTTATCGGGCGCCATTGCAAAGTTATTCGTCACAAAACCACCGGAGAATTTTGGATCAAGACTAATGCTGTAAGACTTGCCAGAAAGAGGGCCCACATCAGAAGTTGTATCGTAAACCGCTGGAGCTTCACCCTCACTAGGCATTGGATAGCTAAACTTAAAGCCGAATTCTTTGTTTACATATTCAGTGATCTGGGGGCTTGAAGCATCTGCGTTATTGATAGTCTGATTTGTTTTATCGTCCATTTGCGCATTGCTATAGACGTAATATCCAATTAGCCCTAAAGAAACCACAATAGTAATTAGCAAGATAATCTCAACTAGTCCAAAACCTTTTTGATTAATTCTTGTCATCGTGTCTATACTTTTTCCTTTTATTTAATAATAACTAATTATAGAGGGGTGTAGGCTTATAAACAATAATAAGCATAAACTTCTTTTGTAGAGGACAAAACAGGTCACCTTGAAAGAATAAAAAAATATGTTAGATTGATACTACATGACGCCGGAGATAATAAACCCTATAGGGCTTGAACTAAGCAGAGTCGAAAAATTAACTTCGGTTGCGAGACTTTGTATTGCTGGACCAAATTCTGTGCGCCCAGAAGGTGAATATTTTGTAGCAATTGAAGAGAATGGTTTTGGTATACCATCAGTTGATACCTGTCCAGGCAGAACGCCATATTGCGAAGATGACTGTTACGCCATAGAGAGTGAGTACCGAACAGCCACAGCAATTAAGTTACAACGAAATTTAGATGTCTTAAATGAGGCAGGGACCGTGGAGGAGAAGACGGCCAGGATAATGACAATGGTTGACGGTTATGGAGCCCAGGCCGACAAGCTGAGAATTCCCGAGGATGAACGTCGGATTCGAATCCACTGGAGTGGTGACTTTTACGACACAGTTTACGCCACTGCGTGGCGTAATACTATTGTGGCAAACCCTGATAAAAAATTTTGGACATATACCAGGTCTTTCGGACCCGACACAAACGTAGTGCCAATCTTATCTGGGCTAGATAATCTTGACCTATTTTTAAGTGTGGACTTTCAAAACGTCGATCAAGCTGAGAAAGTGTTGCCAGACTATCCGGATGTACGCGTAGCATATCTCGTAGATTACTACGAAGACGCTGAAGCCTTAATCGATCAGCTTGGAAGGAAAGAAGGTTACAAAGATTTAGCCTGCCCAGAAAATATGCGTCGAGATAATGGGGAGCGAAAACTACCCGTTATTAGCGAACAAGGCGGAGCTTGCGCCAGATGTACTTATTGCATAGATAAATCTGAGAAATGGGATGTAGTTTTCGTTAAAAAAGGACAACGGTCGCGTGCTCAAGGCCGACTATCTTTTATCGAAAAAGTTCCCGTAAAGATAACGCCACGACCCAAGGCACGGCATGATCTTGCTAGATCGGTTGGCGATGTATCTTTGATAGAACCCGAGCCAAGTTTATTTTAAAAGCTTCTCGATTGATTCTCGAATTGGTGTACCCGAGAGGATTCCTTTATCATCCGCTAGCGACAAAATTGCTAAAGCAATTGCGCATAACGACAAGTATGTAAAACGCGAACAGCCAACTGGCTGTTCGCGACCAAGTTTCGAATCCTCTTCTAAATAAAAAAATGGTTGGCGGACGACACGAATGTCATCAACCAACCATTGGTGTACCCGAGAGGATTCGAATTATGTTATCCGCTCAAGAGCTAAAGCATTTCGCTGGAAATATGTAAAACTCAAACAGTTCCCAACTGTTTTCGCCTATCGGTTCGAATCCTCTAAAAGCAAAAATCCTTCATAGCTGACAGAAAAGTCAGCGACGAAGGATGGTGTACCCGAGAGGATTCGAACCTCTGGCCTCATCCTCCGCAAGGATGCGCTCTATCCAGCTGAGCTACGGGTACTTAATTGCAAAGTTTATCATGTGAAGGTTCGAATCAGGATTCTGTCACAGATATTTGTTTGTTGAACAAATTCTGCGACCCCGTCTCAGATTGGGCATTATTTGCGCCAAGCTTCCGACTCTGCGAACAGCCATCGGGCTGTTCTCGCCTCTGGCCTCATCCTCCGCAAGGATGCGCTCTATCACTCTCATGCTACGGGTGCTCATGCAACAGAGGTAATCCTAACATAAATTGACTCCGTTGACTATATTTAGTCACTTAAAATGTTACTTTTTCCTCTTTACGCCTTCAAAGCACAAGGTTGATTTATCACATTCTTGATATACTGGTATATATGGCGGAAGTATTGGCTAGCACCAACGGGTACGAACATCATACAGTTGGTGGACTCGCGGCTGTATATTCATTTAATCCCGATGACGTTGCAGGAGACAAAGTGTTCACGATGCTTCAAGCTGAGCAACCACGAGGAGTACTAGCATCGGGTATTGCGAGAACAGATGGCCGAACTATCCCAATTATTCACAGCCTCGGGCACGTAAGTGATCTGGGACGTTCTTTTCAGACAGGATCCGAATCAAGAATCGCACTAGGTCATGTTCGCTCAGAAAATATCCCCAGCCAAGCTAGCGAACCGTATATCCAACCGGTGTTTCATAGTGGCGAACATCGCGATTTTGCCTTCGCAGCTAACGGTCACTTTAATAATATCTTAGGGGTGTCGAAAGACTTGGGCTTTGATTATCGAAACGCCGGATTACCCACAAACGCTGCATTTATGGCAAGACTGATTGGAGACTTTGCAGATAGAGAAGATCAAACAATAGAAGATTCACTGACTGAATTGCTTCCGCTTTTTAGCGACAGTCCATATTCTTACGGTCTAATAACCGAAGGCCAGCTGATTGCTGGCATGGGAAATGGTTTACAGCCTCTGGTTCGCGGTGAAGACGAAAACGGAACAATTTATGTTGCTACAGAAACGGGTGCCTTAGATCTGTGGCAAACTGGCAACCAAAAACTATTCTTGCCTGGCGAAACGATAGTTGTTGATAATAATGGCCTTCGGAGTAGTGTCGGCAATGTTGTCGGGCGGGTATGTGTGCGCGAATTTACAGATTACGCACTAGATTTCAGCCGAACTAGTAATAGAGTCGAGATTAATACAGTCAGACAAGAAGTTGGCGCAAAGCTTGCCGAGGAAGCGCCCGTAAAAGGCGCCCAACTAGTATTAGGCGTCCCTGAAAGAGGCGTACCGATTGGTCTAGAATACGCAAACGCGATTGACGTGCCATATAGTGGTTTAGTAATAAAAAATAGATATCACGGGGGCACCCCTAGACCAACGGATAGAGAGGGTCATATTATCCGCGTTGGCTCTAACTACAACTTGGCTGATCCCGAAAGTGTTCGAGATAAAGTAATAGTAATAGTAGATAACCGTATGAGCACCAGCGAAACGGTGCGTCGATTAGTCGACCTAACAAATGATGCTGGGGCCAAAGAAGTCCATCTACGTTTTGGTACTCCATTAAACGACAATAGTTGTGAATTTGGCAAGCATGCCGAAGCAAGCATGGCTCTAGACCTGGATGGCGTAACCTCTATAGAGTATCTATCATTAGAAGGTTTACTGTCGACAGTAAGGCCATACACCAGATCATCAGACTCAATATGCACACATTGTATAAATGGCGGTCAAGAAGTTAGTATCGGGTAAAGACTATTCGACGACTTCTACAGAGGCGGTCATGCTAGGGTGAGGGGCACAGTGATATTTAAAGACGCCAACTTCGTTAAACGTAAACTCGAATGTTTCTCCTTTACCAAAAAGCTCACTATCTAATCCAGATTTTGGACTCTCAGAATCAGATGTAACTGTATGCGCAACGCTATCATTGTTTGTCCAAGTTACAGTAGAGCCTTTTTTAACCGTTAGAGTGCCCGGAGTATACACAAAATTACTAATGCTGACTGCTACTTCTCCAGATTGGGCGTCAGAATCTGTAGTAGTGTCAGTGCTAGGTTCGGTAGCATCAGTTTGTGCAGGAGCTTCTTGATTTTGCGACGGCTTCGCGGGCGCCTCATCTTTATCGCCATCATTGCCACTCATCGAAAATACCAACGCGCCAGCCACCGCCAGCAGCACAAGCACGACAACCATAATAATCACCATCTTCTTTTTGCCGCCACCAGCAGAAGTAGGTGACTGATTAGGTGGAGGCATTACTGGTTGAGATGGATCATTGCCATCACCAGGAATAGGCGACGGATTAACTGGGGCAGGTGGTTGATTATTTTGAGCGTTGTTTGGGTTCATAGTTACCTCGTTTTATTCTTATTAATGTCTCGTATTATAGCGCATATGTTTATAGCTGGACTGTGAACAATTCGACTCGACGCAATACACATATCAGACACTACTTGGCAGAGAGGGTGGCCCTGCCTGTCTGGCCGAGCTCCCGGTCATACTTACAAGACAGCCAGGAAGGACGGACAGGGATATACGACTCCCAAGTCAAATTACTTCATATATTTGCTCGTGAGCTCGTCTCACGGTTTGCCGAGTACCGGCAAACTACGTTCCGACTGTTCGAATCCCTTCAAAGCCAAGCAGTTGGCTTTGAACTCTATCAATTAAATAACCCCACCTAGTCAGATGGGGTTATTTAATTGGCGGAGAGGGTGGGATTCGAACCCACGGTACCGGATTAACGGCACAATGCTTTTCGAGAGCACCCAGTTCAACCACTCCTGCACCTCTCCTTGATAAACATTTTAACGTATTAGGTTAAATAGTCTGAGCAAAGATTAACGCTTCAACATTTTTTATTCCAGATTTTCTGAGCGTTTTTGTAGCCTCAGATATGGTGGCTCCAGTAGTTGTAACGTCGTCAATTAATAAAACTGGTCTAGCTAGGTCCTCGATATCAGATGCTATAAAGACACCTTTCAGCTGAGACATTCTTTGTTTTCGACTCTCTCCTACTTGTTTAGCACTATCATGCCTCGATAACAACTCTCGATATTCATACCCGCGGAGTCGTGCGAACTCCTTGGCAATTAGCTTTGTATGATTAAAACCTCGTAGGCGCACATGAGCAGGAGTGGTAGGCACATAGCAAACAAATGGATTGTCATAATACGGAGCCATCTCATCAAGATATCCAGCAATAAGATCAACTACTTCTCGGGCAGAGCCAAGCTTCATCTTGTGGATTAATCGTTTTACGTGCTCGTTATAGGCAGTGACAATAAAAGCTCTTTTTAGAGGAGTTTTACTCTGGCATTTGAGGCAAGTATCGTAATTCTTTGTCGCTGATTTGCACAAAAAACACCTACTCGGAATCATATCGGTTATGTCGGGGCGGCAATTATTGCATACCAGTAGGCCCTCACGACCACAAAACAGGCAATCGTACGGTGTTAAGATGCTAATGATTTTGTAAATCGGATTCATAGTGTTGTTTTAATTGCGTTGTAATTTTTGTGTTCAAGCCATTGCTAACACCTTATATAATACGCTATACTTGCATAAGAAATAAAAAGGTGCCAACATAACAATTACATTTAGTGGAGGGTAACAATCATGGCTCGTAAAAGCCGAAACGATGAGGATTTATTAATAGAAGACGAGTTGACTGCCGCATTTTTGAGCGACGACGATGTAGTAGAAGCCGCCAAAAACGAAAGCCCAGAGCCATCATCTGGCGCACAACAGGCTGCAGGTGAAGAATGGGACGAAGAAGAATCAGTTGTACCAGGTCAGTTAGCCGTTGATGTGTACGAAACCAAAGAAAAACTAGTAGTTAAAGCTCGTACAGCGGGCGTCAACAAAGGCGATCTCGACGTAAATATATCAGATAACACACTAAGCATCAGAGGCACTCTTTCAGCAGGCAATGAAGATGATGTAGTTAACTATTTTGTCCAAGAGTGTTATTGGGGCGAATTCTCGAGAAGTATCGCTTTACCAGTGCAGGTCAAAGAAGAAGGCGTAGAAGCTGTTCTTAAAGACGGTGTCCTAACAATCTCATTCACAAAGGTCAAGCAAGACACGGTCAAGAAAATCCAAGTAATGTAGATCTTGGGATGTGGATCTTCCACTTGAATAGCGCCAATAATCGGCGCTATTTTTAATTGTAGTTCACTCCAAGTTCACTTAATTACTGTGTGGTAATAATCACTACGGGGCAATTAACAGACGTCTATTGAATCAAAATTTGTATCCCGTACTTTTAAAGCGTTACAATATTTACAAACAAACACCCACAAAAAATTAGACCCACCGGCGAAACGCGGCGGGTCTTTTTTTATGATCTAGTATCTAACTATTAAATGTCTGTTGCTTTTGATAGAACGAAGTTAACTATAACCTGAGCGAGCGCAACAATCACTAGACCAACAATGGCGAACAAAATTGTGTTTTTAGCTGTTGTTACCTTACCGCTATCACCACCAGACGTTATGTACTGGAATCCACCAACAATGATCATAATAACCGCAGTAACACCGACAACTATCGAGAATATGTTGATGACCGTACCGATAATGTCGTTTACTGTTTCTTGAGCTTCCACAGGATTGGTTTTACAATTACCATCTGTGACATCTAGGTTTCCACCCTTACATAAACTTTCTTGAATATTTGCATCACCACTAACGCCACTAATTTGTGCGAAGGCAGGTGTAACCACTAATGCTGCTGGCATAATAACTGCCAATAGTGCTGTAGCTGTCAGGATTATTCTCTTTGTAATTTTATTCATTATTATTATTCCTTATTTTTGTTGTTAGTTTAAATTTATCATAAGCATTGTTATAGGGCAATAGCCTATCTGTCGGTAGCATAATCATTATGTCTTAGGCCCCGGGAGAGCCGATTTCGGAGTGTCACCAGCAGAATTGGCCCGATTTATTACAAATACTACGATCACCTGAGCCATTGCAACTATCACTAATCCAATAATCGCATATATAATGCCGTTCTTTGCAGCACCAACTGCTGTGGCGTCTCCGTTAGATATTACAAATCTAAAGCCGTTAACTATTATCATGATCACGGCCGCTACCCCGACTAATATGCTTAGAATGTTAATAACAAGGGCAATAATGTCCCCCACCGTAGTGTCATCCTCGCTGACCTCACAATCGCCACCAGTGGCTTTTATGCCTTTACAGACGTCTTCTGCAGTCCCAGAAACAGCAGCTTCTGCGGTCGGGTCAACACCATCGCCAACTGGAGTATCATCACGTAAAGCAAAGCTATTAGCTTGAAGAGCAAGAGACAAAGGTGTAACTATACCTAGCAAGAGCAAAATGCTAAAAAAAATGTTTAGCAATTTAGATTTTTTCATATTTTTGTTAATCCTTATTTTTATTACTTTACTATAGCCTCTGTAATACAAATAATGCAATAGCCTCGGCAAACAAGGCCACCAGTAGCCCAATTATGGCAAATATGATTCCATTCTTGGCTTTGCTGACATTCTCGGGATTTCCATTAGAGATAACGAATCTAAAGCCATTAATTATCATCATAATAACTGCCGCGACCCCTACAACAAAGCCTAATATCTTGGTGATCCGAGTAATGATGCCTGTAGGTCCAAAAATTGGATTTTCGGTAGTCGAAGACTGGCAGACAGAAGAATTTGGGTTAATTTCACAAACCTGCTCAATCGGATCAGTAGCTAGCACAGTTGTAGGGGCAAAAATACACATACAACCAAAAACCGTAAAAAGAGCAATTTGTAGTTTTTTTATCATACCCTCTAAGTCGCCTCTTTAATTACAAAGTTAATAATTGTCACAGCAAAAATCGCTACTACAAGTCCAATTACGGCGTACATAATCGTGTCTTTAGCTTTTGCCGTCTTTGCGGGGTCGCCACTAGAAATAATATACTGCAAGCCCGCAAGGGTGATGATAAGTACGCACAGGGCCCCTAGAACGCCAAAAGCAATCGTAAAGACATTTTCGATCGTGGCTTGCAAACTCGATTCGGTGACATTTTGATTGGGCAACTTGGTACCAGGGTTGGGGATTAGCTGCGCGACTTTAATTAGTAAGTATTGAACAGGAATCATGTCGTAATGCTCGCTCCTATAAATCTAACTATTGCGCTAGCCAATACCGCGATGACTAGACCAATGACAGCATTAAGGATTGCGTCTTTAGCTATCTTTGTATTCTCAGGCTCACCCTGACTAAGAACGTATCGAAAGCCACCATATATAACGTAAACAACCGCTAAAAATCCGGCAATGAATAACAATATCTCTGTTATTGCCAGCCCAATGCCTAATAACGAATCAATTTTATTCTGGGTGAAGTCTCCTAGTAATTTACACTCACCATTAACTGTTTCGCCGGGCAGGTACTTATACCAAGTCGGTATACCAAAAACCGATTGCTCTGGGCAAGCAGCCGCGAATCTAGATAATAGGCCTGTAATAATGCTCATGGCTTAAATATACCCCCTGGTATCAACCACTGCAAAATCGCAAACAAGAAAAAGAAAGCCACTAGCGCCGTCACGGCATTAATAATTCGTTTCTTAGCCTGAGCCGCTTGTTGAGGGTTACCCCCTGATGTGGTGTATTGAATCCCAGCAATTATTATTACGGCGATCACTATTATCCCGATCAGCGCACTCAAAAAGTTAACTACTGTCAGTAGTAGCTTTGTAATGGGATTATCCGTCACACAAGCATCACCAGTACACTCAAACCGGCCAGTGGCAGCACCTCCACCAGGATTTGTTGGAGTAGGCGTGTCAATATCGGTATCTATCGGATCTTTCACAATACCTGTGTGAGGTTCCACTAAATCTCGGCAATTTTCAACTATAGTATCACTTCCTGGGCCGTCCCCATACAACTCCTCGCAGTGATCAGTTTCAACAACCCTCTGTTGCTGTTCTCGGCTCAATGCATCCCACAATGCCTGTATTTCAGCGTGATCATCAAACAACACAAGAGGATCTCCGTTACGACAAATTATTTCGGCATCTGATCCATCTGGTAAACTTACAGAGTGATTGTCGTGGCAGTAGTCGTATAATGCCTGTATTTTTGGCGCAAGCGCATTAGTAGTTACTGGGTGAAGGGCAAGAAAAACGGCTACAAATAATAGTGCTAGGCTTAGGGTGCGAACAAATTGCTTAATTTTGCTATGCATTTGGTAAACCTTTCACTATCCAGAGTGTATATTTTGTAATTTTAGATCCACCATCCTCTTGTCCGATATTAAAGCTAAAAGCCAGGAGTTTATTTTCGACAAATATGCAGTTTACGCGAATCTTTGTTGTCGAACTTTTGGCATCGATAACTTGACACGCTTTTAGATCAACATATTTCCACAAATCGTTCTGTTCAAAATCTAAGTCCCGTTTGTTGTTTGAGTCACTATCGGCTAAAAATGATTTTGCTTGATCAATATCGTTGGTCGACATAGCCGTCATATAATTTAATGCAATTTCTTTTTGCGAAGAAACATCTGTCGGGGTCTGGTTAGGTACGCTGCTGGTATCACTAGACTTTTGTACCTTCTTGTTCGCTCCAGTTACCATTCCAATTACCATAATCACGAGGGTAATGACCACCAATATAATTATTATGATTATCTTCTTGTCCAGCCGTTTTTTTGTAGGCACTTGTAGCGGATCGTCAGCATTGCGAATAAAATCAAGGTCTGGATTTGTATTTTGTTGTTTTTGATTTTCAGGGTTCATTTTTTTGAAGTTTAGTAACAAGCATTACTATTTTGATATAGATGATGGTTTAATTGTACCGTAAGCATGATGTCATTCAAAACAAACTCAATCAATTAAAAATAACCAGAACTATTACAGAGGAGCTTAACGGAGTGGTATCATTAAGCTAATGTTTAATAAGAAGTTTGCTATTTTTGGCGCACTCATAATCTTTGTTGTTAGTCTTGGAGGTCTTTTGATAGCACCTACACACTATGTGACAAATAGTGTACGGGCAGAGTCAGGCTATCAGTGGATTGAGGGTGCCGGAGGTACAATATTGGAGGATAAATTAGGGCTTACCGGTGATGCTCTTGATGAAGCCCTCGCCCAATATGAGTCCAACACCGGTGGCATAGATCCTTATGTTGGCAGCTTTATGATAGGCAAGAACTGCGACGACAGCGATAAATTAGAGGACGACATTACACCAGTCTGCGATGAATACTATACTTTCGCTGAAAGCTTGGGTGTTAATCCGCCACATTTTCAGGAGATCTGTCGATTATCTGATGATTGCGGTGAGCCAGAATCAATAGCGCTCTTAAATTTCACTACTGGATGTCGTATCGTTACTTTTTCTGGCGCACCCCGTATCTGTACAACAAGCGTTACAATCAACAACCCGTTTGACATACGGCGTCGGTCAGTCAAGGACGAATTTGATATTGATTTTGAAGCAATTGATGGGATAACTCAGGACGATGTAGATGACGCGATAGAAGAGCCACCGGGAGGAGATCCAATAGGTGTTGACGAGCCAGAACCGGATGGGCCACAAACCTGTGATGAAAACTTTAAGTTCACTGGAGGATTCTTGGTTTGTATTGTCTTAGGAGTAGTTGATAAAACGGTAGATAGTATGGTTAATTCTATAGCTAATATGTTGCAGGTAGAGAGGGCTGAGGTTAATGATGATGGGCTAAAGACGGCTTGGTCTTACTTTAGGAATATAGCTAGTGTATTGCTAGTGGTTATAGGACTAGTTATGATAATAGGGCAAGCAATAAGTAAGGAATGATGGTGGAAATAATGCTTCGGACTCTACCGGTTAATATAATAAAAATAACCAGAACTATTACAGAGGAGCTTAACGGAGTGGTATCATTAAGCTAATGTTTAATAAGAAGTTTGCTATTTTTGGTGCTGTAATAATCTTTGTTTTTAGTCTTGGAAGTCTCTTAATAGTGCCCACAACACCTAACTCAGATAGGGTACGCGCAGAGACTGGCTATCAATGGATCGAAGGTACTGCTTTATCGGTACTCGAGGACGAAGATGCATTTGGTCTTAGTGGTGATAATCTGGACATAGCATTAGAGCAATATGAAGCTAACACGGACGCAGATTATGGAGTTGGTTCATATTTTATTGGTTTTAACTGTAGTGATACTAGAAAATTAGGTGATGGCGCAACACCCAAATGCGAACAGTATTTTTATTTTGCCAAAGACTTGGGAGATAATCCACCATTCTTTCATAATTTCTGTGAGTTAGATGATTCGTGTGGAGAACCTGAAGCAATAGCCCTTGCGAGCAAAACTAGAGGTTGCCATATTTTTACTTTTTCGGGTGCATCTGGCAGGTGTACGACTGGCATTACAATTAATAACCCGTTTCGTGTAGCTCGATTTGTAGCAGACGAGTTTGGGATAGATTTTGCAAATATTGATCCGATAATAGATGAGGATATAGATAGGGCGCCAACAGATGAAGATCCGGGCGGAGATCCTATTGACCCTGGCGGTGGCGCTGCCGATGAAGATGATCCAACCTGTGAAGATAACTTTGATTTCACAGGAGCATGGATTGTCTGTATGGTACTCGGCATAGTCGATCAAACAGTCGACAACATGGTTAATGCCATAGAAGATATGTTGGAAGTAACTAGGTCTGAGGTTAATGATGATGGGTTAAAGACTGCTTGGTCTTACTTTAGGAATATAGCTAGTGTATTGCTAGTGGTTATAGGACTAGTTATGATAATAGGGCAAGCAATAAGTAAGGAGTAGGGTGGATGTTTGATGCGTATACAGTAAAAAAAGTACTCCCCAGACTAGCTATTGCCGTTATTTTGATTCAGCTTTCTTGGTTCTTAACTACCGGTGCAATATTTCTCACCAATCAAATAGCCTATGGGATTCAGGGATTGATGTACGGTGCTTTTGGCGGTACCGCAGACTTTACGCTTGAAGCTCTGTTGTCCGGCACATCAAGCTCTAGCGCAACGACAATCGGTACCACCGTATTGTTCAGTGTTGTGGGTATTGCCTTTGGTGGTGGTGTGTTAGCAATTGCAGCATTTATTGTGATTGCTGTTCTGGTTGCGTTTTTAAGTCTGGCTGTTAGGCGGGCATTGCTTATTCTGTTGGTGCTGTTAGCTCCAATCGCAATCGTGGCTTGGATATTGCCTAACACCGAACGTTTCTGGAAGATGTGGTGGGATAACTTTACCAAGTTGCTGTTAATGTTCCCGATGATTATGGCAATGATAGCCGCTGGTAGAATATTTGCAAAAATTTCAGGCACAACTGGCGGCAACGACATCGTTAAAGTTACCATTGTACTGGCGGGATTTTTTGTGCCATTACTTCTTATCCCAAAAACCTTTTCGCTCGCTGGTAGTGCCTTCGCAGCCATGGGTGGTGCAATAGCCCAACGTGGTGCCGGTGCCCAAAACTGGGCCCAAGGCATGGGTAAAAAACGCCAAACGCAGAAATGGGGTAAACGCGGGCAAGATTTTATGGGTGGCAATATGAAGGAGCGAACAGCTTTAGGTCGCAGAGTTAACAGGGTTGGAGCCGGTCTAGGTGTTGGTGCGTCAAACAGATTTGGTCTTGGCAAACGTGGTCGAGAAGCTGTTAAAATTAAAAAGCAAGTTGCAGAGACCGAAGCAGCCAAGAACCCAGAATTACAGTCTATGATGCTAAACAATGATGATGCAACTGCCTTATTAGGTCTAAGTGGGGGTACAAGCGAAGGAATGAAACAAGCACAAGATGAACTTAGAAATCACTGGTACGAACAACAACGAGCCAAGGGGGTTTCTCACGATAAAGCCATGGAGACTGCGAACGCAAGGATTGCCCAAGCTACAGCTGCCGCTCGTGCTGTAGGTGTTACGAAAACCAACGCAGCAGCCGCATTTAACGGTTTGGCGCAAAATAAAGCCCGTTCGCTTGGCGCAGGTGCTACTGGATTAGTTGCGGCTGGTGCTAGCAGACTGGCCGATGGTAATGATAGTAAAGCTGCCGAAGCACTGGGGGCATTTCAATATCATGCTCGTGGAGCTGGGCGTTTCGATCTTGGTGCAGATAGTGCAGCTGAAGGTGCTGATAAAGCATCCTTGTACCAACTCGCTAATGCTCAACCCTCTACAATTGAAGCTGTGGGTGAAGAAATGCTTACTCGTATGTCAACGGGCGACCCTCAATCAATGCATCAAGCTTTAGTATTCCGGCAAGAGCTGGATGCCATGATCCCTAACGCTACAGGCGCCACTCGGGACGCTCTTGTTGAGCAAAGAGAACGTTTGGACTCAATTGGTAGAACAGCCCCTGGCACCCCTGGCGCGCTAGCAAATTTTATGCGTGCAGCTACCGGAAGAATCGACCCAGCAACTGGCGCACCGGCGACAGTAACCTACACTGAAAACTACGACCAAGAAAGAGCAAGAACCGACGCGACGTATAGACGAGAATGGCAAAGCGATCCTGTAGGTATGAGCACAGGCAAAAGACTGCGTACTAGAGCCGAAACAAATGCCGATGTTGCTCACGCTGACGCCAGAACCTACAGAGCTCCAGAAGAAGAAAACCGATAGTCCAATAATCTACTTATCATAATCATACAATGATCTAAACAATGAGTATCATACTATTGACTATCGTTAAAGCTTGTGCTAATATATGTCTATGTCGGAACGTCCGCAAATACAAACACCACCCCCAGAAGAACTACAAAAACCTCATCCCCAAGTTGAGGCTAATCAGGGTGCGCGTGATCGTATGATTGCCGCATCAGAGTTTACCCATGACGCCGGTACCGACTTTGTTGAACGTGTTGCACGTCTATCTTTGGATGGGCAAGAATGGGTACAAGAAAAGGCTGAGACTATGGTTGGTCACACAATTAGTGCTGGTCGTACTGCCGTAGGCGGTATTAGGCGCGCTTTAGGAAGTGCAAGAGAAAAAGCTAGCGAAAGCTGGTCAGACCGGAAAGATAAAAAAGTTATTGGCAAACGTGATTCTAGTGCTGAAAGAAAATCAAAGTATGAAAGAATAGCCGTCGAATCCACAGCTAAATCTGAAAGAGATAAACATAGGTCAAAATTCTACCGACAACTAGGCGGACTATTAATTGCCAAAGTAATTGGTGTTGATAAGGTAGAGGCGCAGGGAATTGCAAATGTAGTTGATAAGGTAGTTGTCCGGGGGCCCGGCGGTGCATGGGAAAAAACAGAAAAGATTGTCGAGCAAGTCCCTGCCAAAAATAAATTTGAGGAATTTGTCGAAAATCGTGTTCACGCACGAGCAAGAAAGCTTGGCGAACAACGAGTACTCAAAAGTAAATCAGGAAAAAGCTCAAACCAAACGGCCGGAATCAAGCCATGGCTTCGACAACGCCAAAGACTAAGTGAGGTCAAAGAACAGTTCCGTAGTAAAGCAATCACTAGAGAAGACATGGAAAGAAAACAACTTCGTATCAAAGCTACAAAGTCTAGCGGCTTTGTTACGAGTACCAACAGACACGGCGAAAGAGTAGTGCAACAAGTTGCGAAAGCCGGTACAACAGAGAGAAATAGAACACGCGTAGTTAAGGTTGAGGAATTTGTGACCAAAAAAGCCGGTGAATTACTTCAAGAACCTGGTGGAATATACGGCAGAGACAGCGTTAAGGCACGAGAAAAAGCTCGTAAACACCGAGAAAAAGCCGATGAGTCAAAAAAAGAATTCGAACTTCATGAGCGAGAAGTAAAAGAACGAGCTAAACGAAAAGCTGACAGAGAGGTACGAAAAAAAACCGATAAAGAAATACGGAGAGTTTGGAAAGAGGCGCACCGTGAAGATGCTAGATTTGACGCCGACGCCAACTTAGCCCGAAAGAAGGCCGAAGCAAAAGCAGCTTTACCTCGCAGGATTGTCAAAAAACTAGAGAGAAAGCCAACACCTACAGAAGTAAACCCACAATTCCGCTGGGAAGGGAATAGAACGCGCAGAATCGACTCTAACAACACAAGCAATAACTAAAAGAAATGTTTTGTTAGTGCAGGCTTAGCTTTTTTAATAAACAAAATTATTCCGCTTTTGCTAATATGTAAGTATGGCAGAGTATAAAGTAATCCAAGATATTGAGGCAGAAGACAAACTTCTAGGCCCATTTACACTGCGTCAATTTATCTATGCGTCGATAGTTGTAACTATTGGTTTTGTAGGATTCTTTTTCATAAAGGAGAATTTATGGTTTATGACTATTCCGTTAATCCCTCCACTAATTTTCTTTTTACTGCTGGCCGCCCCTTTTGGTCGTGATCAATCATCAGAGATATGGCTACTGGGAAAAGTACGCTTCTTTCTATTCACTAAAAAACGTCTTTGGGACCAAGAGGGCATTGAACACCTAGTAAAAGTTACTGTGCCTAAAAAGATTGAAAAACATTATTCTGATGGGTTGAGTAAATCAGAGGTAAATAGCCGACTCAAAACACTTGCCAACACTATGGATACTCGTGGCTGGATTGTTAAAAACGTAGTTCCCGGCAACCGGCGACTTGAGGACCAGCAAAATAACGACCGGTTACTAGAGATCCAAAAAACCCCCGAAGATGACGCCTTAGCCGCAATTAAGCCGGCAGCTGATATGCTTAACACTTCAACCTCCAATCCCCTTGCAGCCCAGCTAACAAACATGGTTGATGAGTCCGAGTTAATCCGCCGTCAGCAATTGTTGTCTAACATGCAAAGTATTGCTGAGAACAACCAAATCGTTACGCCTAATCTTGTAACGCCTTCAGTACCTAACTCAAGTCCAGCCAGAGTATCTGCGCCGGCACCAAGAATCATTTTGAAATCTAGCCCTGCAAGGCAAGACACCCCTGCATATGCAACGCCACAGACGACAACACAGACCACTTCGCAAAATACAACAAAACAACCGATGACACCACCGGCAGTTCCTGATATACTTAACGGTGTTAATAAGCGTAAGCTTTCTTCAGAAATTGATGTAACGCAAGACTCTGAAGTTAGCAACGGTGATACAGATGATGAGGTAGTCGTATCTCTACATTAGTAACATCGAATCAGCCTATTGGTGGGCAAACTAATGAATCTCGATAAAACTAAACACTACCCAATCCATGACAAAAATACCAAGACAGGGATTGATTACTTTATGGTCACAAAAGCAGCATACAAAATTAATCTGGTTTCTATCGTATGAATCCTAATATGAACCAACCACCCCAGACACCAACCCAAACAGCCCAGCCACCAGTACAAGGCGTAGTTCAGCCTGCAAAAGCCGCGACCCGCGCACCAGCCCCAGCTCAACAACCGGCTAAGCCAAAGGCAAATCCAGCTAGTACACAGAATATGTTACAGATTGCAGAGATCCGTGACGGCATTGTTATCATGAACGATGGATCTTTTCGCTCTGTCGTTATGGCAAAAAGTATTAACTTTGATTTAATGAGCGCCGGGGAACAAGAATCGGTGGAGGCTGGTTATCAAGCATTTCTAAACTCACTATATTTTGATATTCAAATCTTTATCCGATCACAAAAAGTCGATATCCGTCCGTACCTAGACAAGCTGGCAAAAACAAGAAGCCAAGAAGACAACATGCTTCTCGGTATATTGATGGATGATTATATCGATTACATTACTGACCTATCTACCGAATCAAATATTATGGACAAATATTTTTATATCGTTGTGCCATTCTTCTCTAATGTCTCAGTTAAACGCGCCATAACGCAGAGTAAGAATTTTTTTACCGGGTTGTCGAGTATGCTTAACAAATCAAAGCAACCTCAGGTGGTGGTTACCGAGCAAGTCCTTGCCGAAGCAAAAGATGAGCTTCGAAACCGGATCCAAGCCGTAATCGCAGGTCTCGAACAATGCGGAGTAAAGTCTGTACCTCTTGATACGCAGGAATTAATCGAACTGTATTATGACTTTTATAACCCCGATACCGCTACTAGACAGCAATTGCATAATTTTGATGATGTGTCCGCACCAGTAATCGTAAAAGGTCCGGGGCACGCCCCAAAACCTAGTATCGAGCAGGATTTATAGATATGGGTCTATTTAGCGGCAAAAAAGCCATTACCGATCCTAAAGAGCTAGCTGAAGCTCAGCGCCGACGCGAAGAGCAAGAAGTCGGCGAAATTTATAGAAAGGGCGTAACTGCACTTCGCGATTTTATCGCCCCAAGCTCGGTAGAGCTGAGTAGCACTCACTTTCAGATTGGTAGTCGCTTTGCCCGCACGTACTATGTTTTTGGATATCCACGTTCACTAACTACCGGCTGGACCAGTGGGCTAATCAACCTTGACGAGATAATCGACATCTCAATGTTTATTTATCCTGTTGAAAGCCGACTAGTTATGGAAAGTCTGCGTAAAAAAGTATCGCAAATGGAAGCCGGAATTCAGATCGACGAAGAAAAGGGCCGAGTCCGTGACCCCGGCAAACAAGCTGCAATTACCGATGCTGAAGAAATTCGCGACAAGCTCCAAGTTGGCGAAGAGCGCTTTTTTAGGATTGGCTTTTACTTTACTATTTATGGCAATAGCCTAGACGAGCTCGAGTATATAGCACATAAGGTTGAGTCTATGCTTGGCCAACAACTAGTCTATTCAAAACCCGCTACTTCACAACAAGAGCAAGCGCTAGCTAGTACCGTACCTCAATTTACCGATCAGCTAGAGATTAGGCGTAACATGAGCACTGGTGCTGCCAGTACCAGCTTCCCATTCACTAGCGCCGACCTCAGCCAAGATGACGGCGTGCTTTATGGGATAAATATGCATAACTCTGGACTGGTTATATTTGATCGCTTTAGTCTAGAAAACGGCAACGCCGTGGTGTTCGCAAAATCTGGTGCCGGAAAATCTTTTGCCGTTAAGCTAGAAGCACTTCGTTCTATGATGTTTGGCACAGAGATTGTGATAGTTGATCCTGAGAACGAATACCAAAGGATGTGTGAAGCAGTCGCTGGCGCCTATGTCCGACTAAGCTTAAACTCTAATACACGAATCAACCCGTTCGACTTGCCTAAAGTCATTGATACTGACGAGGCCGATAACGCACTACGTAGCAACCTAATAACATTACATGGGCTATTGAGATTGATGATGGGTGGGGCGCAGGCTCAGATGCTAGCATCGCAATCTAGTGGCGGTACATCAGCGCCAGCATTATCACCAGTCGAAGAGGCTGATTTAGACGCCGCATTAATTGAAACGTATGCCAAGGCAGGAATAACCCAAGACCCACTTACCCATAATTCTATACCGCCTACCATTACTGATTTGTACGATACCCTGCTACACATGGGAGGCACCGGCCCACAGCTGGCACAACGCCTACGAAAATACACTAGCGGTACATTTGCTGGCATATTCTCTCAGCAATCCAATATTGAGATGAAAAACCAAATGGTAGTCTTTAACGTTCGCGATCTAGAGGACGAACTCCGACCTGTAGCTATGTATATCGTGCTCAACCATATTTGGAATATCACCAAATCCGACATGAAAAAACGTATCTTAATTATTGATGAGGCTTGGCAGATAATGCGATATGAAGATTCTGCTAACTTTATGTTTTCTCTGGCTAAGCGGGCCCGAAAATATAACTTGGGCATAACCACTATTACTCAGGATGTAGAAGATTTTATTGGATCACGTCTAGGTCGGGCAATTGTAGCCAACGCTTCTCTGCAACTGCTACTAAAGCAGTCTCCGTCAGCAGTTGATATGCTGGCCGACGTCTTTAAGCTTACCGAGAATGAGGCAAAGCGATTAAGTCAGTTTCCTATTGGTCAAGGCTTGTTCTTTGCCGGTCAGAATCATGTGCACATACAGATTGCAGCCAGTGATACCGAGACTAGCCTAATCACCACCAACCCCGAAGAGATCCAAGACCTTGACTCCAAAGGAGTTATTAAAGACGGTCAGGGCAATATCAACTTAAGTCCAATAAGTACTCCACCTGCGATATAATGATTGAAATGACTTTAGGCACTAGAGGGTAGAATAAATGTCAGTCTACGATCCAGAAAAAACTGAGGACAAAAGCCTTGCCGGCGATAATAATATCTCTGACGATAAACTCCGAGAATTAATGGGCATCCATAAAGACCAAGAAGACGCTATGGACCGTGAGGCTCACAACGGGGCCGCAGAAGATATAGCCAAGCGCGAAAAATTAGGCTACGACAGCTCTCCCTACCGAGCCGGAAAAGACGAAGCAAGTAAATTACTCGACAATAAGGCAATCTCACACGGAGATGATAATAATAACAATTCAGGATTCTTTAAAGACACTAGCAATGGCAAAAAAAGCGGGCGTTTTCGTGGAAAGATTACTAAAAAACAAGCCGCTGGTGGCGTTGCAGGAATCTTAGGCATCGGGGGTATCCTAGGGATATTAATGACCGCCAGTGGTCCACTAGCATTTGTTCATATGGCAAGTCTTATGGGGCCGTTTCACCACGAGAATAACGCCAATATGCAAGACGGACGTCTAACTCGCTTATGGCGATATGCTCGTGGTAACGGTATAGACAATAACCTCGGTGCAATTGGCAATAAATACGCTAAAAAGGTTGACACCAGACTGAAAGATCTTGGTATTACCCCAAATTATAGTAATAAAGTTCTGACTAGTTTTACTTTTGATACTGATACGCCTAAAGGCAAAAGTGCTTTCGACGAATTAAAAGCCAAAGGTTACAGTAGTTCAGGAGACGGCAGATTAAAGCAGATCGATGCGCCGAGGGGGTTTGGCAGTCGAACCGGAATCCGTACTATGACTGACGACTTAAGAATAGCAATAAGCGAAGATGGTATCTCAAACGCTATTACCCACAGGCTGTCTAAAAAGCGCTACGCTGGGGGGTTTCACCCATTACAAAACTTTTATCGAGAAGCCGGTGAGTCAATAGTTGACTACACCAAATCCGTAAAACAGCATCATGACGAGCGTGTAAAAACTGGGGTATCAGCCCCCGATAGAGCCAAACCACCCCCATCTCAAGACCAAATAGACGCCGATACAAGAGATAATATTCGTCGGAACGCCCCCGATGGCCTGGATGCAGATACACCATCAGGAGTTAAAGGTAAAATAATTGGTGCTGTAGCGGGAACGGTTGGTGCAGTGGGCCTCTATGAGCTCATCTGTAACATTGATCAGATCGGTGGCTCTATGGAAGCTATCCGACAGGCGGAACTTGTTATTCCTCTAATGAGAATTGGTCTTGATGGCCTAGCCTTAGGTTCTCAAGTTCAGTTCGGTGATCAAGACGTTACCTCAGACGAAATGGGTGCATTGTTTACTAGATTTATGGGCGATACTGACATAGGTAAGCTTAGCGCCTTTTCCGCAGATAGTATCCAGGCAGAACTCGGTCAAGATCAAATCGGTGAACGAACTGCCACCAAAGGAGAAAATGAGGGGCAGCGAGTTAAACCAGCAGATTTACCAGCCAGTTCTAAACCCGGTAAAGAGAATCCACCACTTTTTACGGTTATTAATGACCTTATCAATGCCCTTCCAACAGGCCAGACAGCTTGTGATGTATTGATAGATCTGAATGCTTGCGTGGGTAGTGCCTGTATAGGCGTTTCCGATGTCCTTGACGGGGTCGTTGCATTCATTTCTGGAGGAGCATCGGCAGCCGCAGCTTCAGCCACAGTGAACGCTATATTTATTGGAGCGGGCGTACTAGGATCCGATTATGTAGATTCGCTTGTTAATTGGTTGGCGGGGGCGGCACTGCAATGTGCCGATGGTCCGCAGTGGGGTAACTGCGTTAACTTTGGGAATCGATTAAATGCTAATGATAATGCTCTGAGTTTTGGCGGAAGAGAGCTACAGCCTGAAGAAGAAATTGCCCTAGACTATAAGCGCAAAGAGTTAGAGCGCTACGACATGAAGACCAAGAGTCTATACGCCCGCTATTTAGACCCTAAAGAAACTAACTCGTTATTCGCCTCATCAGTGTTTAATAACCCGAATTATTTTGCAACCTCATCAACTCTGTCTTATGGCCTACAAGCACCACTAAAGAACTTCAGCAATATATTCACTAATTTTGGCAATATCTTCGGCGGCAAGACAAAAGCTGCATCAGTTGACTACGACTATGGCTTCCCAGAATACGGCTTCAGCCTAGACGAACAAAGAGATGAGACTTTTGAGAACCCTTACGACATAGCCAAAGAAATGGAAAAGAATAATTTTGAACTTTTGAAGGAAATGAACAGAAAGTACGGCGAAAAGTGTTTTAAGACCACAATCAGCACAACAGGAAAAATCCAAACCACTGAAGCAGTTAATTATAAAGACATACCAGAGAAATGCGCCGGTGTTGGTATTAACGAGACCGAAAAAATAAAGCTAAAAAAATATCGCTTCTACCTCTCCGACACAATTACCGCAAAATCAGCCGTGTGCTATGAGGGCGCCGACGAATCCGCATGCGATGAATTAGGATTACCAGACCAGAGCAAATCAAGTTCGACACCAGGGGCTAATGGTCCTCTTCCAGACGGAGTTGTTACCGAAGCAGATATTGAACCGGTTACTGGGCTCAGTTCGGGTTGTCATAAGAGTATAGCCGCAAATGCTAACGCTATGATCGCGGCGGCGGCGGCTGATGGAGTGACATTGACTGGTTCTTGCTGGAGAAGCAACGCTAGACAAATTCAGTTACGCATAATAAACGGATGTCCGGACATATATAACGCATCGCCATCATCTTGCAGGGTCCCGACTGCAATACCCGGCACATCTAATCATGAAAGAGGTTTAGCTATTGACTTCGATAATTGCCGATCGCGTGGGACCGCATGCTATATATGGTTGTCCGCAAATGCTGCAACCTATGGGTTCTTTAATCTGCCGAGCGAACCTTGGCACTGGTCGGTAAATGGGAGATAGTAATGAATAGGTTATTTTTGAGAATATCAACACTGCTAATCCTTGGGGTTTTATTCTTCAATTATGTTTCCGGCGCATCAAACGTCGCAATAGCTTTAAGTACGGAACAAAAACAAGTTATCGACGGGGGGAGCCTTAGGTTTGATATAGACAACGAATGTGAAGAAGACGCATCAGATTTGGGTGCAAATATATATATGATTGGTGACTCGTTAACCGTAGGGATGCGAGAAAAGGGCAGTCTAGTTTCGAAACTAGAAGACAAAGGTTGGGGTAGTCCTGATATTCAAGCTACTAATGGGTTCAATATTGGAGACTCATTACCTAAGATCGAGGAAGATAAAGACACAGTCGCCGAAAGTGATGCGATCGTAGTAGCCCTAGGCACAAACCCTGAAACCGATCTTGAACAAAAAATCCCTGAGTTAATTGAAAAAATTAAGGATAAAGCGCCCACTGCTAAAGTCTACTGGGTAAATGTACATGTTAAAGATGGTGCGTTTATTGACCCTTCATTTTTAGGAAACGACGAGGTAAACCGATTGATCGAAAGCCGGTCTGAAGACCTTGAATATACCATACTGAACTGGGAGGAAGAGGTCACTAGTAATCCCGAAAAGTATCCTTACCTTGAAGATGGTGTGCATCATACCGATGCTGGTTACGATAAGAAATCTAAGTGGTTGGCTGGCGAGGTTGGCGAAGCACCAGCAACACGATCAACAGGTACTACGGCCACCATCGACACGAGCGCGCCTCAAACTAACGGAGAAGTATCAGGAGATTTTATCCAAAAGATATCGCCAGCTCCTTTCTCTGGACCACCCATACAGCCAACAGGTGTAGTTCTGCACTGGACCGGCGGATCTCCGAACACTAGTGTAGAAGATTTTATTTCTATTATTGGTGGCAGGGGGCTGTCGGTTCAGTTATACATCGATGGATCGGGAACGGTATATCAATTAGTGGATGATCTAGCAACCCTAACTGCTCACGCTTCAAACGCCAATAGCAAAACAATTGGTATAGAAATTGCCGCAGGTAGTGATGGGACGGTTGAAACAGCAGAACAAGAGATTAATAATAACCCTGTCCAGGCAGCTGCTGTTGCTAAAACAGTATCGTATATTATCCAAAAATATGGGATGGAGACCGACACTAATGTGGGTGATCTAAAGGGAGTATTGTCACATCACCTAATTAGCCCAGGTAGAAAAAGTGATGTTGGAGACACATACCTAAATAAAATTATTGAGGCTGTAAAAACTGGTGGGTTTACTAACGTGGATAATTGCGGGAGCCCACAATATGGTGGAAGTGGTGGTACGCCAGATGAAAATAAAAAACTTGGCGAGTCTATGGCTGCAGAAAGGGGTTGGACCGGGTCAGAGTGGGGTTGTTTGTTAGAGCTATGGACCAGAGAGTCTAGCTGGAATCATCTTGCAATCAATGACGCTGAAGGCAATAACGACACCAACGGAGACGGATCTCTTAATGGAAGCGAAACCATAACCGAAGAAGAGGATGACGCTTATGGTTTGCCTCAATCTAAGCCTGGTGGGAAAATGGCGACTGCAGGCCCTGACTGGCGTACTAATCCACGAACCCAGATAACCTGGGGCCTAGACTATATTGCAGGTAGATATCAAACGCCATGTCGTGCTCTTGAACACTCGCATGCTTTTAATTGGTATTAAGGAGGAAGTTTGATGAATAAAAAAAGAGTGGTAATTTTAGTATCAATACTATTAACATTTATGTGTATATTGCTTATTTTGGTATCTTTATTGAGGAAGAGCGAGGACGTTGATGATTATAGATTGCGTTCTAGTGATATTGCAGCAACAAACATTGCGAGAATCGACAACTTTGATTATTCAAAAGATTCAAAAGAATTAGGATTCTTTACTGGCTCTTCTAGTGCTGTGTTGAATCTTGCTAATGATAAAGATTTTTTAAATACCAAGCTACTCACCGACGACTTTCCTCTATATAATGTTGACAAAGTTTCAGGTTTAGATAATAAACTCCTAGTTAGATCCTACTATTACCCGCCTAACAGCCAACTATTGAACAACTACCTAAGTGGTAGTGAACCGCCTAGATACAACAAACAAGCTTGGTTTTTAATAACTAGCAATTCTATTAAAGCTGCGTTTCCTCCCAAATATAATTCTGTAATAGATGGAATTCTAACCAAAAAAGGTATTGTTTTTTTATTGTCGTCTGGGGAAAAGGTAGATATGTTGATTAAGGAGGATTCAGGGAAGTATCGCTCGCTTGTTAATGATATAGCGGCAAGGAAAATTATTGGCTCTGTCGGGGAAAGAATATACCTTACTGACTATGCGGGCGCTGTCTATGAGCATGATGGATCGTCAATTAAAAAAATTATAAATAGTGCTATTGGGGTTACTTTAGACAAACATACAAACAAATTAATATACTCTCCAATAAATGAATCCATCTCTGGAGACGAAGGTGGCGTAGTAGAGCATAATGAAGAAAAGGGGTCTAACCACGACATAAAAATACGGGATTTAGTAACAGGTGAAGAAAAATCTTACACGCCTATCGAAGGCTATTCTGATACCTATAACGGTCATATCGTTACGTTTAATAAAATTTCTAAGCCTGATAAAGTTGAAATATACGACCTGAATAACGGCGAGAAACAAATTGTTGAAATAGATCATTCTGGTTCGAAGATAATCGATCCAGTATCAAAAATAATTGTTGCTTCAAAGAATCCTTTGATATTACTATCATTAACCAATAACAACCGTATGGTAGTATATTCGGATAAAGATATTATTAATAATGTTAAAAGTTACAATCTGCCTAAGGTGCCCGTCAGACACGATCAATACACATTTGACTATAGTATTATGAACAGCTCGGTTGTAATGACTGCAGATAACAATAAAACGAAAAATATTGTAAGTAAGACTGTTGGTATTTTAAAAGATACCTGTGTCTGTGACGTTAATCAACTGAATAAAACATGGGTAATGATCGAGAGGCAAGAGGGCTCACTTTAACTTGATCAGCTGGGTTTTTTGGGCATAGGATTTATCGATAATGTCGGCGTCGGTTGTAGTGATAAGTGTTTGATTGGTGCTCAAAAATCCGGTTAATAGTTTTCGTCTTTTTCCATCCAGTTCACTAAACACGTCATCAAATAGTAAAATAGGTTTTTTTCCTGTTTTTTGTTCGAGTAGTGTAGTCTCGCATTTTTTTAAGGCGAGTATGGCGGTGCGAGTCTCGCCTCTGGATGCAAAGCTACGAACATCATTGTTATTAAGCTCTAGTAAAAGGTCGTCTCTGTGTGGTCCAACAGAAGTAAAGCCTCGCGCTAAATCTTTTTCTAGGTTTTGTTCTAGCGCCTGAAGCAACCTAGTGGCGTAGTTAGACGCGCTAGCTATTTTTGACTGATAGCCTACAATTAGCAGATACTTGTCGCCAGCAATCTCTGTGTAGTTTTCAGCTAGGGTTTTATTAAGCTCTTCTATAAGCTCTAGGCGTCTAGTAACGATGGTCTCGGCAAACTCCGATAGCCTTATATTCCAAGCAAAAATCGACTGCTCTGCGTCCTTGCGCCCCATTTTTAATAGTCTATTACGTTGTGATAAGGCCCGCTTATAACTACTGATCGCCACTGTATTCTCTGGATAGATTTGGCACGCTAGACTATCAATAAAACTTCGGCGCTCTTCTGGGGAGGTAACTAATTCATATAGTTGGTTGGGCTCAAACAATACTACTGGGATAGATTCTTTAGCTGTTGGCCGTTTTTTAACTACTTCATCAATCTCAAAGTTTTTATTAACTCGACCATTCTCTTCGGTTAGTTTTAGGGTCCGTCTTTGATTATCGTCAGTAGTGGCGTCAATCCTTGCCCAGTTTTTGCCGGTCTGTATGTTGTGGTGGTCTGACGAACGAAAAGCTCCCATGCTACAAACATAGTAAACAGACTCTAATAGGTTGGTCTTACCGCTAGCGTTTGGGCCAACAATAATATTAGTGCCAGACTCAAACTCAAAGGCGCTATCTTTATACGACCTAAAATTCTGAAGCCTAATACTTGTAATCATCACTCTTATTATAAAGCCGCTAGCTCTTAAGCGGCATTACTATGTGAAGATAATCTTTATTTTTTGGATTTCGTAGTAGTAGCGGATCTAGTTTGTCACTAAAGTTAATCTCTACTTGGTTGCCTTCGAGTGCCTGCAGACCCTCTAGTAGGTATCTGGAGTTTAGGGTAAGCTCGCCGTCGGCGCAAACTTTGGCGGTTGCACTAGAACTGTTTTCTCCTACCTGAGAGGCGACCGAGGCGACGGTAATCTTCCCATTATCTTTTTCGAGTTTTAAAATAATACTGCCGGCACTTTCTCTGGCGAACAGACTAGAGACTTTTGTGATATTAATAAGTTCAGACCGATCTGCTGTAGCAGTGCGCTCAAATTTGTTTGGGATTAATTTCTGATAATCTGGGTATTCTCCCTCGATCATACGGGCAATTAATTCAGTCTTTGAAGTCTGGAACCTTACCTGTTGACCGTCGCTGGTTATCTTTACTTTGTCGTCAGTATCGTCCAATACTCGCAACAACTCCTGAGCGGCATTCACAGGTATGAGCATTTTTATTTCATCTGTTATATTGTCGATGGTTTTTTCAGCTAGTCGGTAGCTATCAGTGGCCGCTATGAAGAGTTTTTTGTCGTGGGATGAGAGAAATACGCCAGTTAAAATCGGTCTTGCGTCGTCACTCGAAGCCGCACCGACCACTTGTTGAAAAGCTTTTTTTAACACAATAGAACTGATTTCCCATTGTTTCCCTTCAGCAATTAAAGGCATAACGGGGAAGTCTTCGGCCGAGATACCGTTAAGTGTAGAGCTGTAATTTTCGGTTTTAATATCAAGTCGATTATCTTTTTGAGAAAGGCTTACAGTACCTGAAGGCAAGTTAGAAACAAAGTCCTGCATCAATCTAGCTGGCACCGTAATCGAACCCTCTTTAGTAACTTTTGCCCCAACAAATTCTGTTATGGCGATGTCAAGATTGGTAGCTGAAAGTTGTAACCTGTTAGCATTCGTCTTAAGAAGGATGTTGCTTAGGATTGGTAAGGTGCTACGTCCACTGGCAACTCGAGCAACAATGCTCAGGGCTTTGCTTAGGTTTTCTTGGGTTAATTTTAAATCCATAATAATAACTCCTTTTTTAAATACTTAGAATGTTGTTGTTATAAGGCCTGTAGATAATGTGTATAAGATTTTTTTCAACCTGTTGTTTCGCCATTATGGCTTGTTTATAAAGGTCTAATAAGTCCCCGTAAAACCCTACGATTTTGTGGATGGTGTAATTAACAACACTCACAATCACAGGCTTTTCAAAGCTCTTTACACAGGCTTCTGCACAGCTTTGAGTCAGTCTTTGCACAGCCAAAATAACAAATTTAAGCATAGATTCTCTCCCTGATTTCATTAATAGCGGCCTGTAGTGATGAGTCATTACTTAATATTTTTTCAACCTTATCAACTGAGTGTATGGCGGTGGTGTGGTCTTTTCGACCAAGTTCTCTTGCAATCTTAGGAAAGCTTAAGTGCAGTTCGCTCCGCAGTAAAAACATCGATATTTGCCTTGGCATAACAATATCTTTATCGCGTTTCGGGCTCATAATATCGTCCATAGATATGCCGAAGTACTTAGCAGTTTTATCAATAACTGATTTAGAGGATATATGTTTTGCTCTTGATCTACTTGCTCCAATAACTGATTTTGCGAGCTCTACGTCGGGCTCGACGCCTTTCATCTCACACATTGCTACAAGTTGGTTTAGTGCTCCTTCTAGCTCCCTAATGTTTGTCCTAACGTTATCTGCTAGTACTTCGACGACTGGTTGAGATAGCTCGAAAGATTGAGCTTCGGCTTTTGTCTGTACGATTGCACAACGTGTCTCAAAATCAGGGATTTGCATATCGACGCTCATACCCATAGAGAACCTCGATCGCAACCGGTCTTCTAGTGTTGGCACGTCTTTAGGTGCCATATCGCTGGTTATAATAATTTGTTTGTTAGCCTGATGAAGGGCATTAAAAGTATGAAAAAATTCTTCTTGAGTCTTTTCTTTACCAGCAATGAACTGAATGTCGTCAACAATTAATACGTCAGCCGAACGATAATAGCCAGCAAAGTCAGTATTCTTCTTGTATCTAATAGCATCTAAAAATTCTTGAACAAACTGCTCACTGCTAACATAAATGACCTTGGCATCGGGATTATTGGCCACAACTTCGTTGCCAACAGCTTCTGCAAGGTGGGTTTTGCCTATTCCAACCCCGCCGTACAAAAAAACCGGATTATATTTTTTGCCCGGGAGTGCGGCAATGGCCTGACAGGTTGCATAGGCTAGCTCGTTGCCCGATCCTACAATAAAAGTATCGAAAGTATATTTTTCATTTAGTCCCCTACGATAGCTGTGGGCCAAGGCGCTCTGACTTTTTGCCGAGCCACCACTAGTCCTCACAATTACCGGGTCGTCGTAATCGGTGGTGTTGTGGAGTTTTGCAGGGGAGTGAATTTTATATGTAATAACGGCGCTAGATAACCCATTCTTGGACAGTACGTCAGACAACAAATCGTTAAACTTTCGCTCTAACTGTTGTTTGATAAAGATGTTAGGCACCCCAATTACAACTTCGCTTTCCGAATGTTCTAGCAGATGGGTGTTTTTAAACCAAGTTGCAAAATTTCCTTGAGAGACAGACATCTCGATCTCTCCTAAAACCGCTTGCCACAGATTATCCTGCACTCCTGTTACCCTCCATGAAAGTTAATCTTAAGTTATTAACACACCGCTCACACACAATGTAAATGTAGAGATAACTATACCAGTCTGGAGGTAGTTTTTCCACAGGCTAAACATTAATAACAACAAAAATGTAACAAAAACCGCCGAACAGATTAAAAGTTATACACAGACACAGCTAACACCTTGAGTTTTGTGGATAACCAATCAGTTTCAGTGGATAAAGTATTGAATATCGTGGCAAAATATTGTTTATTTGACGCCAAACTCTCCAGAAGCACGGTCTTTGATTTCTTCTCTTGACTACAGAGGCCAACTACAATAAAGTAACACCTATGCCAAAAAGGACATTTCAACCAAAAAAACGCAAACGATCGCGTGTTCACGGGTTTTTCAAACGCATGTCGACAACTTCGGGAAAAAACGTATTAAAACGGCGCCGAAACAAAGGCCGAAAACTACTTAGCCGCTAAATTCTAGAAAATAGCTACGTCGAGTTTACATATGATCAATAGAAAAAACCGTTTTCACGGGTATAACAGTTTACGAAGTACCTACAGCCGTGGTCAAACGGTTCGCAGTGGCCCCTTAAGCCTAAAATTTGTGTTAAACACTAAGCGCGACAGTTCACGTATTGCTGTAGTTATTAGTAAGAAAGTACACAAATCAGCTGTGGGGCGCAATCGTATCCGGCGTCGTATTTTTGAGATAGTTAGATTAAAGATTCCAGAGTTTTCGTCAAACGCCGATATGATTATTACTATTTTTGACGACTCGGTAGCTGAAATGCCGGCTATTGATCTCAAACAAATGATTGAGCAGTTACTGAAGAATGCCAAACTAGTCTAAAAACTTTTGTAGACGTAGCATGCTATTATATTACTAGTCTATTCTGCAATTAAACTCTTAAATTAAGCGGCCAAAAAGAGAGCTCGCGGTGGCAGAATGAGGACCAAGGAGATTCTATGTTTACTACACTTATAGTTCAACCAGTTTTTAACCTACTGGTTTTTATTTATGCGTTACTGCCAGGCCATAACTTCGGCGTTGTAATCGTTATTTTCACTATATTGGTGCGATTAGCGATGTGGCCACTAGTTAAAAAACAGCTCCACCACGCTAAGGCTATGCGCGAGCTTCAGCCCGAGCTAAAGAGGATTAAAAAAGAAGCTAAAGGTGATCGCACAAAAGAGTCAACCATGGTAATGGCGCTCTATAAAGAAAAAGAGATTAATCCGTTCGCCTCGGTAGGTTTGTTGCTCGTACAGTTACCAATTTTCCTATCGCTGTACAGCGTCCTTAATAGGATTATTAAGGATCCGCATAGCCTGGTTGATTTTACCTATCCTGCCATCCACAACCTCGGCGCTATTAAAGATCTAGCTGTGGATATTTCACGGTTTGACGCAACGCTAGTTGGGCTAATCGATTTGACTAGGCCAGCAATTGGCCCAGAGGGATTTTATTTTCCGGCATTCCTGTTAGTGGTTGGTAGTGCGATAACTCAGTATTATCAGAGCAAACAGCTGATGCCAACAGACGAGAACTCTCGTAAGCTACGCGATATTCTAAAAGACGCTGGAAGTGGCAAGCAGGCAGATCAATCTGAGGTAAATTCTGCCATTGGACGTAGCACCAAGTTTTTAATCCCAGCCATGATTTTTATTTTCACAATCGGCCTACCTGCCGCCTTGTCTCTATATTGGTTCACTAGTGGACTCGTCGCATTGTTCCAGCAAAACAGGGTGCTTAATAAAGACGAAGAAGAACTAGAAGAACTTGCCGATAAACCATCCGCCAAACAGCGAGCCAAAGTAGCCAAGGAAGCAGAGGTGGTAAAAAAGCCAACACCTAAGAAGAATAAAAATAAGAAACGGAGGAAGAAGCGATGACCAAGACTTTAGAAGAAGCATCAATTTACGCACAGAAGTACCTAGAGGATATGCTATCCTTTTTTGGCCTTAACACTGACGTACATGCCACGGTTAACGAAGATGACATCATCGAGCTCCACGTTCCTTCAACCCACCTTAATGGCTTTTTGATTGGAGCAAGGGGCGAAACAATTCGCGCCATTCAATTCATGGTATCTAATGCACTCAGGAGTCAGGGGTTCGAACAGAGCAGGGTGCATGTCGATATTGCTGATTATAAGAAGCAACGCGCCGAACAACTAACTAGCCACGCACAAGAATGGGTTAATAAAGTAAAAGAATCTAAAGAACCAATGTCCCTAAGGCCTATGAACGCCGCTGATAGACGGACGATTCATAAACTAGCAGATGATGAAGGTTTGAGCTCAGAATCAGCCGGAGAAGGCCGAGAGCGCCACGTAATCATCAAACCAAAAGAAGATTAACAACTATTTTCGATAAATTTCTTTTCGGTGCCCAACTTTTATGACGAATACAGTCACAATATCTTCTTGCACCAAATAAAGGATCCTATAATCACCTTGTCTGATGCGTCGTTCGTTGCGCCCTTTTAGTTGGATTGAATCTGTCGGGTACGGATCTTGAGCTAATTTTTTTATACGGAGCACAATTCTTGCTCTAGATTTTGCTGGTATGGCGGGGAGGTCTTTCTTCCTAACCCGCCTATTTATCTCAACCCTATATAAGGCCATCTTTTTTCAGTGATTCTAAAAAATTATCTAGTGATTCTGTCGGTTCATTTCGACGTTCTTCTATTGCCTCTATATCTTCAAGATCTTCTGCGATAGCAAATGCCACAGCTCGATTAACGTATTCAGACATCGTTTGGTTGGTGTCTATGACGCGTTTTTTTAACGCTCGACGTACGTTTGGGCTCAGATAAAGTGTGGTTTTAGTATCGTTACTGCTCATGATGACATTATAGCGTTTTAGCGTCTAGACGTCAATCAGTCTAATGTTGATTTGTATATTTCTAGGGTTTTTTTGGCCATGCGTTGCCACGAATAACTAGCGGCAAGTTTCTTGCCTCGCTCGCGAAGTTTATCTGAGAGATTTTTATTTGTTAGGATCTTCTCTATCGCTGTGGTCATTGAATCGATATCGGTAGGGCTAAAATACTCTGCCGAATCTTTATAGATTTCTGGCAGGCAAGTAGCGTTGCTGGACGCCACCGGCGCGCCGTGAACCATCGCTTCAAGCGCTGGTAGGCCAAAGCCTTCGCTGAGTGACGGGAAGACGTAGCAAGCGGTATTCTCGTATAACCACTTTAATTGTCCTTCTGATACAAAATCCGTAAATATTACATTTTCTAATTTTTGGTTTTTTACGTGTTTTTCTAATTGCCAGTAGAGGGCATCTTTCTTTCCCGCGAGTACTAGGTGTAGGTCAGGGTGTTTTTGTTGCAAGCTAACAAAAGCCTCGATTAACCGATCTAAATTCTTGTGTGGTTGAGGTCGTCCGACGTATAACAAGAACTGTTTATCTACAAGCTCTTCAATCGCTTCACTAGCCTCGGTAATTTTATCTGCCGACTCGTAAGTGACTTCGATCTTCCTAGAATTAATCTTGGCGAATTTTGCTAAGTCATCTTTAACGTATTCAGATGGCGTAATAATGGTCTCGGATTTTCTAGCCACGATTTTTATGACAACGCGGTACACCTTTTGTTTGACCCAAAACACCAATGGGTTTTTAGCAGGGTTTTTGAATCTCGCAGTAGTCAGATCGTGAACGGTAGTTATTGTTTTTCCACGATAAAGGATTGGTTGTTGAGTCATACCAAAATGCACTAAATCAGGCTTCAGCTTTTTAATTTGTTCTAGCAACCGTGTTTGTTCGCTGAAGGTGAATTCTTTCACGGGCGAAACAACGGTCAAAAACTTTGGCGCAATAGATTCAATGAAATCAACCCGTTTTGGTGCTGTCAATACAGTAACTTTATAAGCCGGCTTTTCTTTAGCCAGATATTCGATTAGCTTGTCGATGTATCTGCCGGTACTAGTCCCCGACTCCCTAGCATCAATAACAATATGCTTCATGATTGATTTATACTATACTGCATATTACTAACGAAGGAGAAACATGGAAACAGCCCCACCATCTCGTCCACCGTCATTTCACGATTTTGTAGATAATGTAAGCCCTTACGGCGACACCACTGTAGATCGATCAGCTTTTGTCGGACAATACACCGATGCTTTAATTGAATATCGAAGATCTATGGGAATAGACAGTCAAGGAATTAGCTCAGGCATAGAAATTGCGGGCGCTTTTTTTGAGGTTGAACAAGTCATACAAAACGACAACTAATTAGACGATAAATCAACAAATACTAGCGAGAAAAATCTATAACTATATGTTTGTTTATGAAATGGACTTATATTTATCGGGTTTTGGTGCTCGGCCATGAACTAACATGCTGTCAATATATGCTGTTGAGACTTTCCGACTTTTTTGTATCTTTCTTCTCTCGATTATGCAGTGCGGCAAGAGGATTACTGCGGCGAAGTAGCCCTTCAGATGGGTCAAATATTGTCCGTGAACAATTGACCCAACGGCCATGCGAAAACTTTGTAAAACAGCAAGTGGGAAGTACTTCCAGAACAACATTCCAGGCATGTTTTTCAAGAATAAAAGGTGAAAGTTTTTGGTGCTATGGTAGCGAGAAAACGACCCCAGTTTAGAACTTGTCCCGCCAACCTTATGATAGGCGATTGCTTTAGGCTCATAATACACTTTCCAGCCGGCCAGTTGAGCCCGAAAGCTAATATCGACATCCTCAAAATATGCAAAGAACTTTTCATCAAACAAACCAATCTGTTTTAGCATTTCGACACGATAAAGACTCGCCCCGCCAGTAGCACCAAAAACATAATTGGATTTATCATACTGCCCTTTGTCCACTTCATTGCGTCCTCTAGGGTAAGGCAATCCTGTGGTAGTCAAAAAGTCCCCAGTACTATCCAGATGTTGCTTATCGTCCCTCATGAACTTTCCGGTTACTATCCCCACCCGTTTATGGGCTGTCATCGCCGTAACCAAATTTTCTAGCCAATGCTTATCTGCGACAGCATCGTTATTAAACAGGGCAACAAATTCTTGGTCGGTTTTTATTGCGTCTTTGATACCAGCGTTTACGCCTCCAGTGAAACCGTGATTACTAGTTAATTTAATGAGTTTTACTTGTGGAAAATTCTGCTCAATATATTCGGGTGATCCATCAACGGACCCATTATCCACAACAATGATGGTTACTTTAATTGATTGACTTAGCAAAGAGTCAATACAACCCTTAAGATAATGCTTACCATTCCAGTTGGGAATTACAACGGCGATATTAGTTTTCATATAACTACCCTCTATTCTATAATAGAACCTAACTAACTGCATGAAACATATATATTCAAAACAGAATCGGGCACTGCTTGCTGAGCTAGTCAGGACAGACTTTAAGCTTCGCTATCAGGGCTCAGTTCTTGGCTATGCCTGGTCACTTCTCAGGCCGCTTTTTATTTTTTTGATATTATATATTGTTTTTGTTAAGTTTTTACGACTTGGGGGTAACATACCACACTACCCGATCTACTTATTGCTAGGTATAGTAATGTGGAACTTTTTTACTGAGATTACATCTCAGGGTCTAGGGTCGATTGTCGGTAGAGGCGATTTGATTAGAAAAATAAAAATCCCCAGGTGGATAATCGTATTATCAAGTAGTATATCTGGTTTAATAAATGTTGGACTCAACTTGCTTGTTGTATTAATTTTTATGCTAATTAATCAAGTTGATTTATTGAGTACTTCGGTTCTTTTTCCTCTAACACTTCTTCAACTGTACATATTTTCTCTAGGTGTAGCATTACTTTTGTCGACCGCGTTCGTTAAATATAGGGATGTTAGTTATATTTGGGAGGTATTATTGCAGGCGGGTTTTTACGCAACACCGATACTCTACCCACTATCATTAATTACTAACGTTACGGTCCAAAAAGTTATGTTACTAAATCCAGTTGCTCAGACTGTTCAAGACGCCCGCTACGAATTAGTGACGCACGACACGCTAACGGTGTGGAAAGTTTTCGAAGGTGGGCCTTATGCATTAATCCCTGTAGCTATTACTTTTGCAACTTTTATACTTGGAGTATGGTATTTCAAGAAAGAGTCAAAGTATTTTGCGGAGAATATATAGATGAACGACAGTAGTAGCGAAATTGCGATTAAAGTAGAAGGTTTATCGAAAGTTTTTAAGCTGCCGCACGAAAAACGTAGTTCAATAAAGAGCGCCTTTGTAAGTTTTTTTAGAAGGCAAAGCTACGAAAAACAAAAGGTACTTAACGATATTTCGTTTGATATAAAACAAGGCGAATTCTTTGGGATAGTAGGCCGTAATGGTAGCGGAAAAAGCACCCTGCTTAAAATACTAGCTGGTATTTATAGCCCGACTAGTGGAGGGGTTACTATTAACGGAAAGCTTACGCCATTTATAGAACTGGGCGTAGGATTCAATCCCGAGCTGACTGGAAGAGAAAACGTTTTTCTAAATGGCGCACTACTAGGTTTTAATCGTAAAGAAATGTCAGAAATGTATGACGAAATTGTAGAATTTGCCGAACTAAAAAAGTTCATGGACCAAAAACTCAAGAATTATTCTTCTGGAATGCAAGTTCGGTTAGCGTTTTCAATTGCGATAAGAGCCAAGAGTGACATACTGTTAATCGACGAAGTATTGGCGGTTGGGGACTCGGCTTTCCAGCAAAAATGCTTCAATTATTTTAAGAAACTAAAAAAAGATAAAAAAACTGTTGTCTTTGTTTCTCACGACATGTCGGCAATAACTAGATTCTGTGATGAAGCGATTTATATGGTAAATGGAAATATTACACGTAAAGGTCCGGCCTCAGAAATAGCAGAATTATACAAACTTGAGAATATTGATGTACCTAAAGACACAGGACTAAAATTATCACAAAAACACATGCTTGAATCAAGAATGATTGAACAAACAGACGATCAAATTAAATTATTGTTTAAATACAAATCATACAATAAGGTAAAAATGTATATAGGATTTTCTATAATTCGTGATGGTATCTCTATTGCTGAACTGACTACCCCAACAAGCGAGCCTCTCGTTGGAAATGGTAAGATATCGTATTCTTTGGCCACTTCAGCACTAAATACCGGGGTATATCAAATGACTAGTGCTCTGTGTAGGGCAGAAGATCGGTCTGCTTTGGCTATAGGAAAAGACATTATTAAATTTGTAGTAAAAAGTCCTGAAGATAGCACTAGAGGCGGCGCGCTTAAGCTTCCCAATAATTGGAAATAAGTGGTACTAGTAATTTTTTAAGACGTAGTTGGCGGTATCGTTATGTTTCCAGGTGTTTTCGAATCCTTTTTTAATTTTTAGTTTCGTATAGGGGTTATCCTTGTATTTATAAAGATCCCAAGTATGGTGATAAGCCTCCGCATGCTTTGTTCTTGCCCATTTTTTACTTAGGTTTTCATGACAATATTTGTGCATAACACTATCAATAAACACCTGCTTGTTTAACTTTTTCCATTCAAGAAATGAGGCAAATTCTTTTCCTCTGAAAAGTAAAAGGTGACCACCTGTGAATGCTTCAAAATAGTCATCCTTTTCATCAATATCTTTAGGTATCCAATTTTTTGCGTCAGGAAAAGACTTTAATGGAAGGTTTGATTTTTCCAAAGAAATTCCGCACGCAAACACGTCATTATTATATTCTAAGATACCAGTTTCTTCAGTTAGCCAATTATCGTTGTCACATGTTAGATCACCATCAGTGAACATTACATAATTGTGTTTTCTAATTTTTGAAATATCCTTAGAGAGAACGATGTCGTATGCGTTATTGGTGATGTTTTTTTCGAATAAATAATATTGTTTCAGTAGCTTATTGTGGCCTAGGGTATCAATTATATTGCGAATTTTTGGTGTGTTAGGACTAGGATTCTCAATAACAATAATATCAAGTTTATCGGTAAACCTTACTAGAAAGTCCAAGGACTTTCTTATTATGTCTATTTGGTCGAAAACTAGAACATAGCAAGGAATTTTATCTTGTTTTTTTCTTTTTCCAAACATCCTTCTTAATATTCTACACACTACCAACTTCTAATAAAACATACATGTAATAAACTAGAACGAGATTTAGTCGTAATACTATCTATTTGTAGATTTATAGTTGGAAAAGGCTGTACAATATATTTATGGTAAAAATCAATCCAATCCGAGCTTTGCGTCGTTGCAATTTGTGTGATGAAAAAGTCGAATTTCAGTCAATTGAAGATGGACTAGGAAAAACCTTACGCGAAGAAGGCTTTCCTTTTAGCCTTGCTGATTTCGAAACTCTTAGCTATAAGACATATTCGTGTCCAAATTGTTCTTCGTCAGACCGCGATCGGATGTATAAACTCTATATTGATAAATTCGAAAACATAACAAAAAAAACAAAGATACTAGATTTTGCCCCCCCAGCCCGACTAGAGGGTTACTTACGAGGCCTGTCAAATTATTATAGATCCGCAGATCTTTACGCAAAGGGCGTTGATGACAAGGTAGATATTACAAATATGTCAGGATACAAGGATAATATGTTCGACTTTTTTATATGTTCACACGTACTAGAGCATGTAAACGACGATCAAAAAGCAATGTCTGAGTTAAATAGGGTTTTAAAACCCAATGGTCGCGGAATATTAATGACACCCATCATTAATAAGGTCGGTATTCAAGACGAAGGCGTATCGGTTACTAATAAAAAAGAACGTATACGCAGGTTTGCCCAGGATGATCATGTTAGATTATATGAAAGAAAAGAGTTCATTAATAGAATAAAAAAAGCAGGGTTTAGGGTTAAGGTATATAGGTTTTGGAATCTTGGTGTCATAGATTTTTTGAAAAACGGAATAACTTTTAAGTCTAGGTTATATGTAGTAAGTAAAGGAGAATAGACGATGAGCGAAATGCCTGTAAGTTTTGGAATCCTTGGCAATGGAAGCCAGGCGAATGAGGTACAATCATATGGTTTTGGAAGTGAAGTGATTTTCAGAGCTGTTGATCGTGTGTATTTGAGTGAAGATGCACAAGTCGACTTGACCGACCCTAGTGAAAGCGAGAGAAACACACCTGTAGTGGCAGCAATAGGTGCTCCAGGGGCTCGAAAGGAATTAGTGGATAAGTGGCCAGGACATGAGTATATTGATGTTGTGTCGCCACACGCAATTGTTGATTCTAGCGTAAAGTTTGGAGGGGGCTGCATAGTGTCCCCTGGAGCAATACTAACTACGGATATTGTAATCGGTAAACACACGATCATAAATATCGCATCAACAGTATCGCATAATTGTGAAATAGGTAAATACGTTACTATAAGTCCTGGAGTTCATATCGCCGGCGATGTTGTATTAGGAGATGGTGTGTTTGTTGGAATCGGCGCTATATTAAGTAATGATATCAATATCGCATCGGGTGCGGTTATTGGTGCTGGCGCGGTTGTACTAGATAGCATAGAGGAAGAAAACTCTGTATATGTAGGTACGCCAGCACGCAAGACTGGTCAAAACGAGGGTTGGTTGCGTGAAATTTAAAATTCCATTCATCAAACCCGTAATGCCAAATGCGCGGGAAATAAGTCGAGCATACGAAACAATAGTTGAATCAAATTGGTTCACAAACTTTGGCCCCCAAGAACAGAATTTTTCTAAAAAACTAGAGGATTTCATCGGTCAACAAACCCATGTAGCGACAGTTGCCAACGCTACACTTGGGTTAGTTTTAGCTGTGAAAGCCTTGATGATTCCAAGAAAGACTGATACTAAGACAAAAGTTTTGATACCGTCTTTTACTTTTGCGGCAGTTGCAGAAGCGATAGAGTGGTGTGGACTGAAGCCTGTATTTGTTGATATAAACGAAAAATCATGGCAGATGAAACTACCTGAGGCGGAACAATACGTCAATGATCATCCAGATGAAGTAGTAGGCATTATATTCTGTAATGTCTTTGGAGTCGGAGCTCCAGAAATAGATAACTGGGAAAAACTAGCCACTAAACATAACTTACCTCTTGTAATTGATTCGGCTGCCGGATTCGGTTCACGATATAAAGACGGCTATCTTTTGGGGGCTAGGGGCGATTGTGAGATATTCTCGTTTCATGCCACAAAACCATTTGGTATAGGCGAGGGAGGCGCTATTGTCGGTCGCTCAAAAAAACTAATTACTAAACTCAAATCTTTAGAGAACTTTGGATTTAACGATAAACGCGAAGTTAACGATATTGGCCTCAACGGAAAGCTACAGGAAATTAACGCCGCTATAGGGCTATGGCGTCTTACGAACATCGAATCTTCTGTAACACAAAGACAACAAGTACAACAAATGTTTATAGATAAGCTATCGCCTCTTGGATATGTATTTCAGGATAACACCAATCAATCGTCTGTTTGTTTCGTATCTGCATTAGCAAAGGATCAGAATCAGGCTTCAAGAGCATTCCGGGCACTAAGATCAAGCGGTGTTGAGGCGAATCGGTATTATAACCCTGCACTGCACAAGCAGAGTGCATTCAAAAAATATGAAAGAGCTATGAGTTTGAGCACGACAGACGACATTTGTAGCAGAGTGCTGTCGCTTCCAGCACATCATGAAGTGAGTAAGAAGGTTCTACATAATATAGTATCAATAATCGAAAAGTCTGAGCGAACATTATGAGAGATACTACCAAGGTTAGTATTGTTTCGATTTCATATAATCAGGAAAAATATATTCGTCGCACACTAGAAGGATTTGTAAGACAAAAAACAAATTTTAGATTTGAGATTATTATTGGAGACGACAGTTCAAAAGACAATACACCTAGAATAATTCAAGAATATACTAAAAAATACCCAAATATGTTCAAGCCGATTTTACGAAAACAGAATATTGGCCCTCAAAAGAACTTATATGATGTGCTGAGAAAGTCAAAAGCAAAATATTTAGCTATCTGTGAGGGAGATGATTATTGGACAGACTCGAACAAGCTACAAAAACAAGTAGATTACTTGGACAGCCATATTGATTGTTCGCTCTGTTTCCACCCAGTTAAAGTAGAATTCGAAAATACTAAAAAAAACCATATATTCCCTGACGAAACACTAGATAACTTCACGCTAGCAGAACTACTAAAGAACAATTTCATACAAACAAATTCGGTAATGTACCGTAGACAAGAATACGATAATTTACCAGAAAATATATTGCCACTTGATTGGTATCTGCACCTGTACCATGCAAATAATGGTAAGATTGGATTTATAGATAATGTCATGTCCGTGTATAGAAGACACCCTGGCGGAATTTGGTGGAACTCAGTTAATAACATTGACGAGATCTGGAAAAAATATTCCGTCGAACACATTCAATTATTCACAGAGTTATTAAAACTATTTGGGGATAGCCCAAACTATCGAAAGATAATCTATGAACACATAGGCAGTGCAATTAATGATATAAATAGAATTGATGAAGAGCAGAATACTCACTTAGTAGAAAAAGTAGTAGAAAGTATCCCCAGTCAAGACGGACTATTCTTAAATGCACAGTATCAAGTTTTTCAAAACTTGAAGGCGCTTTGTGATAAAAAAGCTAGTGAAGTTCACAAAGTGAATATAACCCTACTCATGAAGGATAGAGAACTCAAGGAAACAAGAGAACAGCTTAGGCTTATACAGTCGTCAAGAGTTTGGAAAGCAAGGAACAGAGTTAAAAAATCATTAAATAAAACAAGTTTTCTTAAGAAAAACAGAATATAATGATAAACCTAGACTATAAAATATTAAGAGTTTTTCGCGCACAATCGATGAGATTACTATATTTGAAAATCAACGGACACCAGATATTTGTGAATAGATATACTCGGCGGATACCCTTTTATTCGAAATTACTGATTTTCACTGAAAGCTATATGACTACTAAACATACAGCAAATCTACGCAAAGTTGAATATAAAAAATGGTTCAAAGAGCATTACCCAAGTAATAAATTGCTTATTGAGCAACAACAATACAAATTTAAATATAGACCATTGATTAGTGTATTAGTGCCTACATTCAATACTAGCTCGGTACATCTTCGAGAATGCATAACGTCAGTACTGAATCAGTCATACGATAATTGGCAGCTTTGTATTGCAGATGATGCTTCTACGAACGAAGAGGTTGTTGCGATAATCGAAGAGTACTGTAAGACCGACAAAAGAATAAACTTAGTTAAGAGACAAAAGAATGGTCATATTTGCGAAGCTTCAAATTCTGCCCTAGCTATAGCAAACGGAGAGTTTATAGCATTACTAGATCATGATGATATTTTGTGGCCGAATGCACTGTTTGAAGTGGTAAAATCACTTAACGAAAACCCCGACACGGACTTTATATACACCGATGAAGACAAAATTGATGAGGAAGGGAGAAAACATACTGAACCATTCTTCAAACCTGACTGGAGTCCAGAATTTCTTCGTTCAATCAACTATATTACTCATTTTGCGGTTTTGCGCCGGAGTCTAGTCGAAAAAGTGGGAGGTTTCCGGAAAGGTTACGAAGGCACACAAGACTGGGATTTATTCTTAAGAGTGAGTAGACAAACTAGTCAGATTACCCATATACCCAAAGTATTGTACAGTTGGCGAAAATCTACCAATTCGACAGCACAGGCTCCATCATCGAAGAACTATGCATATATTAATCAGAAAAAAGCACTTGAGGATGACATAAAGCAACGAGGATATGATGCTGATATTAGATGGCAAATACCGTTTTCTATGTGGAAGGTAAGATATAAAGTAAAAAACAATCCGAAGGTTTCAATAATTATTCCAACAAAAGATCAATACGCTTATATTAAACGCTGTCTTGAGTCTATTAATAAAAACCCTGGTTATAATAAAATCGAAGTTATTGTTGCCGACACTGGGTCTAGTGATCCAAAGGTGTGGGAGTTATACGATGAATATAAAAAACTGATTCCAAACTCTCGAGTTATTAAATGGACCAAGAAGTTTAACTTTGCGTCGGTTTGTAACTTTGGTGCCAAAAAGGCAAGAGGAGAGTACCTACTATTTTTAAATAACGATACAGAAGTTATAACTCCAAGCTGGGTAGAGGATATGTTAGGGTATGCCCAGCAGAAAGATATTGGTGCGGTCGGCTGTAAATTACTCTATCCTGATGGCAAATTGCAGCATGGCGGTATCATTTTGGGTGTTGGTGGATTGGATGGAACGCCAGGTATAGCAGGGCATTATTACCCTGCATTTGCTGTAAACCCGCCACAAGATCCTGCCATGTTGACGTATGTAGGCGGAACAAGAGATCTTACTGCAGTTACTGCAGCTTGCGTAATGGTATCAGCAGATAAATTTAACAAGGTAAATGGCTTTGATGAGAAATATAGGATTGCCTTTAACGATGTCGATATGTGTTTAAAACTGTTTGAAAAGGGTTGGAGAAACGTCTATTTACCACACGTTGAACTTTATCATCATGAATCTGTATCAGTCGGGCAACCCGGATCAAAAGTTCGCGACTTGAGTGAGTTTGATAAAGAAATAAAAATGATGCTAAAAAGGTGGAGACCACTAATTAAAAATGACCCCTATTATCACCCAGAATTTAGGAAAGATATCGCCAGCGCAAGATTAGATGTGAAATAGCACAAAGGGAACCTACTTAAAGGAGCTTGCTGCGCAATAAGTAAGTAATTATTGGAGTTGTGTCTCCACCCCATTGTCGGGCTTGTGTTTGGTTTGTTGACGTTGTAATTTCTCCATTAGCGCCAACGTAGTAATATGTGCCGTCTCTTCTAAATCCGTGGGCAAGAGGTGCTGCCTGCACAGATACGCTAATAAAATCAGGGTGTAGGCTAGGTCCTGTCAATGTGTCGATGTCCTCCCATCTTCCTGGATAGTAGCTAGGCTTTATCCATCTGATCTTTCCGTGATCAAATGCATAGAATTTACCGCCGCTACTGAATCCTGCGTTAATTGAGTTATCTATCGCGCTATTAGCGTCTTTTAAATCACTCAGGAGTGATCCTGAGAAAGTTGCCATCGGGACTGAATCGTAACCACGAACTAGAGATAGGCTGGATGAGTCAACAGAACCAGTCAACGTACCTTTTATGTGGTGTAAAATTCCCTGGTCCATGAGGTAAACCTTGCCAGTATTAGCCGACTTAGTTAATCGTGGTGTAGATGTGAAAATTGCTAAGTCTTTAAGGGTTGCTCCTTGAAGCTGTGGAACCGCAGAATAATTGTTATATAAATCATCTAGACCCCAAGCTCGCGCAATAGATAGACTTTGAAGTTTCCACTGACTCTGCGAATCGGTTATGTATAATTGCTTAGTAGCCCTAGATCTAACCAGCCAGTTAAGTGGGATTGCGTAGGATGTATAAACACACCGATAACTGTTGTCGACAAATTCATCTTCTTCAAATCCCCAGGCTGCAATTGCGTCAGCCGTAAGCGGCCTTTTCATCTTTATAAAACGCTCTACCAAATACTTCTCTCCACTACACTCAATTAGGGAATAGTTCTGAGTAATTTGGGGGCTATCAAACCATGTATTGTAGTACCACCAGAAATTCTTATTACCGTAAGCACCACAGGGCGCTTCCTCACCGAAGTCAGCGGCTAGGGTTGCAGCGTTGGGTGTATAAGGGGTGTAGTTATACAGCCCAGCAGTTGCTTTATTCTCTATGTACACATTTCTTCCGCCGCAAGAAGCGTTAGGGTTGTACTGAATATAATTGGTTCTGCCTGATCGATAGTTAAATGAGCTTGGGCTTTTGGCATATCGTTTCATTTGGCTAGCAGCATTGTAAACCTGATTAAAAAACCCATAATATTGTGTATCACAAGGCGCCGTATCAGGGCATCCGTAACCCATTGCTATACGGTATTGGTTCGGCCATGGCCATTCATCTGTAATTAACGCTTGTTCTTTTTGAAGCATGACCAGTAAAACCTTACTGTCTATACCGCAAGCCTTGGACACACTGTAAATTATCTTCGCTGCAGTCTGACCAGTTTTTGCAGATAAAGCCTTACACAGGCCGGTAGACGCTTTTTTTGACTGTGTGGACAAAAGTCGCGACTTTAAACAACGGTATGGAGGGGGTACGCCTTTCGACCGTCCGTATTCTGCCCGAGTGACGCCGGTACTGTGCATCTCTGAACCGTTTGTATCACAAACCGGAACTTTACGGTTTAAGAAGCTTTGAATACTAGATACAGACATGCTTGACTCTCTGTAAAATAGTGAATCACTAATTATATTACCCCTATTAAACTGACTGCCAGATAATGCGCTTGCGGTGGTCTCTGTCTGTGCCTGTACAAACACCATACTAGTAATAAAAAGGACGAATAACGCTAAGAGGAAGTTTCTTTTAGGCAATCTTAAACGCATAGACTTATTCTACCTTGATTTGTTTAGTTGTAGAGCCGGTTGATTTTGACGATATGTATTGGACTGTAGTCGACCAGGTCCCTGGAGATACTTTTGCGTAGGGGACTGATAGTGCTCCACAACTCATGGTTGTTGGATTCTGAACAGCTGCGCTGCTTCCAGTTAATGTTGTTGAGCCCTTTTTCATAGTTAATTTGCATTTCCCGCTTGCTTCAAGAATTTGTGCATACGCACCTACTTCGAATTTTGAACCCGAATCGGACTGCCCCCAATTAGTAATAACCACACTTACATTATTTATCTCAGGATTACCAGCAGAGGCAGGGGTTTGTGAATCGTTTTGAGACGGCAGCTCGTCTTTAACCGCATTGTTAGTATCGGTATCATCTTCACTTGGAGGATTAATCACCACGTCTTCACTACTTCCGCTAACATCAGCGGGTGTTGTAGGCTGGTCATTATCACTTCGTAACAAAAACCACCAAACTAAACCTCCCAACACTAAAGCCACCACAACCACAAGAATCGTAGTTTTTTTTGAATTAGTTTTATAGCCTGAACGATATTTTTTATTTTTCATACAACATATCAACTATAACAAAAATAACAGATTGAGTCAATGCTAATGATTAGATTCTTTATACAATAAATAGTAGACTTTTAAAAAGGATAAAATGAAATTTAGACTCCACCGAAGAATTAGTAATATCAGTAATACGGACTGGATCAAAAATGTAGACAGAAGGGTAGTATTGGGTTTGAGTGGAGTTATCCTGTGTCTCGTATCTATTGGCGGACTATATTTATCAACTATACCTTATAAATATTTAGGTGGAGATTCTGTTGGACATATTGATTATGCCTGGCAAGTATATAATGGTCGCTTACCAAAATTTAAGGAAGGTACTCTTGCGCCATTTATTCCCCGCAGGAACGTACAATTTGTATCGCAACATCCACCACTGTACTACACTCTAATCGCACCGACTATAGGCTACAATTTCAGTAAAGGACACTTTAACAGAGCTATTTTCAGCGCTAGATTTATAACTCTACTAGTCGCATTATTATCAGTGGTTGCTCTTTCTTGGGCTGGCTGGGTCTTTGGGGGAGAAAAGAAGGCTCAGTTTGCTGTTGCGCTTCCAGCCTTGATTATTTCGATTGTGCCATTCATAAAGATATCGTCTCTAATAATGAACGATATCCTAGTGCTTTTGGCCTCGGTAGTAAGCATGACACTTTCCGGGCTCATCATATTAAAAGGCCCGAACACTAGATTAATAGTAGGGCTCGCGATAGTTTCTTTGATTGGAATGTCTTCGAGGGCAACTTTTTTAGCGACTATGATTCCAAGCCTTTTTGCTGTGTTAGTTGGAACATGGCTACATTCAAACAAAAACTTTCGGAAAAGACTGCAACAGAGTCTGACCGCGATCATAGTCATAGTCGTAGTTGTTCTATCCGGTATCGGATGGTTCTATCATAGAAATCAGACAATTAGTGGCAACTGGTATAGGTCTGGTCCTCAAGATTGGGTGAAGGCCCAAGGGAGAGAGTATAGACCGCTAGGTTCGGTAGTCTCTAACACTAGAACCTGGACTTTACTAGCCGATAATTTGTATGGGGATTCGTGGAAGTTTGCAGACGTTTACTTTAGTAAACAAATTTCAAATAAAAAACTATCGGTAATTGTTTTTGTTGGCTCTGTTGGATTAGCCGGAGTCTGGGCATTTAGAAAACGCAGGAATCTTAACAATAAAGAAATATTTGTTGTTATGATGTTCTCATTTCAGGTGGCACTATTGTGGATTCAACAAATAATTCATGCCACAGGATACGGAGCAATGAATGTCCGCTATGTAATACCTTCGTTATTGCCTGTCGGTCTGTTGATGTGTTATGGGCTACTTAGCATAAAGAAGCTAAGAGGGCTATTAGTTTCTTGTGTAGTTGGTTTAGGCATATGCCTGGTAATTATTAATCTGTCTTGGATGCTGGTAAAAAAAGATTTTTCACTGGGCGGTGTTGATAACGTAATCATTAAGGGGCTAAACCAAAATGGCTTTAATGGGTTGTTATTATATATTGTGCTAGTAGCGATTCTGACTGGATTAGCGTTAATTACTGCGTCGTTATGGACATTAGCAAAAGGTGAGAATAAGGATATAATAGAAAACATTGAAAAGCTTACGAAATAAAATAATCAAATTAGTTAGTAGTAAATATTTCCTGTGGATAGTGGTAGCGTTGTTTGCGGTACAGGCGTTATTCTTTTCATTTTCGATTAAATTCGGCATACCCCCTGATGAAGCCTATCATTATTCTGCTATCGACTACTATTCTAACCAAGGAGCTTTTGCTGGACCCATAATTAGTCAGCAATCACCAGATTCAATAGCTGAAGTCAGAACTTTGAACCGAAGTGCTAGCTACCTTTATCATTACCTGTCTAGTTTCAGTTTGAGGGCAATCAAAAATATTTCTGGTAATGTTGAAACACAAGTTTTAATGTTGCGAATGCAAAGTGTTGTGCTCGCGATACTAACTATCGCTTTTCTTAAGAAATGTCTGGACGAGGTTAGCGACAATGAGGCTTTGAAAAATCTATCGATTATGTCGCTTACTTTTGTAGGCATGTTTGTGTGGCTTGCCTCATCGATTAACTACGATAACTTAGCAAATCTACTATTCGCGGTATTCTTGCTATATTCGATTCGGTATGTAAAAAAAAGGCGTATCCAAGATTTTCTAATGTCATATATTTTCGGTGTATTTACATGTTTGACGAAGTATACTTTTCTGCCAACGGTTGGATTGGGGCTTTTGATCGCAGGGTACTTTTTGATTTCAAAATATAGAAAAACGCTGCTAAAGGCAGACATAAAAAAACATCTTAAATTTTCCATTGGCACGATTCTAATAATACTTTTCGCTACTCTAGGAACAGTTATGGCGCTAGAACGGTTTGGCTTAAATATCATAAAGTACGGAAACGTACAGCCAGGTTGTGTGAAATTATTCTCTAGAGAAGAGTGTGTTACCAACGCTTTATATGCTCGAAATTACGATCAGAAAGATATTTTCAATGGCGTCAACAAGATTAGTTTTATAAATAAAGAAAATCCGTTTACTCATACTGGTATGTGGTTCTACAGCATGTACAACAACTTATTCTTCTATCTAGGACATAAAAAAATTATGAGTACAACAGCTAGCGAGTTTGTGGCTGCGATTAGTATGGTTGCTTTTGTAAGTACGCTCCTACTACCGAGAAAAAGGTTATTCAAAGCGTTTCATCAATACTATCTGTATACCCTTGTATTTGCGTATATTGCAGTGCTCTATATTTTTAATTTGCTGACATTACTAAACTACGGAAAACGTTTCGCTTATCAAGGCAGATACCTAATACCGGTTGCGGTGTTTATTTTTTATATCGTAGCGGTGATTATTCTGAGAGCCGACCAAAGATTACCCGAAAATAAAAGAAATGTATTTTTTATAGTATGGACTACTATAGCAATTATGCTTATATTGGCACACCTACCAGCTATGACATTTATACGAGGCTCCAATAGTGACTGGTATAGTCCTTCTTATAATAGATTAATTGACTGAATTAGTGTTTTTGTACATGTAAAGAGTTGTTTTAGTGTCTTCTGGTATCTCAATTTCTGTCAGGCAGGGCAGAACTAATTTGTGATCAGATAATACATAATCGGCGGATTCTAAAACCTTTGAAGAGCAATCTTTTATATTAATGACAATTAGGTTTCCCTGAGGAAGTGATATCTCGCCAGCATCTTTTGAAGAAATAAAATTAATGTGTGCTTTTCTGTTGAAGTTATACTCGTTGTTCGTACCGAACAGATTGATCCAGTAATCTTTGTCGGGATAAAGTTGAACTCCACCAAGTAAATCATTGTTTGCGAGCAGCGGTATATGTTCGTAGTAAATGCTTCCAATGACTAACCAAGAATCTCGGTCGTTGGATTTTGAATTAATTTGATCTACAATTTTGGATTTGTACAATGGCCCTAATCCAGATTGTAGCGGCATTGCTCGGAAGCTACTAAATAACGAGATAGCTAGTACTGCTAAAGCGGCAACAAGGTGCTTGCCGATTGATAGGCAAAAAATAAATACCGACATTATCATTACGAGTATGAGTAGTTCATAGTTATGTTGCAGGAATAAGGGGTAAGATTTCTTTACCTCAAAACCTACGTATAACAACATGAGAAAAACCGTCGAAGTATATAGGAGAGCAAACTTAGTATGTTGTTTTTTGGCTAATCTAAGCTCGTATGATTTTTCGACGAAATGAACTATCATCAAAAATCCCAAGAAACCAAGAGCTATAAGTAATCTCCCATGAGGAACCTTATCTAAAAGCAGTAGTCTATACAGTCTATCCCCGAAAGGGATGTACATCCTAGCTAAAATTAGGGTTGTACATATAATCATCGTTATTAGTCGCCAATCAATCTTTCGACGCTTTTTATACTCCATAAAAGAAATCCAAATTAATGGTATCAAAAGTATTGGCGCGCTAATTATAAAGTTGGAGACCTCGCTCTGGTTAGAATAATAGTTGGCGCTACGGAAATCACTTTGAACAAGAGGCATCAAGAACCCCCCCAACGTCGTGAGAGGTGTTTGACCACCGCTAACAACATTTCTATCTCCAGGGTAAACTGAACCATTCATCTTACTTATTGCATCTTGGTGACTATATATAAATATAACCCCAGCTAAAATGGTTAGAAGTAAAGCAATAAAAACTGGGGCTAACTTTACTAGTATAGTTTTCGAAGTAGTCTTCGTTTTTGTGAAATACTGAATAAGATATCCAAAACAGTAAAAAGTAACAACAATTGCGATCGATATTTGAAACGGTGGGTACAATATAAAGCTAAACCAAATTAATAGAAATGCTAACCAAAGTATTGATACTGATTTAGATAAAGCAACATTGTTAATTTGTTTGAGTTGAGCGCCATTAATAATATGTATGAAAGCCAGAATGATTAAGAATCCTATTCCAATCAGCCCTAAAACAGGGGTTTGGTACCACCAGAGTATGAACGGGCTTAATGCAAAAGCCACACTAATAATTGCGGACAGTAAGAATTTGCCACCCAGAAGTTTCGTAGCGAATAAATACGCACCAATTATTAGAATGTATGCCAAGAACCACCACTTGAACGCGAACGCATATTCTAAGGGCAGAATAAAGAATGCCCAATTATGAGGCTTAAATACTGCAGACCAATCTTTTGATGGTATTTCAAAGTGAAGAGCTAAGTCACGGCCAGTGCCTAGGTCTTCGTTAAATCGCGGAAAACCATTCTCGGACTGGGAAATAGTTAGCTGAGTCCATACCAGCCATTCATCTGAGCGAATTGATTGCGGCCGTCCGTATAATACTGAAGATCTTTCGCCCTGACTTGGAAGTATTCTCTCGTAGATTCCGATTGAACTACCACTAATTTTAAACGATACAAAAATCGTAAATAACAGAAACAGTAAAAAAGGAAAGAACCAGACTGATTTCCGTAGTCGCCTGAATGATTGCTCGATATTCATCCAGTTCCATTATAGACATAATGAATGTAAATAATTAGTAAGTTTGATAAGATTATATAGATCGCCCCTAGTGTGGGATTTGGAACACCATGAAGAAAATTAAGAAATTACTACAAACAATTCTTGGCGTAAAGATAGTTCGTAAATTGATGCGAACGGTTAACTTGACGGTTGCAAGAATATTCAGCTTTACGTACCTGCTTAGCATTCCGTTTCACTGGTTACTCTTTTTTCCGTTTATGCGTGAGCAGAGGGCGGTATTAAAAGGCAAGAGAAACTACTATATTAATCTAAAGCAAGCAAATTCTAAATCTCGGATAGCGTTGCGCCGGAACATTCACCGTCTAGAAAAAGCTTTAATTATGCGACCTCGTAGACCTACTTTTTCCCAGGGCTATATTCTAGAGACAGTCGAAGTCTATGCAGTATCAGTTAATCAACACAAAGCAGACCCGTCTACATATGACGAGTCTGAACTGCACTGGGCAAACAATGTACTAAAACGCTATTTTGAGGCAATCAAGAAGCCAACACCACAGATCGTAAAAGCTCAAACTCTGTTTGAAAAACAAGACTACAAACCAGACTCGCAAGATATCGCGCCTTTTGTAAGAGTGAAGCCAAAAGACCTTCCAAGCTACGACCAGCTATTATCCCTAAGTATGTATAGACGGTCAGCTCGCTGGTTTCTAAAGAAGAAAGTTAGCCGAAATGATATTGATGAAGCGATGTTGGTTGCACGACAATCTCCAACAGCCTGCAATCGCTTGCCATATGAGTATAGATTATTCGATGACCCAAAGCTGGTAAAAATTGTGGCGAATACACCATTTGGAACGACCGGTTATGCCGATAACGTCCCGGCGATTGCGGTTTTAGTAGGTAAGCTAGATTCATACTTTAGTACGCGTGATCGACACGCTATCTACGTCGACTCTTCGCTCTCAGCTATGAGCTTTGCTTTTGCACTAGAAACAAAGGGGATTTCTACCTGCATGATTAACTGGCCAGATTTTGAACCACTGGAAGCTAAAATGCAAAAATTATTGGGCTTGAGATTTGATGAACGGCCAATAATGTTAATCGCGATTGGCTATGCAGATCCGAAAGCGGAAGTGCCATACTCGCAGAAAAAATCTTTGGACGTGATAAGAAGTTACAATAAGATAAGTAAATGAAAAAAACTGGAATAAGAACTGTCTTAGCTTGGTTAGTGATTTTGCTAGCAACATTCTTTTTTGGTAGAGCGCTAGTTCGCAACTGGACAAATTTACAAACCATAGATTTTTCGGTCAATATATATTCGTTTTTTGGGCTAGTCATGTTAGTTGTGGCGGTGTTGTATTCGGGATTATTGTGGGGAGCGATACTTAAGAGATTGAACATAGTTATTAGTAAAAAAGAAGCATTGGCGGTGCATACTTCGTCATGGTTATTAAAATATATCCCTGGCCAAGCTGGTTCTTATGTTAATAAAGTCGCTTGGGGAACTAAGAATGGCCACAGCAAAAAGGTTCTGTCGATTTCGTTTATGTACGAGAACATATTCTTGTTATTGGCTTCTTTGATATTGTCACTGCCCGTTCTGGGGTTGTTCTTTAGCGATGTGTCGAGTAACGTGTCGATGTTTTCACCACTTTTGTTGGGACTTTTAGCCCTCCCACTACTAAGTAAAAAAGCTTTTTATAGGATATTCAACACGGTACTCAAAAAAGTCCGTAATCAAACAATTGGTCAAGAATATTTCTTTGACTCGAAGACTCTAGTAGTTTTTGTGGTTAAGTTTTTAATCCCTAGGATAATCACGGCAGTGGCGTTTGTGTTTATAGCTGCATCGATTCTGCCAGTCACGCCTGATATGTATATTGGATTAGGCTCGATATATACGTTGGCTGGAATTATTGGAATAATGGCCATTTTTGTTCCGAGCGGGCTAGGGGTTAGAGAGGCTGTAATTGTAGCTTTTGCAAGCAATTACTTCTCTACAGAGGAGGCCATCGCATTGGCGTTGCTAGCCAGACTATATGCCACAGTTGCGGATGGGATCCTGGCGATTCTCTATTTAATTTTAAGAACTAAAGGAGCGAGCAAGTGAAGTATGTAATAGGTGGTTCGGCTGCATTTTATGGTAACAAGGGTGCTGCTGCGATGCTGGAAGCGTCCGTTCAATCAATTACTGCAAAGGATCAGAAAGCAGAGTTTACCCTGTTTAGTTTGTACCCTGAAAAAGATCGAAAGCAGAATACATATAAGAACCTTAGTGTTTTATCAACAAAGCCGGTTTATCTAGCATTGGTGGTAAATCCACTAGCTCTACTACATAAGATATTAATCCCACTTAGGCCGGTAATTAGAAAGAACAATCATATTAAAGCGCTCTATGACTGTGATGTTTACTTAGACGAACCGGGAATAAGCTTTGTTGATGGCAGAGAAAAGTTTTTGATATTTAATGTTGCCAGTATCCTGCCACCCATACTGATGAATAAAAAGATTGTTAAATGTGCCCAAGCGATGGGACCCTTTAATAACCCGATTAATAGATTTTTTTCAAAATTACTTCTTCCTAGAATTACCCACATTATGGCCAGGGGATCTCAAACCAAAAAATATTTACAAGTACTAAATCTAACGAATGTTACACCAGCATCAGACTACGCATTCTTGCTAAAAATTTCTGAACAAGAGAAAAAAGTAGCCCAAAAAATATTAACTAAAGCAAAACTTTCACCTTCGTTGAATAAAAATTATTTAGTAATTTGCCCCAGCCGAGTGGTTGAAAAAAAATGTGATAAGTTGGGAGTAGATTATGCGGGCGTTATCGCTGATTTTCTTAATGCTAAAAATTTAGAAAATCAAAAATTTATCATTATGGCTCATGCAGCCAGAGAGGGGTCCGAAAAACCTCATAACAATGACTTGCCGTTATGTAAAAAGATTTTTGAGCTAGTCGACGATAAAAATAAAACAGTATTTTTCAACCAAGAGATTTCGGCCCAAGCTCAACGCTATATCATCTCGACCGTATCGGCTTGTCTGGTGTCTAGATTCCATGCCATGATTGCTAGCTTGTCTGTGGGTGTTCCGGTTGGGGTAATTGGCTGGAGTCATAAATATAAAGAGATTTTGTCTCAATTTGGCCTAGAGAAATACGCAATTGATCTGAAGAATCTTAACGAAAAGAGTCTCGGAAAGATATATGAGATGACTAAGAAGGATAATGAAAAGATCAAGTCTTCAATTAAAAATAATATTGAATCTGTAAAAAACGAATCACTAAAAAACACTAACGCAATAGTATAATACTTCGTATGAAAAACGTAAAAAACAATAACAATAAAATAATAGCTCTGATAATCGCTAGCGTCGTGTTGATAATAGGTGGTTATTTTATTTGGAAAAGTGCAGATAATAACCAGACGATCATTTTATATAAAGATACAAACAACTCATGTTATTTTGACGAAGAAGGTTTCAGCTCTACTAAAGTATCGAGAAATATAGTAATAGTCGAGGTACCAAAAAAAGATCTCAAAACCTATTATGCAAAAGTTGATTCCGAGAATTTATGTGTGTTTGAGGATGAAGCTCTGACTCGACCCGTGACAAGCAATGATATGTAACTAAATCAGTCGTTGTCGTTGTATTGGAGTTCTTTTATGCGTTCTAGGCTGTCTTCAAGTAGTGTGCGATTAGTGTGTGTTAAATCTGCGATTACTGTAAGAGCAAACGCAATCATAGATGCAAAAATAAGTACTGCGCCAAGAAGAAGTGATTGAATATGGTCACCACCGTGATTACCGGTAATATATATGTACCCGTATCTAACAAATGGAATCAGTCCGGCGATTAATAATAAGCCCCCAAGAGTTATGAAAATCAGGTGGGGCCTATACATGATATAGCTTCTTGAAATTGCAGAACCGGATTTGTACATATGTTGCCATATATTTTTAAAGAGTCTGGACTCGCGAGTCTTAGGATTAGTCTTGATCTTTACACTGGTAATAGGAATACGTTTATTGCCAGCTTGGATAATTGTTTCCATACAGTAGCTAAACTGAGTGACGATATTTAGTCGGAGCAAAGATTGTTTTGAATAAGCGCGGAAGCCACTGGCCGCGTCTGGTAAACTTGTCCCGGCCGCTTTGTTAACTACGCTACTACCAACCCGTTGAAATAGTTTTTTTATAGGGGAAAAGTGTTCAATGGTTGAAGTCTGCCTGTCGCCAATGACTATCTCTGCTTCGCCTCTTAGTATTGGCTGAACGAGGTCACTGATTTGTTCTTGTGGGTATTGGTTGTCGCCATCTGTATTAACAACAATATCTGCGCCTATACTGAGCGCATAATGAATGCCGTCATGAAATGAACGGGCAAGCCCCATATTCTTGGAGTGGATTACAAAGTGCTTAACGCCATGTTTTTTTGCTACTTCTATTGTTTTATCAGTTGAACCATCATCAATAATTAAAGTAGTGATTTCGTCAATACCGTCGATCTTTTTTGGGATTGTTTTCAGAACCGCAGGCAAAGTAGCCTCTTCGTTCAAACATGGGATTTGTATTATTAGTTTCAAGTTATTTACCTCTTCCTACACCTATATATTGTAACCCAGCGGACTCGATCTCTTTAATATTAAAACCATTGACTGCATCAACAAATAACTGGCCTTTCATTAGTTTTTTATATTGAGAGGGACTAGTATTTAAAAATTCTGGCCAATCGGTCGCTATAAATACGCCGTCAACATTATCAAGAGTAGATTCTAAAGAGTTTGATACAGTAATTTTTGTATTCAAATCTACTTTCGCTTCATCGTTGGCTTTTGGGTCGTGAGCAATTACGTGAGCCCCTTCTTTTGATAAAATATTGGCTAGCTTAATGCCGGGCGAACGTCTAGAGTCACTAGTCCCAGCCTTAAACGATAATCCCAGTACAGCAATTTTTTTGTCTTTCAATTCTCCTAAGCTAGATTTTGCTTTATTTACTATATATCCAGCCATTGATTCATTAACTTCTGTGGAAGCAGTCATAATTTGCATGTCGATACCATGCTTCTCAGCGCTGGCGATTAGTCCACTAACGTCTTTAGGGAAACATCCTCCACCATAACCACGTCCAGCGTTTAAGAAAGCTCTACCAATACGCTTGTCAGAACCAATACCGTCCATTACCTCTACTACATCGGCGCCAGTTTGATCTGCAAGTTTGGCTATAGAATTAGCGAACGAAATCTTTAATGCTAAGAAAGCATTAGCAGTTACTTTTATTAGTTCTGCACTATCTCGCGAAGTAGAAATGTATGATCCGGTGTGACTTTTTGGTTCGACAAGGCCTGATATTTTTGCAATTTCTGCGCGGTGTTTTTCTAGATCTTTATATAGCTTGATCACTTTATTATTTGCATCTAAATTATTACCACCGACAACAACACGATCGAACCATAAAGAGTCAGAGATCGCTGTCCCTTCTCTCAGAAATTCGGGGTTTGAAACGTACGAGATGCTTTTATTCTCAAAGGATAATGATGTTTCAATCTCTATGCCAGTGCCAACGGGTACGGTGCTCTTTTGTACGAAAATACTACCAGGCTTCATTAATTCGCTGGCTTTTCTAGCTGCTTGATGAACAAAACTGAGGTTAGAGCTCCCGTCAGGATTATCTGGAGTCCCAACGCATGAGAATACGACATCGCTGTTTGGAATCGATTCTTCGTAACTATCAGATGGAATTAAACGGTTCTCTTTAACCGCGAGCTCAATTAACGGATCTATACCTTGTTCGTAGAAAAATGATTTTCCGCTCTTGATTGTGTCTAATCGATCCTTATTCACATCGATTAGGTAAACAGTGTAGCCAGAATTTGATAGTAGAGAAGCGGTCGATAGCCCTACGTAACCAGCACCTATAATAGTAATCGTCTTTTTATTTATCGCGGATCTCCTTTCGTATAGGGTTATATTATATCAGTAAAGAATCTATAAATCAGGTATAGTAATATTCACAAAAATGCAGCATATAAAGAATGGAATTAATCGAATTTATGATTTTACCTCTAGTGGTAAGTTTTTCTGGCTTGTTGTCGTTTTTTTTATAATAAACACAGTTTGGGGTGCCGTTAGCTTTATATATCCCATGGTCTTTGATGAATATGCTCATTATGGGATGACATCAATTTACGCTCAGCAATGGAGTCCATTTATTAGTGAGCAACCTCCAGAAGCAAGTTTGTTTGGCGATATAACTAGAGACCCTTCATATCTATATTCATACCTTTTAAGTTTTCCTTACCGACTCTTCAATTTATTCATAAAAAGCGAGACGGGATTAATCATTGCCCTAAGGTTTTTGAATATTTCATTAGTAGTTGCAGGAATAGCCCTGTATAAAAAGTTGTTTGATTCATGGAAAATCACGCCAAGATCGATAAACGTAGTTCTTTTAGCGTTTGCATCAACAATGATCGTGCCGCTAATTGCTACCCATATTAATTATGACAATTTAATGTTTTTGATGAGTGCAAATTATTTGATACTCGGAACCAACATCTTAAGACAGAAGGGAAATTTATTAACTCAGTCTACTCTATTTGTTAGCGTCGGGTTGCTTACAACATTAGTAAAGCATAATTTTCTGCCTATTTTTATCATATCCTTCTTTTTCATTAGCATTACTTTTTGGAATAAGAACGGTAGGCGCTCGAGACAATTATTAGTCGATGCTTGGAAAGCCCGACCCAATGGCTTGGTTGTAACTTGCCTAGTTGCACTGCTTTTAGTGTCAACTGGGTTGTTTATTGAGCGACATGTCCAAAATCTTGTTCGATATAAAACGGTAGCGCCGATGTGCGACAGAATACAGCCCGAATATGTCTGTGAAGATTTTGGTCCATGGTACCGAAATCGAAACAACTTACAGAATAAGTCATCGGATGTGCTGTACGGCAACCCGTTAAGTTTTACTCAACATTGGACAAGTAAAATTATGAGAGGTTATTTTGCTCCGTTTAGCCATACGCCAACTGAAGTAGTCTCCGAACATGAGCCGTTCGGACCGATTGTTCGAAAGGCAATATCTCCCCCTCAGATAATATTTGCTTATGTGGTGCTAGTCGCCGGGCTTCTCTCTACCCTAATATATTTCAAGAAATTATGGGCCAAGACATATATTCGCTTATCTATTCTCGTCAGCGCTATCTATATAGTCGTATTGTGGTTGTTTAATTTTCAGCTTTATCAAAAGCTGGGAGTAGCGCAAGCCGTACAAGCACGATATATATACCCAATATTACTATTAGTGTTTTTAGTATTTATCGAAGCATTCAAATATTCGATCCATTCTGAAAAGCAACGCAAGATCTTGTTGGTTCTATTCTTTACTTTTTATATCTGGGGTGGGGGGATTGTTGGGTATTTAATTAGAGCTGATTCGCTGTGGTATTGGCAGAATAGAACTGTTGTTCAGGTCAATACATATGCTCAGAATGTACTTAAACATATTGTTATACACTAGGAATCAAATCAAATTATACTTTTTAGGTATTTGCCGTAACCACTCTTTTGTAATGGTTCTGCTAACTTGAGCAATTGGTTCTGATCTATAAAACCCTGATTGTAAGCAGTTTCTTCGATGCAACCAATTTTTAAACCCTGGCGTTCTTCGATCACTTGAACGAATTGGGCTGCTTGATTCATGGTCTCAAATGTACCGGTATCTAGCCATGCCGTACCGCGGTCAAGGAGGCTAACTTTTAATTTGCCAGCTCGCAGATAGGAGTTGTGGATTTCAGTAATCTCAATTTCACCACGCGCACTTGGACGAGCCTGTTTGGCATACTCGATTACATCGTTGTCGAAAAAGTATAGTCCAGGTATAGCATAATTTGACTTAGGGGCTTCAGGCTTTTCGTGAATGGAAATTACGTTCATGTCTTTATCAAATTCAACGACGCCGTAACGTTCTGGGTCTGATACTGGCGCACCAAATATAACACCGCCGTCTACATCTGTGTATTTTGCTAACTTGTCGCCCATTTGTGTTCCGTAGAAAATATTGTCGCCCAGCACCAAAGCTACTTTGTCTGAACCTATAAACTCCTCGCCGATTACAAATGCTTGCGCGAGACCTCCTGGACTAGGCTGGACAGCATAAGTAATGCTGATACCAATTTCTGAACCATCACCTAGCAAATTTCTGAACTGAGCTTGGTCATGAGGAGTAGTAATTATTAAGATATCTTTTAAGCCCGCGCTCATCAGGGTGGAAAGAGGGTAGTAAACCATAGGCTTATCATAAATTGGAATTAGCTGTTTTGAGATGCCTTTAGTAATGGGATATAGTCTGGTGCCCGAACCACCAGCTAGAATAATGCCTTTCATTTTGCTAACTCCTTTTTTATATAGTCTTTCAAATCATCTTTCCAATCACGAGATTTGAAACTTGTGCTTTGAATTTTACTGAGATTTAGTGTGCTGTTGAGTGGGCGGGGAGCAATACCTTCTTTGTCTTTAAAGTACTCAGCAGTTGTCGTTCCAGTTACATCCAGCTCGTAGCCAGCATTATCAAATATCTCACGAGTTATTTCTGCCCAGCTGGCTGACCGACCATCATTTGTTATGTTGTACGTACCAAAAGGGGATTTAGTTGTAAGTAGGTGGTCGATTGCGCGCACCAACTCGCTAGTGAAGGTTAAACGGCCGACTTGATCATCAACAACAGTTGGATTAATGCCTTTTTCACCAAGGCCAAGCATGGTGCGAACAAAGTTTTTGCCTTCGCCAATAACCCAGCTAGTCCGCATTATATAGTGCTTGTCACACGCGGTTACTAGCAAATCTCCTGCAGCCTTCGAAGATCCATAAACAGAAAGTGGGGAAAAATCCTCGTTTTCTAAATGCTCTTTTTTTGTACCGTCAAAAACATAGTCTGTGGAAATATGAACAAAAATTATGTTATTTCGCCAGACAGGATGGCTTATGTGCCCCGGAGCTTCGGCATTGACCTTCCATGCAGCTACGCGACCCTCTGCAGTTTCGGCACCATCTACGTTTGTATAGGCAGCGGCATTCAGAACGATATCAACATTTGACCAGTCATAACTCTCGACAGATTTTTTATCTGTAATGTCTAGTTCGTCAATATCAACTGTCTGTGCTTCAGGATACTGTGCTTTAAGAGCTAGCCCAAGCTGCCCATTGGCTCCTATAATTAGAATTTTTGATCGGTTCATTAGTTACCAACTTTCATAGGAATTATATCCTTTAGCTGTGGATGATTTTTATCCCGATCAGACATGACAGAGTCTTCCAGCGCGATAGGCCATTGAATATTTAGATCTGGATCGCCCAGGTTCACGAACATATATTTGTCGTAATCGTCAGCAGTCCAGTGCTTATTTACACTGTAGAGATAATAAGTTTCATCCTCGAGGGTTTGGAAAGAATTAGCAACACCTTCAGGTAAAAATACAGCTATGTTTGGTGTAATTTCTATTGTTTCTACCTTTCCAAAATTTGAGCCCTCTCGCAGATCTACGTATGCAGCAAAAACTTTCCCTTTGACGACGGATATATATTTATCCCACGGCTCTGCATGCAAACCTCGGACAACGCCTTTTTGCTTGTTGTACGACAGGCTGTTCTGAACTACCTGAAAATCCTCAGGAATTCCGCCCTCTACTAGCTTGTCTTTATGAAACTTTTCTTGAAACCAGCCACGATCATCACCGACGCTAGTAACATCAAAAAAAATCAATCCAGGAATGTTAGTTTTGTGCGAAGTAAATTCTGTCGTAGCTACCTTTGCCATGTTTAGTTAATGTCCTTGCTGCCTATATTTTGCTTCAGTCTGGGCCTTTTGAGGTTTCCACCAGTCCTCATTCTCTTCATACCATTTTATAGTTTCGAGTAGACCTTTTTCAAAATTAGTATACTTTGGTTTCCAGCCTAGTTCATTAACAAGTTTGCTGGCATCAATAGCATATCGCATATCGTGGCCCGGCCGATCTTTGACATGCTCTAACCATGACTCATCTTTGTGCATTAGTCTCAATATGCTTTGAAAAACTTCTAGATTACTTTTTTCCCCATTTGCTCCGATCAAGTAAGTTTCACCTATCTTTCCGTTTTCAAGAATTTTAAGTACTCCCGAAGAATGGTCTTCTGTATTAATCCAATCACGTACGTTTTCACCTGCTCCATACAATTTTAGCTTTTCGCCTGACAAGATATTAGTTATTTGGCGCGGAATCATTTTTTCTACATGTTGATAGGGACCGTAGTTATTAGAACAGTTGGAAATCGTAGCCTGTAGTCCAAAACTTCGCACCCACGCCCGTACTAGCAAGTCAGAACTCGCTTTGCTACTAGAGTATGGGCTGGAGGGGTTATAAGGCGTACTAACCGTGAATTTTGCTGGATCATTTAGCTCTAAATCACCATAAACTTCGTCTGTAGAAATGTGATGAAAACGTTTTTTATGCTTTTTTGCAGCTTCTATCAATCTAAATGTTCCAATAATATTTGATTCAATAAATGGCCATGGATTAGATAGTGAATTATCGTTATGCGATTCGGCTGCAAAATGTACAATTGCGTCGCATTCTTTGACTAGCCGGTCGACTATATCTTCGTCACAAATATTTCCAACAACTAGCTTTACTTTATGTTCATCCAGTCCACGTAAGTTATCTTTATTTCCTGCATAAGTAAGTGCATCTAGAACAGTGATCTTCCAGTCAGGACGTTCACGATCGATGTGATGGACAAAGTTTGAGCCAATGAATCCTGCGCCTCCTGTAATAAGTATTTTCATATACCTATAATTATACCAGTTATTTGGCTTCTATTACCGAGGTTACTTTTGTGACAAACTCTTCTAATAATTTTTGGTTATTTGCCTCGGCGTTCAGGCGCATGATGGGCTCTGTGTTGCTGGCGCGCAGGTTGAACCATTTATCGTCATACACAACCGTGAGTCCATCAAGTCGGTCTAAATCTGCATCAGCAAAAGTCTCTGCAAGTCTTTTGAATATTATGTCTTTGTCTTGAGTCGTTTCAATATTTATTTCTGGCAACATTGCGTACAATCTATATTCGTCTACTAGTTCTGACAGCTTCTTGCCGCTGTCGGATAGGGCTTGAAGGGCTACAAGGGCAGTTATTAATCCAGAATCAGCATCATAATTTTCTGTAAAGAACATATGTCCTGTGCATTCTCCACCAAAAGGTGCTCCAACTTCACGCATCACGCTACCTATACTAACGCGGCCAGCCTTGGTTCGAACTGGTTTGCCACCCCACTGACTAATTAACTCTGTAGTGGCTTTGCTAGTCCTGACATCGTGAACAATTTTTGCTCTCGGGAATTTATCCAAGTATAGTTTTGCAATCATAGTTAAAAGATCAGTACCTAGAACCAGCTGGCCCTTGTCATCAATTAATACAGCCCTGTCTCCATCTCCGTCGAAAGCTATCCCTAGATCCTTTTTTTCCTGAAGGACGACATTTATCAGGTCTTTAAGGTTCTCAATTTTCTGCGGGTTGGCTTCGTGATTTGGGAATGTACCATCTATTTCAAAATACATATTTTTTGTTTTGAAAGGTAACTCTGGCAAAATATGTGGCAAAATTTCGCCTGCCATTCCGTTGCCGGCATCTATAGCAATATCAAAAGGCGAAAGTTTGCTAACAAATTTTAAACAATGTGAAACCCATTCGTTGGTAATTCTTTTAGATTTTCTTGATCCTTCCTGGTCCGCTGATTCGGGTATTTTATCAGCCATGAATCTATCTCGAATTTCTCCTAACCCAGCTTCTAGCCCTACTGCAACCACTTTGTCGCGGTATAATTTTATTCCATTATCCTTACCTGGATTATGGCTGGCAGTGATTACTGCGCCTCCTGCTAAATTCCACTTTCCAACAGCAAAATAAATCATGTCACTGGTTACTAGGCCAATATCCCAAACATCGTATCCTTGTTTTTGAAGACCGCTCATAAAAGCATTTGCTAAATCGGCCGAGTCAGGTCGCATGTCGTGACCTACTGCTACAATGCCCTTTGTTGGCAGCCAATCACCGTAGATTCTGGCAATTTTTTCGACCGAATCAGGGTTTAGTTGAGACCCAACTTTTCCGCGTATGTCGTAAGCTTTGAATATTTCTTCCATGTATCTATTCTACTGTAACTGATTTTGCTAGGTTTCGAGGCCTATCGACGTTTAGACCTTTATTAACTGAAATGTAGTAAGCAAATAGCTGAACAACCACGGCTATTAATATGGGTTGTGTTTGGGTTAATGATCGAGGTATAAATATGCAGTCGTCAGCTAGTTGCTCTAATCGAGTATCGCCCTCTATACCTATCGCGATGACTTTGCCTTTTCGTGCTTGAATTTCTTGGATGTTAGAATGGGTTTTTTCTATAATTTCTGAATCGGTAGCTATGGCCAAAGTGGGAAAATGTTTGTCAATCATCGCCAGCGGTCCATGCTTCATCTCTCCGGCAGCACAGCCTTCGGCGTGGATATAGGAAAGCTCTTTTAGCTTTAGGGCTCCCTCCATTGCGCAGGGATAATCATAGCCACGACCAATGTATAGAAAGTTCTTGTAGCTAGCGTATTTGGTAGCGATATCTTGGATCTTCTCAGCCTGATCTAAAACTTTTTTGATTTTTTTATCTAGGTTGGCAAGTTCGTGCAAAAGGGGTTTGAAGTTTTTTGTCCGTTCTTTGCCAAGAAATAGGGCGATCTCTATTAGTACTGTGACTTGTGCGACAAAGGCTTTGGTAGAAGCGACAGATAGCTCTGGCCCAGCATGACAGTAGACACCGGCGTCGGTCATACGAGCAATAGTCGAGCCAACAACATTAACGATCCCCAGACGTAATACACCATAAGATTCAACTTTCTTAAGTGCTGCAATGGTGTCGGCCGTTTCACCAGATTGTGAAATAGCTAAAACAGCCGTACCGCGCGAGAAGGGTTCGTGGCGATATTTAAACTCTGATGCTAGCTGAACTTCGACCGGGATGCCAGACAATTCTTCAATTAAATATTCACCTACCATGCCGGCATAATAGGAGGTTCCACAAGCTACTATCACAATGCGATCGACGAATTGTAGCTGCTCCTTAACGTTTAATAGCCCGCCTAGCTGGACTTGGTTGGTTTTAGGCCTGATCCGGCCACGGGTAGCCGCCTGCAGAGTCTGCGGTGTATCAAATATTTCCTTCAGCATAAAATGTGGAAAATTTCCAAGTTTAGCTGTCTCGGTATCATAATCAAGTACTTGTTCTTGGCGAACCTCGGCGTGGTGAGATCGAGTATTATTTATAGCTAAATTAGTAGGGGTAATTTTAGCAATATCGTAATCGTCTAAATAAACGACTTTTTTGGTTTTGTCTATGATAGCGGAAGCGTCCGAAGCAATATAATATTCGTTGTCGCCCACACCAATAACTAGGGGGCTGGATAGACGTGCAGCAAAAAGAGTATTGGGTTCATCTTTGAACAAAGCAACAATAGCGTATGCGCCTCTTAGCTCAGCGATGGCGGACGAAAAGGCGGCCTCAAATGAATTAGCTTTTTTTAGATGATAATCAATGAGATGAGGAATTACTTCGGTGTCGGTTTGTGTGCTAAAAGTATAACCCTTGGCAGTTAGTTTATCCCGTAGCTCTTGATGGTTTTCGATAATGCCGTTATGAACAATAAATATAGTCTTTGCGCTGTTGTAGTGCGGGTGAGCGTTAGCCACTGAAGGTTCACCGTGTGTGGCCCAACGCGTGTGACCAATGGCAGTAGTTGACTCACCTTCATTTTTTAATAATTTTTCGACATTTGCTACACCACCAATTTGCTTAGTACAGGATATGTTGCCATCGCGCATTATAGCTACGCCGGCAGAATCATAACCTCTGTATTCTAGGGCTTCGAGTCCATCAAGGACCGGACTAAGTGCGTCTTTATTACCAACGTAGCCTACGATTCCGCACATAATTAACTCCTCCTAGCTTTAGCAATATAATCATGCATTTTTTGTCTGAATATTACAGGGTCATATTCTTTCGCTTCATTTTTGATATGTTCTGAGTTAAAAATATGTTTTTTAAAATTTTGTAGAGCTGTTTCGAGTGACGAGCTGGTTTGTTTGTTAAAGAATAGTCCTGTCTTACCTTCGACAATATAATCTAGCGAGCCACCATCTTTATAGGCGATTACTGGTGTACCGGCGGCCATAGCGGCGACGGGAGCGATGCCAAAGTCGTCAAGGCCGGGGAAGATGAAAGCTTCGGCAGATTGCAGAAGGGTAACAATTTCTTGGTCAGAGACATATCCTTTGAAATCAATAGTCGGTCCAGCCAGACGTTTAAGCTTTTTAGTTTCTGGGCCAGTGCCTAAAACCTTCAAGGGTAGCTGGAGTTGATTGCAGGCCTCGATGGCGAGATCAAATCGTTTGTAGGGAACATGCCGGCCAGTGATTATAAAACCGTTTCTAGCTGAGAGCTGTGAGCCGTTAGCTGAGAGCAAGAATTTACCTATCTCGACTGGTGGGTGGATGACGGTCGAATCACGGTGGTAATACTTTTTTATCTGGTTACAGGTAAAAGTTGAGTTAGCTATCATATAGTCGGGTCGCTGGGCTGCCTTAAGATCCCATTTGCGAATAGGGTTTAGTAATACCTTGAGCCCAAGTCGTGCAAGGGGATTGAAGACGCCGAACCCCGGGCTCTTTATGTACTCATAGTAGCGGTTCCAATAATAGTGGGTGGGGGCATGACAATAGTTAATATGCATGACACTTTTTGGTACTTTTATGCCTTTTGCTTCGGCGCCCGAGCTACTAATGACTAGGTCGTAATCAGAAAAGTCTAGATTCTCAAACCAGTGTTGACGTAGCAGGGGGATAAACTTGCGCAATTTTGAGAATGGCCAATGTTGTAGATAGCCAGTGATGACAGTATTGTCTAATTTTTCTCGCCACGCGGGCGAGCAGTAGGACGTATAAATGGGCGCCTCGGGATACATGTGGTGTAGCTCGAGGACTACTTTTTCAGCACCGCCCTCTAAAAACCAATCGTGGACAATAGCGACTTTCAAACTAGGAGCTCCGGACGTTAATCAAAACTCGCAGTGTTTTTATCAGGATAACGATGTCTAACCAAAAGCTCCAATTTTGAACGTAATAAAGATCTAGCTTGCGTCGTTCTTCTGGCGGAATGTCCTTTCGTCCGGAAATTTGAGCAAACCCTGTGATGCCAGATTTGACACTGACAATGTTGTTTTTAGCTTTGGCCTCTTCAATCTCTTCAGGCACAAGAGCACGTGGTCCGACAAGACTAATATCACCTTTTAAGACATTGAATAGCTGAGGTAATTCGTCAAGACTGGTACTGCGCAAGAAACGCCCGACTTTGGTCACCCGAGGATCGTGATCTAACTGATCGCCGTTCTCCCTGTATTTAATAGCAAGCTCTGGCTTGCCCATTTTCTTAAAAGCTTGTTCGGGCGATAACCCGCTAAATTTCTTTTTGTGAGTACGAAATTTGTATATCGTAAATTTTGTATTATACCTAGTCACACGTTTTTGTTTAAAAATTACGGAGCCCGGATCAAAAATAAAGATTGCTAGAGCGCAGAGTAAATAAATTGGCGACAAAAGAATTATAAAAATAAACGATACTAACAGATCAAATATTCTTTTGGCTATTCGTCCCCAGCCAATCAAGGCGGTTTGATGGATGGCGATCATCGGAATGGATGATTGGAATAGTTCTACGTCCATATTACCTACAAACAGCTCAGAATTACCGGGGATAAATCTATAAGCTATATGATTATTTTGTGCGAATGTAAGAACCTCATTGTTGTTTTCGGAATCTTTGTATAGTTCTGTTTGCATGATGCTGTGAATATTGTTTGCTCCAATAGATTTGGTAGCGCTATTGAAATCTTTATATGTTTTTACTTCGGGTGGATAACTTGTGTTTTTATCTTCGCCAACAATTCCAACTATCTTGTAACCAGATTTTTTTGGATCAGACAACCAGTCGACTAATTCGTTAGTTGCTTCGTTATGACCAACGATTAGTACATTACTAATCCCTTTGTTGTACGAAAACAGTATTCTTCTAACCAACCTAACTAGGTTTCGCATTATCACTAAAATGGTGAAGGTTAACAAAAAGCCGTAAACGGGCACTAACTTCGCTGGAAAGATTGGCTGGCTGCCAAAAAAATCTACTCCAACGACAAATAGCGTGCCAATGGTGCTACCTACAAAAAGTCTGCCTAGCTCGCTAAAACGGTTCTCGTAAATATTCCTGGTGTATAGGCCTATTAGTGCAAAAATAATTACCCAAAAGGGTATTAGGATTATTAGTATTCCAAAATAAGTTCTAGATGGAACTGGATTAATAATGGGCTTATCTGTTAAAGATACTCTAAAAATAAAAGCTAGTACAAATGCTGAGATAAGTGAGACCACGTCGGCGATTATTAAAAATAAACCATACAGGAACGAAGCGTTGTTCTTCATATATACTATTAATCATATCATCTATGAGCATCAAACCATTGGTAAAATCAACAGATAGACTTACTGAATATATGGGGTGGATCTGCCTGTTTGTGTTTACGGTATTGCCATTTCATGCACTTATTACTACATGGGCTGGATCTGTCTACGGCCATATTGACGTTTTTAGAATATGGAAAGAGATTTTAATATGCATTTTATTCCTTTATTCGATGTATGTATTGATAATAGACAAAGGGCTTCAGAAGCGTTTGCTTGGCTCGGTTATTTTTAGACTTACATTACTATATCTACTGATTACACTTCTACGAACTATTGCGGGATATAGGGCGGATTTAGTTAATTCTGAGGCGGCGATTTATGGGTTGCTGGCCAATCTACGTTATCTAGCATTTTTTTATGTGGTGCTGATTATTTCTAGCAAAACAAAACTGCTAAAAAAATACTGGGCATACGCGTTACTAGGGCCCGCAATGATTGTAACCGTGTTTGGGCTTATGCAAAAAATTGTTTTACCAAATGATTTTTTAACTAATTTTGGGTACTCAAAGGACACAATACCGGCGATTCACACGGTAGACAGTAAAGAAGCATACATTAGGTTGCAGTCTACGCTTCGTGGGCCTAATCCATTAGGAGCCTATTTGACGCTTATCCTAACTGCAACCATAGCGCTTTGGTCAAAAGCTAGAAATCCAAGCAAACAAATATATCTACTGAGCCTATTTTGTTTAAGCATCTTCGTTATGTTCTTTAGTTTTTCTCGTAGTGCATGGCTTGGGACTGTTGTTAGCTTGGGTGTAGTGGGCTTTTTGTCACTAACGAATAAACGTTCAAGGACGTTGCTACTCTACGGCGTCTCATTTGGGATGCTTTCATTTTTAGGTTTAGTATATATCGGACAGAATAATGACTTTATTCAAAACACGATCTTTCATTCTGATGAAAAATCTCGCTCGGCCGTTAGCTCGAACGAAAATCGCCAGTCCGGAATAGTTGCTGGCCTTAAGGATGTGTACCGGCATCCGCTAGGGCAGGGCGCCGGTAGCGCGGGTCCCGCTTCGGCAAGAAATGATAGACCTGCTAAAATTTCTGAGAATTACTATATACAAATCGCTCAGGAAGTTGGTATTTTTGGTTTGATAACGCTAATTGCCATCAATATCTTTGTAGCGATGAATCTTTATAAAAAACGCAACGACACTTTGGCGTTAATTTTGTTTGCGTCACTTTGTGGAATTACGGTTATTAATATGGTCTCTCATGGCTGGATGGATGATACGTTGTCGTTGTTGTGGTGGGGGTTGGCGGGCATTGCGCTTTCTGAGCGCGCAGCGCATAAACCGCGTATAATAAAATCAAAATAGTTATGGCTATCAGCAAGCAAAAAATGAAATCGATTAAATCGGAGATCAATAGACTAATTACTTATTCTATTACCGGCGGAGCGTGGTTTTGGTCAGGATATGCGATGTTTGCAGTTTGCGATCAAGTGCTAGGGCTTAGTCTGTGGTGGGCAAAATTGATCGCCAATATTACCGGAATAACAGTCAACTTTATACTTGAGCGGTCATGGGTATTTCGCGATCATCGCAAACACAAAAAATTAACGATTGTGACCGAACGCTATTTTTTCTTAACCATAGGGAATTTTGTTATTGATTATTTGATTATCAGGATTTTGAAAGATAGCTTTGGCTTATCGCCATATATTGGTCAATTTGTGTCGGCAGGATTTTTCTATGGTTGGAATTACCTTTGGTTTAAATACTGGGTTTTTGGTGGAGAACATAAAGTAAGTAGAGCACACGCATGAGTGAAGAAAAGAAAGTTAGGCCAACTAAAAAACAGCAACAAACGCTACTGTTTATTGATGAATTCATAAAAGCCCATGGCTATAGCCCGAGTTACCGAGAGATCATGACGGGCTGTAATTACACATCTGTAGCAACTGTTGCTCTACATGTTAATAATTTGATTAGTAGAGGCCATTTACAAAAACGCGATAGATCTGCACGTTCGCTAGAAGTTGTCGAATCAGCAGACATCAAGCCGATAAAATCTGGCAAAGTCACAGAGGCTCAGGAAAAGTGGCTGGTCGAAAAAGTAGATTATTATTTTTCAAAAGTCGAGCAAGAGAGCGCGCCGATGCAGAGTAGTATTGATGAATTATATGTGCTGACGGGGGCTTTGAAGGTGTTAGGATTAGAGGGTGCATCGAGTAGTTTTATGCCGAGACTAGGTAAATTGAAACTAAAAAAAGGGGATAAATAGATGACAGTTATTCAGGCAATTATCCTTGGTATCGTGCAGGGTCTGACCGAATTCATACCGGTTTCAAGTTCTGGACACTTAATATTATTTCATCAGTGGCTTGGAGTGAATGAGACGGCTCAGGCAAGTTTTTTATTTGATATGGCTTTAAATATCGGTACACTTAGCGCTCTTTTAATATACTTCCGAAAAGAAATATTTGTCCTAGCAAAGGCAGTTTTCAACAAACAGGCCAAGCAATACAAATTAGCTTGGTTACTTATTATGGCTACTGTTCCTGCAGCAATTTTTGGATATCTATTAAAAGATTCAGCCGAATCTACTTTTAGATCTTCGAGTCTCGTTGCGACAATGCTAATAATTATGGGGTTTGTTATGCTCTTTTCTGAGAGGTATGCAAAACATCTTAAAAACAAATCGGATCTAGAGTCTGTGACTAATAAGCAAGCCTTGGCAATCGGTCTTGCCCAGGCAATGGCAATCATACCAGGTGTTTCTAGATCTGGCGCGACAATAACAACTGGCCTTTTTGCAGGTATGGATAGAGTTGCAGCAACTCGATTCTCGTTCCTACTGGGCATACCGATAATGTTTGGGGCAATCGCCGATACTCTTTTAACAAAATCGGCGCTGGGCACGATTAACTCTCAAACAACATTATTTTTCGTAGGTATAGCTTCGGCTTTTGTGAGCGGAATAATTGCTATCAAATTTTTACTAAAGTTTTTAGCGAGACACACCCTAGACATCTTTGCGTATTACCGAATATTGCTCGGGGTAGCTATTCTTATCATAGCTATGACATAAAAAACAACGACAAGTTATTTACCATCGTGATAAAATATAGACCTTAACAAACAAACATCGGAATTTGGGTGAAAATCCCAAGCTGTGCCGCAACTGTAATATTCATTGCTCATAAGGAAAAAAAGAGCAGCCAGACAAACGAATTCATTTCGTTTCCTGCGCGCTGAGAAAAAAACGTAGTTTTTGTCTCACATGGGTTAAGCCAGACACGATACTAAAAGTCTCCCGAGCAGGAGCAAAAATTCTGTTTTTCCCTGCCCATCTAGACTGCAGGGATTTTTTATGGGTGAAGTTATACAATTTCCAGATCAGACACAACAAGACTTGGCACTAGTTGTTGGTTTGGAATACGAGATTGGTTCGTCACAAATTGCAGTCCATGGTGGACCACTTGCAGAGGTGATTCCGATTAATAACGACAGTTTTGTGAGTGCACAAGACAGGGTCCAAGACCCAATAGAATCACAATATGCCCGCTCTACACGGGCCCTAGAAGCACTGGGTCGAGCAGCGTTAATAGGTCAAGATATTGAAAATCCACGAAACCAGCTTTTTCAAGAATTTACATCGTCAATTGGAGAAATGCTCAAAGGTGATGAAGAAAAAGGCGAACGCTTAGAGGTCACTAGAAGGGATGTCTTTGACTTTAAGGACGGACACGTGGTTGCTTATGATGGTATTACTCCTGTTGTTAAACTTGTGAAAGATGGTGCCGAGAAATCAAAGCAGGCAGCAATAGAAGATTCTAGAATGTTGACACAACATGTGCGGGATAAAGCTGACGAGCGTAATGCCGAATTTGTTGATGAGATGATGGCCAACATCGAGCTACCTAATACAAGAATAGTGGTAAGTTTGGAACCGGTTGAAGCTATGAGCAGAGATGGTGATGATTTCTGGGAAGAGCTCAATTATCAAAAAGGCCTAGGATACATGCAGGCATACCATAGAAATAAAGACGGAAGTTTATCAACCCTAACTTTGTCGGTAGATGGGAGCGAAAAGGATAAGTGGCGTGCATTATGGAACAAGCAAGATATCGAAATCCCCGAAGACGAAACGACAGATAATTGGTTAGACTACGCGTTAATTAAAGAGTTGGATGATGATGAGTTTGAGGATTTTGCTAAAAGCATTAGAACTGAGTACTACGAGCTGGTCCCAGATACACAAGAGAGAGAATCGGTTGAAGAAATAATAATTGATAATGCTGATTTAGTAGATCAGGTCTTTAATGATATGTATGAACCGCTCGCGGTTAGTCTCGTAACTGGAAAAAACACTGTACAGATACAATTATTCGCGCGAGAAGCAATGAAACTAGATAAAATTGATACTGAAATCAGGCAGCACTTGTGGCGGATAAGTAATAGCAAGAAGCTGAGTGCGGACGATATTTCAACGTTAGAACAAATGGTAAGATACGGGCTAGTAGAAAAAATACGCGACGGCGGGGAAGGTCAAACCTCGGCACAGGAAAGAGAAACTTCAGTAGATTATCGACCAGATACTATTTTTTTCGATAGTCAAGGTACAAAACCCAATATTTCGGGCCGACCAATAATACCCCACCATGACTTAATTCGAAATTTGGTCGGAGGAATAAATGCAGGTGTACAGGCCGGTAGATCTCATGGATCGTGTGGAGGCGTTACGAAACTAAGCCAACCTAGTGAATTGGAAAATAATTTGAGTGATGAAATAGGCACTCAGGATATATTTGGTGGCAAAACGAATGATTCTACAGAAAATAATGATGTTAAAGACTGTGAATTTGTCTCAAAATCTTGTCCTAAATGTGGCGAAAAAAATGCTAAAACCAGAGTGGTAAAGGGTACTTTTTATCACGTTGGCAAATCCTGCAAATCTTAACGCATCTGAACGCATAGAACAAAAAACACCGTATAATAAACCTATGTCACAAAATAAAGTAATCCCTGAACTATGTTGCGACAGTTGCGGACATTACCCTATAGAATCGGTTCATGGCCATTTTTTGTGCCCAAAGTGCAAGATGCCCACAAAATGTTGTGAAGGTTTGGGATTAGATGTTTAAGGGAAAAGAGAAGTCCGACCAAAATGTATTCCATTTTGCCGGCACGATGAGAAAAACCGTAGGTTTGTCTCATAAGGCGAAGCCTGGATGCTGTGAAGGGACACCCATTGATGAATAGTCGAATTGGCGTTTTTAGCGGGACTTTTGACCCCGTTCATTTTGGTCATATAGAAGCATGTCGTGCGGCAATGGAAAAATGTAGTTTGGACAAGATTCATTTGTTTATTGAAAGTTCACCACACAGAAAACAGGAAGTTGCGCCTCTTAATGACAGATTAAAAATGCTAGAACTCGCTACTGAAGACACCGGATCAATTATTGTTACGGATTTAAAAACAGAAAATATAACGACGAAGAATACTTTAGTTTTTTTGCGAGACAAATATCCAGAAGGTGAGTATTGGTATATTTTTGGTTCAGATCTACTTAGTCATATTCCGAATTGGCCAGAACTTGAAAAACTATTAAATAATTTTCATCTTTGTGTTGTGCTCCGTGACAATGCCGATAGACAAGATGTTGAAAACAAACTAGAAAAACTGACTACGAATTATGGAGCTCGCTACGTTGTTCTACCTACGGTTTGGTCGACCGTATCATCAACGATCGCAAAAAACGCACTGCCTAACAGCGAAGACTACCTAGATCCTCTTGTTCAGTCTTATATCTTAGACAACCAGCTTTATTCTAAAGTTTCTTCAAAGTGAGATTGCAAATAACTCAAGTGGCCATTCTTGAACTTTCTAAATTCTGCTTTATTAAAGCCGTTTTTTCGTAAGAATAAGCTAATCTTTTGGTTGCCGACAAGGTGAGGCATTACAACGTAGCTAGCTCCTAGCCCATAAAGATCTACTGCTTCATGAATATTTTCGGCGTGACAAATCATTACTGCGCTTGGGTTAATTTTTTCTAGCATTTCTAAAAGTCCGAGATTAGTCCTGTAATCACTAATTACTGACACTACAATTTTTGCGTGTTCTAAATTTATCTCGTCAAACATTTCTGGGTCCGTGGCGTCACCATAAACGTAAGGAATATTTTGTTTTTCCATACGTTCGATAGCCTCTGGGTCGTAGTCGACAACAATATACTTTTTAGCAATTTTTTCAAACACGTTTACAAACTCACTACCACCATGTTTGTAACCAAATAATACTGCTTCGTAGCGATGATGTCGCTCGAGCTCTTTTTTTACTTTTTTTCGTTCAAAAATCTTGAGGTATCTTTCGAGGTTGCGATACAAGCCATCAGAATATGTAATCATATAAGACGAAACGGCAATTGTGGATAAGCCAACTACAGTTACTAGGGCTACGGTAGTGTCGCTAACTTGGCCATTGCTTTGACCTAGCAGGATAAAAATTAACGAGAACTCACTAATCTGCGCAACAGCGAGACCCGATTTGAATCCAGTTTTCTTGGTATAGCCAAGAACGCCCATGATCGTCATTACAATTAGCGGATTTCCAATTAAGACAAATAATGAAAGCAATATAGCTTGCGGGATGATTTGACCGATAGTGTCGAGGTTAATATTAGAGCCGAGCGCTATAAAGAATATGACTAAGAAAAAGTCCCGTAACGGTCGTAATCTAGTGCCTACTTCCTGAGCGTAGTTCATTGAAGCAAGTGATACGCCGGCGATTAACGCACCTATTTCGAGCGAAAAGCCGATTTCGTAAAAAAGAGTTGCAATACCAAATCCCCATGCTATCGATAATAAAAATAAAAGTTCTTGCGATTTTGATAAAAAAGACGACATGGGGCGTAAACAATATCGTGAAAATGCAAAAACAAAAACGGCAAGTAATATACCTTTTGCTGCTAGTTCTAGTGCTCCTCCGTAACCCAAAGAACCATTTCCGCTTGCGGATGCTATAACAAGCGCAATCGCAGCAATAATATCTTGGACCAGTAGAAAGCCGATAGAGATTTTTCCGTGCAGTTTATTTTGTTCGCGTTTGTCATTTAGCAATTTGAGGATAATAATTGTACTGCTAAAGGCCAGTGCTACCGATATGTAAACTGCTTCAATTTTGCTGTAACCCAGTGCTATAACAATGAAATAACCTATAAGGCTGGTGATTATAACTTGCCCTAAGCCTGTGAACAGCGAAACTTTTCCAACCTCTTTGATCACTTTAGGGTTAAGACCTAGTCCAACAATGAACAATAACAAGGTAACGCCAAAGGTCCCAAGGACACCGATCGTATCAGGAGATTTTACGATACTCAGCAGAGAAGGCCCAACTATTAGGCCGGTAAGAATATAGCCAATGATTAATGGTTGTCGCAGCGCCTTCACTATCAAGCTAATTACCGCACTTAGAACAAGTAATGCCGAGATTTCTACGAATATATTATTATGCATGTTTATTTAATTCCTTTAGCAAGTATTGTACAATGCTAACGGTAATCTGTAAAAAACATAAATTATATGAAAGAATTATTTAGAAAAATATCGGCAAAAATATCAAATGCCGTTGGAAGCGCCTATGCATTTTTGATTGCGTTGTCTGTCGTAGTTATTTGGGGAGTTAGTGGCCCGATGTTTGGTTTTTCTGATACCTGGCAACTGGTTATTAACACCGGCACGACGATTATTACTTTTTTGATGGTGTTCTTAATCCAAAATACGCAGAATCGCGACTCAAAGGGCCTCCATCTAAAATTAGATGAGTTAATTGCAAATACAAAAGGCGCCAGTGACTCGTTTATGGACCTAGACACCTTAACTGACGATGAGCTGAATAAACTAGATGATCATTTTAAAAATTATCATCATACTGATCAACCAGATCCCGTTATCCATATACTACATACTCAGATAAAAGCAGAAAAAAATCGTCGACATACGTTGAAGTCTGCTGGTCAGGTTATCGGCAAAGTGTTAAAATCACCTCTCGATCTAGCTGGGTCGATAGACCCACGGCATAAAGACAAGCAATAATTATTGCTACTACTGTGATTTTTTATCAGCTATAGCTTGATCGATTAGCTTACTAAAGCTTTCGATATCCCGCGGGAGATCATCAAGTTTTTTGCCATCAATCACAAATGTCGGAGTGCCAGATACACCGGCGTCTTGACCGGCTTTAATGTCGGCGGTAATGATATCGTTCACCTGAGTGCTAGCGAAATCAGACTTGAACTTATCGACATTTAGACCTAACTCACTGGCGTAATCCTCCATTACGAGTTTTGCATTTGAAGAATCTTTCCAGATATCTTGTCTTTCGAACAAAAGATCATGCATTTGCCAAAACTTGTTTTGTTTTCCCGAAGCCTCTGCAGAACGATGAGCTATCATTGCATTTTGATGGATCTGTACTAACGGAAAGTGACGAAATTGGAAGGTGATTTGATCGTTATATTTTTTCACAACAGCTTGCACTAATGGATCGAATTGGGCGCAGGTTGGGCACTGAAAGTCGGCAAATTCCACGATCTCGACTCCTGCTGATCCTTTACCTTTGATGTGATTACTTCCAGCATTACTATCTCCGGGAGTGCTAGCATCCTCATTATTCTTGCTTACTATAATTACCCCGAAAAATACTACGACCAGCGCTGCCATTATTATTAAAAATCGTTTACTCATATACTTATTGTTTCTCCGTTTCTGTTATTTAATGATAACTGATTTAAAACACTTTTAAAATGCCCCTTTGGTGCGTAAGATATTAATATGCTAATGATAATTATCGGACTTGTGCTAACTGCACTATTACTTTTTGTTATTTCTATGCAAAAAGTGTATTCAAGAGTCTCGACAAAGGAACTTCGTCGTCAAGCAAGGTCCGGAGACGAAGTAGCTAAACTACTTTACAGAGTAGTGGGTTACGGTATGGATGTGGACATTCTCCTGTGGTTGCTTATAGGGTTAAGTAGTAGTTTATTGTTCGTATTAATATCTAGTAATCTACCATCGGTTGTGGCATTTATAATTGTAATGTCTATCTTGTTTGTTGCATTTGCTTGGCTACCAAAATCACATACTTCAAGATATACATTTCGTGCGGTCCGGATAGTAACACCTTTAGTGCATTGGATCCTAGAGCGAGCTCAGCCAATCATTAGTAGAATCAAGCATTTCGTAACGAAGCACTTGCCTGTATCGATTCATACAGGATTGTACGAAAAGTCCGATATCGTCGAATTAATCAAACAACAAAAGCAACAAACAGACAACCGCGTCGATAAGCAGGAGTTAACTATTGTAGAGAATGCGTTGCAGTTTGGTGATAAAAAAGTCTCTGATGTAATGACTCCAAAACGCATGATAAAAATGGTTAGTACTCATGACATGATTGGCCCGGTATTAATGGACGAGCTACACAAATCTGGTCATTCGCGTTTTCCGGTAAAGCACGACAGTCCAGATAATATCGTAGGTACACTCTACGTGCGTGATTTGATCAGTGCTCGGGCAGGTGGTTTCGTTAAAGATATCATGCGAAAAGACGTTTTTTACGTTAACCGAGCGCAACCATTGAATGGTGTTTTAGAGGCTTTTATAAAAACCAAACATCACTTGTTTTTGGTCGTGAATAAATTCGAAGAGATTGTTGGGGTGATATCAGTAGAGGATATTATTGAGCAGATTTTGGGAAAACAGATAGTTGACGAGTTCGATGCTTACGATGATTTGCGTGCCGTTGCAACTAAGGATGCCGAAAAAGACGAAGACAAACATAAAAATGCAGTTGAGGATACAAAATCGGATAAAAAAGATTCACTAGACGATAAAACAGTGGTAGAATAACAAAAGTTATGTTGTTGCATCTTCAGAATAATGATAATAGGCAGGCCGGCAGGGATTAACCTGGTGGTAATTTATTTATTCTGCAATCGGCCCACACAAACAACCAGCAACAACAATATCTAACAGGAGAAAAATAATGAGAGTTTTGGCTAAAGAAACAAAGAGTCACAGCGGTAAAGCTGTAACGATGCAAGGTTGGTTACATAAAAAACGAATGCTCGGTGGGCTTACGTTTATCAATGTGCGTGATCGTAGTGGTTTGATGCAAGTAGTGATACAGGACAAGAAAGAGGGTGAAAAGCTTCGTGGCATGCAAATTGGGACAGTGCTAGAAGTCAGTGGAACAGTTAAGCTTGAAGAGCGAGCACCAGCAGGTGCCGAGCTACATGATCCCTCAATTACAGTATTGGTTCCAGTAACGGACGAGCCTCCAATTGAAATAGACAAACCGTTGCTACATAAGAGCGAAAACTTGGACACATTATTTGATAACCGTGCTATCGGACTAAGAAACTTACAAGAACAAGATATTTTCAAAGTAAAATCAGCTGTTTGCGAATCGATTCGGGCGTATGCTAAAGAAAACGAATTCACAGAAATCCACACACCCAAGTTATTAGCAGAGGCTACAGAAGGTGGGGCAGAGGTTTTTTCGCTAGATTATTTTGGAAAGACAGCAGTACTTGCCCAGTCTGCACAATTTTATAAGCAAATGATGGTTGGGGTTTTTGAGCGCGTAATAGAGATTGGCTCTACCTATCGGGCCGAACCTAGCGCTACCACCCGTCATCTTACGGAGTTCTTGACTGTTGATTGTGAGATGGGATTTGTAACTTTCCCGGAGCTACAAGATTTTCTTGGAGGCATGTTAATTAGAGTTTCTGATGATGCTTATAAGAATAACGCGACTGCTTTCAAGAAATGGAATGTAGCTAAAGCTGACTTACCTGAAAAACCACAAGATATCCCGAGAATTACAATCGATGAAATCCACGAGATGTACTTCAAACAGTTCAAAGAAGATTATCGTGGAGAAGATGATTTGCGTCCAGACGAGGAAAGATTTATTTGTGAATGGGCAAAAAAGAATAAGCAAAGTGAAGCAGTCTTTGTCGTAGGTTGGTCTGCAAAGAGTAAAACCTTTAAGTTTTATCATAAAGCTGATGAGCAAAACCCGGATATCGCCCAGCGGGCTGATCTACTTTTTAGGGGCGTCGAAATTGTTACTCTTAGCATGCGACAGCACGAATATCCAAAATTGATCGCTCAGCTTAAGGCGATGGGTGGCGATCCAAATCACCCAGGATATGCACCGTACCTCAGCGCTTTCAAATATGGTATGCCGCCACATGGTGGGTTTGGATTAGGATTAGAACGTTTGGTTGAAAAACTTTTTAAGCTAAATAACATCAAAGAAGCCACACTTTTCCCTCGCGATATAAACCGCCTTACTCCCTAATTATGAAGCCTATATTTTCTTTTGGCATAATGAGCGATTGTCAGTATGCGGACTATCCAGATCTGGATGATGGTTTGTTTGATCGTCGTTATCGATTGGCAAAGTCAAAACTCAAGGATGCTGTTGAATTTTTTGATAAGCATAATCTCGAGTTTGTTGTTCATTTAGGGGATTTGATTGACCAGGACGCAAAAAGTTTTGAGACGGTAATGCCGATTTGCGATAGTAGTAAAAACGAGATTTGGCAGGTGCTTGGCAATCATGATTTTTATGGAGCAAATTACGAATTAATTGGCAATCCTAAGGAAGTTATAAAACAACTTGGCATGAGCGAGCCTTACTACTCAAAAATTGTTAAGGGCTACAGATTCATCATTCTAGATACAAACGAAGAGGGCGTTATCGAGACAAGACAGGGTTCGCCAGAATATAAAAGAGGTCTCGAAATTGTAAATGAGTATAAAGAACAAGGCAAAGTAAACGCCAAAGAATGGAACGGCAGGATTAGCCAAAAACAACACGAGTGGCTACAAAACGAATTAATACAAGCAGACGAGAAGAGTCAAAATGTGATTATCTTTTCGCATCACGGGTTATTCCCAAAGCACCGTGAAAATATGCTTAATGATGAGCCTATGTTGCTAGAACTTTCAAAGTGCAAAAATCTAAAAGCATACATCAATGGACACAATCATGATGGTGATTATGGCCAGTTTCAGCACCTACATTGCTTAACGGTTAAGGGCATGGTTGATACGGGCGAAAATTCGTATGCAATCGCACGTGTATATGATAATCATATTGAGATTGAAGGATTCGGACGAGAGCCGAGTCGCAAATTGGATTTTACGACAAGTGGGAGTATTAACGGGGCATTCACGATTTTGAAGTATAAAGATAAATATATATTCCAGGATCGAGAGAATAAGCCGGACATTGCTGAACCAGGTTTACTGTCGGGTTTTGGTGGCAAAACTGAAAAAGTCGATGCTAGTTTTTTAGAAAATGCTAAACGGGAATTAAAGGAAGAAACTGATCTACCGGTTGACGACCTAGAGTTTAAAAGACTCGGCATACTGAATTCAGACAAACCAGGATTATGTGAAGCGTACTTGGTGGAGATCACAGACAATCACTTTAAAGTCTTTGAAGGTAAGGGATATAAACAGCTAACAATGGATCAAATTAGAAGCATGGACATGTCTAAGTTTTCTATAACAGCACGACAGATGATTGAGCACCATCTAATATCTTGAATGCCAAATCGAGGTAAACGCTAATTATAATAGACAAACAGAGATAAAAGTGCTATAATACCTAGCGTATTAACTAAAAAACAAAAATGAGTAACCGAGAAACGTTTCCTATAACTAATCCAGTAGAAAGCCAAGGCGAGAGCCTTGACCATACTCTTAATGTAGAAATACCTCGGGTATTAGAAAAACCTTCAATACCGCCAGTCGAGGATCCATTAGCTTTATTGGACCGTATTGAACAGACGGCCGATACAATCGATGAACCGCTTTTGCCAACTGAGACTCAGCCAAAAGGGGCAACAGTGCATTCCAGTACACCAACCAATAATCCTGCTATAAAAGCTCAATCGAGTGAAACAATCCAGCAAGTTGAAAAACTTCCTTCAGCCAGACAATTATCGAAAGTTTATTGGAAAAGAAGGAATGCGTATAAAAAAGAAGAAAGAAAACTGAATGAAGAAGACCGCTCGATGTTTCGTCTGGCGTTTACTTCATTTGGTTTGGGTGAAAAAGAGTGTGATTCAATCGTAGATAGTTGGTTCGAAAATGGACTTGGCATCGGAGCAAGCCTGAAAGTAATGGCAGCAATAGAAAAAGCAGAACCAGGTTCTGTAGCGCTTCTTCATAAGGAGTACGGGATCAGAATATTCAGCAGGTATACTCCTCAACAACTTATTGCTCAGTCTAGGGGGCAAATTGGGGTTCCCCCTCAGGTTATATTGACAGCCGTTAGTGACACAAATGGCGCTTTCAATGAAGTGGGCAAGACAGATAAAAAATTGCGTATGCCAGAGGGCGCAGTGTTTATGGAGAGCGATAGTTTGGTTGAGTCTGCTCGTAGAATAGTTAGAGTGTCGAAAAGACATGGGCCTATTACACGGCTTGTAGTAGCTGCACATGGGGAGCATAGAAAAGTTACGCTTGGTTCAGTAGAAAGTACGGGTGAAATAACTCAGAACCAGATAGTAGATTCTCGCGGTATTACTAGGTTAGTTGAGCGTAGAATACTAGACCCTGGCTGTGAAGTTATCTTACGATCTTGCAGTACAGGTTATAAAGGTGGAATAGGACAGACATTAGCTAAAAAGATTGGCTTAACGGTTTTCGCACCTAACTTTCCTAGTTATGGCGTAAGAAGAAGTTGGCTTACTGGCAGAGTTAAGTTTGGAAAGCGTCGTGGTCTCGATACCTCAAAAGTGTATAAACCGGAATAGAATATTGTAAATAATTTCACAAAAAGCTATAGCGCTAGGGGGCTGAGTTTTTTGTTAAACACCGCTATAGTACGCTCAGCTTGAAGTAGGCAGGAGTTAATGTTTTTGTCAGATTTATCATTCTGGTTGCAAGGCAGACTGATCCGCATTACAGCGTTATCTTTGACGGAGTATGCGTCAAAGTAGACTTCGTCTCGGTGAGTTACTAAAAATGTGTAGTAGGAATTTGAGGGATCTGGGCTCCAGTAGCGTAGCGGGTTAATTTGAGTTTCGGCGTAGTCTTTTGCTGTCTCCTTATCTTTAAAGTAGGTTACATCAGCACCGAAGCTATAAGATTTTATTGGTTTGCCATGGATAGCCTCGTCCCTGGTGCTACCTGCAATAATACATTTTTGGTTGGCTGACGGGTTATCACTCGACGCATCTTTTAGTTCGCTAGTTGCATAAAGGGTCTTTGTATCAACATTAAAGCCGCTGGCGGTTGCGGCAGACACACCAAGACACGCTTGGTTACTTTGGCTTCCTAGCGAGCGATAACGTGAGATTTCGGTGGACATATTAGCAAACAGCCACGTCACAACCGCGAGCGTAACTACTAACAGAACGATGACAAAAATCTCTAAATCTGAGTATTCACTGAATAATTTACGATTGCGTTTTTTTGATTTTGCCATTATTGGTGCCCCTTATGCTTATTGTTATCTAGCATTATGTCAAAAGGGTAGCAAAAATACCAGAAGGCTTAGTTTTATTTGACATTATCAATGGCGCTATACTAATGCTTATATAATAAAAAAGGAATTCTTTCATGATAAAAGTAACCAGCAAATCAATAGCAATTAGTGTGGTTTTTGGGCTATTAATAACATTCGGCTATCTAGGTAATATGGAATATATACAATATGACAGCGAAACCGGATCTGATTATTGTACCTATTCATATGGCATAAAAGAACCAGTTCAAACCCCATTATGCAGTGGGCTAAGTTATGGGTATCCACAAAAATATATTAGTAGTTGGCCTACATTAGAGTATACGGAAAAGAATGGAAACGTTGACACAACGACATTAATGGTTAGTAGTAAGGTGAATTTTGATATTGCTGCATTTGTGACTAACTTGGTAATTTGGTCGGGTGTGAGCTTTGCTGTGTTAACAGCGGTTCATATTTTGCTACCAAAGAATAAAAAAACTTCAATGAGGAAAAAATAACTTCACACTTTTCTCCTCGGCAAGAAAAGTGTACCGCCCTGGCTCAAACTTTTTTATTGTGAGCTAATAACTCACGATTCTCATACTTTTGACCGCCAAAAGTATCCAAAAGCTCGGGCTTAACGTTTTTTCTTTATTGACTCACTAGTCAAAGACAAACAACAGCCTGCGGAGCTCCCTACGGTCAGACAGTCCTCGCATGATAGTTGTTTGTTTGACGTGAGGTCATCAGGAAAAAGCCGATGCCCAACCCGAACAGCACCCACTGGTTTTGTTTACTTTTGACTAAACAAAAGTAACAAGATTGTACTCAGTGTTTGAGAAGGGAAACAAACATGGAAAAACGTTTTGTAGAAAAGTTGATTATTCGGGCGTATAGTTAATGCAAATGGGTAGGGGAAAATCTAAGACAACAAAAAAGGATACAAAAAAGCGTAATATTGTTATCGCCTTTTTCTTGGCGGTAATATTTGCGGTATTTTTTCTAATGGCACTAAACCCTCACCCAGGGTATTCTCAGCTAGAAAAAGAGCTTGATAAGATAGTTCTGCCGGATGGTTGGACGGAAGTTGGGCCAAGAACAGGCGAAAAAGATTATTGGAATATGTTTTGCCGCGACGTAACCATAAAATGTCCAAGTATCAGTACGACTGTAGATACGACAATAAAAAGCCATGCGCTGGATGAGTTCAAAAAGATAGCTCAACAAAATGGATATACGGTAGTTGACGCTTCATCTAAATGTTTGCCTTTTGACAGTGTCACAGGGTCTCGTTGTTACGTTCGATCAACAAAGAAGAATATAATTCTTTCAATCACCCTTAATGACTATGGTAATAGCTCGTTTTATTCTGTAGGAGTGTCCTTAAGGAAGAGTAGTGAAAAATAGAGCCGTCGTAGTAATCCTATTCCTAGGGTTACTAATAGGCAACATATCCACAAGAAACGCCGATTCTTATGCAGCTTGCAGTGACATTCTATTAGTTTTTGCTAGAGGTTCTAGTCAGGGTTTTCCAGACCCAAAAAACCCCGATAGAGACGAGCTTATTGAAGTTCAGCCTGAGGCGGCGAAGTTTTTTAATGCGCTTGATTCAAGGATTGCGTCGTGGATTAGTAAAGAGAAGATTAACTTGGCTAATTTTGAGGGTAAGTATGACCCGAATGGATATACGGCTGCATCGGCTTTCAACTTTGATTCTATCACTGAGGGCGATGTGCCAAATGCCTTGCAAGAAAAACTAGGTGTAGAGGGCAACGAGTATATAACTAGCGTAAATAGTGGCGTAGCTGAATTAACTGGGTTTTTGACCGAGCGTGCCTCACAGTGTCCAAAGCAGGAAATTGTGCTTGGAGGGTATTCACAAGGTGCGCATGTGATCGGCGAGACACTAAAAAACCTAGATAATAATACTCTTGTCAGAATTAATTTTGCTGCAATGTTTGGTGACCCAAAACTAAATATTGGCTTTGATGTAAAAGATTATAAAGGCGCGTTAATTGATACATCGGCGAGGACGATTGATGATATCTTGGACAGCACACAGTTTGGGGATGTGCTTGATCAACCCGAGGCACCTTGGGTGCGAGGTGATATTAATTGGAAGGTGACTGGTGGTGGTCTGGGGGCAAGAATGCCATACGTGCCTGATGTTATGAGCGGTCGGGTAGGTAGTTGGTGTGACGCCCAAGATGCAATTTGCAATGGAGATTTAGAGAAAATTATTGATACCCAGATTGGCCACACAAGTTATCCCGATAGATGGATGGACCAAGCAGCGAACGAGATTGCCGAACATTTAAATACGGCCTTTCCATTCTATGCAGGTGCAATAAAAACAGCAAAATGGGAACCTCATTATTCTGAAGATGGGGTAACTGACGTCATGATCGTAATTGATACTACTGGGAGTATGGCGACGATTATCGCTCAAGCGAAAGCTAACGCCACATCGATTGTTAATCGAATCTTTGACACGAATCAGCATAAGAACCCTAGGGTTGGATTAGTTCAGTTTCGTGATCAAGGCAGTACATTTTTAGCAACTACTGACGTGCAATTAACAGACGACAAAGACAGTCTCATTAATGCAATCTCAAATCTTCAGACAGGGGATGGTGGCGATGACCCAGAGGCTTGGTATTCTGGAATTATGGAAGGCTATAATCAGCCTTGGCGCGAAGGCGCCCGAAAGGTTATGTATTTTATTGCGGATACTCAGCCTAAAGACCCTGAACCGGTAACTGGATTGACTGCGCGCGATGTAACTCAACGTGCCCTAGAGATAGACCCAGTCCAAATTTACCCAATATGGCTAAATGGTTTTGTGGCTACGCAGTTTCAGCAAAAATATCAAGAAGCAGCCAACAAACTAGCCTTAGAAACAGGCGGTAGATTGATAAAAACACCAGATAAATATCAAGGTAAGTTTATTAATGGCAATATTACAAAAGGCCTAGAGTATGCAACAACAGAACTAGCCACAGATCCGGTAGCCCAGATTGATGGTCCTGATAGTGGATTGGTTGGCGAAGCGTTGTTATTCAATGGCGGAAAAACTTACGATGCTGAAAAAGCTATTGTTGAGTATTCTTGGGATTTTGATAACGATCACATTATTGATGTTGTTAGCGATTCACCAAGGGTAGTTTGGCGTTATGACCAAGCCTACACAGGATTCGTTACGATGTTTGTTAAAGCATCAGATGGCGGTGTAAGTAGCGCAACGAAGAATATAAAAATCGATGCGTTATCTGTAGAAGAAGAACCTGTTCCGGTCGAAGAAGATATTCCAGAAGTTGAAGAACCTGAAGTCGTTAGCGAACCGGAAGTCACGGTTATCGACGAGCCTAGTATCAATACTAATAGTGGAACTTCGGGTACAACAAACACGTCTAACGATGGGAACAATACAAACTCAAATCAGACGGCTCAGGGAGTTGTCCGAGATTTAGACAATAATTTTTCCGCCATACTTGGAGAGGAGACTGGGCAGAATACGAAGAAGAAGGAAGTGCGCGGGGCAGTTGATAATTTTGATCCAAAGTTTTTAGCGAGCTTGCCAAATGTAGAGCAGACACAATCGAAGAATAAGATATTGATCGGGTTGTTGGCTGTGGCGTTGCTTTTTATAGTCACGAGCGGGGTTTTTGTTAGAAGAAAACTGAGAAAATCGTAAAGAGCTATTGCTTGCATCGGGGTTGATACTGCGTAAAATCTAAACCATTAAGGAGTGAGTAAAATGGGAAGAATAGGCGAAACATTAATGGCGGGGACACTGTTGTTGACGGGGGCGACAGCCATAGGTACAGCAGAATATTTGCGTAATAATTCAGAACCTACGGAAGACAATAGGGCTGATGTCTGCACTATGGGATTAGACCAACAGGGCCAAATAGATTGTTTTGTAGCGGTTGCCCAAACACAAGGTGCGGAACAGGCAGCTTTGTATTTTACAGGGTCGGGACTGATGATTGCAGGACTTTGGGGTGTTGCGAAGACGCAACAGAAATATTCTGTAGATACAAGCCCTAACTCTTCTGACAAACAAGCAACAATAAAACAGTAACTATACATTGTGAAGTCAGTGGGCGGGTAGACTAAGGTTGGCTCAGCTTACTAATGATATAGAAAATACGTGTCCCTTGCCTTCCGTAGACTGCTTTATAAGTTCCCTCTTAGTAACTATATAATGTATAGTCACGAGAAGCTTTCGTTGCTGGTAAATAAGGTAGGACTTCGGGCTATGTTATTATTTGCTTGCTAAATACTCTACGCGTACGATTCTAGCTACTCCCGACATCGCTTTATATTGAAACAGATTTCAGATTAAGTCAACATACAGCTGGACGCATAAAATTTACCCCGGGCGGATAGCTGTCGCCATTATCCCCAGTCATCTCCGGAGTAATCTCATCAATTACTGAAACAACTGGTCCTCTTTGCTCAACCGATATGCCGGGAATCTCACCGACTTGTTCCCAGACTGTATAACCTGGTTTTAATTGATCTAGTATTACCCCTTTGCAACCGTCTGGCCAAGCTGGCGATTCTACTGCAACTTTAGGTAGGGTGCTTTCGGTTTCGGCTGTGCATGATCTCCCGAATACTGCAGCACCTCCCAGTAACCCGACCACTAAAAGTGTGTTTCGAAGTTTTGGATAGTCATTAATTGTTTTTCCGTTCGGTTTATCTGTACGACCCATAAAAAATTTTGCGCTGATTGCTACTGCCCCAACACAACCTATAATAATATTCTTGGGGGTAAATCCAATTTCTAATTCTAGCTGTTTATCTATATGCTCTTGCCGTTTTTGTGTTTCGGTTTTATATCTCCTTTCCCTATTGCCGAATATAGACAATACAGAATCAGGCCTACTAATATAAGGCGCTTCGGCTGGACCGTCACCTGCTTTTACTTCGGCGCTGACCCGCTTGTTATTAGCGTCTCTCTCACTCTTAATCATGGCTTTATAATACCACAATACCACAATAAATGCAAGCTTAATTATTCATTTCTCACTAGGCGGCTTCAGAGCGTTCAGTGTTGCTTTGCTCGTGAGATGCACGAAATGGTAAAACAACAGCATTATGATTATGTGCATTAGGCACTGACTTTGGTGTGCCATCGTCTCCATTGTCGAAGACTATTGTGGCGTAATGGCTTGCTGTTTCGGTTGGCAAGGCGCGGACTGCTCTTATAAGGCCCCTCAATCCCGTATATCTCGTAACAGAAAAAATATCTAGCTTTGATAGTTGTCCTACTTCTGGCATGACAGGTTTTTCGTGGGGTTGGCTTTCGTATGCGCCACGAACTAAATTGTAGGCATCAAATGGCTGTTTTTCTGCCAATTTGGGGAAAGGCAAGCCAGACTGTGACATTGATGCCCTAGCGATTTGATCGATAACATCTTCGGTCATTCCTATCTTGGTTTGGTCTAGTAAACGGAAATTTTGTTCGTGTCCTGAAGTCATATTCTATCCGATTAAAATGTTATTATAACTGAAAAACTAACAAATATAATAACAGAAACATAATATATAGTCAATAGATTTGTTTTAGAGACGGCTATCTTCTGATATGCTTATGGTAAAGCAATAATTATGAAAAACGACAAAGAAGACAACTTGGGTGCTCTAAAAAATGAGCTTAATCAAAAAGTAGAATCAATTATGGGTCCCACGCCAGAAAATCCAAATACTGTGAGTAAAGAACCAGAACGATATCTACCTGAGAAAGACGTTAAAAAAGCGACTTCTGCCCCTGTCGTTAAAGGTAGTGAAAAAATTAGCGAACCTCCTGCTTCTGCCCAGAATGTTGCGCTAGACAAGAAAGCACAAGAATCGAATTCTGTCGAAGAAGAATCCAAAGAGATTGATAAAGCGGTAGACGATATTGCAGAAAAGGAAGCCGATGAAATCTTGAGCGCAGAAGACGAAGCCGTCGAAAAAGCTTTTCGCGAGACTGACAAAAAACAAAATTGGATAAAACGGTTTTGGGGCAATAAAGTAGCTCGGCGCACTTTTTTATTTTTGATTTTCGCTGGAATTGTAACTCTCGGGGCTGTGCCGACCAGTAGATACTATATCCTCAATACTGCCGGAGTAAGAAGTAGTGCTTCTTTAAGGGTTTTGGATGAGAGTACCCAGCAACCGCTTAAAAACGTTAACGTAACGATTGGTGAAGCTAGTGGAGTTACTAATGAACAAGGTGTTGTGGGACTGAGTGGCGTGAAATTGGGCACTCAAACGATCAGTATCGAGCGCCGAGCTTATGCAAAGTCCGAAAGACAGATTATTGTCGGTTGGGGCAGTAATCCACTTGGAGACTCGTCTATTAAACCAACCGGAATTCAATACAGCTTTAATGTTGTTGATTATTTGTCTAAAAAACCAATTGCTAAGGCAGAAGCATTTAGTGGCGATGCTAGTGCTTTCTCTGACAAAGATGGTAAAGCGACGCTTACTCTTGACACTAATGGCGATCAGCCTGTGGTCATCAACATACGAGCTGATGGTTACCGGAGCGAGAAGATAAAAGATGATGGTGGTGAAGATACCTCTGTAAGAACAGTAAGGATGGTTCCTGCCCAAAAACAAGTTTTTATAACTAAGCGATCTGGTAAATATGATGTTTATAAAATTGATGCTGATGGTAAGAACGAAGAGCTCGTTTTGTCTGGAACAGGTTCAGAACGTAGTGATATGACTTTGGCGGCTCACCCGACTGGCAATGTAGCGGCTTTGGTGTCGACAAGAGATAATATTAGAAGTTCAGACAAAACACTTCTTAGTACGCTGACGATGATAGAAGTCGATACCAACAAAACTTTTCCTGTGGATTCTTCCGAGAGGATTCAGGTGGTTGGTTGGATTGGTGACCGATTAATCTATGTCAAGGTTAATGACGAAAAAAAGAAAAATGGTGTCAGCACCCACTCGTTAATTAGCTATGACTATAAGAATGATACTAAAACAGAGGTATCAAGCAATTTGTTCTTTAACGACGTTATGGTGGCTAATGATCGCATCTATTATGCTCCTGCCGCAGAGTACGAGTACTCCGAGGACGGAGGAGAAAGCAAAACAGTCAATAAAGATTCTTTGGGGTTATTCTCTACAAATAGTACAGGGGGCGATAAGCAAACGATAATAGCTAAAGAAATATGGAGCATTTCCCGAAAAGATTATTCAACAATCGTAATAGGATCTGGACAAGATTGGTATGAGTTCGTTGTAGGTAAAACCGAAACAAGTAAGTTAAGCGGTGCGCCGGCGGAGCAAGGTTCAAGAATCTATATAGATAGTATCGATAAAAAACAAAGCCTGTGGGTGGATAAGCGTGACGGCAAAGGCGTACTTTTAACATTCGATTTTACTAAGCAAGATGACAAAATCCTATCATCATTGAGTGGACTTGCAAGTCCGGTCAGATGGTTAAATGCTACTACGGCTGTTTTTAGAATCCAGACTGAACAAGAGACCGCAGATTACGCAATTAGTACAAATGGGGGAGATCCACAAAAGATAACTGACGTAACTGCAACATCTGGAGTCGAGAACTGGTATTTTTACTGATCAGAAGTTTGTTAAAAAAAGTTTTGCACCTAGATAATGCTTATTGCTATTGGCTGAGATAATAAAGGACAGTACAATATATAGACACAAATATGGACGATAAGGGCGTAAACAAGTTTGTTAAAGTCTTGATAATATCGATACTGTTGCCATTGGGTGTCGTTATACCTTTCTTTGGAATAGAGAGTCATTACGTTAGCTCAACAAGCGCACAGTCGCAGGATGATTCTTTGCAACAACGCATTGATAATTATAAACGCATCTTGCGAAAAGAGGTTGAGCGTGCGCAAGAAGACAGAATGAAGCTTCGTTGCGACGGAGTTGTTACGTATATCGAGACGCTTAATCCACGCTTGATTACTTTACAAAAAAGCCGCAATAAGGCTTATGACTCTATCTCGAAAGAGCTAGAAGAACTATATAAGAGGCTAGAGGCTCAAGCTTTTGAAACATCCAAACTTAAAGTTAGCCTAGACGAGCTTAACTCAAAATTAGCCACCTTTAGCGCTGACATGAAAGCTTATAGACAGGCTACAGAAGATATGACAAAGATTGATTGTCGAAAAGACCCTGCTTCATTTATCGCAGCCCTAGAGACAGCTAGAACTAAACACGATGCATTGGTAGTACTAATAGGCGATATTCGAGATTATATTGCTAACACGGTTAAACCGACATTACTTCAGGTAAGGTCACAGATTGAAGAAGGACAAACAGTCGGGGGTGAAAAACAATGAATCCAATATCGCCACAAAATAAGGACAACGGACAAGCTATGGATGTAATGTCGGGAAGATCATTGTCATCACAACCAGCCCCTCCGACTCCACAAAATAGTGTCATGGGCCCAGCGGACGATATTAGTCAAGCAACAAATGACCCACAAATGAATCCATCTACCAATAAAAAACCTACAGCTTTTGGCGGAAAAAAAGTAATCATATTAATTGTGATTATCGCAGTTTTGCTAGGAGCTTTGTTGGTTGGACTGTTATATCTACAATCGAAGAGTGATAACAAGTCGTCAGGACAAAAACCGGAAGACAATTCTCAATCAATTAACCCCACACAAGAAGGAAAAGTATCGACCTCAGAAATAGACTCCGCTATTACCTCGATTGACAAGACTCTCAACACGTTAGATGATTCCACTGACTTTACGCCAAACGACCTTAGTGACAGCACGCTGGGCTTGTCTAATTAGTAGCGTTTGTTTTTATTAATAATAGCTCGTAATTCTATATATCTATCTCAGTTTTCATGTTGTTTTCTACACTCATAAACTCTATAATAATTACATAAGCGAAATCAAAAATTTTGTTAGAGGGGATTAATATTCAGGATATGGTAAATACTAAAACAGTGTTAATTGTAGAAGATGAAAAAAGCTTAGCAGAACCATTAAAATTAAAACTGAAAAAAGCCGGTTATTCTGTTTATCACGGCAAGAATGGTCAAGAGGGCTTGGATCTGGTCGCAAAAGTTCATCCAGATATTATTTTGCTTGACCTTTTGATGCCCGTTATGGATGGCAAAGAAATGCTCGGCAGACTTCGCAAAGACAAATGGGGTGCCAAAGCTCCAGTTATAATACTAACCAACGCATCCGACAATACGTCTATATATGAAGTTGTAGGTATAGGAACATCGTCCAGTCTTAATGATTATTGTGTAAAGTCAGATACTAGTCTTGAAGAGATTATAGATTTGATTCAGAAAAAACTATTTAAATAAGTTCATGTTGCCAGATTATTCTGGCTGGCAATTTTGATTTTGTTCTTATCAAATGTTTTTTTGAGTTTTTTATAGAATTCTCCACTAATTCGCCATTGTTCTCCGGGCTGTGTTTTGCCTAATATCTTTACTTGCAACCCGTCGTTATTAAAGCCAACTACTCTCTCAAAATGAGGAGCCTCAATTATCAGATGACCTAGCTCTACGCTATCCTGCAGTTGTTTACCTACGTGATTAATCACATGCTCTAGTTGTTCAATATCAGTGTCGTGTTGGACGATGATATCTTCGTTTAGTTGAGAATAATCTACAGTTTTGTTAATTGTAACGTTAATCACTCCGTTAGGCACATGTATTAGTTCGCCATTGAGGTCTCGGATGATTGTGCAACGCATTGTTATGTCTTCTACGATTCCAGAAACTTCAAGAGCCGGTGTATTTATAGTTGCCAGCTTGACTACATCACCGATCCTAAATTGGTTTTCTATGATTATAAACATTCCGCTAACTAAATCTCTGATTAAACTTTGCGCCCCTATGCCTAGCGTTATACCCACAACGCCGGCGCTGGCAATTAACGGCGCCGTGTTAATACCCAGCTCTCCGATAATCATTGTAATAACAATAATCCAGATGCCTACCCTTACCACAGCAGTGATTAGACCATCGATGGTTTTTATCCTTCGTTTTCTATCCAGTTCTGTCGGATACATATCTCTACGTATGGTTTTTCTTAGCAGCTGGCTAATAATTTTTGTCAGGAATTTGCGCGCAATCCACCCCAATATCAATATCAAGATAATACTAATAAGATGCTGGGCAATCCAAGCACCAGCTAATTGGGTTACTTCTGTAGTACTTTGTTCGAGTTTGTATATAATGTCACTGAGCATAATGCTTTAAGTATAAGACATAAGCGTAATCAGGAGTAGTAATTGACAAAAGTATTTAATAATCTAACGGATAAAGAATTAATATCCATGATAAATAACGGAGCAGTGGGCGTTATTCCAACAGATACAATCTATGGGCTTGTCGCTTTGGCTGGCAATAAAAAAGCCGCAAACAAAGTCTTGATGATAAAAGGTAGAAAGAATAAGCCGGGTACTCTAATTGCATCAGACTTAGGACAATTAGTAGAACTGGGTATTAAGCGCCGGTACTTAAAGGCGGTTGAGCAGTTTTGGCCTGGGGCAGTTAGTGTAATTCTGCCAGTGCCTGCAAATCTCGATTATTTGCATGGCGGATTAATGACCTTACCGGTTCGGGTAACAGACAACAAAAAATTGTTAAAACTTCTTAACAAAATTGGCCCGATAATTACAACTAGCGCTAATCTTCCAGATCAAAAACCTGCAGAGAATATTGATGAGGCAAAAAAGTATTTTGGCGATAATGTGGATTTTTATGTAGACGGCGGTCAAGTCAGCAGTGGTCCGCCTTCGACGATTATCAGAATAATCGATGATGCCATAGAGATAGTTAGACAAGGAGCTGTAGAGGTAACTGAACGGGGAATCAAACAGAGTAAAAGCGATGATTGATGAGCGAAAACGCAAGTATTGACTGAAGCATAGCCATAGCTACGTTAAAGGAAATAATTGTGTTTGTAGCCATCAAGGGCGCTTTTACATATTTGCATTCTCCATTTAGTTGCCTCATGATAGATGAAAATGGGAGAATTAATAAATGACATTTAATGAATATCAAAAACAATCTAAAAAAACTGCACAATATAGCGATTTTGTTCCTCCTTTCGTCTATTTAACTATGGGTTTGGCTGGAGAATCTGGCGAGACAATTGACAAGATAAAAAAGGTCGTTCGAAACAATAATGGAAAGTTTACTCCAGAAGATTTGCAGGAAATAAAAAAAGAATTAGGTGATGTTCTTTGGTATTTGAGCCAGCTGGCTACACAATTTGATATGTCACTCGAGGACGTAGCCTCGACAAATCTTGATAAATTGTTCGATAGATTAAAACGGAATAAGATCCGCTCGCGTGGGGATAATCGCTAGCTGATAAAACGGAATCTAATTGAACTCTGGATGGGTAAAGGTTTGAAAAGCGCATATAGTAGCGTCCCGGTAAGCCGCGAGCGCGCTTATTCTCCCATCTGATAATGCGGAGAAAGCATCACGATTACTAGAAACATCATGTACGGTCAACTGTGTGACTGCATCGCTTAGCTCAAGCCCTTCATTGATAAGATCCAATACTTTATGACCAATTTGCATTCTTAAAGTTTCGACAACCCCCTCTAGGCCATCGCGATTTTTGACGACTACGATTCCGCTATCCATCGTATGCCCCCCGAGATTACTTAAACCGCCTTCAAGTCCAACGCCATATTGTGCATCAAGGCATCTCGCCAATGAAATGTCCGCCCTATTAGTCGCCCCCAGAAGCATTTCTTCTTGACTCATTGGTTGGTCATTTATCCCGGATTCTACCTGAACTCCGATTATGCTTGTTTCTCGTGTAAAGATTGATTCTGCTGCTTGTCGTACTGCCTCTAACTTAACTTCTCTTAGGGTACCAACTGCAATAATAATTTCTTTCACGTTTTAAACTCTTTTCTAAGCCATTCGTCTAGGCTTTTTCCGCCTCCAGCCGTAAGACATAAGACTAAATCATCTTTTTCGGCGTGATTTTTGATGTAGTCTAAGAGCGTATTATCGAGCGTTGCAGTCTCAATATCTTTTGGATGATGGATTATTTGTTTAAGTTTCTCTGGTGTTAAATCTTCTAGCGATTCGTCTTCTCGGGCACGATAGCTAGGAACGATATAGAGTTTTTTAATTCCATTGAATAAATCACCTAGCTCTTTTTTGATAAAGTGTTGACGGGTGTTATGTAATCCCTCGTAAACGACTATGACATTATCTGGATTTACCTCTTTTGCGAGTTGTAATGCCCCGCGAATTTTGTCTGGTGTATGCGCATAGTCAGAGTAGATATTGTTAGCAATTTTCTCAAATCTCCTGCTTACACCCGGGAATTTATTTGCGATACTGGCAAGCTTCGATATATCGGTATTATCAATAACTTTGAGTACTCCTTGCGTTGCTAATGCCAAATCCTCACGATTAACCTTCCCAGCTAGTGAAAATTCTGGATAATCTGCTTTATGTATAATGCCTAATTTGGCACTTGATTCATCGATTTCTAGTTTAGCGGCGTCATCATCCCATATGTACGCATAGTTACTTTGATCTAAAAATTGTCTAAAAGCAGCGTTGTAATCGTCTTTAGTTGGATAAATATCTGGGTGGTCCCAATCTATACCGGTAATCAGGCTGAGGTGAGGTTTGAAGGTCAAAAAATTCCTATCGTATTCATCTGCTTCGTACACAAAATACTTCGATTTTTCATCAAATTCACCCATCTCTCCAAAACTGATTTTGGCCCCAACAGAATAACTGATAGGTACACCTAGCTGTTTGAACAACCATATCACCATGGCGGTCGTGGTAGTTTTGCCGTGAGTTCCAGCAACTGCAATTAACTTTAAGCCCCTATCTTCGATTATTTTATTTAGAAGCTCATCGCGTTTGCTGATTTTTATCCCGTACTGTTTAGCAAAACGTAATTCGGCATGGTCCCCCGATACTGCCGAGGAATGCACCAACCAATCAATCGCTTGCTTGTTATGAACCTGTTGGATTTGTTCTGCAGTTTGGCCGATATGGATGTTTTCTATACCGTGTTTTATTAGGTAATCAGTATAGCCTGACCGTTGTTTATCCGAACCCGAAACTTGGTAGCCAGCTTGTTTTGCAATCAAAGCTAGTGGTCCAATACCAGTTCCGCCGATTCCACTAAAAAATATGTGCATAATAATAGTCTATCACTCTCGGATAAAACGGTTTAACATAAGTATGATGAGTAAACAAAGTTATATTAGCGATATTAGGTATAAAATTACCTCTATTCATCATGTTTATTACCTTCTTTTGGCTATTTTCTTTGGCGTTTTGTGTGTTTATGCATTAAGGCAGAATAATCTAACTGCAATCAGGTTGCGTGAAGATGTTGTAGCTGCTGATAAAGCAAACAAAAATGTAGAAGAAAAACTCCGTGTGCTACGCGAATTCATTTATTCGCATATGAATGCTGACTTATCAACTGGTAGTGGGCTGCAGCAACCGATTCAATTGAAGTATAGATACGAACGGCTAGTTGCAGCAGAAAAGAAAAAAACCGACGCCGCGAACGGCTCGATTTACACCAAAGCTCAAAAATTTTGCGAGAAAAAATTTCCGGAAGGTCAGGTCGGTGCTTCTGGTGGAGGTAGGGTAGGTTGCATAAAGGATTATGTGTCAAAATCTGGCAAAACAGCTGATCCAATACCTGAGGATTTGTACAAGTTTGATTTTATTTCTCCAAGATGGTCGCCAGATTTAGCAGGCTGGAGTCTAGTCCTATCTGTCAGCTTTTTGGGCCTCTGGCTATTTAGCGTTGTTTCAAAACGCCGTTTACGTCACCGTATCAAAGATTTGTAGGCTATAATCGTTACAATGGACACGCCGAAAACCAATAAAGAACAACCTCAATATAATATCGTAGCCTTAATTGCGTTCGTAACGATGTGGATACCTCTCGTTGGACCTATACTAGGTATAATCGCCTTGGTACAGATAAAAAAATCCAAGGAAAAAGGGCGATGGATGGCCATATCGTCGATTATTCTGCCGATTATTGCATCAATATTTTTTGCTTTTTCAATATATTTTTTCATAACCTCAGCAATCAAAGATACTAATAACAAGGCCCAACGGCTCAACATATCAACCTCAGAATACAACCAGATAAATAATGCAATAAATGGTAATTGCAACATTGAAGCATTAGAAACGGGCAGTTATATCTCTGATTTTTCGAATACAAAGTCGTCAAATATTGATTTCGTAGAAACTGGGTTCGCTAAGGGTTCCCGGCAGTGCTATAACTCAACCGAGTCAAAGACTTTTATCGCCAAACAAGATAATATTTTCAACGATAATAGCCCTTGGAGGGTAATATTCGTTACGCCCACAAGCGAAGGTCTACCCTGCTCATTACAAGAAGACTTTGGAGTACCAGAGAGTATGTTAATTAATTGTATAAAAAACAGCATTTCTACCCCTGTTAACGCTATTTGAAATTGTTATTTTTTTGATATTCAATCTGTAAAAATATGTAACAAGGGTTGACAATTAATTTGCTAACAGAGTATCGTAGGAGTACCAAAGTAAACCTAAAGAGGGAGATAAGAATTATGGCTTACGAGCACACAAACAGCAAAGGTGTAACATATTACCTAAACTGCAAAGATGTAGTACTACGTGGTGGAAAAACACAAACAATCTACTATTTCAGCAAAGATCAACGACCAGAAGCTTGCGATCTACCTGAAGGTAAAGAAGTAACAGAGAATCCACGAAATGGATTCCTAACAGTAAAGAAAAAAGTTTAAAGCAAATTTCTAACTGATATTTGCCCCTGAGGTTTTTATAATCTCAGGGGTTTTTTGTTATAATTAATAGAATATGGCAGATGTAATTTTAAGCGTTAATAAGCTTCGTAAAAAGTATGGTCAAAAATCAGTTGTTAAAGGCATTAGCTTTGAAGTTAAAAAAGGTGAGGTTTTTGGAATCTTGGGCCCTAATGGCGCTGGCAAGACCACTACTCTAGAGATGATAGAATCGATGCGTCCAATCGATGGGGGGACGGCTATACTAGATGGCATTAATGTCGCAGACTCACCACAAAAAGTTAAAGACATTATAGGGGTGCAACTACAATCTTCAGCATTTTTTGATAATCTGAATTTGAGCGAGCTTTTAAAAATGTTTGCCGGAATGTATGGTCAACGATCGCATCCACGAAAGCTTCTGGCTGATGTTCAGCTCAGTAATAAATCAAAATCTCAGGTTAAAGAATTATCAGGTGGTCAACGTCAACGGTTTAGCATTGCTGCAGCACT